>JBAZKI010000009.1:0-48832 GCA_041650875.1 Patescibacteria group bacterium
TAAGGTAGATCGAATAAAATATAAATCAGATACGATAACAGAGATAAATCTCTCTCCAAATAAAAAAGACCTGCCCCGTTTAGTATATAAATTCTTTCCAAATGAGTCTCAGATGATAAATGCCTATAAACTTGGACAAATAAACCAGATGTCTGTGACCAAGAAAAACTTAGCTGATGTTTTTACTACATGGAAAAATACCAATGTTGAGAAAACTATTGATTATTCCAATCTTCTCACTTTATTTTTTAATTACAAAAATCCTTTTTTTGCAGAGAAAGAAATACGCTCTGCAGTCAAAATGAGCATGGATCAAACTGTTTTTAAGGAACTAGGCGTAACAGCTAAAAGCTCAATACCTCCAGGTTCTTGGGCTTACAATGAAGATTTGAAAGACCCGGTTTATGACCCTGACCTGGCAAAAAAAATCGTTAAAAAATACCGGGAGGCAACTGACTCGGCAAAACTAAATTTCAATACGTTTTATGATTATCTTGATATTGCAAGTGTCATAAACGAAAATCTTAATGAAATTGGACTACCAACAAATCTTAATATTACTTCGTTCTCAAATACGAAAAACTTTGACCTTATGCTTGCTTTTTTAAAAATACCTGAAGATCCTGATCAATATTATTACTGGCACTCCACACAGAATCTCTCATCGCTTACCGGTTATCGCAATCTCAAAGTAGATAAACTGCTGGAAGATGGACGACGGGAAAGTTTTGATCAAAAAGATCGATTAAAATATTACCTTGATCTCCAAAAAAACCTGGATGAAGATAGTGCTGCAGTATTCATATATTTTCCATACATCTATACCATAAGCCGTAAGTAGTTGATATAATCATTTTACCGCCCGGGTGGTGAAATGCTCAACTTGCAGTTTGCGAGCTTTGTTCGCGAGTAACTACTGCAAGTTAGTCCCGCCTTCGGCGGGAGCATACTAGAAAACTGTACGTCTAACAATTTGTTTTGAATGAAAATGCCCGGGTGGTGAAATGGCATACACGCAGGACTTAAAATCCTGTGACGAAAGTCGTGAGGGTTCGACTCCCTCTCCGGGCACAAAAACCCAATGTTGAGGCTTATTTAACCCCGATGGTCAAAAAATTTATGGGCTTCAATTGCAATATCGTTTACCAGAGGAAGAGTATGAAGCTTCTGTATTTCTACAATTGAAAACCAACCGTATGCTAATGACTCATGGTTTAATTTGATCATTTCTTCCGAATTTGCAAAATCACACAAAAAACAGATGAGAAGACCGTGCCAGTTGTGACGGACAGGTGAAAATATACGGGGTAACTGTGAGACGATGTTTACTTCTTTATGGAGCTCTTCATAGATTTCACGTTTTAAAGCCTGTTCTGGTGTCTCACCAAACTGTATACCGCCTCCGGGAAAGTTCCAAGCATGGCCAAACTCCCGATCATCTGGATCAATTTCTTTTCTTTGAGTAAGAAGAAATTTACCGGTTTTTTTATCAAAAATAACTGCTATTGCAACCGGTATTATTCGTTTCATGTGCGTCCAGACTGACTTGAACAGTCAACCTACTCCTTAGAAGGGAGTTGCTCTATCCAATTGAGCTATGGACGCAAAGCTTCCAAATCATGCGATTGTGAGCCTGGACGCGGATTTGGACCGCGGACCTGCTGTTTACAAAACAGCTGCTCTACCACTGAGCTATCCAGGCAAAAAAGTGCCGGGGAGAGGACTTGAACCTCCACGGGTTACCCCACAGCCTCCTCAAGACTGCGCGTATGCCATTTCGCCACCCCGGCGGTATTAACGATTATATCAAACCAGCCTATCCTGTTCCAGTTCTTTTGAAGAAGAAACCAGCCGAAGATGCTTTAAAGCTTTTGCGGTAAGAGTCCTTCCGCGTGATGTTTTTTTTATAAGATTAAGTTGAAGTAAATAAGGTTCAATAAACTCTTCTACAGTCTGTCGGTCTTCGGAAAGTGATAGAGAGATTGTTTCAATACCGGTTGGAGTATTTTGATATTTTTCTCCGATAAGACGAAGGTATTTTATATCCATATCAGTCAAACCAAGCTCATCTATACCAAGTAGATTAAATAACTCATCCAATAAATCCATGGTTACCAGTTTCAACTTGTTTACCTCGATGACATCTCGGGCTCTTTTTATTATTCTGTTTGCGATTCGCGGAGTCCTGCGCGAACGTTTTGCTATATGACGGGCTGACTTAGGATCAAGGGGAACTGACAGTTTACGGGCGGTTTGCTCTATGATCGTTATCATCTCCTCCTCCTGATAAAAATCCAGCCGAAGTATTAATCCAAATCTATCTCGAAGCGGTCCGGAGAGAAGTGCCAGTTTTGTTGTTGCTCCGACTATCGTGATTTTGGGTATAGGAAGCCTTACCGTACGCGCTGCCGGACCTTTGCCTATAATGATATCCAATGCATAATCTTCAATAACAGGATAAAGAATTTCTTCCACACTTTTTGGTAATCTATGTATCTCATCGATAAAAAGAATGTCGTTTGTTTTCATATTGGTGAGGATTGCAGCCAGATCTCCGACTTTAGTGATTGCAGCGCCTGATGTGATTTTTATATCACCGCTCAGCTCATGTGCGATGATGAATGCTAGCGTAGTTTTTCCGATGCCTGGAGGTCCATATAAGAGAATGTGTTCTGATGCAATACCTCTTTTTTTTACTGCATCCAAAAAAAGTCTCAGGGTTTTTACAACCTTTTTTTGCCCTATATACTCGATAAGACTTTGTGGTCTTAAATTTATGTCATTTACAAGAGTACTCATAAATTCTGTTTTTGTGCTTTGTTATTGAACGGTCAAATTAAGCGCGTACTTTATTTTGTTTTCAATTGACATATCACGCGGTATACGTGAAAATAAGGATTTTGCTTCCTGACTCTTATATCCCAATGCTACAAGTGCATCAATTACTGTTTTGTCTTCTTCAGATAAGGAAAACTGACCGATTTTAAACTCGGATTTGATTTTTTGTGATAACTCAAGCATTATTTTCATAGCTGTTTTCTTACCCAAACCTGGTATAGATGTAAAATAATCAAGATTATTTTCCTTGACAGCTTGCATCAGTTCATTGATATTCACATTTGACACTATTAAGAATGCTGTTTTTGGTCCGACTCCGGAAACACCAAGAAGCATCTTAAAAAAATGGATATAGTCTTTTGATTTAAATCCAAAAAGCTTGAAGACATCATCGCGTACCTGCAGATAGGTATAAACTTCAATCTCCCCTCCAATGGGTGTATTTGATATGATATCCGGCGTTACGTACAGTTCATATGATACGCCACATGGAGTATCTATAAGAACTGTGTTTTCATCAACCGAAAAAAGAATGCCTTTTATTTTTCCAATCATATACCCACCATTATACACGGTTATTTTCCAAGTTCGTCCCTTTCAATCTGCCAAAGTCTGTTATATTTGGCAACACGTTCTCCACGTGTAGGTGCTCCGAATTTAACAAATTCAGATTGTATCGCAACTGCAAGATCAGCTATAAAATCATCGTTCGTCTCAGATGATACTGCCGCTACAATATAAGAGACATTGTTGATTCGTGCAATGTTAACAAGTTCCAAAACACCGGTTAAAGTACCTATTTGATTTGGTTTGATAAGAAAGCTTGTGCAAGCATTCTCACGTATGGCATAAGCCAATTTTTCCCTATTCATCCGCACAGCCTCATCAGCTATGATATAGATGCTTGATGATACTTTGCTGGTGAATTTTTTCCATCCTTCCCAGTCGTCCTCTGCAAACGGATCCTCCATTGCAAGAATTGAATAGTTTTGTGTAATATTCTGCAAAAAATCGCTATATTCATCGCCCTTAAGAGAGTGTGACTTATCCTTGATTGTATATTGACCGTTTTTATAGAATCTGCTTGCAGCAAGATCTATGCCTAAAAAAATATCTAGACCACACTTCATTTTTTTTTGTGTTATTGTTTCTACAAGAATCTCAAGCGCGTCAAGATTTGTTGTGAGATTTGGGCTAAATCCTCCTTCTTCACCAACTGCGGTTGTCGCATTACGGTATTCAAGAACTTGCTTTAATTCAAAAAAAACTTCAACGGTTTTCTGGTATGCCAGTCCAAAACTGAAAGAGGACGATGGAATAATCTGAAATTCCTGAAAGTCTATCGTATTGTTGGCGTGCGCTCCGCCATTAATGGTATTAAATATGGGGGTCGGAATTTTTTCAATGGGAAGATCCTGTTTATAAACTGTTTGATACAGCTTGTTTATGTAGCGAAACAAAGGAATACGCGCACTTCGTGCTGCTGCTTTGGCAATAAGCTGGGATATTGTCAATATCGTATTGACGCCTAGCCGCGACTTATTTTTTGTACCATCAGCCTCCATAAGCCATTTATCAATCTCAATCTGCTTTGTGATGGAAGCTCCTTTGATTTTGGGTGCAATAAGCTCGTTTATATAAGAAACGGCATGAAGGACCCCCATGCCGGTAAATCTGTTCGGGTCTTCGTCTTTTAGGTCAACTGGCTCCTTAGAAGGGTTACCCGCAGCACCGGGCACAGAGGTCGTGACATACTCATCAGTATCCAGAGTCAGTCTTGCTTCAATTGTAGGAATGCCTTTTGAGTCTATAATCTCATATGCATATATTGATTTTATTGTTGACATAGCATTACTTTTTTATACTCTCAAAATGCTTTTTCTCAATGTGGTAGACCAACTCTCTTGTTCTGTCAACTGCATCCGGGTTTACGGAAAGACTTGTTATCCCTGTTTTTACCAGAAGTTCTACCAGATCCGGATAATCCGATGCAGCTTGACCGCAAATTGATGATGTTATTCCGTGTTTGGTTGCGGTTGATACCACATATTCAAGCACACGGATAATTGCAGGATTTCGCTCATCATAGATATTGGCAACTTCCTCATTATCTCGATCAACGCCAAGTAACATCATAGTTAAATCATTTGTACCAATTGATACACCATCAATCCCGACCTTGATAAACTCTTCAAGATTGAGAGCGCAATAGGGTACTTCAACCATGATTAGAAGCTTAAAACCCGGACGGTTTAATAATCCGGATTTTTCGACCAGATGTTTAATCCGGATTATCTCCCATGGTACTCTGACAAACGGTATCATGAGATGAAGATTGGTATAACCCATATCCCAGATTTTATTTATTGCGGTCAGTTCAAGATTAAATTCATGAGGATCTGCTATATACCTGCTTGCACCACGAAATCCTATCATAGGATTTTCCTCATGAGGTTCATAGTGAGACCCTCCTTTCAAATGACGATATTCATTTGTTTTGAAATCGGTTGCCCGGTATATGACCGGTCTTGGACTGAATGGTTTCACGAACTTTAGCAGATCTTTAGTGAGTTTCTGTACATATACATGCTCTTTTTTGTTTTTAATAAATTCTTTCGGATGAGTACCGATGTTTGCAATCATAAACTCAGCGCGTAGCAGGCCGATTCCATCCGTATCCATCTTGCTAATCTCCTGTGCTTTTTCTGGTTCGGCCAGATTTACATATATCTTTGTAAGCGTCTTATATTTGTGTATGGGCTTAATATCTTTTGCGTGCTCATTGCTTAATTTCATCTCCGATAATATACTGCCTTTAAAAATCTCACCGGCCTTACCGTCTACTGAGATAATCATACCGTTTTTAAGTTTCTTTGTAGCTCCGTCAACACCAACAACCGCAGGAATTCCAAGCTCGCGTGATACGATTGCCGCATGTGAAGTACGTCCTCCTTTTTCGGTTACGATAGCCCCTGCCCGTTTCATGGCAGGAACATAATCCGGATTGGTTTGAGGTGCGACAAGAATATCTCCTTTTTTGATTAAATCAATTTGTTTGGGAGAATGAATGATCTTTACCGGACCGATACCGATTCCGGGAGATGCGGGCGACCCTGATAAGAATACGGTTTTTTTTGTCCCTTCTGAAGTGTCTGTTGTTGTATTTTGAGTTGTTGTGATAGGCCTTGACTGGACGACAAAAACCGTATCATGTTCTATGGCCCATTCAATGTCCTGAGGAAAGTAGTAGTGATCTTCTATCTGTTTAACTAATAAAGCCACCTCAACAATATCCTTATCAGTTAGTTTTTGCAAAGTGCCTTCTCTCTTACTAAGTCTTATTTCCTTATTACCAATTGATGATTTGACATACTTAAGATTTTGATATTTTACATCCTTAAGAAGCATGACAAAGGATCTTTTGTCAACTTCATAATGATCGGGCGTCACCTTTCCCTGAACAATGTATTCACCCAATCCAAAAATGGCTTCGATAACTATCTTGGTTTTATCATTTGTGACCGGATCGATACTGAAGGCAATGCCTGATTTTTCAGACTGTATCATCCGTTGTACGACAGCCGCCAGGCCAACTTTAAAATGATCAAATTTTTGTTCATGGCGATAATAAATTGCCCTTGGTGTAAATAACGATGCCCAGCACTTCTTAATATGATTGAGAAGATTTGATTCTCCTTTGACATTAAGGTAGGTTTCCTGCTGACCAGCAAATGATGCTGTGGGAAGATCTTCAGCAGTCGCTGATGAGCGCACAGCAACAAGCGGAGGATTGTAAAGATGATGTACCTTTTTAAGCGCTTTACGAATGATGTGAGAATCTTTTTTTAAGTACTCATCCTCCTTGAGATTAAGATTGTCATAAAACAGGTATATTTCATTAATAAGCGATTGAGGTATCTCAGCTTTCATGATGAGATTCTGTATATGTTTGGAAGCCTGTTGCAGCTCTGTGGAATTTTCAAAATTGATAAGGGATAAAAAATCCTGTATCCTGTGCTCAAGCTTGTTTGTTTTTATAAAATCAAA
The DNA here is from genome assembly GCA_041650875.1 of Patescibacteria group bacterium. Lineage (GTDB taxonomy): Bacteria > Patescibacteriota > Microgenomatia > UBA1406 > GWC2-37-13 > YC2-FULL-38-9. Next base: position 6,886 of record JBAZKI010000009.1, read on the forward strand.
ATAAGCATTTGAGGTAACAACAAATCCATAAGGGATTGGAAGCTTTGCTTTAGTCATTTCACCAAGATTGGCTCCTTTCCCACCGACCAGTCCGACATCTTCCTTACCTACCTCTTCAAACCAAACAATATTTTTTTTCATATAGTATCAATATACATAAAAAAGCAGTGAGAAATCAAGAAGATATGCAGATTCAAAAGAGGTTATTTACTTAGTTTGTTCAGTATCATAGTACTAAGCCCGATGGTTGCTCCGATTACCGCACCCCACAAAGCTCCCTGACCTAGAACTGGTAGAATGGCAGTAGGTATAATCCTTTTTAGAAGAGTCCATGCCAAGGCTGCTCCTGCGCCAAAAGCACCCCACCATGCTACATCTCCAACAAATTTCCTTGCTTCAACCGTATATGGTTTTTCTGCTGCCATAAGCTATTTTACCATAGTATGGTACATGTTTCAATATTATAGGTACTATATTAAATTAATTCATCATATGTCACTGTGTGTTTTCCATGTTGACAACAATAAAGAGATCTGATATTATTCAAATTACCGATGAATAAATTGTATTCATAAGGCACTATTGGAAGCACAATGCCTGCTCTCCTAACAGCCTTCATTAGAAAATCCAAATTTCAAAATCCAAATTTCAAATGGTTTTATTGGGTTTTTTTGTCATTTGAGCTTTGACATTTGGTTTTCCAAATGGGCCTATAGCTCAATTGGCTTGAGCGTCGGATTTGCATTCCGAAGGTTAGGGGTTCGAGTCCCCTTAGGTCCACCAAGGAATTCAGCAATTTTCAGTTTCCAATTTTCAATCAAAAGTTGAAAATTGTAAATTGAAATTTAACGAATGTTCTTTGACAATTTGTGATTGAGAAAAACAATAATTTGAATACATGTCCATGTATTCAAAACATCTTTTAACTAACATAAGAGATGGGAGAAAACTAAGTTAATGGTGGATGCCTAGGTAGTTTGAACCGAAGAAAGACGTGTGCTTAAGCACGATATCAACGATAAGCCCTTTAGCAGGCATTATCAATCGTTGGTTTCTGAATGGGGAAACCCCGGCCGTGGTAACACGGCTGATCCCGCCTTTGGCGGGAAGGGAACCCGGCGAACTGAAACATCTAAGTACCCGGAGGAAAAGACATCAAATGAGATTCCGTCAGTAGCGGCGAGCGAAATCGGAAGAGCCCAAACCCCGTAAGGGGGGTTGTAGGACCACAGTAGGGAGTATATTTTGTAGGAGAACAGCATGGAAAGGCTGGTCATAGAGAGTGACAACCTCGTATCCGAAATGAAATATACCTCGGTGGATTTCCTGAGTACCACGAGGCACGGCAAACCTTGTGGGAAGCTGGGTCGGTCACGATCCAAGGCTAAACATTCAAACTAACCGATAGTGAACTAGTACCGTGAGGGAAAGGTGAAAAGTCCCCCGAGAGGGGCGTGAAATAGAACCTGAAACCATTAACTATCAAACAGAGAGAGTCCCGTAAGGGATGATCTCGTGCCTATTGAAGAATGAGTCAGCGAGTGTTCGATAACTGCTTTTTGCTTAACCGAGCTTAGCTCGGGAAGGCAGAGCGAAAGCGAGTCCTAATAGGGCGACCAATCGTAGTTATCGTACAACCCGAAACCGGGTGAGCTAACCATGGGCAGGGTGAAGTTTGCCGAAAGGCAGATGGAGGCCCGAACTCGTCGTCGGTGAAATGACGTGAGATGACCTGTGGTTAGGGGTAATATGCCAATCGAACCCGGAGATAGCTGGTTCTCCCCGAGATATATTTAGGTATAGCCTATTCAACTACTTTGTGAGGTAAAGCGACTGGATAGTTCCCGGAGCCTTTTGGCTTTGTGAATTAACCAAACTCTGAATGCGCAAAGCTTATTGAATAGAGTCAGTCCCGCTCGGATAAGCGAGTGTGGGCGAGAGGGAAACATCCCAGATTCCCAACTAAGGCTCCTAAATGACTTTTAAGTGGTAAAGGCCGTTTGTTTTCCAACACAGCAGGGAGGTTGGCTCAGAAGCAGCCATCCTTTAAAGAGTGCGTAACAGCTCACCTGAATAATTCCGCTTTGGCGGAATGGAAGACATGCGCCTAAAATGATTCGGAGCTCAAAGAGTCTGCCGAAGTTGGAAATTTCCCGCCTTTGGCGGGAAGTGGTAGGGGAGCGTTCTTATTGCTGTGAAGCTATAGTGTAAACTGTGGTGGAGCGGTAAGAAGTGAGAATGCTGACATAAGTAGTGATTTCTCCCGATTAAAATTCGGGATGCCGAATACTCAAGGTTTCCTCAGCAACGTCAATCGACTGAGGGTTAGTCGGATCTAAGCATCCACCGCAACAGGTGGAAGCGATGTACAAGTTGTTAATATTCAACTACTGTATATAACGCGTTATTACTTGATATGTGACGAAGTATGATAAGTCAGGCCTTCTATATGAGGGTTTAAACTGCAAGATTTTACCGCAAGGTAAAGACAAGTAGTGATATCGAGTCTGCCGCAAGGCGGGCAAGCTGATTGATTTATGTTTCCGGGAAAAATGTATCAAGGAGTTTTATATATATCCGTACCGACATCCAACGCAGGTGAGTTGGTGGAGAACACCACGGCATACGAGTAAGGACGATTCAAGGAACTCGGCAAAAAAGCTGAGCGTAAGCTATGCAAGATGCTCTGTCCCGCGCAAGCGGGATTTCAACAAAAGATTATCAGGCAACTGTTTAACTAAAACACAGGTTCCTGCAAACCCCAAAAGGGAAAGTATAGGAGCTGATGCCTGTCCAGTACTGGTAAGTTAATCGTTGGGACTGACGAATTGGCGAGCAATCTCCAATTAACAGGTTCTGGCGCAAGCTCCAGTGAACGACAGCTCTAACCCTGAGAGTTCTAAGGTAGCGTAACCCCTTGTCGGGTAAGTTCCGACCCGCATGAAAGGTATAATGACTTGATAACTGTCTTGAATCGTTGCTCGACGAAGTTGAAATGGCTGTGAAGATGCGGCCTATCTACACCTGGACAAAAAGACCCCGAGAGCTTTACTGAAACTAGACATTGGGGAGATGGAAGTAACTGTTGAGAGTAGGAGGGAGGGCTTGCCCGTCAATGAAACACCTCTCTTTGCTTTTATCTCACCTAATCTTTCCACAAGAAGGAAACAGTGTTTGGCGGTCAGTTTAACTGGGGCGGTTTCCTCCAAAAAGGTAACGGAGGAGCGCAAAGGTAAGCTTATTCCGGATGGAAATCGGAATGTAAGTGTATACGCATAAGCTGGCTTGACTGCGAGGACGACAATCCGAGCAGATGCGAAAGCAGGCGTAAGTGATCCCCCATCCCGAAGTGATTTCGGGAGGGGCTTAACGGATAAAAGCTACCTCGGGGATAACAGGCTGGTGACGCCCGAGAGTTCATATCGACGGCGTCGTTCGGCACCTCGATGTCGGCTCACCGCATCCTGGAGCTGTAGTCGGTTCCAAGGGTTGGGCTGTTCGCCCATTAAAGCGGTACGCGAGCTGGGTTCAGAACGTCGTGAGACAGTTCGGACTCTATCCGGTGTAGACGATTGGATTTTTGAGGGGAGTCATCCACAGTACGAGAGGACCTGGATGAGGAGATCCCTGGTGTACCAGTTGTCCCAAAAGGGCATCGCTGGGTAGCTATATCTCCATCCGATAAGCACTGAATGCATATCAAGTGCGAAGCGAACCCCGAGATTATAAATCCCTATAGATTACCAGAAGATTACTGGTTTGATAGGCGCTCGGTGTAAGCCCTGTAAGGGGTTTAGCCAAGGCGTACTAAAATCGATCTCCCATCTCTTTAGTTGGTTAAGAAACTTGTTTCTTCTCTTTCTTCTACATGTATCTTTTTGTACAATTACTGCATGACTGTTATTGCAATTGACCCTGGAGTAGAGCGGACTGGTTTTGCTTTTTTTAAAAAAACAAGCATTAATACATATGCATATTTTTCTTCCGGGCTTATTCAAACAACAAAGGGGACATCTCATGAAAAACGCTTACTCCAAATTTATAATGCTCTATATAAGCTTATAAAAAAAGAGCGTCCTACTGTCCTTGTGCTTGAACAGCTGTTTTTTTTTAAAAATCAAAAAACTGTGTTTTCCGTCGGACAATCACAGGGCATTATCCTGCTTCTTGCCGCGCAGTCTGACATTCCGGCCGTTTTTTTGACACCGCTTCAGATAAAGCAAACCGTGACCGGATATGGTCATGCGGACAAAAAAAGTGTACAAAAAATGCTGACGCTTGAACTTGGCCTTAAGGATGAAGTATCCCAGGATGATCAGGCAGATGCGATTGCTTGCGGTTATGCCTATTGTTGCATAAACAAAAGTTTGACAACATCCTGAGTTTTATTTATTAATTTGCACCGACTTTTGCTATGATTCTTGCAGCATATTTTGCACCGATTTCCATGGCCATTTGAATATTACTTTCGTTTTTCAAGTAGCCTGAAATAAAACCTGCACTATAGGCATCCCCGGCACCGGTCGTATCAACAACTTTTTTTGGTACTGCCGCTGGTACATGATGAACTCCTTGCTGAGAATAGGCCCAACTTCCTTTTTCACCATCGGTGATAATAACGGTTTTTTGAAAAGTAGGAGAAATATAATGTCTTATGTCTTTTTTTAAATCGATATCACCAGGCGCCCGTTTGATTAACTCAGCAAATTCATGGGAGTTTACCATAAGAATATCGGCTTTTTGTATAAGTCGCTCAGTTTGACTATAAGGCCTTCTGCAATCCTTGATACCAAGGTTTAACACTGATGGAATATTATTGCTATGAAGGTAGGATAATATATGATATCGCTCATCAAGAGTCACTCTTGGAAGATTTGAGATGTAAACTAATCTGGCTTTTTTTAGTTGTTCATAATCTTCTTTTTTTTCAAAAATATGCTCATGGGGTGTTTCATAATTTATGATCGTTCTTTCACCATTTGGGGAAAGAAGAATACTTGAAATCTTGAAATATTCGTCTTTATATATGCACATATCTCTTGATATGTTGTGCTCTTCCAGATGTCTCAGGATCATGGACTTGAATTGATTGTTACCGATTGTACCGATAATTGCCGCAGATAATCCGTGCCTTGATGCACCTATCGCAACATTTGCGCCTCCTCCGCCAAGCGCCTCATAAAAGTAATCGGCAACATATTTTCCTCCGATTGCCAATGTAAAGCGGTCTTCGCCTCTGGTAAGGGACTCACCTTGAAAATACAAGTCAATGCTGATGTTACCAATTGAAATGAGATCTTTCATATATATTAGTATATATAACTTTGTCAAAAATTGTTACAATAACGGCATGCTGACAATCATATGCGGTGATGATTTTGTTTCATCGCGCAAATATTTCTCCCAAATCAAAAGCGAATATTTTAAAAAAAACATAGAAATAAAGGATATTGTGCCACAAGAGCTTCCTGATGTCCTGAACTGGCAAGGCGACAATCTCAGTTTGTTTGCATCAAAGAAAATATTTGCTGTAGAACGCATCGAGTCACATATCGTCCGTAAACGAGGCAAGAAAAAAGCTTCTCAAAATAAACATCTTACTCTTGAAGAAATCGTTCAAAAACTAGCACAAAGCAAAAATATCGAAGTAATTAACTGGGAGGAAAAACCGGGAAGAGAATTAAAATTAAAAACAATTGCAAAAATCAAGGAATTCAAGCTGTCAAATAACATCTTTAAATTACTAGATGCATGTTATCCAAACAATTTTTCTGTTTTTATACGACTCCTGTCTGAGAATTTAGACGTACATGAGGAAATGTTTATTTTTACGATGCTTTGCCGTCATATCAGAACGCTTATTTTGGCACAGGATCACATCTTTTCACCGTCTGTACAATCCTGGCAAAAACAAAAAATATCTGGCCAAGCTCTACTCTGGACAAGAGATAAGCTTATCGGTTTTTATGAAGGATTATACCGCATTGATTTTTCTTCCAAGTCAGCAACAAATCCCTATGGCACACGAAAATCACTTGAGATTTTGGCATGTTATTATCTATAATAGTATCTCTTATAAATTAAGATAAAAATATGAAAAAAAATAAATTGAGTATACCCGATCATGTATATAGAGGTTATGATTTACGCGGGGTAGTCGGACCTGATCTGGATGAGGCCCGCGTAGAAAATTTAGGAAAAGCATATGCTACATGGCTTTTAAGAAGAAAAGTATATGATTGTGTTGTTGGTTATGATTCGCGTGAATCAAGCCCTTCCTTTCATAAAGCGTTAATCAAAGGGTTAACTGATTCAGGGATAACTGTATATGATATCGGGATGACCCTTTCTCAAATCTGTTACTTTGCTCAATATTACTTTAGGACACGCGGTATGGTCATGATAACAGCTTCTCATAATCCAAAGGAATATAATGGTTTTAAATTTGGCACAGGCTTCTCCGAAACAATGGTAACTGAAGAAATTATTGAATTTCGAGATCTTGTTAATTCAGGCAAATACGTAAAAATGTCACCTAAGGGAAAAATTATCACGAAGAATGTTTTTGCCATTTATCTAAAAGACCTTTTACGCCGCATAGGTCCAATTGGAAAGTTTAAAGTCGTTATCGATTCTTGTGCCGCAACAACAGGATTGTTTCTTCCGAAAATATTACGGTCTGTTGGATGCAAAGTAATAGAGCAAAACACTACTCCAGACCCGACATTTCCAGTTGGAGTTGCAGATCCAACAGAAAAGGATGTACAGGAGCGTTTAGCCCGTCGAGTAGTAAAGGAAAAGGCAGATCTAGGATTTTCCTATGATACAGACGGAGATCGGATTGGTGTAGTGGACCAGGATGGAGGACTTATTTGGAATGATACGCTTGTTGCGCTTTTTTCAAAAGACATTCTTGATTCGCTTCCGGGAGCAACAATCATATTTAATACGCTTTGTTCCAAACAGGTGGATGATGTAGTAACTCAAGCAGGAGGTAAAGCGCTTATATGGAAAACCGGACACTCGTTTATCAAAGCTAAGGTAAAAGAAGAAAGAGCACCATTCGGTGGCGAACTCAGTGGTCATTTTTTCTTTGTTGATAATTTTTATGGTCATGACGACGGTGCTATAGCTTCCCTTAGACTTCTCTCATACCTTACACGGATTAAAAAATCATTAAAACAAGCAGTGGCGCAATTGCCTCATTATTTTTCAAGTCCAGAGATAAAAGTAGGATGTCCTGATAACATCAAATTTAATGTAGTTAGCGAAAAAATCGGTAACCAAATAAAGAAATTATATCCGCGTGCCAGATATACGGAAATAGATGGAGTCCGAATGGATACTGAGCTTGAAATGCTTATTGTACGAGCATCTCAAAATGGTCCTTATTTGACCGTCAAATTTGAAGCTAAGTCACAAAAAATATATGATGTGCTAAAAAAACAAGTTTCTCTGATACTCCACTCACTAAAGGAAATTGATTTTACAAGCGGAGTCAATATAGATTCGTTGAAATAATTGATGGACAAAACGTACATAAAGGAATATCAAGAATTCAGTAAAAAAACCCTATATCAAGCAGGAAAGATTTTGCATTCGTATACCTCCACATTTCATGTGCAGAAAGTAAAAGACCGATTGTCTCTGGATGTTGCAACAGATGCGGATTTTGCAGCAGAAAAATATATAGTTGACCAGATTAAAACTACCTATCCAACACATAGCATCTTGACTGAGGAAACTTCGGGGCTTGCAACAGAATCCGAATTTGAATGGATCATAGATCCTCTTGACGGTACTAAAGAATTTATAAGACATTCACCGTATTATTACAGCCTTTTGGCTTTGGAATATAAAGGGAAACCTATCTGTGGAGCTGGTTATCAACCTGAAATTAATAGAATGTTTTCAGGTGCCATAGGTGTTGGGGCGGATTTAAATAATCAAAGAATTGTACTCTCTCAGGAAAACATGATGAAAAAATCGTTTATCTATTTTGGCCTTCCTGTATGTGATATGTTATCAACCTTTCTAAAACCCTACCTTTCTGTCATAGAAAAATTAACCTCTTCTTGCTATCGACTCCGAAACACTCCCTGGGATGTCGAAGCTTTATTTAATATTGCCTATGGGCTTTGCGAAGGTTTTATCATACCTCCGCATGAGCCAGGTCGCGGTCCAAAATGGTGGGATATTGCCTCAGGTATAGCCGTGCTTTTAGCTAATGGAGGAACAATTACAGATTTTAAGGGAAATCCCTATCATGCGCGTTCAAATGAATACGGGTTGGTTGCAAGTAACGGGAAAATACACGAAGAACTTTTGGACTGCATACGCACATCATATAAATAAAAATTTACCACCTTTCTTGATTTATCACTTGATGTGTCTTATAATAACGGCATGACAGGAGAACCCGAAAGGCCTGATGAACGGATAACACTTTCGCATTTTACATCAGCTCTCATTCAAAACTTGCGTACGATCAAGAAGAAACCACGGCCGGACGAACTATCTGCAATAAATGTTTCCCAGACTGTGTCTCTTTTTGCCTTGATATATGAGAGGTTGCGTAATGCCATCGAATACAGAGAAGATCATCTTATACGTCGTGCTGCAATTGAGCGCATTATAAAGCGCCGTCTCATGCTCAATCCTGATGGAAAAGGTGAATCGGAGAATATGCTACGCGAGCTTCTTTGGGCACGCTATTTTCCCAACAATAGTCTTGGAGGTCAGGATCTTATAAATATTCAAAATATCATTGACAAATATATCCTTGTCCGTAAGTCAGTAATATCCGGAAGACCGGTTGATACACAACAGTATCTGTCCGAATTCCTGATACAGATGTTGACGTGTGAGATTGAAGAGGCGCTTAGTCCTGAAGAGGCATCAAAATTTGCAAGTTTTACCTTTTTTATTTTTCAGGTACTACGAAATAAGATAAAGATTGAAGGATTAAGCAGCGACCAGAAAGATGCATATTTCCTGGCCGCACTTGAAAAATCATACAGAAAAAGCGATAAGCCCTATCAAAGGTACCATCTGTTTACGACGTTTTACCAGTCAATCCATGAATATTCAGTTAAGGAATTACAAAATCTTGCCGAAAAGATACCGGAAATTACAAAAAAGATCGATGAAACGTTGAATAATCCATACGTTGACAATCTTGTGCGTTATACCAGAAAACAGCTTCCACCCTTTTTAATCCTGTTCAGCATCATACAAGAAAAATTCAAAAACATTGCTTCCATTCTAACCAGTAAAACCAGGCTTTGGACAACCGTAGATCTTACTTGCAGGGAAAAGTACCAGCAGTTGGGGACACGCATACGCAAGCTTGCAATTCGAAGTTTCATTTATATTTTTTTGACCAAAATGCTTTTTGCACTTATTCTTGAGGTTCCGGTGTCCGGCTATATTTATGGAGACGTAAATTACACATCAGTTATCATAAACTCTGTGTTTCCTCCAATTCTTATGCTTATTATCATATCTTTCTTTCGCATACCGGGTGAAGACAACACAAAAAATATTTTTAACCGCATCATACATGTCATTGATAAAAATACGCAATTTGAAACCAGCATATCATATATGCCAAAGAAATCACGGGTAAAAAAGCCAATGCTTATATTCGGGTTTACGATTTTTTATTCATTGACATTTATTGTCACATTAAGCCTTATATACGAAATTCTGCTTCTGCTTGACTTTAATATAATAAGTATGGCGGTGTTTATATTTTTTGTCAGTATTGTCACCTTTTTTTCTTATCGTATCAAACAAATCGTTAATTTATATATGCTTAAGGAAAAAGAGGGTGTACTAACCCCAATTATCGATTTTTTCTTCATGCCGGTCCTTTCGATCGGAAAATTTTTTAGCGGTGGCCTTGCACGTCTTAATTTCCTCATATTTGTCTTAGATTTCCTTATAGAGGCACCATTTAAACTCATATTTGAAGTTGTTGAAGAATGGATTTCATTCGTCAGAAAACGAAAAGAAGAAATTATCTAATTGTTTAATTGTAGGGTTAAATAGCTTCGAAGCCTTGGGTTTTCATTTATTCCGTAAAGTATTATGCATAATGTTTGGACTGATTTAAAAAAACCAATCATAGGTCTAGGTCCCATGGACGGCATAACAGATCCGGCCTACCGTGAAATAGTCGATATATATGGACACCCTGATCTTTTGTTTACCGAATTTGCTCCAGCAGAAGGAATAACACATAAGGTTACACCACCATTACGTAGTCTTATCCGCCACCAAACCAAAACCCCCCTTATTGCTCAGCTTTTTGGATCAGATCCTAAATCCTTTTATAAGGCTTTTTTTATCGTAGCTGAAATGGGATATGATGGGATAGATATAAACATGGGATGCCCGGACAGTAATATTATGAAAAAACGTGGAGGTGGAGCTTTTATTGGAAGACCAACCGATGCAAAGGAAATAATCAAAATCGTTCAGCGTGCTGCCAATGACTGGAAAAATGGAAAAACAATAGGTGAGGCCGGTCTCAGGGAAGAAATTATCATATGGATAAAAACAAACCGTATTAAGAAATCATGTCCAAAAAAGATACCTGTTTCAATCAAGACAAGAACAGGTATAGACAAACATATAACAAAAGAGTGGATTTCAACGCTTCTTGACCTAACGCCATCCGCAATAATACTCCATGGACGGACACTGAGACAAATGTATCATGGAAAAGCTGACTGGGATGAGATTGAAAAAGCAGCACTTTTGGCAAAACACAGCGAAACAGTCATCATTGGAAGCGGTGATATCATATCAAAAAAACAGGCAATTACTTTTGCAAAAAAATATAAAGTTGATGGAGTACTTATAGCTCGAGCAGCCCTTGGAAATCCATGGATTTTTTCTGATAAAAAGCCTACTCAAAAAGAAATATATGAGGCGATAATAAAGCATTGTAACCTATTTATTGAATATCAGCCTCGTTTAAAGCTGTATCCCATGCGCAAACACCTTGCGTGGTATATAAAAGGGATAAAAGGATCCCGTGCTTTGCGAAACCGTCTGGTGCAGGTTGTTACTTTAGAAGATGTCAAAACTATCTTTAAGGGTACGTTAATTTGACAACATACCCTATTATTGATATAATTTGATATTCAAAATATGATGTATGATATAAGGGACATACAACTTAAATCCGTTCGTCGTAATCATCTTCCCAAAGTCACAAAAGCAGACAAATATGTGAGTGCGGTTTTTATGTTTGTTACGTTTGCGACAGTCCTCGTAATAAGTGTGCGGCTGATTATTCAACTGTAAACAAAAGCCCAATCAAAATATCTTCATAAACCGCTCGAAACTTCAGAAATCAGAATTTTTTTAAAATTCTCAATTGCATCAATATCATATACGGATATACAATACACGTCGTTGTTTATTTTTCGAAATGACGTCAGTTTTTTTTCTCTTTCAACGGGTAGAATAAGATCGGATTTTGTCAGCAATATCAATTCCTTTTTAATTAAAAGTTCACTGCTAAACTCGGCCAGTTCTTTGCGTATTGCCGAATAATTTTTTTTCATCTGCCTCAAAGGCTCATCGCATGCGATACAATGAATAAGCAACTTTACCTTTTCAATGTGTTTAAGAAATGTGATTCCCAATCCTTTTCCTTTTGAGGCCCCCTCAATAAGTCCTGGAATATCTGCTAAAACTATCTGTTCTAACGCTCCCAAATTTGGCTCAATTGTCGTGAATGGAAAGGGCGCTATCTTTGCATGAGCTGCCGTAAGTTCATTTAGCAAACTGCTTTTTCCCGCATTGGGTAATCCGATAAAACCAACATCAGCAATAAGCTTCATAATCACTTTAAAAGTTTTTGTTTGACCTATTGCTCCTTTTTCAGCTTTCATCGGAGATCGATTCGTTGGAGATTTAAAGCGGTCATTACCATATCCTCCGCGACCACCAACGCACAGAAGGACTCTAGTGCCGTCCATTGGCAGTTCTATTTTTTTGCCTGTTGAATGGTCTGATAGTTCAGTTCCTGGCGGAAATCCTAAAAGTAAATGAGTACCGTCTTTTCCCGTTTTATTAAAAGACATGCCGTTTCCGCCATCCTGAGCTTTATATGTTTTTTTTTGCGTATAAGGATATAAAGATGATAGATTGTTATTAACATATGCATATACATCACCACCACGTCCTCCGTCACCGCCGGACGGGCCGGATTTCTTACCCGGAAAAAAGGATACGGAGCCATTTCCTCCTTTTCCACTTTGTACTGTAATCGTAGCCTCATCAATAAGCATGTTACTATTATAAATGATTAAATCAAGATAATCTGAACAACGAAGTTATCGGTTGTCTGATAATGTGTGATAGATTATGTTTTGTGGTGATCGCCCTGACTCCATCCCGGCTTAGAGGTGACTTTTACCCATGTTTCATCGCCCTTTGCCCAATGTTTTTCTCCGGGTTGGATTGTAAATGATTCTTTTTCTTTTAAGTAATACTCGGCACCGTTTACGTACAATTTCAGTTCTCCTTTTATCACTTCGTAAACCTCAACCGAAGCATCGTGGTAATGGGGTGTGATCTCATCAATAACCGATACTGCAATACTATAATCACGATGCGCGGAAGTTGGATCCACTTCGCATAAAATCTCGGTAAGATTGTGCTTGTCATTCAATATGATATTTTTACCCGGGTATTTATGCTTTATTTCATCAAGAACTTCATTTATACGCATATTTCTATTGTACATATATACGTCCTATATACAAGAGTAAATCAATCAAAACAGAACCTTATTATAGTTGACTTTGACGAAAACATGTGCCATGATAGTATGGTATGACGACACAAACAAATCCTATCCTGATATATGACGACTCATTGATGAGACAAGAAAACATTGGTGCAAACGGTCTCACTGAGAAACAAGTAAGATCCTTTTATACATCCAATGCATCTGTCTATGAAAGAACAAGTAAAGCAATTACCGATAAACAGTATGATTTTATGGATCTTGCTTACAATGAAAATCTCATAAAGCAATGCAAACAAACATGGGACCCGTTTACACCATGGGTTAAACATATCGTCTTTATTGGTATCGGAGGGGCATCCCAGGTACCTAAAATCATTCATGATGCTTTCGGTAAATATAAAAAAGGTGTTCCAAGCGTTGAGTTTGTCGGAGACTTTACGGATCCTGCTGAATATCAACGACTTCAAACTAAAGTTATCGGTTACGAAAACGAAACGGCGATTATCATCGTATCAAAAACAGGTACAACTGTTGAACCTTCGGTATGGTATCTTCTTTTTCGCGAGCACTTTGAAAAAGTACTAGGCAATGAATGGAGAGATCATTTCCTTTTTATAACAGGACAGGATGGTTTATTTATTAATGAAGTCCGATCTCAAGATCTTCATTATATGGAGACCTCTGCGGTTGGAGATAGATTTGCAGTTCTTTCCTCAATTGGTTTGCTTCCGGCAACCATCTTTGGTCTTGACTCATACAGCCTGCTTAAAGGCAGCCGTGACTTTTTTGAATTTACCTCACATACGTCACAAGAAAAAAATATCGCTTGGAATATTGCCCTATATCAGCTGGCATATCAATCGTTATTTGGTGTAAATATGTTCACGCCTTTTGTCTATCTGGCACGCTTGAATGAATTTTCTATGTGGCTGAGACAGCTTTGGGCTGAATCACTTGGAAAAGAAAAAAGAGGGATATTGCTTTTTCCTGCAATGGGTCCGAGAGATCAGCACTCGGTTTTACAGATGTTTAACGACGGCCCGTGGTTAAATACTTTTTTATTTATTTCACAAAAAAAGCCACAAAGTGATATTAATATCGAAAATCGATCATCCGGGACTTTTGACCACCTCGACAATTCATCGCTTGGAAATATCACGGATTTTTCCTGTCGCAACACGCAACTCACTTTAAAAAATTATCAGAGACCTTCTGCCCATCTTCAAATATCTCGTTTTGATGAAGAGACAATGGGAGCTCTTATTGCCATGTTTGAACTTGTTGTTGTATATATGGGAGAGCTTTTTGGCATTACAAATGTCTTTAATCAACCAGGAGTATCTGAAAGTCGCGATTTTATAGATGCCCGGATGAAGCGCCCGGGATCTGAGAAAGCACAGCGGACACTTGAACAAATGGAAAAAAGGATAATAGCATCAAGGCAAACATATCCATAAGTTTGCCCGCTTATAAAGGGTTAACACTATCCAATGTCGTATTTATTTTGTGCTCAAGAAGACCGTCATAGTAAGTAATCTGACGATATATAAGTAAAAAAATATCTAACCCTCTTGAAAGTGTATTTACCGCAGGACGAATATTTACGGCAGGTAATGTGATATGTGGCCATATAAAAGTATCCGATTTGTTCTGATCAACCATCTCATATTGATTTTGTGTTACATTTTTAGTACCAAATGTGGAGAATGTTGGTGGTTCTTTTTTTATTGTAGGTAAAGAAACTTGTTTGGTCGGTTTTACAGATGGAGGGATAATTACTGGTTTTGTAGGCTGGTATGTTGGTTTCTGTGAAGGCTTTGCTTTCGGTATAGTTGGTTCTATTTGTTTTGTAGTTGGTGTTGCAGCTGGTAGACCAAGACGTGTTTCCAAAGGTACCGGAGGTAAAAAAAGCGGCTCAAGACCGCACCAATAAGTTGATGCATGCGCGCAATTTTTCCATTTTTTTTCTGAAGGGCTTATGCTTTTGCACTGATCTGGATGACACCATAAACGCTCCCAATAACCTACACACATATTAGGGTCGCCTGTTGCAGCAATTTCATAACAACAAAGGGGATAATAACCGAGACATCCGCGTTTTTGTGAGTTACCCTGTCCATCCATGCAGTAATTAGGATCAGGTTGCGCAAGCGCTTCAACATCTGCAAGACTCCACCCTCCACAGTTGGGTGCTCTACTGCACTCATCATAATAACCATCCTTACACATATTCGCAAGAGACGTCTTTCCTTGTCCAAAGCAATCACGACCACCTTTTACAAAGAAAAGGACAATCACAAATACTAAAAAAAGCTTTAAAGCGTTTCTTTCTACCATTTATTTAATAAATTGTAACACAGCAGTGTTTACTAAATTATATTTATATATCTGCCTGACCGTCTATGTTGTTTATAAATGAAGAAAACATTTTTACTTCAAGAGCAGAACTCCAGAAAAAGCTAAAATACCTGCTACAATCTTTAACGGTATGCTTTTTCTTTCTTTCAGAAAAATAATTGCAAGAATTATAGTTATCAGGCTATTGGTTGAATTTATCAAAATGATCTTTGAGGCTTCGCCGAGTGTAAACGCTTTAATTAAAAAATAATATCCAGATGAGGCCATTCCGGCAAGAAGAACAACCTTCCAGCTTGTCCTTTTGAACTCCTCAACTAATGATGATAAAGGAATGGTTGGCATAAATAAAACAAAAATATTAGATATGGCGTAACCCATAAAAGCGTAAAGGGGAAGAGGCCAGTAGGATGCTGCTTTTTTATCTATGGTCCATGCAATCCCAAGAAAGAGACTCATAATAATCGCATATCTTAATCCCTTATTAAGACGAAGACCGCCTTTGCGATAAAAAACCATAATATTTGCACTCAGTATTACAAATGCTGCAACAAGTTTTTTTATTGATATGCTCTCACCCAAAAAAATGATGGATAGGGCAAAGGT
The DNA here is from genome assembly GCA_041650875.1 of Patescibacteria group bacterium. Classification (GTDB taxonomy): domain Bacteria; phylum Patescibacteriota; class Microgenomatia; order UBA1406; family GWC2-37-13; genus YC2-FULL-38-9. The sequence goes on from JBAZKI010000009.1 coordinate 22,619, forward strand.
GCAGATGGTTGCTATCTTTGCAACAACTGTAAATAACGAAATCTCCATATATTTTTTGGCTGTATATTCGGTTCTGTTAAATATGCCGTATGCAAATATCATGAGTACGGTCAGAAAGAGAATAAATGGAGGGATTGGTCGCCACTCATAACTGTCGATTAAGAAAAAAGCAAGGACAAAAAATCCGCTTAAAAAATTATAAACTGCAGAAAAAGCCCTAGGTTCTTTGCTGTCAATAATAAGAATTCTCCCAAGTAATCCGTAAAATGTAAAGCACAATGTTGAGATAACAGCTAATGAAAACCATGTCATGTGCATTTGAATATTTTATTATATTACTTAAGATATTCCAATTATTTTTCAAATAATAAAAATATTGTACATATCCCAGGGTTTAGCTTAATGTAACCCCCAAAGGTTATTTATATTACAAAATGAGACATAACAAGTAGTTTGTGAGTCCGGGGAGACTCGAACTCCCAACCGACTCCTTAAGAGGGAGATGCTCTACCAGTTGAGCTACGGACCCAAACAAACTACTTGATTTTACAAACCATACTTATTAAGTTTAGCTTCGCTTCTCTTTTCCATTTCTTTATAGCTATTTCTCTTTTGCAAGCTTCTGATTGATCACTATATGTTTCCTGGTAAGCGAGAACAACAGGTCTTTTTGCTCTTAAAGATTTTGCTCCTTTTACATTATCTGTGTTATGCTCTTGAATCCGCCTTTTTATATCCTTTGTTATACCAGTATACAAAGAACCGTCTTCTGCTTGAACTATATAAACGTACCATTTCATAGTGTTTAGTTTTGCTCCTTTTACAGTGCCTTTGGAGGGAATTGAACCCCCATCACTGGTTCCGAAGACCAGTGCTCTATCCGTTGAGCTACAAAGGCGTTTTCCCTCCAATCCTTTTGTGTTTATATTATACTATATGGATGAACAGCTACCTATTTCTTTCACTTCTTCTTTTTGAACTGTTTTTTGTAGCCGGGCTTACCATCTATATGATTGGCTTGCTATATTCGTCATTCATGGGTGCCCCATTCATACCCACTTCAAAAAAATGTATAAATGAAATACTGAAGAAAGCACATCTCAAAAAAGGGCAGGTTTTTTTGGAACTGGGAAGCGGAGACGGTCGAATAGTCCGTGAGGCAGTCAAAACATACGGAGTTACGGGGATCGGTGTAGACATCAATATGCTTCTTATCCTCATGTCCCGATTTTATGCAAAAAGACAAAGGCTTTTAAATATCAAGTTTAAAAGGCAAAACGTTTTGGATGCTGATTTTGCAAACATTGATGTCCTTTATCTCTTTCTTATGCCCGAGATTATTGAGAAGATTCTTCCGCGTTTAAATAAAGAACTGAAACCACAGACTCTTGTTATCTCACATGGCTTCAAAATTACTGGTTGGGAAAATAAAATAGTAGATACTATCAGAAACAAACCGTTTTCAACCTTTTTCTACCGTATCAGTTGATTCTAGATTGACGTCTTGAAAAGCATTAAGTAATATAACTTAATATATGTATAAAAAAGTGACTGTGCTTCTTATCTTATATCTTTGCCTTATTAGCATCAGCATCATGACTGCACGAATGATAGCAAAACGAAATACGCGCATACTTTTTTACAGAGCTGTAATGAACGATCTGACTGAGATTGCATCAGCCCTACATATTGGGCAACTCAGTGAAGAAAATCAACGTGAAATCCTAAAGGAATTTGCCACAGACGATATCCGTATAGCAAATCTCAAATTCTTCTTCCGTAAATATAATTCTCCGCTTTACGATTATGCACATCTTATAGTTGAGCGTGCTGACAGTTACCAGTTTGATTATCGTCTTTTACCAGCAATTGCAATGCAGGAATCAACCCTATGCAAATTTATACCGCATAATTCGTTTAATTGTTGGGGATGGGGAATTTACGGCACACGCGTCACACGTTTTGCATCATATAATGAGGCGATTGAAACAGTGAGTAAAGGCATTAAAACCGGTTATATAGACAAAGGTCTAACTACGCCGGAGGAAATCATGAGTAAATATACGCCTCCCTCAGATGGAAGTTGGGCTCATGGTGTTAACACATTCTTAAAGATTATTGAGTAGTTTGATACGTGTTTATTGTACACTTCGCGCTGTTGATAGCTCTTGTGACAAGGAATACTGAGTCCCGCTTTTTTTTGAACGTGCAGCAAACAAGGAGCCTCGTTTTTTCTTTTTTGATATGAGTGCCTGCATCCATGTCTTTGATTCACCGATTTTTTGACGCAAAAGCTGCAATGTGCGAAGCACAATTTCCAAAAAACGTATATGATAGATACCTTGCTTTTCCGGAAGGGACTCAAGCGTAATCTTTTCAATATCTTTTACTTCCTGAAGCAGCGATTTATCAGCTTTTCGGATATAGTCTATTTCACGCTTAATCTGCTCAACCAATCTGCGTATCTCATTTTTTACTGTAACGGCTTCGTGATGCTCACTAAAATTAAAGATGTTTGCTTCTCTTTTCCCCCGGGTAACAGTTTTTTGTGACTCTGACAAGCTCATATTTTCATTACCAGCCATATTTTCACTATCTGCTTTTTCAGTATATCCACCAAAAAATTGATCCATTACACCCACTCCAATATCTTTGACAGAAGATCCAATATTGCGTACGGTAGAAGTACCGAAGTCTTTGATTGATTCGATTGGATTAGCTTTGTTTTGGCCTTGGGATTGTTTTACTATAGGCTTATTTACCATAGCCTAATTATACTATAAGCTTATAAGAAAATCAAGGGTTTTCTGTTTTCTGAGAACTGACGCATAAAAGTAAGAATTGGCTTTTGCAGCCTCTTTTTCCTTGGCTTCTTTAAGATTACCAAAAAATGCATCAAGATCTGCCTGACTTATATTGATATTTTCCTTGTCGGCAATTTCAAGAAGAATAAATTCAAGTTTATACATATCGGTAATCTCTCGGGTATATTGGTTTTTGAGTTTATCCATAGTTAAATTTTTTGACTGAAGATAGCTATCAACGGTAAGACCTATTTTTTGGACATCATCAACAAGCTGTGTCAATTTTCTATTCAACTCGGTTTCGATCAGGATAGGGGAGACTTCACATGATACTTCAGTAAGAAGAGTAGATAAAGCAATCTGAAGCATTCTATCCTTTTTTTTGTTTTGATCTTCTTGTTTCTGTTCTTTTCCGGGAACCCAAATATCATCTGTTTTAAGTGCTGCTTTTGCTTCAGTTAGCTTTTTTTTATATTCTTTGAGATTAACATCGGGTTTTTCGGCTAAAATCGCCTTTATTTGCCACATCTCATTTTCTTTCGCTTTGACTAAATCTATCTTAGGTGATACTATTGGCTTTAAACCTTCTTTCTTAATGATATCTTCGTATATACGTGGCACCAACGTACGGATAAGCTGAGTGTAAACTTGGTCTTTCGGAATATGTTTTTCCGCCAGTGCCTTAGGGACCTTACCTTTACGAAAACCTTCAAAGCTAAAGTCTGCCAAGATCAGGTCAAATGCACTCTTATATTCTTTTTCAATTTCGTCCCACGGGATATCAATAAGGATTTCATACGTATTTGATGGTAGTTTTTTTAGTGTGTGTTTTATCATTTTACAATTGTACCGTATCCATACTTAAAAACAACTGTTTTTTTTCTTCTGTCTCAAACTGTTTCATGAAATAATTTACTTTTCCCGCCCATGTATTACCTTCGCAATAAATACTACCAATCTGTTCTATACTGGCGGCTCCTTTATCAATATAATTTTCTCTCAATCCTTTACCTACTGCTAGGATAGCTTCATGAAAGCTTGGAAATGGCATAAGACCGCGGCCCCAACCAAAGGGATTATTCGTGCCTGTTGCAATTGCACGCCCAAAAGTTGATTCTATCCCAGATATAGAAGGAAGCAGATAGCAATCAAGATCATAGGTCACACAAGCTTCAATAAATGAATCCTCATAACCGCTCAACGGAGCATTATATTTATCAAGTATTGCCTTAATCGTTCTTTTTTTGATAAAATATTCACGGTTTGATTTTACTAATGCTGTATCAACAACGCCAAGTTCAATGTCAGCCGAACTACCGGCAATAAGATCCGCATTGACTGGCTCTACGAAAAAAAGTAATATCACAATGGCGATGAGTAAAACAAGTTTTTTTATCATAAAAAATAATCCTAAAGCTTCTCTAGCAAGTAGATAAACCTTAGGATCTAGGCTTATTATAACACATTTTGTATGGTAAGTCAAATATCTTATAATTGTATTAAAAATAAGTAAGAAATATGTATATACCGTTAAGCTTTAACAGTTTTAGCTTCGGATGCAGAGTAAATGAAGCTGAAAAAATCAGGTTTGACCAAGAGCTTTTGAGGCTAGGTTTTTTACAGAACAAAAAAAATCCGGATATTTATATTATAAATACTTGTGCGGTGACTGTTAAGGCAGAAAGGGAAGCCCGTCAGCTTATATTTAGATTAAGGCGAGATAATCCTGATTTGATATTAATCGTAACCGGTTGCGCAGCAACATATTGGGTAAATAATAAGATATGGAATAATATACCTGTAGATCTTATTATAAGTAATTATGAGAAGGAAAATTTAGCTAGGCTGGTTATAAAATACCTCAGCACAAACAAAAATATTCAAATTAACACGCAACCGAATCACTTGGGTAAACGCTTCTCAAAATCTGATAAATTTTTATCCTCAGGGCGGATGATGATTGAAATACAAAACGGATGTCACAGATTTTGCAGTTATTGTATTGTCCCGTACCTGCGGGGCTTGCCTAAATCAAGGACTATAAATGAAATTATTAAACAGACAAAAATGTATGACTCAGCTGTACAGGAAATTGTACTAACTGCAATAAATACTGAAGCATATGGCAAGGATACAAACGAAAACCTGACCCAATTGATTGATAGGTTACTGCAAAATACTACGGTTGCGCGCATAAGCTTCGGTTCTATCCATCCATGGTCTCTCACTGATGAGTTTTTTGAATTTTACCCTACAGTATCAACTAATCAGCGATTTAGTTCTTTTTTTCATATTCCCATTCAATCGGGCTGCAATAAAACACTTCGTCTCATGAAGCGGGACTATCACATTGAGCAAATACACGAGAAATTAAAAAAAATAAAAATAATTAACCCTCTTGCTTATATAGCAACAGATGTCATTGTAGGTTTTTTAAATGAGACAGAAGCTGACTTTGAGAAAACACTGATGTTTCTTACAAAGTCCCCGATAGACAAACTGCATGTATTCAGGTTTTCAAAAAGGATTGGTACTGCAGCTTATTATCTGGCAAAGCGTATGAAAGAACCCTCACCAGGGGAAAAAATCAAAAGAGCGCATACGTTGATTGCATTAAGTAAAAAAAAGTATATGTCTTTTTTACAAAAGTGCATCGGAGCCGAAGGACAAGGTCTTTTTATCGGATCATCTGTTAATGGTTATCAAAAAGCACTCTTTGAAAATCAAATCCCCGTATATATCTCAACAAATAAAAGCTTGTCAGGAATGATGAAACATGTTAGAATTACTAAGCTAAAAGAGGGAATACTCTTTGGAAACTTAGCATAAATATATAGTGTATATAAAGTAAATCAGCGATGGTAGCTCAATTGGTTAGAGCGTCGCCCTGTCACGGCGAAGGCTGCGGGTTCAAGTCCCGTCCACCGCGCAATATTTTCCTCTTATTTTTCTTTCTAAAAAAATACTTCATATTAATATATGAAAGAAATGTAAATGTTAAAATAAATCCGCTTATCAGAGGTATGCTGAAGATAAGAAGGTCAAAAAGAAGAATAATAATCAATGTATTGATAGTAAAGGAAATATAAGCTATGTATTGCCAAATACGATCAGATTGCATAGTAAAAGAAATGGATAAGAAAGAAGAAGGTAACCGGCAGTATGTAATACTTCCTTTTACTTCGTCAGTTTGTATAGCTAAAACGCTGTTCTACAACTCCTTCATTTGCGAATGAGTTGTTCTACGGCACTTTATGCGGCTTTTGTTTAACGACTTCGTTTTCAAAATCAGCATCAAGTATGAATATCTCGATTCGCTCACCTGTTTTGGTGCTTATATCGCTGTGTGAGCTTATGACTTGATGTTTGGTTATTTGAGAGATTATGTCGCACAATCGTTTAGTTGTGATCTGGTGAAGTGCTTTACGAATATTTTTTACAAGCTCAATTCCGTTTCCATCTTTCATCATTGCAAGAATATTCTCCTCAATTGGAAGTAGTTTACCTTCAAATCGCACAATAACCATATCTTTCAGGATATAGGTTTTTGTTTGTTTCGGCCCAACACCAAGGATTTCGACATAGAACTTTGTTACATCTTTTGAAATAGCATCTTCAATCTGTCCTTTTGTTTTATATGTACGCATAAATGAAAAAACCAGCTTTTCTCCATCAAAAACCGGAGAGGCGCTGGTTTACTGCAAAACGATCAATTTTGATCTTTTGGCTGTCTACCAAATTAGTATCATTATACATCTTTGGTATGTATTGTCAAGATTTTTATTTAAATTAAAAATGTAGTATCAGGCCATATCTGTTGTTGTATAATAGTAATAAAGCTTTATTTAGAGTTAACTGCATTTACTTTGTTACAAGTACAGTTTTATTGACCGCTTAGCTCAGTTGGCTAGAGCGTCACATTGACATTGTGAAGGTCAGGGGTTCAAGTCCCTTAGCGGTCACAAAATTTGTGATATAATTTATCAATGAATATTGATATGATACAAAATATTCTGACCACAACTACTTACCTCTTATAGGAGGACGTAGTGTTATGGCTAGAACACACCCTCCGAAAGGAGGTTTTTTTATAGCCATGAATAAATTAAAAGTGTATAATCAAACATATGGATAGCAAAAATTTGGAAGCTATGAGACATTCTTGCGAACACATTCTTCATCAGGCTATGACAGATCTGTATCCCGGTCTGAAGCGCGCCATGGGTCCGGCAACCGAGGATGGATTTTATCATGATTTTGATTTTGACGGAAAAGTTACCGAATCAGATTTTCCCAAGATCGAAAAAAGGATGAGGGAAATCGTCAACTTAGATCTGCCGTTTGTTAAGCGTGAGATTACGATCAAGGAGGCAAAAGAACTTTTCAAAAATAATCCATACAAACTGGACTGGGTATCACAGATTGAACAAAGAGGAGAATCACCAACTGTGTATTGGACAGGTGAACCTGAAAAAGAAGGATCAGACGTGGATTTATGCAAAGGACCACATGTATCCTCAACGGGTAAAGTAGGCGTTTTTAAACTGCTATCTATTGCTGGAGCGTATTGGCATGGCAATGAAAAAAATAAGATGCTTACTCGTATTTATGGTACGTGTTTTCCAACTAAAGTAGAACTGGAAGCATATTTAAAAACGGTAGAAGAGGCGAAAAAACGCGATCACCGCAAGCTGGGTGCTGATCTTGATCTTTTTGTGTTTTCGGACCTGGTTGGCAAAGGACTTCCGATGTTGACTCCCAAGGGCGCAACCATACGGCGCATACTTGAACGGTTTATTGTTGATGAAGAAATAAAGAGAGGATACCAGCATGTAATAACTCCTCCTCTTGCCAAAGTTGATTTATACAAAACTTCCGGACATTATCCCTATTATAAGGATACAATGTACCCTCCAATGAACATTGACGATGATGAGCTTATACTGCGCCCCATGACATGCCCTCATCATTTTATGATGTACAAGTCTCACCCAAGAAGCTATCGTGAGCTTCCGATCCGATATGCCGAGATATCACCACAATTTAGATATGAAAAAAGCGGTGAACTCTCAGGTCTCATGCGTGTGCGGATGTTCATGCTTGCCGATGCGCATATCATATGCACTAAAGATCAGGCAAAAAACGAGATAGTTCAGGTTCTGAGTCTCATAGACTATGTCAATGAAAAGTTGGGCCTTAAAAAAGGCGTTGACTATAGGTATAGGTTGTCACTTGGTGATAGATCTGATACCAAAAAATACTACAAGGATGATCAAGCATGGGATAATGCGGAATCTGTACTGAAGCAAGTTTTGGATGAGACACAAGCCCCCTATTATGAAGCTTCAAATGAAGCTGCTTTTTACGGACCCAAGATTGACATCCAGATAAAAAATGTAAACGGCAAGGAAGATACAGCATTTACCGTGCAATATGATTTTGTGATGCCAAAACGATTTGAGTTGCGTTATGTAAACGAAGAAAGCAAGGAGATAGAACCTGTAGTTATCCACCGTGCATCTCTTGGATGTTTTGAGCGGACAATGGCATTTCTCATCGAACACTATGGTGGAGCGTTCCCTCTGTGGCTTGCGCCTGTACAGGTTGTTGTTCTTCCTATATCCAGTAAACACACCGAATATGGAAACCGCCTTGTATCCGAACTTAAAAAACACGATTTCAGAGCAGAGCTTGATCATGAACAAGCGACTATCGGAAAAAAGATCCGTCAAGCAACCTTGCAAAAAATCCCCTATATGGTTATAATTGGAGATGCTGAGATACAGGCTTCTACTCTTTCTGTTCGTACTCGAGAAGGAGCAGATCTTGGAAAACAGTCGATTACCGAATTTATAGAATACCTAAAAACAACTATTGAGAAATAAGTATCATAGAGGTCCACCAAGAAAGTATTGGACTATTAATTTCCGTATAACAGCACCCAATCTGCGTGTTATTGACCATACGGGAAAGCAAATGGGGGTAATAAGCAAAGAAGAAGCACTGCAAATTGCCCAAAACAATGAGATGGATCTTGTTCTCATTGCTGAAAAAGCTGATCCGCCTGTTGCGAAAATTGTCGATTTTAAGAAGTTTTTATATCAAGAAGAAAAAAAGCAAAAGGAAGCACAAAAGGGGATAAAACGCAGCGTGGTAAAGGATATCAAAGTATCTCTTTTTATTGGACCTGCAGACTTTGATAGGCTAATAAACAAAACAAAGGATTTTTTGCACAGCGGCAATCAGGTACGTATTAATCTTACCCTTAAAGGAAGGGAGATGGGAAAAAAGGATATGGCTTTTGATCTTATGAAAAAATACATACTTCTTTTAGGCGATATCAATGTATCTAAAGAACCGCGACTTGAAGGAAGAGTAATACGAGCTGTCGTTGCCAAGAAAAAATAAGACTGCTCTTTACAGTGCGTATTACATACGGTATAATAAACATTTAAGAAAAATATATGGTAAAAATTAAGCAGAAAACCCACAAAGGGGCATCAAAACGATTTAAACTGACAAAAAGCGGTAAAGTTTTGCACAGATCGCAAAAAATCAGGCATCTACGTAGTGGAAAAGGGAAAAGAAAAATACGCGGATTAAAACAAATGAAAGAAATAAAAGGCACATTTGGTAAAAAAATGAAAAAATTATTAGGAATTAAATAATATATGGTAAGAGTAAAAGGCGGCGTACATACAAGAAGGAAACACAAAAAAGTATTAAAGCTTGCAAAAGGTTATTGGATGACACGGCACAAGCAGTTTAAAAAAGCAAAGGAAGCGGTTTTGCACGCAGGCCAATATGCATATGATGGCCGGAAGTTGAAGAAACGTAATTTCAGGACACTTTGGATCATACGCCTCAATGCAGCGCTAAGACCCTTAGGGATTACTTACAATGTGTTTGTCAACAAACTTACGAAAAAAAAGGTAGGACTTGACCGTAAAGTACTTTCTCAGATTGCTGTCGAACATCCTTCGGTGTTTTCAAAACTTGTGAACCAGATTAAATAACTCCCCATCATTTGTTATAATGAAATCATGGAAGATACCGGCCGCATACTTATGCAGTGTAAGGAAAAAATAAAAAATATCAAAACTTCAGACGAACTTGCATCATTTTCTTCATCATACCTTGGCCGAAACGGAAAAATAAACGAACTCATTCAGTACATGAAAAAACTGCCTCTGGATGCAAAGAAAGAATATGGACAAAAAATAAATCTTTTAAAAAGGGATCTTGAAGATCTTTTTAAGGAGAAAAACGCTGAGTTAAATATCCAGACTGATGAAACTATCTATACCGATATAACATTACCGGGAGTCTCGTATCCAAAAGGAAGCCTTCATCTTATCTCAATGGCTGTTGAAGAAATAAGCAGCATATTTGAAAAAATCGGATTTATAAGAGTATCATATCCTGAGGTTGAATACGAATACTTTTCGTTTGAATCGTTGAATATGCCCAAAAGTCATCCTGCACGGGATGATTTTGAAACATCATTTATACAAAGCCCCCCTCATCCAGAATACGGCAAAATGCTTCTCACGCCTCATACATCCTCAGGACAAGTAAGGGAGATGTGGAGAGTAGGAAAGCCGCCAATACGCATGATTAATATAGCCAAATGCTATCGTCCCAACTGGGACGCTACGCATACACCGATGTTTTACCAATTTGAGGGCTTGTGTGTTGATATTGATATTAACATTACTCATTTAAAAGGGACACTTGATTATTTTGTTAAAAAATATTTTGGAAGAGAAACTGAAGTACGTTTAAGACCGCACCATTTTCAGTTCACCGAACCCTCTTTTGAAGTAGATATTACATGCACAGTCTGCAAGGGAAGCGCAAAAACAAACGATGCCAAATGCAGAGTCTGCAAATCCGGATGGCTTGAATTGGGAGGCACGGGTATGGTGCATCCGAATGTACTTACCCATGGGAAAATTGACCCGGTCATGTTTTCGGGCTGGGCTTTTGGATTTGGTATAGAGCGAGTCATAATGATGAAATACGGCATTGATGATATACGTAATTATTATAGCGGTGATATCCGCTTTTTAGAACAATTCTGATGAATATCAAAATAACACATAATTGGCTTAAAGAATATCTTGAGACTGATGCAACTCCATACGATATCCAAAAATATGTATCACTATGCGGACCGTCAATTGAATCTGTAACCAAAACCTCAAATAATGATTTCGTATATGACATCGAGATTACTACAAACAGGATAGATACCGTATCGGTCATCGGAATTGCGCGGGAAGCTGCAACAATCCTCTCAAGAAATGGCTTTAATGCTGTTTTTAAACACAAGCCTTCTCCAAAAGCCGTCTTTTCTGCAGGACATATGCTTCCTTTGGATGTTTCAGATGAAAAACAGTTGTGCCGGAGGATACTGGCTATTGTTATGGATAATATTGAGATAAAGCCGTCTCCTTCATATATACAGGAACGCCTAAATGCCATAGGCATCCGTTCGTTAAACAATGTCGTAGATGTCACAAACTACGTCATGATGGAAATAGGTCACCCATGTCATGTATTTGATTATGACAGGATAAAAACACACAGTCTCATTATCAGGAGAGCTCTGCCAAATGAAGCGATAATAACACTTGATGAAAAACAATATCATTTAAGTGTTGAGGATATAGTTATAGATGACGGAAGCAGTAAAGTCATTGATCTACCCGGGATCATGGGTACTGCAAACAGTGTGGTAACGCCTGATACCAAGAGGATAATTTTTTTTATTGAATCAAATGATCCTGTTGCAATACGACGAAGTTCCATGAGATATGGTATCCGCACACTTGCCGCAACGATCAATGAAAAAAGCCCTGATCCCGAGACTGCAAAAGAAGCTTTTTTACGAGGTATCGAGTTGTTTAAAGAAATTGCCAATGCCAGGACAGCTAGCACAATGATTGATCTATATCCTGATCCTGTATCACAAACTACAATCAAAACATCAGTCGGATTTTTACATAAAAAAATAGGAATTGCCATACCCGAGGATCAAATAAAACAAATCCTGGAAGGACTTAATTTTGATATAACAATAAGCAAAAACGGTTTAATGACCGCAAAAGTTCCTTTATTTAGAAGAAACGATGTCACGATAGCTGAAGATCTGGTAGAGGAGATCGCACGGATTTACGGTTATCATAATCTTCCAAACAACCTCGCACCAATACCGTATATAGAAATACCTCATGAGATGGAACAATTGTTTGAGTATCAAAATATCATAAAACTTTTTTTAAAACATCTGGGACTTCATGAAGTATTAAATTACTCAATGACCTCGCTTCAGATTCTTCAAAAATGTGATCTAATACCAGTGAACCATCTCTATTTGTCAAACGTCATGTCAGAGGATATTAAATACCTTAGAACATCACTACTACCTTCTCTTATCCAGAACATCAAGTCTAACGAAGGAAGAAAAAAGAATCTTGCATTATTTGAACTGGCAAAGGTATATATACCTCAAAAAGACAATCTTCCGCAAGAAATATATAAACTGGCAATTATTGTAAACTCATCTTATCCTGAGATGAAAGGTACTCTTGAGGCACTTTTTCATGAACTTCATATCGCGAATTATTCATATAAGCGTTCAACCCATGATTTATATAATAAATCGACGGCGACTGATATTTTTCTTGAACAATCACATGCAGGAAGTGTCGGTAAATTGAAAGCAAAATATAGAAACAGGTTTGATATTAAATCTGACTGTTATATGGCTGAAGTGGATTTTCAAATTTTGATTGACAGTGCACGTAAAATCGCACCCTATAAGTCACCTCATCCCTATGCTATTATCAAGCTTGACCTTACTCTTGAATTGACCCCGATGCTTTCATATGAGACCATTCGAAACACATCGTACAAACTGTCTCCTCATCTTCACAACATAGATATTGTTGATCAATACAAAAATAGGATTACCTTACGATTTTATTTTTCATCTGAAAAAAAGAACCTGACCGAAAAGGAAGCTAAGGACGAGCTTTCAATCATCTCAAAAACACTCATCTCAGTTTGAAGAACTTGAAGATGAACTTGAAGAGGAGGACTGCGGAACATCTGTAGGTTCAGAATAATCCCATGGTCTATTTTTACCGAACCGGATTGTCGACTCGCCGGTTTTATCTTTTTCGTTAGTTGCGCGCACTTTTAATTCATACACACCATCTGCGTAATCTCTGAAGGTTTCTTCAATTTCCTGTTTGTTTTCATTGTAGTTTTTAACCTCATTATTATTCAGGTATATTTTTACATTTTTCAAAGAAAATAAGGAAGTAATCTTAACTTTTACACTGATTTCATTCCCGTTTACAGTTGATCTGTCAGATGGTGATTTTATCGAAACGATAATGTCCTCCGAGGAATTGTCTGATGTCTCCGTCGGATAATGGTACTTATCATCTGCCTGATTTCTCCTCCATTCATCGATTGCCTCTTGCCAGCGATTTTTACCGTCAAGGGAAATCGGGTCATTTTCGGTTATTACTACATATTCTTTTTCTTCGTAGTTACCGTTTTTTATCTCAATATCGTTTGCTAATTTTCCGTTTGACTTGGATATCTTCAATTTTTTATAAAAGGATGATATGTCTTTTGGTTCAGTCCCTTCGATAAAATACTCCGATCTTGTAGGATATCCGTCTTTTGGTAACCCGCCCATATATGCATCAACCGTGAGCGCCTTTACCTTGTCAGGTTTTTCCATAATACCGTCTTCGTATTTTTTCAGCAGTGCTACCATCGATTGATACCAAATAGGGGATGCTCCGGTTGCTCCGGAAGCGATTTTTGTATTCATTTTGCTGTTATCATTATTTCCAACCCATACACCCACCGTTATCCCATTGGTATAACCGACTGCCCAATTATCGCGTTTGTCGTTTGTAGTTCCAGTTTTGACCGCAACCGTCTTACCCGGAATATTTAAATACGAGCGGGTTCCAAATACCTCAGAGCGCGCATTGTTATCCGATAGAATATGCGAGATTAAAAAAGAAACCTCCGGAGTCAATGTTTTTGTTTCTTTTCCTGCTTTTGCCTTATATATGATCTTGTCGTTATGGTCTTTTATCTCGAGGATTGACTGAATATCCTTTTTAACCCCTTTCCGTGCAAAAACTGAAAATGATGATGTAAGATCAAGAAGAGTGACCTCGCCACCGCCAAGTGTTATGGAAAGTCCAAACCTGTTCATATTATCTTGAGATGGCGCAAATGTTTCAAGTCCCATGTCAGATGCTTTTTGTAGAAAATCACGTACACCAACCATAGAAAGCAGTTTAACCGCAGATATGTTTATCGAGTTTGCAAGTGCAAACCGCAGTTGTATGGGTCCCCGGTATTTTCCGTCGTAGTTTACCGGTATGTAGTCAGCCTGGCCTTTAACAGGAAAAACTGTTTGGACATCCATGACTGTTGTTGCCGGAGTATATCCTTTTTCCAGTGCAACAGCATAAGTTATGGGTTTTACCGTTGAGCCGGGTTGTCTCAAACCAAGGGCAGCATTAAATTTTCCATACTCATTATTATTAAAATCATATGAACCAACCATTGCAAGAATCTCGTTTTTCTGTGAATCAAGAACAACAGCAGCTCCATTTCCAACATCATAATCTTCTTTTATTTTTTCTATCTCTGTTTTTACAATTTTTTCGATTGCTGTTTGTGCATCAAGAGATAATGTTGTCTTTATTTTTAATCCCTGATCCAGCATTTTTGCTCCGTATTCTTTTTCAATCAATTCTTTTACATAAAAAACAAAGTGTGGAGCATTTATTGACATCTTCACGGAAGAAAACACTACCTTATCTAACTTTGTCACTGAATCCGTCTCCTGTGATTTTGTGATATACCCATCTTCACGCATTCGTCTCAAGACATCCTTTGTCCTATCTTTCCATAAATCCTTTTTTCCGATAAAAGGTGAATAAACACTTGGACTTTGCGGTAAACCGGCAAGGATTGCGGACTCAACAAGGGTAAGATCTTTTGGAGCTTTATTAAAATAGCCTTTTGCGGCAGATCCTATTCCTACAAAACTTCCTCCGTAGGGCACTTCATTTAAATACATTTCCAGTATCTGGTCTTTTGAATATTTTCCCTCAACTGAAATTGCTAGTATTATTTCCTTAATCTTCCTTGAAAAAGTCTGTCGGGAATCAAGAAGTACGTTTTTGATCAATTGTTGAGTTATGGTCGAACCACTTCCCTGTATTCTTCCTTTTAAGATCAAATAAAAAAAAGAGCGCATTATACCCATCTGAGATATACCCCCATGTGTATAGAAGTTCTTGTCTTCGATTGCAATTGTTGCATTTCTGATTTGTTTTGACGTGTCCTCAAGTGCAACAGGCAGTCTGTTTTTATCCTTGTACATCTCAAATAAGACCTTTCCATCCCTGTCATAAAATACTGTCGAACTTTGAGATATTTGTGATAGCTTGCCGGGCTCAGGCAGATCTTTTGCATACCATGCAAACAGACCAAACGCAAACATAAGACTTACGGTTACAAGAGCAATTGATCCAATAACAAGATATTTAACAAGATTGTCTTTTGTAATCTTAAATGCATTTCTTTTTCGCTTCGGAATATACATAGCCCTAAGTATAGCAATATGCACCAAAAACTGCAAAGATCGGCAAATCTGTTATAATTAACATATGAAAATAGGAAAATGGAAAATCAAAAATGACATCATATGGAAAACCATTCTTATCATATCGTCTATCTTTCTTATTATCTCCTCATTTGCACCTCTCTTGTTTTTACAATAAGTTATTTGTAAGATTGTTTCATATCTTATGTATGAAAGCCCGATTGACGCCTTACCTGCAACCAGTCCAATGACGCTTAAACTCTTCAAATCCATTCATATTTATACCTATGGAGATCTTCTTAATCATATTCCCTTCCGTTACGAAGACTATTCGCTCTTGTCACCGATTGCCAGAATCCAAGAAGGAGAAATCATTACCGTCAAAGGGATGATTATCTCATCCAAGCAAGAAATAACACGAAAAGGATTTCGGCTTCAAAAAATTTCAATACAGGATAATACGGGTAAACTTGATATCGTATGGTTAAATCAATCCTATCTTATCCATGTTCTAAAACCCGGACTTATTCTTTCAGTTGCCGGAGTGGTATCACGCTTTGCAGGCAAATTGACTCTTACACCAAAAGAGTGGGAGTTGACAAATGATCATCATGTGCATACTTCAAGAATAATCCCCATATACTCAGAGATAAGAGGTCTTTCTTCAAAGACTATCCGTGAAAAAATTGCTTATGTATTATCACGTATGAAAGACCAAGAAAAATCATATGAATATCTGCCACCGGAAATTCTTGAATATAACGATCTTATGTCACTCTATGATGCCTACCAGAACATACATTTCCCTTTTTCTCATGAAAAACAAAAACAGGCAAGAAAAAGACTTGGATTTGATGAATTGTTCGTGTTGCAGCTTTCTGCCTTTAAAACAAAAGAAGCATGGCAGAAAAAAAAGTTAAAAAATAAGTTTACGATTGATGCTGGCATTAAAAAAAGTGTTGTCAGGTTTATCAAAAATCTTCCTTTTGAACTGACGGATGATCAAAAAAAAGTAGTAGCGGAAATCGAAAAAGATCTCATTGCCGACATTCCAATGAATAGGTTTCTTCAGGGCGATGTCGGTTCTGGAAAAACTGTCGTGGCAGCAATTGCATCATATATTACTTATCTAAACGGATACAGTACAGTACTCATGGCACCAACTGAGATTCTTGCACAGCAGCATTTTGCAACCCTATCCGCTCTACTGAACAATGTGTCCGTCAAGGTATCGATTCTAACAGGTTCACAAAAAACAAAACCCGACCCAAAAATCCCCCATATTACCATCGGTACACAAGCGCTTTTGCATGCTTCATTCAAAAGAAATGATGTCGGTTTGGTTATTATTGATGAACAACATAGATTTGGTGTGTCTCAGAGAACAGTTCTCAGACAAAAGGGTAAAGAGGCGCACTTACTTACTATGACAGCAACACCCATACCGCGTACCCTTGCGTTGACGCTCTATGGTCAACTGGATCTATCCCTAATTTCACAGATGCCTAAAGGAAGACTTAAGGTAAAAACGTTTCTTGTTCCAAACGAAAAAAGAGCAAAAGCATATGAATGGATTACTAAAAAAATCAGGTCCGAAAAAATACAGGTTTTTGTAATATGTCCGCTTATTGAAGAATCAGATATTGAAACAACAATCACAGTAAAAGCGGCAAAAGCTGAGTATGAATTCTTGAAACATAAGATATTTACTGATTTTTCCGTTGCGCTTTTACATGGAAAACTAAAACCTCTTGAAAAGGAAAAAATCATGCATGGATTTTCCAAAGGTACACATGACATTTTGGTATCAACATCGGTTGTGGAAGTGGGGATTGACGTACCAAATGCTGCAGTCATGATAATCGAAGGAGCAGAACGCTATGGACTTGCGCAGCTTCATCAACTCAGGGGAAGAGTCGGCAGAGGAGCACATCAATCGTTTTGTTTTCTTTTTTCTGAAAGCACTGATGACCGTGCACTTAAAAGACTCAATTTTTTTTCAAGGACCGGTCTTGGGGTAGAACTTGCCGAATATGATTTAAAATATCGCGGACCCGGCAATATTTTCGGGCTCCGGCAACATGGATACCTTCGTTTGAAAGTTGCATCACTTAGTGATATACAGCTTATGCAATCCGCAAAAAAAGCCGCTGAGTTTATTATGAAAAAAACACTCAATTTGAGCGACTATCCTGATCTTGCAGCTAAAGTAGCTTTGTATCAAACTGTAAACGAAATCTCACAGGACTAAAAAATGCTTTGAAAATCACCGGAATTATGATATCATTCATGTATGACACCGCTACCAAAACGAAAGCATTCAACACGACGTAAAGGAAAACGCTTGGCACATGGATCTTTTATGTTGCCTAAACTGGTTGTATGCAAAAACTGTGGTAAAAAAAAGCTTGCTCACCGAATATGTAAATATTGCAGGAAGTAATCTTTCTCAATATGGATACACGACACCAAAAACGCACTGAGATCGTTCAGGATCTTTTTGCATATTCATTCAAACAGGATTTGCAAAATCTTCCTTATGCCGCTTCAACAACCCAAGACATCATCAGGCATATACCTGCAATTGATGCGATGATTTCGAGTCTTGCAATTAAGTTTCCGATAGATAAAATTGCAAAGATCGATTTGTCAATCCTAAGACTTGCTGTATATGAACTATCGATTAACAAGATACAACCGCAAAAAGTTGTTATCAATGAGGCAATTGAACTTGCAAAAGAGCTTGGGGGTGACAAATCATACTCGTTTATCAACGGCGTATTGGGTAAATTAATGAAAAAAGATGAAACATAAATTTGATTTGCTTGAAAAAAGAATAACAATTAAGTTTAAGGATCAAAAATTGCTGAATAATGTTTTTATACACCGATCATTTCTCAATGAACACAAATCGTACCCCATGCCTTCAAACGAAAAACTTGAGTTTTTGGGTGATAGTGTCCTTTCGCTTGTAACATCGATTTATCTTTATAAAAATTATCCATCTCTTGATGAAGGTACTTATACGGATATCAAGGCTTCAATCGTCAGGACAGAGAGCTTAGCCGAAGTCGCAAAAAATCTACAACTTGGTGATTATATCTATCTGTCAAAAGGGGAAGAGCTCAATGAAGGAAGATCAAATAAAAACATTCTTGCAGATACGTTTGAATCACTAGTTGCGGCAATATTTATTGATCAGGGGTTTGATGCTGCATACCGATTTATTGTTATCCATCTATTTACCACAAAACTAAATCATATCGTAAAAAACAAATTGTATCTTTCTCCTAAAAGCCGTTTACAGGAGCTTCTGCAGGCGAAATTCAAAACACTTCCTGATTATGTCATAATAAAAGAAGAAGGGCCGGAACACAAAAAGGAATTTACCGTTGAAGTTTTTTTTAAACAAAAAAAATTGGGAAAAGGCTTTGGGTTTTCAAAAAAAGAAGCAGAAGAAAACGCAGCTAAAAATGCTCTGGAAAAGAAAAAATTTTAAGATATAATAGAATATCAGTTAACTATATATTTATGCCCGTAACCATACGATTAATGAGATTCGGAAAAAAAGGTCACCCAACATATCGCGTAGTTGTTCTTGATAAGCGAAAAAAGGCGGTTGGTTCATATATTGAAAAAATTGGAACCTACAATCCGATGAAAAATCCTGCAGAGATCAATATTGATAAAACTTTACTTGATAAATGGAGAAAAAAAGGCGCTGTTGTATCGGACGGTGTAAGAAAACTTCTTCACTTAAAATAATCCGGATACTGAACTAAGTATGGCTTAAAACGGATTTTCGTCTTTTGAATACGATCCGGGATCATTTGATAAATCACTGTCTGATTCCTTAAAGGAAATCTGAATCTTTTTTTTGATTTGCTCAAGCCTCTCTATTTCCTTGTTAGTAAGCTGAGGAACCACTGCTTCGTTAAACGTAAATTTCTTGTTATAAAAATTAAGTGCTACTTTTGTATTCGTGAAGTTTACACCGGAAAACTCGATCTTTTCACTGGTTATTAGTCTTCCTCCGGCAAATTCGTAGTTTTGCAAAAATACCAGAAACGAGTCAAGATTACCCTTTCCTTCAATCGCTATTGAAAGCTTTTCAGGTGTAACACGAGAAAGGGTTATGGAATACGACACTATATTAAATCCGGTTTTTTGGGATATTGTTTCAAGTGCATAGATGATTGAAAAATAATCCTCGGCTTCAGGAATTAACAAAGTAAGTATTTTGTTATACTCAGTAATCTGATCTTCGGTCAACGTTTTATTGTATCGTAAAGTATCACTTCTGTTTTTGAGAAGAGCTACCTCACTTTGGAGAATATCAAGCCTATTTTTTGATTCTTTATATATTTTATAGGAAACAAAAACAAGAAAAGTGATAATACAAAGGGCTGCCAGAGTTACCAAAGCAACCCAGTAATCACGGAAAAAAAACCTCAGTTTACGAATACTAAAAAAATTAATCATTTAGCTGTATGAATCTTCCCTTAAATTGCAATTGATATTGTTTTTTTTGGCTTACTAAAGAAGTATCGCTTTGTTTGTCCTCACGGCTTAAACTCAGACTTGTAACCGATAGATCGTCAAAATTCTTCAAAAAACTCTCGGATTCAACATATTTCAAAAAAGAAATCATCCCGTCATAGTCTGTAAACCTGATTGTAAACTTTGTTTTCCTTTCCTTATCAATCTCGATATTGTCAAGGGTTGCAGATTCGGAAAAGTTATGAACTGTTTCAAGCAGTACCGAATAATAGGGCACAAATCGTACATCGTCTTTTTCGAAGTTGAGAAGCTGTGTTTGTTTACCTTTAAAATAACGCATGCTTGCCTCTGTGTCCTTATCCTCTAAAAGAAGTGAAAGATATTGACGCTTTTTTGTATCAAGATCTGCCAACTCACTGCGAATCGTAAATGTCTGATATATGATAAAAATAAAAAGAATAAAAAGCAGTATGCCCAATACCGTACCTATTCGCTTAATCTTGTTTGCATACTGTGAAAACGCATTAAACCTTTTTTTTCTGTTAAGCAGGTTAAGTCTTTTTTTCATCTTATTGAACTTCCTATGGCACAAATGTATGACGGCATATCATTGGAAAATGACTGGGATACCGGATTATTAACTAAAAGATCACGGATATAAAGTGGTTCCACAGGTAACGATAAAGCTTCGGACAATTTTTTCTCAAATGAGAGAATGTGCGGACTGTAATTAAAAACATAAAGATTTGACACGGCCAATCCATATTTTTCCTTTGAGTAAACTAGGAATTTGGCAAGTTCGTTTAGGAGCTCTTTCATGATAGGGGAGACAATGGATGATATGTCATATGATGCATTTTTCTGGAACCCTATGGTTCGCAGAATTTCAAGAGACTTTGATTCCTGCAGTTCAAAATTAAAATGCAGTTCTTTTAAGAACAGATGAAATCCCACTTTTACTGTCCGAGTAAGCAGTATTATGGACGATTTACTGTCAATAAGATATATGGAAGTACTTGTGTATCCGAAATTGACAACCAGAAAAGCTCCTTCACCGTTTTTTTTCATGACTTCTGAAAAAAATCTTCCGAATGAGCTTAGTTCGTTTTCAAGCGACTCCGGAATAAGTCCTGACATTTCAACCGCCTTTTCCACTCTGTCAACTAATTTTTTAGGTGATGCAACGATAAGTATAGTATTCTTTTTCTCAGCTTTGTTTTCTTTAAGAATCTCAATATCCAGTACAACATCTTCAATTGCCATCGGAATAAACTGGTCTGACTGATATTTTACAGCGGACAAAAGTTCCTTTTCATTAAGCTTGGCAAATTCCAGTATCTGTGAGAATGATTGACTATCTGGAATACATATGTTTGCAGATTTTTTGCTTATTTTCAGATCCGAGCACAGTTTCAAGATGACATCGGCTTGGTTTTCGATACTTTTTTCTCCATCATCGGAAAAAAAGTTCACAACGGTTGGCTGTATTCCGATACAAGATAAGTCAATTTTTCCGTTTGTAAAAGTAAGATCAATAATGCGTGTATATTTTTCTCCAATATCAATACCTATGGGTGTTGCTGCCATTAAATCAGTATCCTCAAAAATGCTCCAAAAGTCAAGCTGATACGTTAATAACTTCGAAGCTGGAATTTTGTATTATATCGTATTGATGGGAGATCAGTACCGCTTCCTGTTTTTGTTATGACAAACGACGTCCAAATTATGGGAGGACTGAACTGATTAGTTCTGTAACAGGTAAATCCAAGATCAGATATTGCCACATCGTCATTAGTCAAATAAAGATTTACAATATTGTTTCTTGGACTGTTGGACGCAATTTTATTGTCATCAAGACTGTATGAAAACGCAAACCTCTCTTTATCAAACATATGTATAAAGGGCGCAGGTGTCAGAGTGGCAGCAGGATATACAGGGCAAATGTCAATAATGGTTGGAAAAAGACTGGTTGGATAAACACTTGGATTTACTACTGTTTCGCCGTACTGTTTCATGGATGATTTCATAGAGTACAATGCATTGTCACCCTGTTTTTTTATTTCCTGCAAAGAATAAAACCGTACTTGTTGACGTATGACCAGAAACACTATGGAAAAAAAAACTGGGAGCGCAAATCCGAGAACACCCACAACAATAACCATCTCAATCAATGTAAAACCTCTCTTTGCTTTTATTCCCATATGGAAAACGTGTTTTGTATAGGTACTGAATACACTATGTTACCATCTGCCCAGTCAACAGAAAGCGAAACATGTACTTGTTTGACAAAATTAGTAATAGGATCGACTGATGCTGAAAATGTTGCAATTCTTCTGTATTTTGAATCAAGCGTAAAAGAACAATTTGCAGATCCTTTTTCAGGCCAGTTTGAAATCGGAAAGGTGTTAAAACAAAAGCTTGTCGTGGGCGTAGATTGTGTAGTGCGTTCGGTAAAACCGTTTACCGACGAATCAACAGAAACCAATCCTCCCCAATCTATTTCCTTCTCTGCCTGTAACCACTCATTTAGTTCTTCCGCATAATGCAAAGCCTGTATCCTGTTTTGGTTTATTTTAGTTATCCGTAAAGTCGTACTTATTATTGAGGCAGCAACCACAAAAAAAAGTGAAAAAATCGTGATAAATATAAGAGTTTCTACAAGACTAAATGCTTTTTTGCAGTTTTTGACGGCAAATTGTTTTATGGACAAGTGTTGGGACATAAATCACAAGTTTCACACGAATCTTCACTGGTTAAGCCTGTTGAAGATACCTTTATATATCTGCAGCTTCCGTTGCCACCGTTTAAAACCGTATTTTTGATATATATATACTGACAATCTGCCCCGCCAGTAATTGGAAAAAATGATACGGTTATGGGCACATTGGGAAATATGACATTGACTTCATTACGATACACCATAGGGGAAGGTGTCCCGATTATACAATGAGGCACAATCGCATAGCTGCTGCTTTCGGTTATTTCCATGGCGTATGATTCAACTTTGGCGTTTGTTCCCCCGCATCCGGATGAATCTCCGGATAATGTCCTTGATCGGGATAAGTCCAAAGTACTCCGCATTTTTTGTCCGGCATTTTCGAGTTTTTTTTGTTCGGTAAATTGATTATAGTAGCCAATGGAAAAACCCGTAAACAGAATTATAAAAGACGCCACTATAAGTAGTTCAAGAAGTGTAAAGCTATTTTGATATTTGGAAATTGCCATGATAAATACATAAAGCCAATGTCATAACTGACCATAAGGGCCTAGGCAGTAATTGCATGTCTGAGTTCCAACAAGATCACAATCCCCGCAGGTAGATGTGCTGCCCTGCTCCAGATAAGAACCAATGATATAATCTGCGCCAGTTGTACTTTGATAGTAATATGTATTTGAATTTGTCTTTGGATCATTTGGTATTTTTTTTAAATATGTACCGGTTGCACATCCACCAACCGGATCACACAAGTCTCCTCCAAATATAATTTCGTTTGATAATGGATACAGATTGTTTTTACTTTTATACATTTCAAGCGCTGCTCTAATCTGCTCAAGGTCTCCTTTTCTTTTTGCGTCCCGCGACTGCATTAAAAACTGAGTATATGAAACGGTTCCTATTGCTGCAATAATACCTATTATGGTGATGACAACAAGTATCTCCACAAAAGAAAATCCATATTCTTTTATTTTTTTCATATTATTGTTGGTTTTGCAAACAAAAATTTGCAGGCGTTTCCATCTCAAGAGTTGCGCAAATCTGATAGATACTCGCTGTACTTGTAGGCATCAGATAAGCAGATCCTGTTTTGGGATCTAAAGGAGAGTTTGGAAGCAAAACAGTTACAGGGCTGCTACAGCCAACAGTCGGCACAAGCCCATCTACTACGACCGGGTATGAAAATCCGCAAACTGAGTAATACTGTTCCATTGCATTTTGTACAACTTTCAAATCGCTTTTTCTTCTTGAATCCCTGGATTTTTTTTGTGCTGTTGAATATGATACTGAGGCAATGGTAATGATAACGGCAATAATACCGAGAACAATAAGCATTTCAAGCAAAGTAAACCCTTTTTTTATGTTTTTTTTATAGCTTTCTGTGATATATATTCTATTCATTCATTTATGGTTGAGTAATTAAATAACATTTTCTTGGAAAACTACACGCTATACCTGAAACCGTAAAAAAATCATCAGGACACGTGACTAAATCAGGGTCTGTCGTATTCTCCAGACATGCTCCCAAAAGATACTCTAATGTCTCACCAATTGTTCCTGTCGGGTTTCTCACATAATAGTATTTTTTAGGAGTTGCACAGGTTCCGCTAGGATCGCCCGGAACTTTTGACATATACATATGTCCGGATTCAGACCATGTTGAACAAACAGTGGGAAAATTTGCAGTTGGTATATAAGATGGAGGATACTGATCGTCTTTGTATGATTCCAGAGCTTTTTGTATCTGTTTTAAATCCGATTTACGTTGCGTATCTCGTGCTCTTATGCGCATATCCATAAAATTCGGATAAAGGATTACAACCAAACCTGCAAGAATGGCAATAACAACCAAAACCTCAATCAAGGTAAACGCATCTATTTTCTTCATACCATTATCTCATGGTAATTGTTTTATGAATGAAAATCAACAGATTGTCAACGGATAAATGAGGAGAAGAGTTATATGTCAAAATGCTATCTTTAACCAAAAAACATTTCCTGATAATACCTATTGCCAAAAATGAATCTTTATTATTTTTAAGCATCTCCCTAAAAAAAAGAATTATATGATCAACTAAAAAAACAGCATCTTCCTTTGTCCGAACTGCAAGTAATTCAGATGATAATAATGAGCCGAGAGTTATATTGCTTGGGTCTGTATAAATTTTCTGAAGATTGGCTTTTATCTTTTCGTCTATTACTTCTTTTTTTAAATCAAGATTGATCATCCGAACCCTGGATCTGACGGTTGAAAGAATTGTATTTGCTTGTCTTGCGCACAATATGAAAAGATTCTCTTTGTTTTTTTCCTCAAGGGTTTTGAGTAGTGAATTCTGCACGATTGTTGACGCTGTCTCAAATGAAAAAACGGCAACTATCCTTTTTTGCGGCATCTGGGTTGAGATTATGTGACTTAGATTGCGTACCTGATCAATTCCAAGCTCATTTTTTTCGGGATAGACAGTTATGATGTTATAGCCGGGAATTGAATTTTTTTCGGCTATTTGTTTTACATAAGCCTCCAGTTTTTTATTGTCTCTGGATAATATTAAATGCGGAATCATATCTGTGTTGAATTCTAACAAAAATCTCATTATATTAATAGAAGGATGAAAATTTCACCAAGACAATTTATTGGCAAACTTATTGAGGAACATGTGATTGATCAACAGGAGGCAGAAAAAATAGAAATTGATGCATTAAACAAAAATCTTCCTATTTTTGAGTATTTACTAAAATACAGCTCTGTCAAAAAGGAACAACTACTCAAAATCCAATCGGAGTTTCTCCATGTCCCATTTGTTGACATCGCCTCATCCGCAATCGATCCTCAAGCATTGAATTTCATTCCCGAATCGGTTTCCCGCATGTATTCGGTACTTCCTTATGCCTACGATTCAAAAACAAACAGTATCTATGTTGCATCAAATGATCCTCTCAATTTTAATCTCAATGATTTTTTAGAAAAAAAAACCGGCAAAAGAGTCATACTGGCACTTGCAGATGTTGAAGGCATCGTACGGGGAATAAACATGTCATACGCTCATGGCCTTTCGCCTGAAGTTAAAGAAGCACTTGCAGAAGTAACAGGAAGTCGTTCACTCAAACAGGAAAAAGAAACAACAGTTATAAAAGAAGCTCCAATTGCAAAAATTGTTGATACTATACTTGAATTTGCCATGAAAGGTAGGGCGTCAGATATACACATTGAACCTGAAGAAACCAAAACACGCATACGATATCGAATTGATGGAGTTTTGCAGGAAAAACTCACGTTACCGCGATCCATACATGATTCGCTTATTTCCAGAATAAAAATTCTTTCAGAAATGAAAATAGATGAACGCCGTATCCCACAGGATGGGCGATTCAGCTTTAAAATTGGAGAACAGGAAGTTGATCTGCGCGTTTCCACACTGCCAACTGTACATGGTGAAAAAGTTGTGATGAGGTTACTGAAAAAAACAGGAGGACTACCTTTGTTAAGCGAGCTCGGGTTAACCGGAACTCAATTCAAAGACCTTGAAGAAGCCATTTCA
>JBAZKI010000010.1:0-47115 GCA_041650875.1 Patescibacteria group bacterium
GCGAAGATGAAGGGCATAGAACAGCCAGTAACCATCGTCTCCAAACTTCCTGGCGCAGAGATACGCGGAACCCCAAGCGGAGCACCAACAATTCGGGCAGCAACTCAACCACAACAAGTGCAGGCACAGCGACAGCAAGCCCAAGCTGCACAGCAGACTCAAACAGCTAAAGCTGCTGAAGTTGTTCGCACCCAACAGGAAAAGATCAAACCCCCTGCAAACACACCATATGTAGATTACGTCCAGTCCGGGGATTACTGGATGGGCATAACTACCTCGGGCACAATGGAACGGTTGAACAAGGTATCAGAGGGCGACCCAGACTTCTCAATACAGGGCGGGAAACGATGGGACTGGGATCAGGTAAACGAGCTGGTACCAAGAAACTGGAGGAATAATCCTGCAGGGTACGTGCAGTATGTAGCTGGGGGGGAAGCCGCCAAGAAGCTGGAAGCCAAAGCGTACCAGCAGGCGGTAGACGCAGCAAAGTTCACCAACCCAAACGATTTTGTGAGAGTAGTCAACAAGCAAGGCCAGGTTATAGGATCTTATTATGGGGGGGAATTCTATGGGCCTGGCGAGGCCACCAGAAAAAACCTTGGCCTGCCACCACTTCCGTTCCAGGATGAAAACTATAATATCAAACCAGGATACCTCGAATCAAGACGGTATGCGATAGTCAGTTCATCTGGCACCCTGATCCCAACAGCGAAGGGGTACGTCAACATATCAACCGGACAGGTCTTCACCCCAACACCCTCCCAGGTGAAAGAGGCAGAACAGGTAAAAAAAACCGTACAAAAACTTGAATCAACCACCCAAGAGATACCTACGACTCCTGTCGTTGGACCAGGGGGCGGTCTTGCAGGTGTTTTTGGTGCTGTTGCGGGAACACTTCAGCGCGTGTTCCATGACCCGTTAGGGGTAGGAGTTCAGGCAGCACCCACGGGACTACCATCACCGGATACAACCATTGAACGCCCGGTCATACCTCCGTTTTGGGAAACAGCCCCACAGATAATCACAGGTGGTATTGCAGCAGCGTATGCCCCAATAAGCTCAAGCGTTGACAAACTCCTGTCAACCAAATGGAGCGAACAGGAGAAGGCAATATCTCAAATCGAATCGCAGATGTCGAACATCGCATCAACCCTTGACAAAGAATATGCCCAAATCCAAACCCAAGGCGCAAAGGTTGACACCGCGTATCAGGAGATAGACCGCCAAGCCCGCGAACTCGAACAGGAATCTAAGTCGATAGATCGGTTGGAACAGGAATACCGTGCAAAGGGCTGGATTGTTGGTGAAACATGGTACGGATCAGAAAACGCACTGAAAGCCTACAACACCAAACTTGAAAATTACCGGAAAAAGGTATCCAAATACGAGGGCAACCTTGACAAATACAGCACCCAGGCCGAGAGTTACAACGAGAGGTTACTGTCCTATAACGAAAAAGTCAGCAAATATGAAGACCTGTCAAGCAAACACAAAACAGAAACCACAAAGTACGACACTATGAAAGAGGAGGAATTCGGGTTCCTCAAAACACAAAGACCGTACGATTTCATCCGGGACGTTCCTGCCGATCTCGTAACTGCAATACTGACTCCCCGCATAGGACTGGGGGCATTTGGCCTTGTTGGCGATAAAATAACTCCGTTTACAAAAGAAACCGGACACCAGGTTACAGATCCAATAATAGACCAGCTTGGAAAAACGATGGGGGTAGACCTCTCGTTCACTACCGAAGACATCAAAATCAAGTCAGAGGGTGCTGCCGAATGGCTGGCAACTGAAACCCCGTTACGTGCTGTAACCGAGTGGAAATCACCAGTTGACATCCAGGCAGGAGAATGGCCTGTTGCAGAGTCGGTAGTACATGGTGTTGGTAAGTTCGTACCGATGGTAGTATCCTCAGTGGGGATGCTCCCATACGGGTTTGACATTGCAGGGAGAACAGTGGCAGAAAAACCGGGGACTCTTCTCCCTGCAGTTCAACACGGACTTGGAATGCAAAAAGAGGCATTCGAAGAAAACCCGATTGAATACGCCTCAATGATATTCGCACCAACAATCGTCAAGACCGCCAGCCCACTAAAAGTGGTCAGAGGCACGTTTGAAACAGGTGCGAAAGTCAGAGCTCCAAAGTATCTCAACATCCTTGGAGAAGCGGTTGAAAAACCAGTCCACCTCAAAGCTATCGGACTTGCATATGAAAGTCCCATATTGTCCGTCAAGAAACTGATAGGATCTGAACCCCGCTGGGCAGGATACGAAACCGGAGGGATAAGAGGTGCTGTCCATCTTGGGGGTGCAGTGCTTGAAACCCCATTCATGCGTGAGATCACCGTGAAAACATACGGTATTGGGAAAGCATGGCAGAGCATCAAGGAAGGCACAGTTTACAAACTCAAATCAGAAGCCATCGCAAAGAAAGTAGTATCACAGATCACTGACCCACAAGAACGAGCAGCATATCTGGCACTTTACCGCCTGCATAAAACTGTGAAGGATATGCCAGACGAGATAGTGGTAACTCACGAACCCAGCCTGGCGATAAACACAGCGTTCCTGGATCAATCCGGGAACCTCGTAGTGAACGCAGCCAACATGAAACAGGTCCACATCAGGAACATGGATGTGATGTACGGATCAACACTCAACGAGGTTCTTCTCGGGGAACAACTCACGCAACGTGCTACAGGCCGACTTGCAAGAGACACGGAACTCACACCTGTTAGGGGAACCGTTGAAGCCGCCAGGGAATCGGCAAGACTGGTAGAACGCGAAGTTGATTTTCCGACCCACATAAACGAAGGGGTAGACGGTGCAGGCAACAGGATGGTCGAAGTCGTTCTTGAAAAGGGGTGGGAACCCAAAGGGATTGAGCCTGCAGCCGGGCTGCATTATGAAGGGTACCCGTTCCGTATAGAACTGGATCCCGTTACTGGAGTATACCGTGAAATAATTGACACCTCCCACGAAGCGTACGCAGGGAGACAACTCTCGTTAAGTGAACGCGAATCGTCACCAATCATAAAAGAACCACAATCAGCAGCAGACATTATGGTTCTTGAAAGCGGGTTCCTCTTAGAAGACCTCCGCGTACAGTTCCGAAGAAAGGTTGACGCACTGCTAACCCCACGGGACGGACAACTGTTCACCCGAGGCAGGGTGGGGAAAGACCTGTTCGACCTGGAGATATTCGCAGAAACGTGGATAGAGGGGGCAAGGGACGCATACCGGAGAACGGGGGAGCGGAAATACCAGAACTTTGCCAACGAATTACAACGGTCATGGGATGACTTGACATCCAACCCCCGCATATCTGAGGAGTTACGTGCTGCACACGAAGAGTATGGCCCACTATGGACAGAAGAAGCTCGTGCAGCCGCCCGTGCAAGACAACTCGAAGCAGGTGGAGCCCCAGAAACAGCGTGGCATCGTCTGTCTGAAGATGTTCAGGCGGTTGACCAGGTAACATTCAGACCAACATTCATCCCCGAGATAGAGTTGTATACCGGAAGACCTACTGCAGCAGTCCGGCGAGGGATAAGCGAAGGGTTCACTCCCGATATAATCAACGAGATATTTGGCATCCCCGCGATGCAGGATATTTTGAGAACAGAAGGCAAAGTTGGGGCTGGACGGACAGCACAACTATCCCATCCGCAAGGGGCATGGGGGTCAGAATTAAGCCTGATCCAATCTGCAGGGAGGGAAACCTACTCGGCAGCCGAGATATTTGACGCTCAGCTTGCGTACATGCGTGACCTCTGGGGTGGCGTAAAACCCCCATCTGTCAGATCACTGTACGATGTGATCGAAGAGGTAGAACGTATCCCGAAGGGGAGAGGTAGGGAATTACTGGATCTCATCAAACGAAACGACCCGGACGCAGTGTTTGGGGGGTCGTTAGGTCAGGCAGCTCAATCAAAAGGCGGGGTTCATGCAATACCAAAAGATGTAGACCTGTATGTGAAAGATCCAGTCAGGACTGGGACATACCTCAAACAGGAATTTTTTGATCCTATCATGGACCCTGCCCTCACTCGGGTGACTGAAGGGGGAGGCGTAGAGATGCTAAACCCGTCAACGGGGAAATGGTACCACGTAGTTGACATCCACAAACTCGAAGGACGCGGGATCATGTCCATGCAACGGTATGTTGGACGGTACGGGATCAAAGCAGAACGTCCGATAGTAGTTGACGGATTTCGGATCATGCCTCTCCGTGAACAGTTACTCCGAAAAGTCAGCAGCACGGCAGAACTACGGAGGGATCCAACCACTGGCGAATGGATGGTATCCCCGGAACTCCACCGTGGCAAGGATGTTGGTGACACCTTACTGGGTATCAGGATGCAGAGCGCATCAATAGAAGATTCGTGGCTTGGACAGCTTGGGTTAAGGGAAGGCCGGATCCGCAATCTCGATCTGATGGAAACAGACATCGGACAAATGCTGTCAGAGGGATACCTCCCTGAAACCAAACAGTATACTCCCCGGTTGGCAGCGATGGAACGAATTGCGGAGTTCAGGCCAACCGAGATGGTACCCTCTGAATTCGTCAAGTTACCTGGCACCCGGCGGTACGTGACAAAAAGGGACATAGTGACAGCCGGAACCGTGATAGGCACAGGTGCAGCAGTGGGGGTGGGTCTTGGCCATGTTGGAGTTATCCCATCAATCCTTGGCTTTGGTGGAACCGGCGTGTTGCCCGAAGTCGGCATGGTGTTAGGACTCACGGGAGGCCGGAGAGTTGTTGCAGGTGTGAAAGACCTGATTGGCGAGATAAAACCAACAAAAATAGCAGAACCCCGCCTGATACGTGAAAGTTGGATGAAAACACTGCCAACAGAAACCTATCGGCAGGATGTGCTTGGTGTAGCCCCCATCGGGAAACGAGGTGTTGGTGTAAGAGAAGCCATCCTGAAAGAACCCTCGATGCAGGCTCAACCATTTATCAAAGAACCTCGATACACAGCAGGCAGACGAACCGGAGCTACAGCAAAACAACTTGACAGACCAATCCGGGAACCGTTCATGGATCGGCCAACCTATATGGAAGAGGCCGCCACAGTTCCGGTTGAAACCCCGAGTGTGTTATATCCTGGCACAAAATCAGGCATCAAAAGGTACGGCGTTGAGAGAAAACCCACCTACCCGGAAGGCAAGGCAGCAGAACTGGTACCATACAGGCAGGAACCCGTTGCCACAGACCTGATTTATGGGAGAACATACCCTGAGGCACCAAGCACTGGACCAAGCCTGATGGCAGTTATGCTTGGTGAAACCCCGAGCGCAGCGGCAGCATATGGCGAACTATACTCTGAGGTATACGCCACCCCCTATGCTCCCCGTCAAGAACCTGGTTACAAACCAGGATACAAAAAAACCTATAGCGAGAAGTATGGAGGGAAACCGCAAAAATACAAGCCCAGTTACAAGCCAGAGAAGAAATACACTCCGGCAAGGAAGTATACCCCTTCAGAACCCAGATACCCCCCAGGAAAGCCAACCTACCCGCCCGGAAAACCCAGATACCCCCCAGGAAAGCCAACCTACCCGCCCGGAAAACCCAGATACCCCCCAGGAAAGCCAACCTACCCGCCAGGGAAGCCAGGGTATCCTCCAGGGAAACCGCAATACCCGCCAGGGAAGCCAAGGTATCCTCCACCCCCTCCCGAAACCCCACCCCCACCAACTGTCCCTCCCCCGACAGAGGTTCCACCTCCTCCCATAATTACTGAGATAACCACCACCACCACAAAGCGAAAATATGATAAAGAGAAACGTAAACGCAAGCCAGGAGCCGCAAAGAAGCTGCATGAGTTTGGGGAATGGTCAACCGGAGCAGAAACCGCAGATGCAGCGAGTTTTGTGTTCGGTCTTCTGGATAAAAAGGAAGTATGAGTATGAACATCTTCAAACGGAAAAAAGGAACGGCAGACAACAACAATAACGCTTCCAGCAACGACCCAGAAACGATCCTTGCTGAGTTAAGACAGAGAAAAGACATTCTCAGGAAACAGCTTGAGGCTACTGAAGCACAGGAGCGGGTCTATTCGGGGAACCGTGTTGGAAACAACGCGCCAAGAGAGCGGGAGGCCATGGCAATGCTGCGACAGAAAGCAGAAGCTCAGAAAGCAGCCCAGGTGCGTAACCAGCAACCCCCACCACCCCAACCGCAGCCACAGT
Source organism: Patescibacteria group bacterium (assembly GCA_041650875.1). Classification (GTDB taxonomy): domain Bacteria; phylum Patescibacteriota; class Microgenomatia; order UBA1406; family GWC2-37-13; genus YC2-FULL-38-9. The sequence goes on from JBAZKI010000010.1 coordinate 6,205, forward strand.
CCCAGTTTGGTGATCAATATATGGGGCAGTATGCAATACCTGCAGAGAAACTACGGCAGGACACCGCAGTGGGAAGCTGGCTTATCACCATATACGAACAATACCCACTAACTGCATCACAGAGGCGGGCAATGATGATAGTACTGTCCGAGAAAGTCCCGTGGTACGTAGCAGAACTGCAAGCACTGTCAGCAGCTCACCACCCCCCAACACCAAACCAGACTCGCCAGGCGTCAGAGACACAGCAACAGGACGATCAAGACAATCCAAGTGACGAAATCGAGAATGCAGAAGGAATTGATAACCTTCTGGAGGAAATTACCGGATAAAACAGGTGACTTGAACCATCATGACATCGGCAGGGATACCACACTTTATAATTGGGATAGCAGTATTGGGAATGCTCTATATCGCACTGGGACCATGTGTGGACATCCTTAACGATGTACACCAAGACTACATCGTAGACGCATCATTACCCATGTCAAGTGAACGGGCAGATACATGGACATGGTTAATGGTAGCCCATGATAACGTACTAATCATAGTGTTTCTGGGCTTTGTTCTGCTACTGGCGATGGTTTCATTGGCTGTTCATACCGGCCCAACGTACTAATTGCAGGAGTTGCACATGAACACACAAACCATAAATTCCACAACCCAGGCAGCAGCCGTGTTGATCACCTCAATCTTCTTTTACATGATCCTGACCATCTCGGTTGGCCCAGTGGTGGACATCTTCGTATACGAAATCGCAGGCGTGTTACCTCTATCCGCAACAGCCCAGGGTTGGATGAACGATATCATCCTTTTCGGTTCGTGGTGTTTCCACCTGATCAAACTTATGATCGTCATAATGATCGTATGGTTTTTCATCTTCATCTTGAAACGATGGCGATATAACAGGCAGGTTGACGAATTCGACTGGTATGAGAGGATGTGAAAAAGGCATGAATACCAAGCAGTGGGCAGAGATAGGGATTATTGCAATACTGTTAGCTGTGTTGTTTGTTATTGGGCATAGCACTGCAGATATAACCGCAGACTTCACTGCAAACCCAACACAAGGACTCGCTCCATTAGAAGTAACATTCACTGATGCATCAACAGGGGATGTATTTGAATGGAACTACGATGTTGACAACGATGGGGATTACGACATTACGGACCGGGCACAGTTCGGATTTCAGACAACAACATATTCATCTCAAACCCCAAATGGTGTATGCCAAGATTCAACATACTTGTATAGTGTGGATGTAAATGAGAATCGGCTTATAAAACAGTTTCTATCAAATAATTCTCTTGTTTCAGAGATCGGGAGTTATGGTACCGGAGATGACCAGTTTTATAGCCCTGGCGGCATAACCACAGATGGCACGTATGTGTATGTGGCAGACACCTACAATAACCGCATTGTGAAACGGTTATGCAGCGATCTGAGTTATGTGAGCAAGATCGGGAGTTATGGTACCGGAGATGACCAGTTTGATAGCCCTGGCGGCATAACCACAGATGGCACGTATGTGTATGTGGCAGACACCTACAATAACCGCATTGTGAAACGGTTATGCAGCGATCTGAGTTATGTGAGCAAGATCGGGAGCCAAGGCAGCGGAGATGACCAGTTTTATAGACCTGGCGGCATAACCACAGATGGCACGTATGTGTATGTGGCAGACATCCACAATAACCGCATTGTGAAACGGTTATGCAGCGATCTGAGTTATGTGAGCAAGATCGGGAGTTATGGTACCGGAGATGACCAGTTTTATAGCCCTGGCGGCATAACCACAGACAACACGTATGTATATGTGGCAGACACCGAAAACTACCGCGTTGTGAAACGGTTATGCAGCGATCTGAGTTATGTGAGCAAGATCGGGAGTTATGGTACCGGAGATGACCAGTTTTATAGACCTGGCGGCATAACCACAGATGGCACGTATGTGTATGTGGCAGACACCTACAACGGCCGCATTGTGAAACGGTTATGCAGCGATTTAAGTTACGTATCATTAGTTTGGGGTCTTGAAGATGGGGATAGATCATATTACCCATCAGGCATAACCACAGATGGCACGTATGTGTATGTGGCAGACACCAACCATAACCGCATTGTGAAATATTTTTGTAACAATTTAAGTTATGTGAGCAAGATCGGGAGCCTAAGCCAAGGCAGCGGAGATGACCAGTTTTATAGACCTGGCGGCATAACCACAGATGGCACGTATGTGTATGTGGCAGACACCTACAACCACCGCATTGTGAAACGGTTATGCAGCGATCTGAGTTATGTGAGCAAGATCGGGAGCCAAGGCAGCGGAGATGACCAGTTTTATAGACCTGGCGGCATAACCACAGATGGCACGTATGTGTATGTGGCAGACACCAACAACCACCGCATTGTGAAACGGTTATGCAGCGATCTGAGTTATGTGAGCAAGATCGGGAGCCAAGGCAGCGGAGATGACCAGTTTTATAGACCTGGCGGCATAACCACAGATGGCACGTATGTGTATGTGGCAGACACCAACAACCACCGCATTGTGAAACGGTTATGCAGCGATCTGAGTTATGTGAGCAAGATCGGGAGCCAAGGCAGCGGAGATGACCAGTTTTATAGCCCTGGCGGCATAACCACAGACAACACGTATGTGTATGTGGCAGACACCAACAACCACCGCGTTGTGAAATATTTTTGTAACAATTTAAGTTATGTGAGCAAGATCGGGAGCCAAGGCAGCGGAAATGACCAGTTTTATAGACCTGGCGGCATAACCACAGATGGCACGTATGTGTATGTGGCAGACACCTACAATAACCGCATTGTGAAACGGTTATACAGCGATCTATCCTACTACACCCCAGCATCCCCAACATGGGAATACACGCTTCCAGGCACGTACTCCGTCAAGCAGTTTCTCAAAGGGTTAACCATTGATGAAAAACTCCGCGAAGATTATATCCAAGTGGAGGCAGTAACCCCCAGTTTCACCACAGATACAAAAAGCGGGTTCAGGCCGTTGACTGTGAACTTTACTGACACCTCTACGGGCAACCCCACCTCCTGGTGCTGGGACATTGACAATGACGGCGACTGCGACTACACAACCCAGAACTGTACGCACACATACGAAAACCTGGGCAAATATTCAGTCAACTTCACAGCTACAAACGAGTACGGATCTAACAGCGATGTGAAACCAAACTACATTAATGTAGTAAAACAGTCAAACTGTCCCGGTGTTGGGGTATGGGACACATACCTTATCCGATCATCTCCACACGTTGCATATCAAATTTGCGCCGTATACGATCTTGATGACGTACTGCATTTGTTCTATTGGGACGGATATTTGGGGACCATTGATCATACTAAAGTAGATGGTACAACTATCACCACAACCACGATACATACAGGTTCAAGTAGCGGTGATCACCTGCAGGTGGACGCAGTAGTAGATAACTACAACAAACTACACGTTGTAATAAAAGATGATATGGAAGGCGATCCGGCAGAATACTATTACCTGACCAAGACCCCTACAAGTGCGTGGAGTTCACCAGAACTTATTGACACATCATCAGAAGACTTATTATCAGAATTTGAGGAAGCACGAATCGCCGTTTCATCCACTGGACAACCATGGGTGATCATCCGGGAAATGTGGTTAGATGGAGACTGGTATAACCGAGTTGCTGTTTATCATAAATCCGGCAGCGAATGGATTGAGGAAGAAATATCTATAGAATATGATGCTTATTGCTTCTCTGCTTGTTCAATTATCCTGGATAACACCAACACCCCACACGTAACGTATACATATAGATCTGGTACCGACTCTTGGTTATACTATGGAACACGGACTGGAGAAGACAGTTGGAGCACAGCACCCATCTATGAACACGCGAATCAATATGGGACCGGCTCTTTTACGAATTTGTTTTTTGTAAATAACACTCTAAATCTATTATTTGAATCAGGATACACTCCATTTCATGGAGTTTATTCTGGAGGATCATGGTCATATGAGTATCTTTTACCTGATGTCTCTGCTGCCCTTTCCGGTACGTCAGGTCCAAGCGGAGCGATCTGGGGAGTGACTGCAGACGGGGACACCGCACAAAAGACGCAGGTTGCGTTCAAATACCCAGGAGAGCCATGGTCAGACTTTGAAGTAATATCAAGTATAAGTTCTTATGGGGCGATTGACATTGTAATAGATTCGCAAGACAACCCTGCAGTGGTAACGCCAGACAGTGCATACACCCACCTCTACCTTCTGAAATACACCCAAAGTCCGTGTGGCTGTGTCAACATCACAGGAGACGTTTATTATTACAACGGTACGCTGGTTGAAGACGGGGTTGACGTTATCGTTCTTGACGGCGAGGGTGACTACTGGTATACCACAACGAACTCCAGCGGATCATACGCTCTCAACGAACTGGTAAGAAACCTTGAACTGAGCATCTGGCCAGAAAAAGACGGGTACAGTTCCACGCCCATAAATTTCACACCCGATTCGTGTGGAGAATATTACGCTGATCTGGTCTTGGTACCTGACGATCCGGGCTACAACACAACAACGATTGGAGGGTTTGTCTACCAGAAACCGTTCTACGAACTTGATGACGGCATCACAGTAGAGATCACCAACGGGTCATGGTCAAATTCCACGACCACCAATAGTGCAGGGTACTACGTGTTCACAGACGGTCTTTGTGGGGGAGAGGTGTATACCGTGTCTTGCGAAGTAGAAGACCACACCCCACATTCTGAGGACGTAACAGCGGTTGAAATGGTGTTTACCCAGCAGGACTTCTACCTGGATGAAAGTTTCACTCTCACGGTGTACGTCAAAGACCTCTCAACAGAGGCGTTCCTGGATGATCGGAACGTGACGGTATCCCTTTCTACGGGCGCAGAGTATAACACAGCTACAGGGATTGCCGTGTTTGGAGGGTTATCGTATGGCGTGGTTGACATCACAACAGGTGCGATAGATTACTATCCTGGTGGTGGGAGCGTAGTTATGGACTCGTCCAAATCCACAACAATATTTATGCAGGTTAAACCGGAACCATCAGATACGTCAGCACCCATCTACGCAGGCCACCAGGTTCGGTTTGTGGTTCAACGGTTATGGGGAGAACCTATACCATACGTCAACGTCACGGCCACAACCATTGAATCGAGTGCCCCCTGGGATTGGATATACAACATTTTAGGGATGAATGTCACCCCATCCGTCCAGAACACCACGTTAACTGGGATGACGGGCAGTGACGGATCCTGGACAAGCATGATGGTAGAATCCGTCAGATACGATATGTCCTTTGTGAATGTGTCTCAGGGTGTGAACGAACACATCACGATCTGGCCAAAAGAAGACAACTATGTAATCGTTGCGATAGGATCCCCGCAAACCTACAGTTTTGACAATTACGACTGTACTTTCGGTTGCGAAGCAGTGAACTCAACACATTATAACATATCCTGCAGTTACCTCGACCCAATGGGCACCACCACTGGCTGCACGTTCTACTGTAAGAACAGTTCAGGGGACTTGTTATATACCTCAACGTCAGGTGCCTGCAGTAGTTTCAACGCAAACTGTCACCTGGAGAAAGCACCTGGCGACTACTACACGTACGGCCTCACCACAAGCCATGCGGGATCAGAAACCAACCTCACCTGGGATCAGTATATCAGTTTCCCTGAGGAAGGAGAGAAGTTAGTCACCTGGAACGCATACGGGATCACTGTCCCGGACATAGCCTACGATTGGGCAGGCATAGCCCTGATAATCTGTATCGGTGCGCTGGCAAGCAAAACCATTGTAAGATACGTGGGGATTTTCATGACGATATTCGCAGACCTCTGGATGCTGTTAGGCTGGTTCCCAACAACCGTGTCAGCACTGTCAGACAGATACGGGCCAGAGCTTGCGCTTGTCTTCATGTGGACGTTCTTTGCGACAGCAACATTCATTGCTATATTCTTCTATATGAGGAAAGGAGCACAGGAGGAGTTTGTAGCATGACGATGATGATGTGGACTCTGACAAAGCTGATAGTCATCATGGCAACAGTTATCGGTTTTGTCACAGGTATGGGCTTGTTTACAACCACATACTATGAAACCCCGTCAGGACCAGCAACCAGTTACACGATGGGTGATGTGGAGAACCTGCTCGAACCATCTCAACCACAAGTCGGAGACTATTTCGGGATGATGGTGTCATGGGCAGTCACATCCATCACAATGATACTCTCAATCGCTCTTGCAATCGTGTTCCTGTTCCCGTTCCTTGTGACGATATTTCATATGCCCGTTGCGCTTGCAGGTGTGTTCCAGGTGATCATCTACCTGCAATACGCAATCGGCTGGGCACAATGGAGGAGCAACCGTGCAATTAAAATCTATGAATGATCCGATAGCAGACAGGGTACTTGCAGGGCGAACCGCCAGGCAACAAAAATATTTTGACAAGATCCAAGTGTATTACCCCACGTTTATCAAATATTTTGATATCCTGTTGATTACTATCGCATTCCTTGCGTTGTTCGTAGGGATAGCTGCTGCAGATACCCGCGATCAAACATACCCTATAAGTGGGGCACTCAGTACAGTTGGATATTCCAACCTCACCACAAGCTCCATAGAATTCCAGGGGTCGTATTCAGGAGCAGGAGAATTCTTCATCGTTTTTGGCTCGCAGTCAGGGATATACCCGTTCAAAACCGAGAACGATACTGGACCAGGCACAAAAAAGTTCCTTGTTCAGGGGATGCCACTACTCACGAATCGCACCTATTATTACCGTACTGCCGCATACATCGGTGACACCGAATATTTTGGTGAGGAAAAATCAGTCTTCATCACGGCATTGACTCCAGTACCCACCACAACGTATGGAGTATACCTTGAAGACTTCCTTGACACCCGAGGAGACTATGTGAACCTGTCAATGGTGATCTGGAAACCATACGAAGCGAAACTGGGAATGTTCTTCTATTCCATACTCATAGGCATGGTGTTTGTAGCTATGTGGCAGAGATCAGGGTCCGTGCTCATCCCGTTCCTGGCATTCACAATGACCGGGTTCTTACTGATGATGATGATGCGACCCGAGTTTGTCCAGCTTGCACAGGCGTGTTTCATCGGAGCATTGACAGGTTTGGTGTTCTGGTTCTTCACCGGAGGCAAATAACATGGGTCGGTTTGGAGCCATATTCATGCTGATGGTGCTCTTTGTAGGAGTGTTTGGGCTCTCAATGGTTGGCATCAAGATAATGTCAGAAGACACGGAGTTCAATGAAACCGGGAACCCCGAAGAGTACCAGGCACACCAACAGGGCACACAACTCTTCCAAGGGTTGCTGTCAGGGTGGACAGGGATCCTGATAATCATCATCGTCATCATGTGCTTCGTGGCGTTAGGCATGATATTTGGGCGCGGAGGGAGGTAACATGGTGAGATGGGCTCTCACCCTTATCCTCATTGTGGTTCTCATACCTGCATGTGCAGCATCAATTGATATCACATCTGCCCATGGTGAAACCTGGATCTCCTGGGACTGGGACACTCAACCCAACCCGCTCACAATATACGTTGACGGGTCGTTAAAACACGAAAACACCTCAATGAACTATTTCTATCTGACAGACATATCCGCGAATGAAGAACACCGGATCGACATATACGAATGGGCTGACAACACAACCACATTTCTGGGCAGCGATGTTGAAAGAACAGCAAAACAGTCCTGGTTTGCGTACCTGGTGCTTGTCATTGCAGCGGCATTGGCACTGATCACAATAGCTCTTAAAAACCCAGCCGAGATACTGATGACAGGGCTTCTCTGCATGATATTCTCATTTTACCTGGCAGCAAACACCTGGAGCCAGCTTGGAGCCATGTCGTTTGTTGGGTCTGGCCTGATCATATTCTCTGGTATATGGATTACCAAAGCATTATGGGATATGGTATCCAAGAAAACCGCGTGGGGGTGAGAATGAGGAAAACAAGCATAAGCCTTACGGTAATATCTGTCTTGTTGATGATACTTATAGTATCCAGCGTGTCAGCAGCCGACATCTCCACCAAAGATACCATAACCTACTCGAAAACCACCTCGACTCCACGTTCGGTAAATGCAGAATTCTATGGGTTCCCTACAACAGGACCTGCCAACCTGACCGTCCACTTCACCGATGAGTCAACTGGGACAATCGAAACCTGGAACTGGACGTTTGATTATGGAAACCCAGAATCTCCAACTTCGTCTGATCAGAACCCGTCCCACACATATACGGAAGAGGGACACTACACTGTTAGATTGCAGGTATCAAACGGAACAGTATCAGATACCGAAACAAAAACCCGGTACATCTACGTGGGGGATGCAACACAGGGCATCCCAGAACGCCATGGCGAAACTTGGATACGGTGGACCTGGACACCTGACACCACATATCCCTACGATGTCTACGTTGATGGGGATATGGTTGAATCATCAAACACGTTAGGGTATTACTACCTTACCGGACTTAACCCGAGTGAGAAACACCGGATCGACCTGTATGATGGCGCAAACCCAATTGCGTCAAGCACAGCAACCACAGAAAAAAGCTCGTCATTGGCATATATCCTGGTATTGATGGGTGTCGTATTCACATTGATCACCCTATTCATGCTCGATCCCGTCAAAGTTCTTCTCACAGGTATGCTTACCTTCATCATCTCCTCCTACCTGGTAGCAAACACCTGGAGTCATCTTGGAGCAATGTCGTTCATTGGCATCGGGTTAGCCATTTTTTCAGGGGTATGGGTTATAAGAGCAGTGTGGGCATTATGCCAGAAAAAAGCAGCGTGGTGGTAAAACCATGAGAAGAGACAACAAAATTGAGATAATCATCCGTGATGCAAATAACAGACCAATCTTCACTTGGAGGCCGGGTAACGGAAATGTCGCAACCGGCCTTAGAAAAGGCTGTGAGATAGCAATAGGCAAACTGGGTCTTGAAGACGAACTAAGAAAACAAGGGGTGGAACTACATGAAAAAGAACAACCACACAAAACACACCACTCTTCTTGAAAGAACGGTAAACCATTACTGGATCCTAATTATTTTGATCTTAGGTCTACTTGTCATAGATGTGGGTGCAACAGCTATTCTGGTTATCACAGAGAATCCAACCACAAAAGAAGTAAAGAACGGAGCAAACACGCTGCTTGGTGACGCACCAACACTAGTACCCGAGTACCTGGTTGGCACACACACCACATGGGACAAGGAACCAAGCTGGTTGCTTCAGACTACCGAATCACTTATGATACCCCTGGCGATGCTGTTTCTTTTAACGTGCATGGCGGGTATGCTACTAAAAATTGCACATGAAAAAAAGAGTCAGGCATAACGCCTAACATCAAAGCTCATATTTTTCAAATCGTTGAGGGTCACACCCCGCATTCTGGCGAAGGCACCAACAAGAGTTGCTACCCCAACCGCGACAGATATCAACCCGAAAAGCTGATTGATTATCGGTTCGGTGAAGAAGAACCCTGCACCCACACCAATTGTGATACCTGAGAACAACCCAATTTTTATGCCAAACTTCAGCCAGGCAATTGACACCTTATCATACATGAAACATTGATATACGGGAAGAACTATAAAACAATTTGTGAAGGGTAAAAGAACATGAGCCAAAACAAGAAGAAATCCAAAGTCTACGCGAAGGATCTCATTGATGATCCAAATGTGCCTGATTACATCAAACAGAAAATCAAACAAGGATCCGAGCCAAAGGCCGAGCGGGGAGATGCACGAACACCCCCAGACCGAGGCGCACCACTGAAACAGAAAGTCAAAACCCGGTTTAAAGAATATTTCAAACCGATGACACCTGAAGAAGCAGCAGCAGACGAAGAACTACGAAAAAAATCCAGAGAAGGATCAGGGCCAGACCCCCAAACCCCTCGATCAATCTCGCACAGCCGGTTTGGACGAGACATCCAGAGATTCCGTAAAGCCTCAGCAACAGCCATCGAAAAACACGCGCAATGGGTAGAAGAAGGAAACAAAAAGCAGGGGAAACAAAGCAAACAGGGGAAATCCAAACCCAACCCAACCCCTCCATCAATGATGGGTGGTATGGACATTGATGAAGACATGTTAACTGGCCTGATCACTGGGGGCAGCAGGGGTGGGGGTCGAAGCCCAGGATCAGGACGGTCACGCACCTCGTACCCCTCATCTGGGGGGGATGACCTGATGGAAACCATGGGGTTTGGCGGGTCAAGTGGGCGACCACTAAAATCCTCAAGCAACCCACTGGTAGCGGATCAAGACCTCCTCCGCGTGATGGGGTTTGGCGGAGAGAGCAGTTCAAGAAGGCGCAAATAAAAACACCCCCCCACCAAGTTCCTCCTATTTTTACAAAACATTTTTAAGTGGTTCACAATGTTTGTGAACCAAACTTTCTGCAAATATCGCACAATTAGCGCATCCAAGCCCATTATCACTGTTAGTTAACAAAGTGTGAACAGTGGGGGTGTTATTTAGTTCACAATATACCTATGTGGAAAGACAACCTGGAAGACCTGTGACACCCAGATACCCTTGCCAATACCCCTATCCTTTATAAAAGGGGGGTAGATCAGTGACACAAACCCACAAAAAACCGTATCTTGAGCACCTGTTTGTCAACTAAAAAACAGTGGGGGTGTTACGCACCCTCTTTATTGTTCTTTCTTGTATCAGAAACCGCATCAGCCACGGAAGATGTTAACCACTGTAAACTGGTTCACAAGCCGCGTCAGCACAGAATAACACAACGCATATATAATCCCTGATTCTTACACTACCCGTATGGCAGGTAACGAGCCAAAGAGAAGAACAGCGACCATCACTTTCAGGCCGGGACCGGGGCACCGGGACATCCTGGCAAAGATCATTGAACGGGTTGATTCAGTTAGCAACCCGTCAGATGCATGTAGGCATGTCATTGACCTTGCAGCAGAATATTACGACATCAAAGTGTTCTACGATAAGGATGGCAAGCCGATAAAACAGAAGGAGGAAGGTGAACAGCATGGCAGAGCCATTCCGTGACAACGCCCTCTATGATTTCTGTATAATCCAAAAGAAGAAGAGTAAGCACAGAGGCAACCCTGCCATGAAATTCACCTTTGGTTGCATCAACAATGACGAAGAGATACGCGAGATACTCCCAATCAACAACCCCATTGATAACACCAGGCTACACAAGTTCATGGTAGACCTCGGCTTCAAGGATGTTGATGGAGTGGAACCGATTCCAGAAAACTTCTTCAAACGCGGCATGACATTCAAAGCAAAAGTCATGCTACAGTATTCAGAAGGCGCAAAAGAATCAAGACGGTATCGAATCAATTTTGATACTGTGGCGAAAGGCGGTAGAGTATCTAACACATACACGAAGGAGCAGGTATCTGAACTGAAGTCGTTTGTAGGCGACATAAAGACCAAAGAAGGTGTTGTAGGAAAATTCCGCATGACCGACTTTGAGCACATATGCTTGTATTGCGATATGATCAGGGACAGCGTTATTGACCTGCAATGATGACCCACACCAACCCGCAGAACCACATAGTGGTGTCAATATTGAACGATGTACCCCCACCTTGGGTTAGAACCCCTGACGGGGTGACAAGACCAATACCGTCCTTCTAAACACGCACGGAGACAAAAAATCATGGGAAAAACTGAAGAAATCACCAAAAAAGAGTTCGCAGTCTATTTGGGCTACGGATTAGGCATATTTCTCATGCTGTTCGGGGCGTTCATCCCCACGGCAGGTGAACAGATATGGATGACCGTTCTTGGAGGCATCCTGGTCCTGGGAGCACACCAATCATATGAGGCCATGCTCACCAGGGCACTGATGGTTAAGATAGCCATTGGCAACCCTCCCAAAGATGAAGGGACACCCGAATGAGCAAACCGAGAAAGACCGTAACAGACGAAGACCTGAAAGAGGCGCGGAGCAGGATCCGAAGCCTCACATCAACCAATATCAAGAAAGCAGAACTGCTCTCGAAGAAGATCGACCAGCTTGAATCTGCGGGGATGGTCACATCTGGCCAGGAATACCGTAGAAAACTGCTCGCAATGGTAGGGAGCAAAGCAAGAACGATCAAAGGGCAGGAAGAAAAACCGATGGGCCCGCAAGAGATCAAAGAACTGCGAAAAGCAAGGAACCGTTGAACAACACCAAAAGTCTGCAAAGATTCAAGGAAACAAGGAACCAGCAGCATGTTCAAGAGAATAGATGCGCTCATAAAACTATGGGGGGTTATCTACCTGGCAACGATATTCATGGTTTTTACAATCATAGAGATTATTGCATGGTCAGGAAACAACTCCCTTCTCCTCACATTCAACGAATCAGGCGAGAAACTGGCAGAGATTGTCCTTGCGCTTGTAGGGGTGCCCTGTGCGACCTACTTGATACTGTCAATTGTAAAGGAGCACCTTGTCAGCCTGGTCGATTATATGTGCAAAGCAAGAAGAGGATCACTATGGAACAGCAGTACAGACCCAGAATAAGAAGAGTCCCGCTCGGCGCAGCGATTGTTATCTGGAACGGGAGAACCTTCCGTGGAGAGGCAGCAATCAGAGAGTGGGTTAAGCGCAGGGATGAGAGGATGTTCAAGGACAGCCTGACACTCTCACAGACCCCTGGCATCGACATAAGAACAATCAGAAACGAAACCCAAAATTGCATATGAAAAACGAATTGGAGTTTTACACATGAGAACATTCATATTAATGGCAATAGCCATAATGATGGTAGCAGGAGCGGCATCAGCCACGTACCTGCCACACCAGACCGCAGGAACCCAGCAGACCAACACGTACATCTCACTGTCATGTGATGGCACCGTATGGGAAAAAGAACAGGCCAGTATCGTTGCGACCAGTGCAGACACCTCATTCCAGGCACCACTCTCGAATGGCGAAACCGTATCAATCTCTGCACATTCCCAGTCGCTTCTTGCAGGGCATGGGACCACAGAGCTCGAAAAGACCCTATCTCTTGACAGTTCCAACGTGATCGGCAACGTCCACAACATCGAATCAGCCACAGCGTTACGGTTTGATGGCAACGGAGCCATTTTCCGTGAATCTATTCTTGAAGAAGGTGTTTCAACAGGCGATGAAACCACAATAGAAGGGGACAAAACGCTCTGTGTCTTTGCAGAACCAAACCCTGAAAGCGTGATCTACCCTGCGTTCTGCAACCACGCAATGGCACAGACCCGTATGATGGTAAGTTCTGTTGACATGCACAGCAACGCAGGCACACGGTCTATTGTACCCACGTACGACACCGGAGCAACCCTGGACTATCGCGTAACCGCAACGGGCGAAGGTGCAATCAACGTCAGGTTCGACTCGCTTGATATAGAGTCAAGAACCGCAAGCAGGCATGTACTGATAGGAACGCCTGGGCACTACACCCCAGAACAGTATGCCCCAAGCCAGTACACGCCAAGCCAGTACACGCCAGAACAGTATGCCCCAAGCCAGTACACCCCCGGCCAGTATACTCCGAGCAGTTACGTGAACGGAGTTTATACTCCAGAGTCCTACACCCCCGGCCAGTACACCCCGAGCACCTATACGCAAGAACAGCTTGACACCATTCTGGGATGTTGCCCCGTCTATGTGAACTACGTCCCCAGTCAGTACACCCCGAGCAGTTACACCCCCGGCCAGTATACTCCGAGCAGTTACGTGAACGGAGTTTATACTCCAGAGTCCTACACCCCCGGCCAGTATACCCCAGAGTCCTACACCCCATCTCAGTACACCCCGAGCAGTTACTCCCCGGAAGGCTACACGCCAAGCACATACGTACCAGAACACATTGAGAGAGTCATCCTTCCTGCCAATCCATCAGCAATCACAGAGTACCGGGAGAGTACCACCGCAGTAGGGACATGGGATCTCACGAATATTGTCTCCTACCGCTCATCAATCAGAGCGTAACGAGAAATGGCCAGAGCAATCACAAAAGGGAGGTTCAACCTCACCAAGGCAGGCTATGCGTTGGTGAGAGACATCCTCTCCCACGACCTCTCACTTCTCCACGCCAGGTTCAGACCGGACCAGTTAAGTGCCATACTGAACAAACCCGTTCCAGGAGCAACCTATTTTGGTTTGAGGAACGGGGCAGTGTTGGAGATTGAGGGGAACGAACCCACGAAGAAAAAAAGGCGTGTAGGACTCGCAAAGGAGTTGGAGAGATACCAGTTCACTTCAGAATTCCAACGGTTTGTCCTTACCGACAGCGGGAAAGAGTATTTCGGGATCGAAACAAAGAACCGAAAAAATAATCACAGACAACCACCAGAACAGTAACCTTACGGGCTGGGGATATAGTGCCAGGATCCAAACAGCAAACACTTGATGACATACGACTCTCTGTAAAACAAGCGGATGCAGTAAAGGCACTGAATCAGACCCAGCTCAACATCATAAAATTTTACGAACAGGGGTATTACCCGGCATTCATCGCGCACCGCCTAAAAATCTCCCGCTCATATGTGAGCAGGACAACGCGGCAACTATCAGACCTCGGACTTATCCTCCCCAACAAAAGCCGGGATCCGATACAGGGAAAAGCCACAACGTACCAAGTAACTCCTCTGCTCAAACAGCTTCTTTTTGATTACAACCTTGACAAATCCGCGACATACACCCTCTGCACACCACACCACCTGAAGATCAAGTATCCGATTCTGCACATGAAAGGCGAAATCCGTCTTGACGGCTGGAAGTTCTCACGCAACCATGCGACACACATCAAGAGCTGGCAACCGAGAGGGCCACAACGCCACCAGTTCCATGTAAGTACTAAGCAGGGGACAGTTGGCATCGAGTTTCACGGCAAATCGATCCTGGCGTACCGTATTGGCCACGACCACATCATTGCCGACACAGTAGAATCCGCAACGAGGCTTGCAGCAATCCAGATCCAAGAAGGCGTTGACCTGTTCGTAAAAGAACAAACAATGCTGGGAACAAAGATCGAGCTAGGCCGTCCACAAATATCTGACAAACCGCATTATGCATTTGAGAGCGAGATTGCACATGCAGTTCTTGATTCCAAAGGCCAAGTGAACGTGAAAGGGATGTGGGTTGACACATCGCCCGAGGGCCAGGGCAGACCAGGAGTGGGAGACATAGAAACCAGGAATCCTGTGATTGCAACGATGGTGGATAAAGGGCTTCGAAACGCGATGAACATTGAAGGAATTGTCCAGGAACAGATTATCGGAGCGATACCTGCGTTCATAGAAGCTATCGACCAGAAGATATCTCCGCTTCAGGAAGAAGTTGAATCGCTCTCATCCCGGATCACAGAAAGCAACACCCTTCAGACGCAGTTCAACCAGCTTGTCTCGCTCTTGCAGAACACGATCAAGGAACTGGAATCAATCAAAGAAGGCCAGACTGTTGTTGAAACAGCACAAACGCCCCCTGACAGGGAAGACCTTACTGGGATGTACCAGTAGGATGTTGCTGATCTACTGGCGGCAGCCTGCCACGCACAAGCGCACGACCACAAGCCCCACAAGCAGGTAAAATTCCCTTCGGTGCAATTTTAAACACTTCGAACCTGCAACTTGGGCAGTGAAAACACTCCAATACCATGAGCGTATACACTATTCTACTGAATATAAATTGTTTTCGTCTGCAACAAGCCACTACAAAATTATAAATATTATCAATTCACACACACTCTTCTATGGCACAAAAAAAGCCAAAAAAGCTATTTGATGGATCCCAGCTCAACGGAGAGAAAGACGCATTCAACTTTGGGCAATGGGGCAAACAGGACCAGAAAGCAGGAAAACCCAAGAAGAGAAAACCCTTCGAGTTCTGATCAGGAGAGACAGGATGGTAAAAGGGAGATCATCGGATTTCTCGGGAAAAGGCAAGGATCTTGACATTTCAAAGGTGAGTAAAGCGCAGCTCCGGGCAGGTATTGCTATCGAGATGGAGCACACCAAGAACCCCACAATCGCAAAGAAGATTGCACTCGATCACCTGGCAGAGAACCCGCGTTACTATACTTACCTCAAAAAGATGGAACGCCAGATGAGAATTGACGCTTTGAAGCAGAAGCAGAAACAGAAACCTGCACCTGCAGCAAGGAGGAAACGGTAAAATGAAAGTTAATTGGATGCCAAACAACACTGCAGCAAGGCAGTTCCGTGAACCAGACAAAGCACCAGGGATAGTATTCCGCTATGTGGGGGCATGGACACGGAAAGACGAGGCCGAAAAAGCAACGAACAAAATCAAACGCAAAGGGAACTGGTACCGGACACAGTACCGCCCAGGTCCAGGCACAAGAGGCTGGGTCTACGTGGTTTTCGAAGGAGTACCAAAATGAAAAGAGACTTTCACTCATTCGTTGAACGCAAGAAAAGAGAATACGGTTCCAAATTCAGCCAAAAAGGGTTAGCCAAGAAGTTCATCCCGTTTTACGAGAACCAGCAGCGGATCAAGGTTCAAACCCCCTGGGGTGAAACTCTGACAGGCACCGTAGGCGTCACCACAGGGTGGGAGCCCGTATTCCTGCTCATGAGAAGAAAGAATGCGGTAGGGAGCTCTGAAATACTCACAAACCGGCATGAGATTGTTGCAATCAAGTGGGGAAACAAATACGTCAAATTGAGGTTTGACTGAGGAGAAAACGGTCTAATGGCAACAATTGAAGGTATCAGTAAGACCAGCAACGGTGTGGAGTACACGGTCAAAGGGAAGCCCAAACTCCGCATAGTGATCAACAAAAGCAAGAACGAAAAGTTCTGGTATGTTTATCACGCATCCAACAAAACCGCCAAAAACATTGGGGGAGCTTCGAAATTGGAGGATGCAGAGTCTATCGCCAGGATGTACATCAATCAGATAATGGAATGAACTTTCATGTCTGCACATGCAACAACACCCGAGAAGTACGAGGTTGGGCACAGCGGCAGCAGGGGGGGAATCAGTTTCAAAACCCTGAAAAACGCCAGAAAATGTGCAATCGACCTTTTAGACGAGGGAAAAAAGCTTATCATCATCAGGAAGTTTACGGGCAGGATCCTGAGGGATAACGTATACGGGTTTGGGATCCCCGAGTATGTAAGTTTCGAAAGACCCGTTGTAAGCAAAAACGGCAAGGTAACATTCAAACGGTATTCTCCAGGAGTCAGAAAAACATGAAGTTTTCAAAACACCTGAAAAACGGATGGAAATGCGGTGAATGCGGCAACGTGTGTGGAACAGACCAAGGGGGGAGTGAAGCCTACAAAAACGGCATGATCCACATGTCCTGTCCATACTGTGGCAAGGTAACAAAACTCGACCACAAACACGACCCAAACAACTGGGGAAGACTGATCCGCATAAAAAGATGAGAAGGAGGAAAAAGAAATGGCAAAACCACTGACACTGGCCCAGGCAAAAAAACTGCGTGTGGGTCAGACATTGTATGACAGGTATTATCTGAACGCTGATGGCACAGCCCAGAGGTGGCGTGTGAACGGCAAAGTCCAGACCTGGAAAACCAGACCGCAAGAGGTGCGTGTTCCGCTGAAGTATGGGCTGTATACGTATGGGGAACTCACAGACCTCAACCTTGACTCGGTATCGCTTGACGAACCAGCACCAGTTGCCAAGAAGAACATCAAAGGCAACTCCAGGCAGGGGTACCACCGATGACACCATCGAGGACAGCACTCCAGTACACCAAAGCTCTGAAAATAGCTATCCTGGGAAACCGGGCAGCAAACCGATCTCACTATCGGTACAAGGCCGGAGCCGAGAAATTTGCTCGGGAGTATGGGTACGGACTCAACGACTTCCCTGCAAAACAACGCGAAACAGCTCTTAAATACAGCTACGACTTGCTGGCAAAGACGCTGTTTGGTCCACGACCCCCACTCTCCAAAGCAGAATGGGACAAGGCCGTTAGGAGCCAGATTTTATGACCTCATCAATTGAGGACCAGCTAGAACTCTGGGGACTACCCCCAGTAAAAATCATGAACGGCAAAAAGTACGTTCTCAAATTCACACCCACTCATGAGCTGGGGCCAAAACACCGGGGCGAGTTTCTGTGGAAAACCAGGAAAGACGCATTGCAGGCCGCCAAGAAGCTGAGAGAACAAGGCCACATGGCTCGGGTGATCCACTTCCCGGAACAGTTAGGGTACGCAGTGTATTTCGTGCCCGCATACAGGAGATGACCAAAAATGGCAGAAGTCCATTGGCATGGGAACAGGTCTGTCAAGGAATTTGATGGCAGGCCATACATGGCGTACGCCTCATACACCACCAAAGAAGAAGCAGACCGCCTTGCAAAGAGCAAGAAGGATGCCCGGTATGTGAGGGTTGTAAAACGGCTTTCGATGCCCTCGATGAGAGGCAGAACAAGTTACGTGTATGTGGTATACGTATCAACAGACCTGAAACCAATCAGAATTTGGAAAAGGAGGACATAATCATGGCAAGACTATCGCAAAAACAGGTGACACAATCGTTCCTTGAAATGTGCAAGGATGCAGGTGTTCCAACTACCCCCAAGACCCCCAGCGGCAGGAAACGCGGGTATTTCAGAATGGGTGGCGCGTACGGGATGATCCGTGTTGAGTATGTGATCAAAGGCACAAGCGGAGCGATCTGGGATGTAAGTGGGTACCGCAACGCTCGGGAGATGCTTGTTTGGCTCTCTAACTTCGACCCAAAATCTGCATACAAGTACTACAAAGAGCGGGAAAAGGGGGTATTGGAATCGGAGAAACGCAGAGACACGCTCAGGAAGCAGGGACGGATCTGATAGGAGCAACAGATGACAGAATACTATGTGTACGCGTATGATGTCCACGGGGGAGTGACCTACTTCAAAGTCAATACCCGGAAACGGTACAACCGGGATTGGGATCTTGAATCTGACCTGAAAAAGATCGCTGCCAAGAAGCTGAGCGTATCTCCATCAAACGTGAGGTTGGGACAGTACGCACGGGAACCATTTGACCAGGGCCACTTACCCTGGCACCTGTATCAAGAAGGCAAATGGGTTTCAAGAACGGTTGATTGAGGTAACATCAATGAAGAACAGCATGTTTGAACACATCAAACCGGGTGCCCTGAGCAAGATGTTGGGTATCCCGGTGAAAGACAACATCCCGTTCACCCTGCTTGAAAAGATCCGCAGAACGCCTATCGGAGACACGATCACCAACCCCACGAAGAGAGGCCGGAACACCATCAAAGTCACCAAACTTCTCAAGAAACGGGCGGTGTTGGCACTGAACGCAAAAAGAATAACCCAAAAACGGTTTGGGTAGATCCAAAAATGAACACTGATCAAAAATGCCAGGAAAGTTGTTCAACGGGAAGAAATACTTCCTCATCAACGGGTTTACCTTCCGAAAGAGGAACAGAGCCGAGGATCAGGCAACCCGGATACGAAGATCAGGGTATTACGTCCGGGTCTGTGAGGAAGGGAACCAATTCGTTTTGTATGCCAGAACAAAGAACGGAAGACCCATTCCAAAAGAATGGCGCAAAGTATCACGAAACAACCTTACATGGAAGGTGTAGTTAGAAATGGCAAAATGGAAAGAAACACTGAAAATTGATGGCAAGACCTTCACCAAGGAAGGCCCGTACTACTGCCCGATGGGAACCAGTTGGGAAATCCTCGAAAAAATAGTACAGCACTGGAGAGAACCCGGAGTCCTGGTTAGGGTGAAGAAATACCCAATCAAGAAATCGGATCAGAAGATGCTGGGGGACAACACGCACTTGGTCTTCATTCTGGCCCATAAGAAGAAAGGACGGTAAATTAAATGAACCTCAAAGAGATCGAGCAACACGGATACATCATCCGGGCAGGAAACAAGCGATACCTGTATGATGGCCCAAAATCCGGCCTGAAAAACGCAGTCCAGGCGATCAAGTATTCCCGCGTACACGCAGGGGATCGAGTAACCTATTCGGCGGTGAAATGAGATGGCAACGAACCTTGACAGAACATTCGCACGGGAGCTGGCACTCTACATCGAGAACGATGCAGGACTGTACCGCCAGCAGTACAAACCCATCGCACTGAACTTCGCAAGAAAGAAGGTGAAAGGCCAGTTCAACAAACAGCTTGCCATAAAAGGCATCATTCACCTGGTAGAATCAGGTCGGCGCAAGTACTCCAAGGAGTTTGGCGCAAGAGGCCAGATCCTACCCATGAATGCAGCCACAAAGGAAGAGTGTGCCAAGCTGCTGTTCCCAGGTATCCACGATGAAGCGAACTACTTCTACAAAAAGATGAAGGCGTTGAAAGATGCAGGCAAACCCTGGACGTTAAGAGAGGCATAACATGAGAGACAGCGACAGGTTTGAAAGAATGCCAAAGAACCCGTACTGGCATGACAAGGGAGGCCATTATGAGGTCTGTCTTGGCGAAACACGGTATCTCGATCAGGGTGGCCATCATACACGGACGCCACTCTGGATTCGTGACAAACGCACGGGCAAAACAGTGAAACGAATAGGGGACGGCCACCAGATGGGCAACTGGCATCCCGTATGGATCAACTGGAAAGGCAAAAAAATCCAGGTTGAGAAGTTGCTTGATCAGGGGGCTTGAGCAGAGATGGCTACTGGACCATCAGTTGACCGGATGAGGAAGGTGCTGAAGATCCCGTTGGAGTCGGCCAAGCGCATTAAGCAGTCTATGAACCAGGGGAAGGTGACAGGGAGCCTCAAACTCGCAAACGAGGCGATGGGCGGTTTCGGTGTTGAGAGCCTGTACCCCGATTTCCCAAAGGTCTACTATGTGAACATGGGTGACACGTACAGTCAAACCCTGTACTACACAGGAAGATCGTTCCAGATAGGCAGTTGGGGCGACTGGGTAGAGCAAAACGCACCCCGATCATTCTGGAGGTAGGAAACCATGGCATACTATGTAGGGGTGAAGAGTGGGGCAAGGGCGGTCTTCACGGCAAAGAAAACCCCAACCGTTGAGAGCCACGGTGAAAAGTACGGCTATGTGATAGGCCCGTTTAGAACAAAGGCTGCAGCAGAGTTGATGAGGGACACCCATCCCAACCCACACATCCAAACAGTTGCAGACGCAGAACGGATTGCCAAGAGGTTGAAGGGGAAGTGACCAACCACTTGTAGTAGTCCCTATGAACAGAGGATGCAGATGACAATCAACGTATATGTGTCAAGGGAGGATGGACACCCCACTAAAGAAGACACAGCCCTGATAAAAAGAACAAAAAAGCTTGTAACAGGGCTTGCAAAGGAGATGGGGCTCACTCAATCTTTTGATGTCGTTTTTTTCTATGATTCGATTTGGCTTAGAAACTTTCCTGCAACAAAGATAGCGGCATACGTTTCTGTTGCCAAATCAAGCAAAGGCAAAAGACCGGGACTGTTCCTCCGCAAAAAATACTTTGATGAAACAGGGTATGAAGCGAACCGTCTGACACAGGTCATCAGTCACGAACTACTTCATATGAAAGTTGGACCTGAAAAGATGCATGGGTCATCGTTCAGAAAAGCGGCCAAAGAACATGGAATAACACCTGGAGCAACCACAAAAGTGAGTGAAATGGTTTATAAAAAACTGACAACAAACCAACCCCCGCAGGGGACGATGAAAACGAGACAGTGGATCGAAACATACGCGCCCATGTTTGGGTTGCACCTCAAGAAGAAGGGAGCAACCTGGCAACTGAAGAAAGGGCACGAAGTTGTATTCCAAGCGCGAACACTCGATGAAGTTCAGAGGATGCTACTCAGACGCATCGAGCAACACATTGGTGATAAAACCATTATCAGGAGATGAAAGAACACAATGAACAATCACTTGAAAATGGGGAAGGAGTACTGCGACATCCCTGGTCCGGTATCATACAACCGGCGGGTATACTGGGGCAACCTTCAAAGAGACTTCCGTACGTTTGATGGCAAGCGGTATGTGTTTCTCCATAATTTCACGAACCAGCGATATGCGAACATGTACGCAAAGAAATGGCGTAACGATGGGTGGTTAGCCCGCGTAACCCATGATGGCACATTCAGCAATGGGAACCCGAGCTACACCGTGTGGGTAAGCAAACCCAAGGAACACAAGTTCACCAAAGTATGAGGAGGAAAAAGAAATGGCATACAACCCCAAAACCCGTGCGTGGAAAGCTGATCCTGCTGACATAGCAGAACGGGCAAAGCCTTGGTCGGTATCTGCAGGCCACGGTAAAGTATACTACTGCGACACGCTGGAAGAAGCCAAACGCATCGGAGAGAAGCTTTCCCGCCAAGAAGCTTGGAAACAGAAATGGAACACGCTCTGGGCTGACATAGACATTTACAAGACGCTCTCACCCGGCTATTCAAAAAGGTACATGTTTATGCCCGTACCCGTGAGAGGAACTGGAACCCACTACAACACAATCTTAAAAGCCATAAGAAAAGATGGCTTGGTTCCGTATCAGTGGAGGAAGGTGTGATCATGGTCAACCCTGGCAGGGCACCGTATAGAACCGCCTCGCAGGAACGAGGTGCGAGGATGAGATCAAGCGGTGCGACATACCGTGGCGGGTACACACGAACTGAAACCCGCGAGAGCATACCCCGGAAAACACAGCCACCAAAACCCAAAACAATGCTAATAAAAGCAGAACACCAGAAGAACGGCTGGGTTCTGGTTGCAGAAGACGGGACACTCCCGTATGGCCACCACGGGCACCGTACCCGGAAAGAAGCATACGTCACAGCACAAATGCTCTGGCCACCCAACGGTGTTTGGGAAGGCAAGAGAGTATCTGGGGGATACCGGATAGTACTGTGACACGAACAAGAAAACCAAAAACGGTGAAACAAAATGGCAACACAAAACGAAGCAAAAAAAGCGTTCAATGAGGGGCATGACATCCGCTATCGGATCAAACCATCAGGAACAGGAGCAAGGTTTGGGGGTTGGAGATCATTCAGGAGAGCAGTACTAAAAGGCAACCCCCCTTGGCCTTGGGAGATGGTTGGATCCCCCCACATTGGGGCAGTAGAATGGCAGATCGAGAAAAAGAACATTCAAGCAAGACACGGGCAACGTAACAATACGGGACGAGAAACGAAACAATATTTCTGCATAGCCCAGAGCGGATTTGCAATTTTTGGAGTAGGCCACACTCCGTTGGGTGCTCTCCGTGATGCGAATCAATGGACTGAACGTCTATCTTTACAAGATGTAGATGTACCTTTAGCACACCGCCACCACGGGGGGATGTATCTCTATCGTTGTACGAAGGGAGTATACGAAAAAGTGAAATCAAAAGGCGGGGACATACCTTTTGTGGAAGCTGGAGGTTGGATCAGGCTTCCCGAATAGAATCCCGCTGCAAAACCAAAAACGGTGAAACAAAATGGCAAAAACACGAAGGGGGTACACTCCCCCACAAACAAGAAAGTTTGATTCCAGAACATACACGTTCCATGGCAGTTATGCCCATCGTATGGACGCAGAGGCGGTCAAGAGAACCCTGAAAGACCAGAGATGGCTTGTCAGGATAATCAGGAACGAACACCCGGTACTGAGCGGAGAACTCGGGTTCGTTGTTTACAAGTGCAGGGGGTAGAACATACACATGCAACCACCAGTAAAGATCAATGTGTTGGACAAGCACGGGGGGTTCACAGCGATCACCACCAAACGGGGCGACACATTATGGCGACCAGGGAAGATCCTCAAGAAATCCAAAACTGGGGTCTTGCTTTCCTTCAACGAGAAATCGTTCTACCAACTGAATAACGATGTAACTGAGGCAATCTACAAGGTACCGGGCTACCCATACAAGGTTGCCTTATGGTTTGACAACAAAACCGGGAGGAGGATTGCGTAATGGGGCTGTCATCATGGATTGGGCACGGCGGGAGGTATGAAGCACGATTACCGTCAACAGCAGGTGCAGGGAGATACACCATCTACATCCGGGACCGGAAGACCGGAGAAGAGTTCAAACGCTCTGCATATCGTACTTCTGATAAGTGGGGCTACCTCCAGGACTTCAAACTGAGCTGGAAAGGCAAGCAAGTATACCTGTCCGACCTGCTGGACAAAGAGTAGGGAGTGGGGGAGGATGGCATACATCAAACCACGATCAGATGAAGCCAAAAAATTCTACACCAAGCTAGAGGCCGCTGCCAAGGCGTACCAAAAACTTCCATTGAACTATCAGGGCAGGGATCGACAGAAAAAGATGACTGAGAAACTCCAGAAAGAGATGGTGAAAACACTGAACGAGATGGAATCAAGAAAACGCGATCTTGAACAGGACATCATGAACTTCAGAGTTACGGTTGAAGGATACGGGCCAGGTCACGGAACTGATGTAGCAGGGATCTATAGCTGGTTCACCGGAAAACAAATCAGGAAAAAAGAACTCATGTGATATTTATGAAAGCCGTTATGTCCTCACGGAAACGCACACAGAAAAGGGAAGAGTTTGACAAATTTACAAGACTCCAGCAGGAAATTGACACCAACCTCCAGTGGAAGTATCAGGAGTGTCTCGGTTTAAGACGGTATGTGGATCGGAAGGGGTGGTTCCCGTGACTACCCCAATCGCTGTCAGGAGGAGGAGGGCACCAGCCAAACCGATGTCATTTCATATGGCGATAGTCCCATTTCTGATGGATTCGGTGCAGCTCATCCACTACAAAAAGCAAGGGTACCGACTCAAAGCGTGGGCATGGGACAACAGAGAATACTACCTGGTCAAAAACGGCGAGGAAAGAACTGTGAAAATGACGCAAAACGAGCATGAACGCCTCTGGAACCTGTACAACGCATACTTCTATGAGGGTGTATACTCAGACGCATTCGCACGGGTTTTAAGTGCGTTCACGGGCGGGCGCATAACACAACGCCACCTGATCAACCGGCTATCTGGTTTCATCTAATACCAAAACCCTTATCTCCCTTTTGTGTCTTAATGTAGTCTTATCATGAGGTTGGGAGAACTGTTTATCACTGAGGCTGCTGCCCTGATAACGCATAGGGGGCGGTTCCTATTCCTATTCTATCTCTGGATAATCTCTATGTTATGTATCCAGATAGGCGTTATTGGCTTTATGGGGATCATTGCTGGAACAATTGGCATGACTCCTGAAGCAACACAACCTGCGTTCACTCTTCTTTCTGTCCTGAAAGTCGCAAACGTATTCGGACTTGCTTATCTCGTTGTAGGCACGTTAATCTTCCTGTGGGACAGGATCAACAACCGAATGATAAGGAGATAACCCACATGCCACCCATAAAAGAAAACACCCCTGCCGTTGTTGAAGCTGCAATAGCGTTAGGCATATCAGAGAACGATCTTGATATCTCACAGGAACGGGTTGAGGTGTGTTTAAAATGCAAACAATGCAGATTCGAACAGCATATGACATTGGAAGAATACTTTAACCGCTACAAAAAGGAGGGGAAGCTCAGGTGCCCAATCTGCCCGAGAGCCCCAGAACTACACTTCTACAAAACCGATATGAGGCGTATAAGGATTGCCGGGTTTAACACCGAGAGAGAGCGGCAGGGCATTAGTAAAGAGGAGATGGTGAGACTATTAAAAGCCATATCAGGAGGAGAACTGGACAAACGAAAGAGGCTGTCAGGATAAATGAAGACCACCAGCATGTGCCTGAACTGCCAGGAGTTTTATATCACCTACTGGCCTGATCACATCGCACGGGAGGTCTGTAAGATAACCGACACCAATATTGAGCTGCTGGCGGCCTGCCCAAAAACAGGGAAGAAACCAAACGTGGGCGGGCAGATGAGAATCGACATGTTTGAACCGAGTGACGTATGAAAGAAGGAGAAAGCCACGCTGGGAGGTATACCAGCAAGAGATCAGCAGAAGAATGGAGAGCAGAACTGCAGTCACAGGGTTTGGTGGCGGTAGTTGTGCCTGTAACCTGCTGGGACGTAATTATCGTGAGGAAACAAGAATGACATGGATTTGTGTATGGTGTGGAAGAGAGAACCACCAAGAAGACCGGATTGCGCTCCAGGATCCGACATGTATGAGGTGTGGAATGAAAAGGGCCAACCCGAAACAAGTACAAGAACAGATTGAGGTTAAGTTACTACAGACACGGCGCGAGATTGCTACAACTGGGGACACAATCAAACACCACCAGGAGTTTCTTTGGTTACTGGAGAACAGATTGCAAGAGATATATGAAGAGATGGAACCACACAAACGAGAGATAGAATCAGCACGAAAATATTTGAACGAGCAGAAGTCCGAGCTCGAAAAACTTGAAGCTGTGGAGATTTATACTACCCCCGTCAAGTATATCGCACCCACACAAACGCGCCTGATACGCCAAGGAGTAAAAGGATGACAGCAAAATTAGGAGTAGCAATAATTATGGGGTCCCACGCGGAAACCATCCGTCTGGCACCAGTAGTATGGGCACTGAATGCTATGGGAGTTGACCCCACCATCATCAACACAACCAACCACCTATATGACACTGGAATGAATATCCACGGGGACATATTCGATTTACGGAAGGAGTTACCAACTGACCCATACCATAAATCAATGGTTACAGAAGTTGCGAGCATGATATTCCAGATAGAGAACACATTTCGCCACCATAACCAATCAGTGGTATTCACAGCGGGGGGGAGCAACGCCGCAATGGCAGCAGCATTGGTTGCAAAAGAAAGCCACATGTCGCTTGTACGCCTTAATGCAGGTTCACGCGGTTTCTATCGTCATGGGAACCAGGCTACTAACAACATCATGATTGACCACACAAGCAACATTCTTTTCCCATCAACGAAAAACGCATTCAAGAACTTATCAAAAGAGGGGCTGACAGAACACGCCCTGATTTTCCAGGAAGGGAGCACAACAGTTGACGTAATCAAACACTGTGAGGATCTTTATCAGGGGAGTCCTGAGGTTGACGCAATCAAAGAATATGAGACTCGCCACGGCTCTAACGACTTCACTGAATCAAAATACAACCTGGTAGTCCTATCTGGTGTAACGGAATATGGGGATGAGGTACTTGGGTTCTGCCCACCAAAAAAGAAAATCCTGAATGCGTTACGCGGAATGGGTAAAACGATCATCATTTCAGATAAACACTACTCTCAAGTCAACGAGCGACATTTGAGAACCATCCCCCCACAGGAATATCTTAGATTTTTCTTCTGGGAAAAAAATGCAGACCTAATCATAACAGACTCCCCTTGGGTCCAGGAGGAGGCATGTATCCTTAACGTGCCCTGTATCACATTAAGCAATGACACAGAACGACCAGAAACAATAGACATAGGGGCAAACACGCTGGTTGATCCGGTGAAAGACGATCTTGGTAAGAGATGGTTACAACAAGCATGTGCTGGTAGACAACGCTGGACGCATCCATATGGTTCTGGAACAACGGGCGAGGCAATAGTGGAGATCGTCTACGATCTGCTTGGAAACTACCCCCGGATTTCTTCCATGGAGATTCATTCCGGTGCAGACCTGGGCGATATCTTCTAAATGCCAAAAAGGTGATAAGCTGCAGGGCACACTATATATTGTGGTGCGACAGGAAACGCAGGTGCCTGGCAACCTGTTATCCTCAGCACCATCCTTGAATCAGGTCTGTTCGGTGAAACCTCAAAGCCCTGATAGGTAGTTATCTACTCTATCAGGGCTTGCTTTTGTACACGCGTACGCGATAAATAACGTACGCACACGCGATCTAAGAATGCGTACACGCGTACGCGATAAATAACGTACGCACACGCGATCTAAGAATGCGTACACGCGTACGCGATAAATAACGTACGCACACGCGATCTAAGAATGCGTACACGCGTACGCGATAAATAACGTACGCACACGCGATCTAAGAATGCGTACACGCGTACGCGATAAATAACGCGCGTACGCGTTAGGAACCTATCCTATCAATACCCCTAACCCCCAAAATTGGGTATTGCACATACAACATCAAAACGCGGGCTCCTCTCTCGAAAAGAACAGCATATCTAAATAATCATCAGATCACAGCATCCATCCCCCCACTACCCGATTCTGCATGTGCAAAGTTTTATATAGTTAGCAGTGTAAGAAGGTATTAAGACAAAGATGAGCAAGGAACCGGGGGGGAGTCCCCAGGTTTGTCTCTGTCCAGGTGGCATCGCGGCCTGGGCAGCCAGCGTTCCTTGTGATGCAAGCAAACGAACCGCAGAAGGCCAGGTTTTTTAGAAGTCTTCTCGTACCGGAATGATTCGCTTGAACACCACCCAGGGAGACGGGTTAAGGGCTCCCGCCTGGGGGAGTAGAATTTTTGCTATACCGTGCCAGGCGTTGAGTGCGAGAGATCGAGTTGCAATAAGCGGGGGAGAAATGAACATGAACGCGATGAGGATAAGGTGATTAATGAAAATGAAAACACTGAACAGACTGAACCCCCCTCATTCATCGAGGGAGTATAGCCAGATGAACAAATGGTGCCCAAGTTGGGTCGTATCAACCTGGGCACGTTTTTTTCCTGAAAATCTTGGATGTGAAAAAATGAAGCGAAAAGAAATTCCAAAACTGTGCAAGCTCTGGAAAGATGACGGACAGAGAAAACCGTGTGGGTGCGTGTGCGCTAACAGGCCGTGTGTAGTTTACCGGGCAACAAGGAAGCGCATACGGCGCATGATGGCTGAATTGAACGAAGAATAAACCGAGGAGAGGATAAAAAATGTCACTTATGGAAGAAGTTTCAGTTCTGTGCAGGGCGAAATATCCCTGCATATGGGTACCGACAAGCGAAGAAGCACGACTGGGGCGTGTCCTAAAACACATTGCCCAGGACATAAGGCGTGATCTTCTGTGCTGGACATACACAGAAGGTCTGCGTAACCCTGCAGGAGAACCTATTGGTGGGCAGGGAACCAATGACCCAATGAAGATGCTTGACGAGGTGAAAAAATACCCCAACCCTGCCATCATCATGCTCAAAGACATTCACAAGTTCCTGCAGGACCCCCGAGTAAATAGGAAATTCCGGGACATCTACCACATCCTCAAGGGGATGCGGAAGACGATCATCATCAGCAGCCCGGTTCTGGACATCCCGCCCGAGATGATGGCTGAGGTTACGATCATAGACTTCCAGCTTCCCGAGGCAGACGAACTGGAAACCATCCTGGACGATGCTATTGAGGGATTAAGGGAGCAGGCAGAAGAGGACGAGAAGGCCAGAGAGGTCTTAACAATCATCGAAGCCCAGGTCAAGGAACACCGTGAAGCGATACTCAACGCTGCGATGGGACTAACATCGGAGACTTTCGAAAACATTTGTGCAAAGTGCCTGGCACTGCACAACATGGATGTCAACATTATCATGGAGGAGAAACAGCAGGCGATCCGAAAATCCGGCCTGCTGGAGTTCTACCCTGCACAGGCTACCATGAACGATGTGGGGGGTCTTGAAAACCTGAAGATGTGGCTTGACCTCCGAGAGAAGGCATTCAGCCCGGCAGCCAAAGCATACGGCCTCCCTGCCCCAAAAGGAATCATCATGGTTGGGATTCCAGGCACAGGGAAAAGCCTAACAGCCAAAGCGATTGCTTCACGCTGGCAGATGCCCCTGTTGAGGATGGATGTGGGCAGCCTGTTTGGCAGCCTGGTAGGGCAATCCGAAGATCGGACGCGGCAAGCCCTGGCCCTTGCAGAGGGGATGAGCCCCTGTCTGCTCTGGGTAGACGAGATTGAAAAAGCATTCTCGTTTGGTGGAGGAGACAACGGGACCAGCCAGCGTGTTTTCGCCAGCATCCTGACCTGGATGCAGGAGAAGAAGAAACCAGTATTCTTGATTGCGACTGCGAACAACATAGCAGCATTACCGCCAGAATTACAGCGCAAAGGGAGATTCGATGAGATATTCTTCCTTGACCTACCGACAGCCAAGGAGCGGGCAGCAATCATAGAGGTGCAGCTCAGGAAACACGCGAAGATGGACACCAAGGACTTCGATATGGAGAAGCTGGTGGCAGCATCCCATGAATTCGTGGGTGCTGAAATCGAGCAAGCAATCATTGACGCGATGTACGTTGCCTTCTCGGACAACGGCAGGAAGATCAATACCAAGGATGTTCTTGGAACTCTGAACAAGGTGGTGCCCATCAGCAAGAGTCAGAGGGAGACGATAGACGCACTCAGACAATGGCTGAACGAGGGCAGGGCAATCTCCGCATCGGAATCAGAGAAAGAGTCCAGCAAGAAAGCCAGAATAATCGAGGTGTAAAAAATGGTATGCAACAGACCAATGGTGAACGAGCGGGTAACAATCACCACAAAATTCCCGCTCACTGAGAAAGAAACGCTGCTTGCAGCACTTGAAGTGTTGCAGGACAGCGACAGATCCTTCTTCTACGAGGAGACTTCAACCGGGTTCAAGGTACGCAATTCACAGGGAGAAGCAACTCTGGAATGGGATGGGAACCAGTACGCTGTAAAAGCAGCGAACAAATTCCAGGGCACCAAAGTAGTAGAGCCCGTTGTGACGATGTATCAGGGGATGGTTATCCAGAACACGTACATCGAGGCCGGTTTCATGACAGAGAGGGTGCAGCAGGAGAACAACACAGTTCAGGTAAACGTGTGGAGGTTATAGAGATGTCAGCATTTGAGAGGATAGAAGTTCAGGTGAGAGCGGATGGAACCGTAGAGGTGTCCTGCCTCAACTGGGCAGAAGGGGACAGCGATGTGGAAATTGAGAACCTGATAAACAGGCTCAAGAAGAAAGGGTTCCAGGTTGCCAAAGGGAAAAGCGATGTCGAATACACGGGGGAGGTTCACAGCGCATACCACCACCTGTGTGGCGATCACCACCACCATGGGCACGAACACGATGGGGTGTACCACTACCATTAAGCGAGGGGTGTGAAAGAGATGACAGAAACACTTGACGCGGGCACAGCAGGGAGCCAGGTAACTGCTCCCCCAACCAAAATCTATATCGTGAAAACGAAAATGTCCTCCCCCAACCATATCGAAAAGAGCGAGGAGATCGGGGAGTACCAGCGGAAAACCTGGTACCTGTTTGACAAGGAGAGCCGGAAGAAGTTCAGTGCTCTCAGGATGAAGTACAAAGGGCCAATCTACTCAAGCTGCCTGAACTTCCACGGGCTGTATGTCTGTGGAACGAGCAGTATGAGTTTCATCGAGGAGAACATGGCTGCAGCCACCAGAGAATTCAAAGCTGTTGGCGAGGAGTTCATGGAAACAGAACTCACGAAATACGAGGAGAGAGCCCGCAAAGAGTACACTGAAAAGTACAAGAGAGAACCCGATGAAAAAGCCCTCACGATGCTTGTAGATATAAAGCGTGACGAAATCAAAGATGTGGTGGCATCACTCCACGCAGATGTGATGTTCATACCCCTGGACTTCCAGCAGATTTTCAAGGGCAGCCTGTATGCCCAGATTGGAGACGCAATCAATTACCAAGTGTATTCGGGTTTGTTCACCAGAATGGAGAAGATGTTAAAGCGCACCGAGGAAGGGAAAGACCTGCCAGAACGGTCAAGAAAAGCCCTTATCCGCATGGTTGACAACCTCAAGAACATCAACGTCACGGGTGACGAGGACATTGAGAAGAAGTTGGAAGAGTTCAAAGCCCAGATTGAGAGAGGAGAGATCAAGGAGCTGGCTGAATCCCTCAAGAACGAGTTGGATGCCAACAAGAGCCGCTGGGAAGCCATCGAGCTCTAACCCTTCACAGGATATTACCATAATCGAGGAGTGAAACGAATGTCAAAAAATAGAACCGGAAAGAACTGGGAAGAGTGGGAATTAGAATTCCTCACACACCGATTCAATGAGGGATGGTCAGATGCAGACATCGCCAAATCACTTGCGAGGCCAGTAAGCTCTGTGCAAAAGATCCGGGCAAAAAGGGGGCTGGGCAGATATAAACCACGGACCCCTAAAACCGCCTCATTTGCCACCGAGGATCCAATACCAGACTCCCTACCAACCCCTCCAGAGCACCTGATAACCTCACTGACCAACCAACCAACCAACCTCCCAGGCAGATCAGGTAACTGCAGCAATCAACGAGATAAGCGAAACAGCCAGTGAGATTGCCAAAACACTGAAAGAACTCAAGGAGATGCAGCACACCAACACCCAACTGATTAGGCAGATCCGGGACATCCAACAGCGAGTGGATACGTCAATCTTAGAATTAGCCTCCCAGGGAAAGATCGCTGCAGGCATCCAGAAGAAACGACTTGAGATATTACAAAATGGAGGTGCAACAAATGGCAAGCGTGTATGAAACCTTGGGATTCACTGACGCTGACCGCCAAGGGTGGTACGTAGAGGTATACAAGGCGTTGAACCAGGAATATATCAGTGACGCGATAGATTACCTGGTTTCCAAATACAAAGCCAACCCTACGGAACTGGCAATGGTGATGTGGACGTTCACACACACATTCCGTGATCTGGACACCATCAAAGCAAAGAAACGCATTCAACCAGGAAAAGCCATAAGGATTATCACGGACGATCCGCTGGTACTAGACTTCCTAACGCAGTTCGTAAAAAGTATGGAGGATGGCGAGAAGTAGCGGCAAAGCCCCCCATCCACAAAAATCTCATTGCATACCCCTCAAAACGCGATCATCTTTATATACTCCTATTTAAAATATTTTATGTGAAGAAATGTCCAGTTATTATGTCGTTTCAGGGTTCAAGCGGCGATTCAACAAAGTGGAGGATGCCGAATACTTCAGGCTCTCCCAAGTAAAAAGAACTGGACGAACCGACTTGAGAATTGAAAAAGTGTTCCCAGGCCGGGTAAAGGCACAGACACATCTTATTTCTTTAAAAAACGAGCAACACCAAAACCGATATAATCTTCTGTAATAATCCATTGTTATGATAGACCTGCTCGACCCAAAATCGTGGGTACTTATCATAGTAGTCTGCATCTTTGCAGGGATGCTGTACTACATATTTCGTCTAATAGTCCCTGAATTGACGTTACGTGTAAGGTTACTGTTTGACGAGGACAAATACAACTGAAATGTGGAGGAAAGGCGATTGAAGACGCAACCCGCCAAGAAATGGGAAGACACGGAGATTGAACAATTAATAAAATTGTATCCCGAAGCCCAGTGGGAAACCATTGAGGAAATGATACCTGGCAGATCCCAGCAAGCGATCTGCATCATGGCCCACAAGTTAGGCATCCACAGGAAAATCCGTACAGTAACCATGGACAAGCGCATCAGTTCAAGTCTTGCAAAAATCAAGCACGGTCGTACCAGTGGGCGAACCGTCTGTTTACGGTTACACTACCACGGCCAGGAGATGAAGGATGATCCAGAACGGCTTGACAGTCAGTTCATGCTGAAACTGGTGAAAAGCCTAAACGGTCCAATTGCAATCAAAGAACAGGGGGTGGCAGAACACCAAAAAGAATAATTACTTGGCTAACACAATCAAGAGTTGTGGTAGCGAAAGAGCGACCACACAGTAAGGGGCAGGCAAGAACTCTACAGCGATGACCCGGACTGGTTGGAGCAGCACTCCGGCGAGCACAGATGTGTTCACATGCACACAAACTGCATCGAAACGCACAAAACATCCAAGATACACACCATTGGGTTCCATATGTGACGGTGACATGGCATATGTGACGGTGACATGGTATAATCCTCGATGTCCGAACCCCTGGTATGACAGGAGATACCAGGGGGAAATCACCTCTTCATATTTTTATCAGAAATCTTTATCCCTTATCATTCCTAACAGAACAATGGCCTCCATCAGTGAACAGAGGCAAGTGGCACTATGTGATGTTTGGGACGGTACCACCTTTCCGTCCCAAAACTCTTTTACCTGGTAGAGTCCCTGTTTCTTACGTGGCAGAGATTTGTCCAAAATGCGGGAAAAATGCGCTGATTGTCACCAACGTAATGAGCACAACGCAAACTATCAGCCTATCGTGCACGTTCTGCTGTTATAAAGAGAAAAGAACGTATGCTGAACATGATAGACAGCAAAAAGCAATAAAACCAACCCGCAAAAAGTACTAAAAGTATTTACGCATGGGGCGCGTACCCCCTGGTAAACCGCAATCAAACCATGGAGAGATTATTGATGAAATATTTTGTTGCTCTTGCTGCAGTACTCATTGCTCTTTGCGGGGTATCTGTGGTAACAGCGGATCTTAACACAGTACCCTGGAAAGGAACCGTGTTTATCGGGGAGGAAGGACTTGACATCACCGCCCCTATGCAGGCAGGATCGAACATAACTCACACAACGCTGTCATACTTTGGAAGTGGCGGGGATCCCGCAGTGGACGCACCCGAGTATACTCTCACAGGCGTGAACGCAGGCAACTTCTATGTATCCCCCTCAATATTCGAGGGCAGAACTGGTGCGTGGTACGTCACAGACGGGACCCCCACTCTTGCGCTGTATGCAGAATCAACCTCAGCGTCAATACGGGTTTGGAACATCGAAACCCAGTCGGACGTAACTGGAAAATCAGTTCCACGGGATACGGTATTGGATTTCAAGATTGACACCAACCTGTACCAAATCCAGCAGCGAGACACCTCTGCTGACTTTGATTTCGACATTGAAGTGAGGAACCCTGATGGAACAACGTATGACCGCCTGGCAACACAGTCCGGGCTGGACCAGTCACTTGAAAACCTTCCAGTAGATTCCTCGTTGTATTACTGGGCAAGCCAGAGCCCGGCATTTGGCTGGGCTCTGAACGCAGAGGCGTACGGTGACAGGATCTATGAAACCGGAGAATACCGTGTGAAAGTGACATGCGACCAGAACAATCTGAACGTGGACTCTGTTGAACGCACGGTGACAATAGCCTCCGAAACACTGAAAATCGAAACACCGTCAGACGAGTTCCGAGTAACCCGTGGAAGCTCGTTCACCGTAACAATTACAGGCCAGCCGAACACGTATTACTACTTGTTTGTGGACTCAACACAGACGAAACCTGCACCGATTATCGCTCTGAACCAGAAAAACGTAGAGCGGGGGATAGGCGGGGATTATATCACAGAGGACGGAAAACGTCTTGATAACAGCGTACCAAAAGACGTACCAAGCAGGTATTACGCCAGGGTGAAGCTGGACTCAAACGGCGAGCTGGCAGTAGGGTTCCAGACCACCAAAGACACCGATGACAAGAGGTACACCCTCCGTGTAGAAACCAAAATTGGGGGAGCATACAAATCCGATGAGACAACAGTATCCGTTTCTGAGGGCACCGTAACTCTGGGCGCAGAAGGATCTGGTACATATTACATGGGCGATCAGATCAAGCTGTCCGGTACTAGCACTGAAGGAAACACAATATACCTCTTCGTCACTGGACCCAACCTCCCATCTGTTGGAGGAAAACTCACAGATCCGAGCGTGGCTGTAAGCAACGGGAACGATGCGACATTCAATTCCGCAGACCTTGATGAAGATGACGAGTACGATTTCACCTGGAGAACAGAAAATATCGGTATAGACTCCGGTACATACACGATATACGCTGTATCAACCCCGAATGACAAGAACCATCTTGCAGACACGGCGTATGCAACATTTTCCCTCTCCCTCAGGAAACCATACCTATCAGCCCAGTCAGAGAGTTACGTTGCCAACGGGGACAAACTCATCATCACCGGATCAGCGGGGACAGAAGTATCAGAGGGCATTGCCATCTGGATATTCGGGAAGAACTATGCAACCAGGGACATTGCAGAGGTCAACAGTGACACGACATTCAAGTACGAACTTGATCGAGGTGTCACCCAGGACCTTGCCAGTGGCCAGTATTACGTAGTCGTGCAGCACCCGATGTACAACAACCAGTTTGATGTGACACTTGACGGGAACTATGTTGTAGACCAGCGGGGGGACGATATATTCAAGATACACGGGTCAGGCTCGCTCATGGGATCTGACGCTGCATATGCGCTTGTAGATGCGATCAACGATGCTGATATAGACGATATCTATACCAACCTGCAGTTCTTTGTGGACGCACCGACCATTACCATACACAAGATTGATCCTATCGTACCGGGAGAAACGCTTACAATCACCGGGGAAACCAACCTCCGTGTTGGCAACGAGCTCCTCATAGAGGTGCTGTCATCTACCTTCGGCCCAACGAAGAAAACCCAAACCGGGGAGTTTGCAGGCGGCAGTAAATCAGTCAAGGT
The DNA here is from genome assembly GCA_041650875.1 of Patescibacteria group bacterium. Taxonomy (GTDB): domain Bacteria; phylum Patescibacteriota; class Microgenomatia; order UBA1406; family GWC2-37-13; genus YC2-FULL-38-9. The sequence goes on from JBAZKI010000010.1 coordinate 42,542, forward strand.
CGTACAAGGAACTTCGCTGAACACATTCAGTGTTGAATTTGACACGGCAGGGTATATTGTGGACGAGTACATTGTCCAGGCTACTGGAGTTGTGACAGACGTATCAACCGCCAGGAGCTTTGATGTGGTTGCAGCCACACCTACACCTACAGTCACACCTACAACCACCAAACCAGCAACCACGTATGTAACCCCTACACGACCAACTACCGCCCCCACAACCAAACCCACAACCACTCCAACGGAGTCACCAGGTTTTGGAGCAGTGATTGCGCTGGCAGGGCTCGGAGCAGTAGCATATCTCACTGTTCGTAAAAACTAACCCACTTTTTTTCGAACTACTTTTTCAGCATTTCACATGCAACTCACAAAAACAACCCTAAAGTTTTTGTGTATACCAGCACACCAGAGTGTATCACATGAAGGACAAACTTACCACCTATCTTTCGCTCGTTCTATTTATCCTTGGTAATCGTTGTTTTATCAGGCCAGCAATGTGGCTGACTGGTTACACCAATTTGCCTGCCACCGGGGATCTTATACTGGCGATGGCCAGGAACGACATGATAACCAGATATGGAATCGAAGGGCTTGCCATGATCAAAACATTCCACGACACGTACATGACAAAGCAGGAGCAACCACATGACGGCAAAACTCTGGTTTGAAATAATCGCAGAGGTGGACGAACCGAATCTTGGCCAGGCCATCGCCATATGCAGAACAGCACTATGGAACACCCGATACGTCAAGAACGTGAAATTCCTGATTGGAATCGGGGATACTCACCAGATCATAAGAGAAGAAAAAAGGGATTGAATATGAATTATACTGTATTATTGACCGCAATTGTTGCCATCTGCTGTATCACAACAGCAAGCGCAGCTATCGTTGAACAGACCGATAAAAAAACGCTTGAACTCACAGAATTGAACAGTGGTGACAGGATCAGCTGTACCATTACAGGAGTGATGCCTGCCATGGACCTTGTGTTGTGGGAAGGTAGGGGCATATCCACAACAGAACCCATCACCGATGTGACCATTTTCTACGATCTATCCGAACTGAGGACGGGATCACTACTCGTATCAAATAGCTGGGCAGGATATGGAACATCCTGGGGTAGGAACGGTGAATCCGTGGACATTCTCGAAATAGGTGACATTGACAAAAACGATGAATGCACTGTGATAATTGTAGGAATCCCATATGGCGACCAGATAGAGTATTTCATCCAGATAGCTGGGTATATTGAAACAGACAATGATTGTACAATAACACTACCAGAATTCCCAGCAAAGGGCGAGATAACGCTCGAAATGTTTATCAACGGCAGTTGTGCAATTACAACCGCCAGGAACGATGGTAGCGTGTGGGAAGCGTGTTCGTTCTATGAATCAGACAAGACCTACCGAACATATACAGTAGGATCACCTTCACCGGCCTCGAACAAACCGTCTATCAACGACTACATCAGTCAATACAGCAGGTTGGAAAAGATCCGATCTCGGGGTTGAAATGGGATGCCACGGCTCGTAGGACGAATCGACTTCAGGTGCCCAGCCTGCAATGCCACACAGCTCCAGGTGGTTGCCCATGGGAGCCGCCAGATATACCTGCGATGTAGAGTGTGTCGATACGAGTCAGAACCGCTGAGTGTGGAAAAACCAGATAAGGACGGTGAACAATGAATGGCGACAGCGTGTGTTTCTCACGAAAATCTGACGAGTGGGAAACGCCACAATGGTTATTTGACCAGCTTGACGCAGAATTTAGTTTTGGTTTTGATGCTGCAGCCACAAGAGAAAACTCAAAATGTGGGTCAAGTTATGGAGACAAGGCTGGGAACAGCTTGGATATTGACTGGGGATACCATTCTCAACACAGAGCAGTGTGGCTCAATCCACCATACTCCCAGATCGGCAAGTTTGTTGAGAAAGCATACCACGAAGCAAAAAAGAACAACATAGTTGTGGTATGCCTTATCCCCGCAAGAACAGACACCAAATACTGGCATGATTATGTGATGAGATCATACGAGGTAAGACTGATCAAAGGCCGGTTGAAATTCGGGCAATCAACAAATAGCGCACCGTTCCCGTCAGCAATTGTCGTGTTCACTCCACAGACAAACAATACATGTGCAAGATTCTCATCCTTCACACAAGGGGGAACCCCCTGATGCATTCGTTGCATATCTGGATCAACCCACAAGCCGGACACATTGTTCAGACAATTCGAGACAGCGGGGAACTACTGAGAGTAAAAGACATCGAAAAGTATCACAAAGCGCAGGGGATGACGGGGTTATACCGTGTTGTTGTACTCAACACGCCAGAGAACCCGATCAGAGTGATCCCCCCACCCGAATAGGGGGTTAGGGGCGAAAATGCCAATTATAATCAACGGTGTTGAATTTCATGTACATTCTGGGAAAAAACACGATTACATTGTTAAATGCCCAAAATGTGGCAGAGAACAGCCCTATTCTACAAATCTGGATAATATAAAAGACTGCCACAAGAAATGTACAGCCTGTGGGAGACGTTTCAACATCCGAGAGAGAGTCGTTAAGAAAATACGAGGAGGTGAACAAAACGGATACGAACAAGACAACCATTAAGATTGAACAACCATTTGCAATAGTGGGGTGGAGGATCCAACCCATCTCTATCAGAATTGACAGACCCCCGAAATGGTTCCATAATGGGGACCTGGTTGCAGTGTATATCATAAGGAAACCCCCAGTATTGAGTTGGATATACCTGCACACTCACGTAATCAGGATGAAGCTTTTCAAATCAAAGAGGAGTGCTCAGTACCTAAACGCTTTGCTCAATGCGTACAACCGTGGGTTCGAACTGACCATCGCCAAATACAAAGACGATCCGATGTTTTTCATTGAAAAACATTTCATGGACATAGGGGGCTAAATGCCAGTTTTCGAAGTATTGTACCGGGATAAAGACAATACTGTGGAGTTACAGCCATTTATGACACTACAAGCGGCAGACAGTTACCGAATTAGCCTTATTCAGTCCGGCCTGTCTGAATCGAAGTTACACATTGAAAAAATCTTCAACGCTAAAATCGAGAGAACTGGTGGTGGTTTTGTCAGCATTGACTGCTACATCAAGCACTTTATACAAAACGTATGCCCAAACCGTTGCAAATGCGTAACCGATCCCACGTATCAATGTTCCTGGGAACGATATCAGGAGGGGGGTTGGCCATATTGCGTTCACCCTCTCTATTTCTTGAATCACCGAAATGGGATAAGGAGACGATTAAAGACAAACCACACGATCAAACAGTTAGGAATATACACACCATTGGAGGACAAAAATGAAAAGAACAATTCTAAAACTTATTTTATCCCTGAAATGTAGCCTTATGAATAAACGGTGTATCACCTGTCAAAAAGAAGGTTGCCCCTGGTGGGAAGATATGAAACGGATCAAATAATTTGGTGTTGTGGGGTGATGAAAATTGTTAGAACACCGTATCAGGGAGTCCAAAATCCTAATCAACAAATATGCCGAAAAAGCAGAAGGGCCGTTGATAGTAAATTTTTCTGGAGGGTGATGTAAAGATGGCGATGCTAACCACAGATGAGGTTATAGCCGGTCTTGAGAAACAAATCCGGCGAAAGGAGAGAGAGATCGCATATACCAAAAAATGGATTCTGAAATTAAGGGAACCAACATTATCAATCAGGTGTGGGTGGAGAAGAGATGGTATCTGTCACTGTCAGGAAATGGATTACTATAAGTACATGTGTCCTTTCCAATTCCTGCACCAATGCCCTGTACATAATGAGGAGCTGACAACATCAGAGGAGAGGTAAAGATGTTGATGCTGGATCTCTTCTCCGGTAAAGGCGGTGCAAGCCAGGCAATGCAGGAGCGGGGATGGGATGTTATCACAGTGGATATAAACCCTGATTTCGAGCCGGACATATGCACTGATATAACAACCTTCCACTATTCAGGGCCGGTCCCGGATCTGATATGGGCCTCGCCACCATGTATCGAATTTTCAAAAGCTTCTTTGCCTGCATCATGGGCTTGTAACCGGATACCGGCAGAACCGGACATAAACCTGATGCTCGCAGCAAAACGGATAATTGATGATGTTAAGCCGCGATGGTGGGTGATTGAGAACGTAAGGGGGGCGGTTCACTGGTTTACCCCTGTTCTTGGACCAGTGAGGAAGAAAAGCGGGAGCCGCTACCTTTGGGGGGAGTTCCCTATATTCGACTGTGATCCCGGATATGGGAAATGGAGGTTGCCACAATCACGGGACCGGGCGGCGATCAGGTCAATAATTCCCCGGCAACTTTCAAAAGCATTGAGTATAGCAGTTGAATTATCAGAGGAGAGGTAAAGAATGACAAATGGAAAAAAGGTTATCGGCGCATGTGTTGGAAAGATACAATATTCCACGATGGAGTCTGCAATGGATGAATTAGGGAAACTCACTGGGATGCACATATATCCCTGTCCACACTGCAAACAATACCACATTGGACATGTGAAAAAGCGGAAAGGAGTATAGAAGGCAATGATGGAGGG
>JBAZKI010000011.1:0-44036 GCA_041650875.1 Patescibacteria group bacterium
AGGTGGTGGTTTACTTCCTCAAGAATACCGTGATATAAAGGAGTATAGAGTTGATAATGCTAAAAAGATACATGATATTGAAGCAAGACACGGTAACGCTCCTCCTCCTCTTGGTGATCCAGATAATGCATCATATACCGCCCTTGTTGCACGTAATGTAGCTCTTTCAATCCAATTTCCTGCAGGAAATGCCATCTTAACTGCGTTTGATACGCAAGTTCTTCCTCTTTTTCAAGATGGAACTTTTCCTCAACTTGCAGCAGAGGTAAAAGGACTTGATCAAAAAGTACAGGATGCAGAGACAAAGCTTGCTGTCATGCCTAAAACTACTGCTGATATTGAAAAATCGCGTGATGAGCGCATCCTGGCTGAAGAAGATTTGTGTGCAGAGCTTGACGGTATTATTGGGGAAGCTATAGCAGATGTGCTTGAGGAGCGGTATGATGTGATGGAGGAGCGTATGGGTAGACTTATGGAAGATAAGGCAAAAAAACAAGAACAGGAAACCGCGAAGCTTACGCTTCTTCTCAAAAAGAAAATGAGTGAAAACTGGATAAAAAGAGATCCGGTAAAACATAAAAAAGTTGTGAATAAAAAAGCAATCAAACGAGACGTTACACATCTTGGGTTCAGCGCTGACAAAGATGTAGCTCTTAAGCAGCTTATTGCACGTGATATATTTGTAAGTACTGGTTCAGCATTGAAGATGTCTAATTTTCATAAACTTAATTTAGTTGATGGTACCGATAACGCTACTGGTGCCGCATTGCTGGATCAAACTCAACTTGCTCAAGTTGAACAGATATTTAAAGAGGTCGGACACGAGTATCGGAGCAAGCTTTTTACAGATTTATTTGCTGCACGTACCATTAAAGATCGCACATTGTCATTTATGGGAGCAGAGTTGGTGCCTTCCTGGGCAACACTTGGATTTAAACGTGATGAATGGAGTTATATGCTTCAGCAGTATGAGCCTGAGATAACTGCAGGTATTGAAAAAAATCAGGAGGCAAAAGCACTACTGACTTCGCTTGAAGCACAAGGAGTAAAAGTCGATTTCAAACTAAAATGGCTTATAGCAATGTTATTTGGAGGAGCTGCAGTTGGAGCGGTCGGATTACCAATTGCGCTTGGCGCAACTGGACTTGGTATTGCTGCAGCAGGGATTGGAGGAGGATTGGGAGGAGGAAGTCTTGGGGCTGTTGTTGGCACTGGGATTGGTCTGAAAAAAGCAGCATAAATTGTACTATAAAATTGCATGAATAAAAGATTGACAGAAGAAGATAAAAAAAAGATCTATGATGTTTTTGCAGATTCATATATCAGTTTAGTAGGACAAGGATTGATCGGCAGATATGAGCGGAAAATCATTGCTCAGTATATACTGAAAGGAGTGCGTGGTTCAGAGACAATCCATGATATCATTAAAGCAGCAGAAAATCTGGCCAAAAGATATCCTCAGTTTCACACTGCACTAGCTCATATAAAAGGAGGGATATCTGATATCCGGGAAGAGCAGGTAATTTCAAGATTAAAAGATTATATTACACATTCCAAACACTCTAACTCATCATGACAGATTTACTTGGTGGAGAACAGGCGCATCGGGCAGTTGAGCATGTGACAGCTGCAACAGTCGGAAGGGAGGCTCGTTCAAGACAAGCGGACGTTGCACAACTTCAGGATATACGTAGCCGGCTGGGTTCAGAAGACCTTTTTGCTCAGATGGCTGAGGAGAAAATGGATGAAAAACAGCCGAATTTCGATGCGATTGACCGGGCAGTGCTTCAGATGGGAGACCCTATTCGTCAGGCAGATATCCAAAGACAGACACAACTTCTTCATGAGATAGTAGATCGAAAAGCACCGGGTACTTATGCTGCCGGAGTAATGCCGGACGCCCATGTCAAGTATTTGGGGAAAGTTATAGCAACGTCTCCAGGCATGGTTGCGGCAATTGCCAAGGAATTCGGTGCTCCTTTGGCAACAGTCAGAAGTGTCCTTGAAAGAGGAGCATATCCTGGAGGCGGACCGCTTGCCTCAATCATCCAAAGATATTTATCTGATGAGAACTTTGTCCTTGCACTACGCAAAAACGTTGCAGAACATGTGATTGTGTCAGATGATCTTGCTACGCTTACCGAACAGATTGACTCTACTCAAAACAAAATCGCATCAAAACAAAGAAGTATTGACACAGAGAGAAGTATATATACAAATGCTGCAGGTACCGGGTCATATGATCGGATTGAGACAATGAAAAGAGCAAGACCGGCAGATTTTAATACTCTGAAAACAAACGTAGATGATTTCAACAGACTGCAGGGAAGTTTTAAGACCGCTGGATTGCAGGCTGTAGGTTTGGACAGAAACGGACTGACAAATGATGCGGAGGCTGTCCAATTTCAAGGAGATATTGATCATCAAATCAATCAATTATCAGGCGGACTTATGGTTGATCATACAACTCCGCTTCCTCCTATTCCTCCTCCACCTGGTGTGGATCCATTAGGCCCTAATAGACAAACGATTGCTCATCTTGTACAAGGATGGACAAATGCACGCAGAGTAAGAAATCTATTAGCTGTTGCCAATTTTGACAGAGACTCAAAGGATCTGAGTTTATATAATGAATATCAAGCTACCAAAAGAGCATCACTTGACACTCAGCAGGATGAAGTAAATGGTCTTCGTGTTGATTTGGTCAAACTTCAGACCCAGCATGGTGATTTAGTAAACGGCGTGGCACAAAAAGTTGATAGGGTACTAAGTAAAACATTTAAGGACTATTACAATACCGCACTACTTGCTGAGGCAGATAAGATTGCACAAGCTGAGGCTCAACAAAAAGCCGAAGACAAGAAAAAAGCTGAGGATGAGAAAACTCTTCGCGAAACAGACGCAAAAGATTTACTTGATAGATTCCTGCATATGTCATTTCTTAAATACAAAAACGGTAAGGCAGTGGGATGGGACGATAGGGCGTTGAAGGATTTTGTCAAAAAGCAGATGCTTTCACGCAGTCCGCAAGAACTCATGAGGGATATGTTACGTAGGATAAATCAGCAGCGTTTTCATATGCCTTTGAAATATACTGCAGAGCTCAGGAAAGTATTTGCAGAGATGGGAGTGGGTACAGGGGTACCGCCACTAACTCTCAACCAAGTGCTTGATAAAATAGATAGGACAAAGTATGAGGAATGGGCTGCAGACAAAATCCCTGATATATTGGGCTATGCTTGGGGAAGGGGTTTTTATTTTGATAGATTAAGACTCAAATCCGGACAAATTGAGTTTTTGAAACGCGCTTACTCTCCTGACTTTTTTGCTAAAGCTCTTGCAGCAAAAGGGATGTATTCAGAGGAAGCTGCAAAGATGTTGGGCGAAGGATATCTGACAGGAGGAGCAATAAGTCAAGAAAAGATCAAACAATTGTTAGGAGGAGATTGGGTAAACGGGTCAAAAAAACTTATGAAAACAATGGCAGTAGCTGGTGCAATCGGTGCAGGTACTTTTGCTCTTGCCGGTGGGTTGGGTCATCCAATGGTTGGTGGGATTCTACCTACACTAAAAGAAGGAGCTGTGCATGTATTTGGAGGTATACCGCAATCAGGTGCTTTGGCAGGAACGCGTATTCCAGGGACTCTTCCTTCGCTTGGTTTGGCAGGACTAAATACAGTGTCAGCAGTTTCGCGTACTGGTGAAAATGTTATTGGAGCTGTTGCAAAAGGAGTATCAGATACAGCATCAAAAGTTTTCCCACCATAAATTAATAAATCAGATCGTTATTAAGACATATGTATGTCAGAAATATCACCAGCTATAGAGCCTACAAGTCTACCAAGCGATCATAATGTTTCTGCTGAGCCAGCTTCTTCTGGAATAGATATGAGTCCACCTTCGGCACATCGGGCAACTTCTGCTGTAGAGCAAGAAGTAGAGGAGCAACCTCATAGATCTAGTGAAGATCAGAGTTCAGAAGCTGAATTTAATGGTGATCAAGCACGGACTTTGATGCAGAGCAAACTGCATAATGGAGAAATAACAGAACAGGAATATCAAGGAGCCATGGCTCAAATTAAACAAATTGAAAGCCAAATTGCAGCTCAAGCTGGTACAGGGGAACATGCAAATACTTCAAGTATGCCTGCTACTGCCGGTGTGGCGGACGCAGATCATGCAAAACCCAAATCTGACCTACGCGCAAAAGCAGTTGCCCTTCTGGATAAAATGCCTGGGATTATCAAAATACCCATTCTTCTGATTTCAGATATTATCAGTATTCCATTAAAAATAGTAGGTAAGGTGATGCGTATAAATCCGATGAAACCTCTTCCGAAAATGAGATAAAGATATTAAATAGAAGTCAGACCCCTTCTTGTATTTCTCCAAGCAGTTTCAAAACAACGCTTTTTTTGTAGCGTCTGTCTCCGCGGGAGTTGATGCGGATTGCCGGAAGCTTGCCTTTTTTACCCCAGCGTTTGATGGTAAGTGAGGAAACACGTAAAAGTCCTGCAACTTCCCGGATTGTCATGAGGTCAGGCAGGTCTGAAAGTGATACCTTTGCATAGGGTTTGTTTTTGAGAGACATAGAATGTATTATAAATATATGATTGGGGTTTGTCAAACGAAGTGAAGGAGGTCCTTGATTTATGATACGTTTGTATGATATTCTTAAATCACCCCATGAGAAAAAAAAGCCAGTCAGGTGAGATTGTTACATTTCTTACCATAGGCACTTTTATAGTGATTGCTGCATCTGCAATACTTTCTTCATTTGTTACGGACAAAAAACAAACTATCAGTTCAAGGGCAGTTTCGGAAAAATGTGTTGATGCTCCGGTTCCTGAAGCACAAGGAGCCTCATACTGGGAAAAAGATTGTAGCAAGTCATGTTCAAGCAATGCAGATTGTCCACAAAATCCTCAAGATCCTGATCCTTCAACCAGTAATTGGTGCTATTTGTTTGGTGACGGTATGCGTTGTATGATGAGAAAAAAACAACAAACCGCTCCATCACCAACAGCGGCAGGTGGTGGTGGGGGTACAGGAGGGGAATGTTTTAGCTTAAGTGTTCATACATATGCAGATAGTGTTGGTGCTTCAACCTGGAAATTCAATGCACATGTGCGTGTATTTAGTCCACCTGAAGGAAAAGACGGACATATCCAATTATGGGTGAATGGTAGTTCAAAAGGTTGGAATCAACCATGGATGAAAGCTGCAACTAATCCATTTGATATAGAGCCCCAATATACAGATTCACCAACTTTAGGTATTGGCCAAAGCAAAACAATGAGATATAAAATAAAAGTTGATGAATGTGCACCTCTTGGAAACGAACATGAGATAGTATGTACATATAGTGTCAATGCTGCTGGTCAGCCTGTTGTTGAGGGCAGTGGATGTTCTTGTAGCAGTGGAAATTGCGGTACAGCGACACCAGAGAGCTCTTCATCTTCTACATCAAAGCCGGAAAGTTCTTCATCCTCTACATCAAAGCCGCAAAGTTCATCTTCTAAAAGCAGTAGTTCGTCCAAATCATCGAGTTCTTCTCAAGCACCAAAGATTTGTGATGACTCAATGGCATGTGATGGAAAACCGGACGGAAGAAGCTGTATCATGAAAGATGGCAGATCGGGAAAGTGTTATTTGGAACAATGTTGTACAGATAAAGCTAGTAGTTCGAGCTCAAACAAATCATCCAGCCAAAGCTCATCAGAAGAATCAAGCTCGTCAGATGCTGCAGCAAACTGGACGCATTGTACAAACAACTATACATTTCCACTTTCCGATAATGGACTTGAGATGTGTAAAGCGTCTGGATGTAAAAATTGCACTACCTGTACATATTATGATAACATGAACAGACCTGTCAAGAGCGCGTGGGAATGTAATACTGGTTGTTATTATTGGTCAGGTGAATCTGGAGAAAGTTTGTGTATAGGCGGTTGTAATGGCGGTGTTTGTCAAGGTAATTCATTATCAACATGCCAATGCATAAAACAAACATCTTCATCAAGTTCGTCGGATTCATCAAGCAGTTCGCTGAGCAGTTCCTCAAGTACATCATCTATTAATATCACGCATCCTTCTGTTTGCGTAGAATATACGCAAAGATGCACGCAAGGAAGTGCGGATTGTATACTGATTCCATCAACAAATGAGTGGTTTAAAGTTTTGAAAACTGAAGTATATGGTGAAGAATGTCATTATTATGATGGCGTTTACGAATATACTAGTTTAACAGGAACACGAAAAGCTGAACGATTGAACGGAACAAGTCCTGACTATAAATGTGTATACAAAATAAGCGCAAACGGCACAACCATAACATGCAATGAGCCAAGTAGGTATTCATCTTTCTGGAATGAAGGATGCTCATATCTTTGTAACTTAATGCCTGAATATCCAGTTAAAATCGTTTTGACATCATCATTATTTAACGAACTATTCCCAGCTGATCCTAGCAGTTATCAAGATGAAGATACATCAAAAGCAATACCTGGGACAAAATTAAGAATTACTGGTGAGCTTGGTGGTGTAAATTTTGATCAAGTGTACAACATTGTTAAACAAGGAAAGGCGGATCAAACCTTTGAAGTAATTATTCCAAAAGATAAACTAATATATTTATTGAATAATGGATATTCAGCAAACTTTAATGTTTATATTTGGAGAACAGCATCGGGTGCAATATATAGCGAAAATTTTATACTCAACTCATATTTAAATAACGATTTAACAATTATTTTTCAGTCAAAAAAGTGATACAAAAAAGACTTCCAAGAAAACTAAGACTGATTCTAAGTTTCCTTCTCGCTTTTACTCTATCAGGATTCCTTTATTCTGAGCTATATATTAGCGGTACATCAAAGCTTAAAATGCCTGTTGATAAATATTTGGGTCTCAAAATAGAGTGGATCATTTATACAGCTCAAGGAGGTAAAATAGATATGAAGGATAAAAAAGAAACACCTCTTGTGTACGGGCAAGAAACAATCGAAAATATTAAAAACGCAGCGTTGCAACCATTAAAACAAATTGCTCCGGGAACATACGCGCAAACATCAGGAAATGTCACTCAAATAACATATAGAGAAAATGAAGTCGAATGGGTTGAGTATACATATCAACTTGGTGGAAAGGAAATCAAGATACGTGTTCCAAAAGGTCAGGAAAAACCCACTCAGGATGAAGTGGAGGAGATGTACTGGTGAAAATTGTCTTTGACAAACTAATCTTTTTAAATTTATAATGAAAATATGTATTTAGGTCCGTTTTTTTTCGATACAAAAGAACTTTTTCTTGTACTTGCAGCAATCCTTATCGGTGTTGCTATGTTTTTCGGTTGGCCTCTTATATGGTTTAATCCAAGAGTGTTGTTGACTCTTATTGTTTTGTTGCTCTTGACTAAGGGTCTTCTTCCGGCCATACACAATGAAGCTTTTTTCATCCTGGCAATCGTTACTATATTTTTGACTTTATACCTTCCGTTCTTCCAAATAGTGCTTTTCTACTTTATCTCCTTTGCCCTCTTCAGATTACTTAAGGTAATTTAAGTGATTTTATTTTGTTAGATCTCATGCTATGATAAATGATAAGAATGATGAAAAATGTCTTCCAAACGGATAAGAAAAAGCGTATTATTGTTCCGGTTTGTTTTGGAATTATAGTCTTCATCATCGCTTATTTTACATACTTTAAGAACTATTGGTATCCACCAAACCTTTTTTGGGACGAGAATTATCATATAGCTGCATCTGAAAAATATCTCAAAGGGATTTTTTTTATGGAGCCTCACCCTCCACTGGGTAAGCTTTTTATTGCGCTTGGCGAATATATATGGCATCCGAACGACACCATAGATAAGACGGTATTTCTCACGACTGATTATATTAAAAACATTCCTTCAGGCTATTCTTTTATCGGTGTGCGCTTCTTCCCCGCATTATTTGCTATGTTTTCGTCCGTACTTTTTTATCTTATTTTATACAGGTTGTCAAAAAAGCCTTTTTTATCTTTTTTGTTTACCTCATTATATCTTTTTGAAAACGCGATTATTGTCCATAGCAGGGGAGCGATGCTTGAAAGTATCCAGATTTTTTTTATGCTTCTTATGATTTTAGTATTTTTACGAAATCTTGATTCTGTTGACAGATATAGTGTTTTAAAAAAGTCATTATGTTTCAAGACCTATGCGGTGCTCGGGATTTTATTTGGTTTGGTCGTTGCTGTCAAGTTAAACGGTTTTATTTTGATTTTACTTTATTTTTTTCTTTTTGTTTATGAACGGTATAAGCTTGTATCTCATCACAAAAAAAATAAAATCATAGATAAAAAATCTTTCGTCCGTCTTATTATTAATAGTTTATGGTTTGTTTGGGGCACAGCTTTCATATGTGTCAGTGTATATTATATCCATTTTTTTATCGGACGTACGGTTTTAGAAAACAGATATTATGAAGCTTCAGACAAATATAAAAAGATACTTGATCAAAAAAAAACACATTATATTGAGTATTTGCCTATACAATTAAATGAACATGTGGCTTTTATCTCCCATTATGAGAAAGGTGTACCAAAATATGATCCATGTAAACCAGGGGAGAATGGCAGCCATCCCGTTACGTGGCCATTTGGAAATAAATCTATTAATTATCGCTGGGAAGCCGCAGACGGAAAAGTCAAGTATCTTTATTTACAGGGAAATCCGCTTGTGTGGTTTTTTGGATTATCAGGTGTTTTTCTCTCAATAAATTTAGTTATTTCATATCTTTTGTTTGGATTGAAAGTACAAGATAAAAAACGATTGTTTCTTATTGCTTCATTTCTCATGCTGTATGTTCTTTATATGGTGAGCATGATTTCACTTGATCGCGTTATGTATCTTTATCATTATTTTATACCGCTAATTCTAAGTATTATCCAATTTTTTCTTATGATTCAATATTTATTTCAAAGCAGGATTGAAAAAGGGAACAGATTTTTATATTTTTTTGTAATTGTCGGTGTCACTATGATTGTTTGTGTTTATTTATTTTTTTCTCCACTGAGTTATTATATACCCCTAAGCAACGATGAATTTCAATTGAGGAACTGGTTTTGGTTTTGGAAGTTGACAAGCATACGGTAGAAGCTTGTTTTCTATTGAAAAGATTGTTATTTTACACTACTATAAAAGAATATAAATGAAAAAACATTTCTTGTTTTTTTTTGCCTCATTCATTTTATTTTTTGGTGTCCTTTTCTTCGGAAATCCTGTGCATGCTGCTTATTGTCCGTATGAGACTCCTCCAAGCGGCTTTTATTGTGGCGCCGGACAAATCCCTGCGCATGATGCTAACTGTAACTGGATCTGTGTATCAACCTCAGGCACTGCATGTATAGATACGGATGGAGGAAAAAATTATCCTGTTTCAGCAATACTTTTGGGTGGAGGAAGCAGCTGTAGCGGCGGTATATGTCGCGATTCATGCTATAATGGACAATCCTTCGGAGCTGTCGGCTGGGCAGTTAGCGAATGGTATTGTCAAGGAGATACAGCTCAGCGGCTGACGTATAATTGTCCAAGTGGCTCTTGTTCGGGTGGAGCATGTGCTCCTGGGGTGTGTTCTCCGGTTCCTGTTTTACCTGCCAATGGTTCAACCATCACAACCACACCTCCAACACTTACCTGGACTTCCTGTGTTGGGGCAACACACCATCAATTAAAAGTGACAGGAGGGGGGATTGACTGGCAATCATTTCCAATGACAGCAAAATCATATACGATGACAGGATTTACTTTTACTCCAGGTACTACATATACATGGAAAGTCCGATCTTGTGCTGATTTAACCTGCACCACTGCAAGCCCTTGGGTAACTAGTACTTTTAATACACCTGCACATACGGTTACTATAGTCCCATCTCCAACCTCACCTGTTGTTACCGCGACTATTGTTCCTTCACCAACAAGATTTCCCAGTCCCTCTGGTCCCATAACCCAGTTTCCCACAGCAACACCATATCCTACTGGAGCAATTGACAGGGCAAATCTCTTGTTCAAAGTGTTGCTTCCAGACGTGTCAAATGCAGTGACGGTTCTTCCGAATGTGCGTGTTCAAGTCTGGCAGCAGGGAAACGCTCTTATTGATACGAAAACTATTTTGCAGAGAAAGCCGGGAACAAGTTTTTTCACAACTGCAACTCCACTTGAGTTGGATCTACAAACAGGACAATACACTGTGCTTGTCAAGCAATTGAAAACAATCCGTAGATCATTTGCCTCAGTGTCCCTTGTCCGGGGTCAAACCCTTGATTGTATAAAGGATACACCGGATACAAGTTGTGGTGGTTTGATAAGCGCTCATCTTGCGCCGCTCTATTCAGGGGACAGTGACGGATACAATGATGGATCAAACGGCACCATAAGGTCAGACAGTTTTAACAGGATAGATGCTGCAGATTTGCAAAAGATAGTTTCCGGTTACGGATCCTCATCCTTACCCGCAGAGCCAAACGCGGATTTTAATGTGGATGGAAAAATTGATATTTTTGATTTAGGTATATTGGGTAAAAATTTTGGTAAACAAGGCGAATGAATATAAAAGAAATATCAAAAAAAACAAGGATCATTACCGTTTTACTGACTCTTGTAGTTTTCAGTATTGTGGGATTTGTGTTTTTTTATCAGCAACTCCGAAAGCGGTCAAAGGCAGCTCCCACAGGTACACCGGAGATATATCTTTCAACGGTTGACGATCCTCCCATGCAGACAGATGGGGGGCTTAAGGTCGCTTTAAAGCTGAATCCAAACGGGGTTACCACTGATTTATACGCATTTGATGTTGAAGTGAAATTTGACGCTGCCAAAGTGGAGATGAAAAACAAAGCCGGAGTCGAAGCAAACGTTTTTCTTGCAACAGACATACTTAAACAGCAGGTAACCCTTGTGGGTACGGATACAATACGCATTGTCGGAACACGTATAGGTAGCCCGTTTAGTGCTACCAATCAAAAAATAGCCGACATTACGTTTATGATGAAGTCAACAGACGGATTTCCCGTCTCTTTCAATCTGGAAAAAGTCACGCTTGAAGTTTCGAATTTCGTAAAAGTTCCTCTAACTTTGACAAGCAATTCGGTACCCGGTTCATCTTCAAGCTCATCAAGCAGTGGTGACGGGGCTTCTCTCTCCTTTGCTTCAAAAAAAGCAAATTATGCGATAGGTGAGACAGTAAGCATTGATGTTGTAACCTCAACAGGATCAAAAGAAATCGGGTCTGTTGGGGTCTCATTTAACTATGACGCATCAAGACTTGTGTATGTAAGCACAGTTGTGGACACCAGTTTTTTTGATAAAACATCGATAACTCCGTCTCCAAAAGGTAATACGGTTGATATAAGTGTTGCAAGAAGTACTGCCATATCAGGCAATATAAAGATTGCGACCGTTAATTTTACTGTAACCGAGCCGGGTCAAGCTGATTTTTCCTATAATCAGGGAAGCTGCGTGGTATACACATTTGCAGCTTCTCCACAAAATATATTAACCGACGTATATTCTTATTCGATTACTTTGGGAAGCGGATCGTCTTCATCGTCTGAGACATCATCAAGCAGTACCCCACCGGGTGATCCATTTGAAAGCAATGGCGATATTCTGAATATTAATTCTGCGGTTTTTGATCTGACTCCTTTACGGTATGAACAGTCAATTATCCTGGATAAAGGAGAATACATACTTTCAGGCGGTGCGCTGGTGTATACGGCACGGGGTAAAGGAGTATTTATTGCTTTAGCTTGCGGTGAATCAAACTGTGGTGATGGAAAGATATTAAATAATGTCATAGGACAGACGCCTCTTTTTCCTGTATCCACAAGTTTTCAACGTCAGGAGGCGACAGTCCGTATAAGCGATGCCGGTGATAAGAAAAAATATACAGTCCGTATCTATGTAGACTCGGGATCTGAGGCTGATTTTGATTTCGTATCCTTGACAGACGTATGGGGAGGCGAAAAGCTTGAAAACACGCATTTTGCACTTGGCACCAATACAGCAAGTCCCCGTAAATACCCTGACAATTGGGAGATGGATATGGCTGGTATGATTTATGGGACAATAGATACCACCAAAGGCACAAACGGAACTCTTTTTATCAACAGTTCATCACGGAAATGAAATCAGGAACATATCAGTACAAAACGATAATTTTGACGATTTTTTTAGCATTTAGCTTTATGATTGTTCATGCAGCTGTTAACTCGGTATATGCATCCTGTGCCTCATCTCATCTTATCGGATGTGATGAGGATGCCTGTAATAATGGGTTGCCCGAGAGAGAATGTGTATATAGCTGTGATTCATGTGGAGACCTACCGCCATCAGAGTGTCAGGTAGGGCAGTATTCAAGTATGGAGTCCTGTGATGATGATGATGGAGACGGAAGCAGTAGTAGTTCTTCATCATGGCCTCGTATAACAATCACTCCCAGGTTTATTACACCAACCGTGCCACATAATCCAACACCAAGTTGTACGACACACACATTTGCAGGAGGAAGTATAGAGCCCAGTCTTGTTTTACCTGGCGCTGATCTTATCATCGGATGCAGATATGGAGCAGATGTTGATTGTGTGAGTATAACCGGTGGTGGGTTAACAAACTGCACAAAACGAGGATATAAAGATGGAGTGTCACTTTTTGCATGCCGTGCAAGTACTAATCCGGGTGTATATACAGGCGTTAACTGTGTGTTGTCAACAGGTACTGCCGGTAAGTGCTGCGCATCAACGGATGTAGCAGGTCAGTATCAAGTGATCTCAACCGAAGCGCATTTTTTTCAAAGGATGCGGATACCTCCGGGTTTTTATACCCTATCTGCAAATGTTCATACGATTATCTCAAAGGGAAAGGGTGTATATGTAGATCTGTTATGTGCTTCAAAAAGTTGCGGAGGATCATTTATTGAAAACAGTCAGATTACAAAACTGGAGTTTCCGGTTTCAGCCGATTTCATTAAAAAGGAAGCACAGGTTATAGTTCCGATTACCGGATATGATATTGATTACCAGGTAAGGGTTGTTGCCGGAGAGGGTAGTGAGGCGTATGTTGATAAGGTAAGTTTGTTTGGAGGAGGAAAGGAATATGTGCTGAATGGAGATTTTAATACCATAAAAACATCACCCAATTCAATTTCGCTGCCTCAGCCAAATGCATGGACTGATGCAAGCAACAAATTGGGATATTATTATGGTATGACAATCAATACATCCCTACCTCCTGTACCACCCCCAAACTCGTCAAGCTCCTCATCAGTGACTGGTGCGCCTGGCGCAACTGCAATAAAACTCAATATGAAAATAAAGCTGCAGGGAGTGACAAAAAAACCAAAAACTACTGATCCCATCTATGTCAAGATAAAGCTTGGCGGTAATTTGTTAAGTGAGACAACCTCCTATCAAACCGCAAAGTTTTCGGTAGACGATAATGGTGTTTGGAGCGGTAGTGCTGAGTTTACTGTCCCTCCCGGCAATGGGTATCGTGTATATGTCAAAGGTCCAAAACACATACAGAAAAAGGTATGTGACAGTATTGCCACTGAGGCAAAAGGAGGCACATATCGTTGTCCGGACGGTAAAATTCAGCTTAAAGCCGGAGATAACTCAGTTGATTTTTCGCAAATCCTGATGCTTGCCGGAGATCTACCGGAAAACGGTGTACAAAACGGAGTAATAGATTCGTATGACACCTCATATATCCGTCAGCATTTACAGAGCACCAATCCGTCTGAGCTTTCAATCGGCGACCTGAACTATGATGGTGTGATAGACGGTCAGGATTTTTCCCTTGTTTTGGCTGCATTATCAATTAAATATGATGAAGAATGATAGAGCAAACTTCGCAAAACACGGAAATTGATAATTCAACCGATAATGATATGCATATGAAAAGGATAGTATTGTTAGGTATTGCGTTTGTATTATTGATTGCCATAAGCATTGTTGTTATTTTTTCCAATAATAGTAAAAAAGATCAAATTCAAAAAGCCAAGCCTACTCTTGATGGAATGATAGTTACTCCGACCCTGATTCCGCATCCGGTCCTAGGCTCAATGACAATGTCAACTGAGATCAAAGAATCACGTTTATCAATAAAGAAGCCTGTTTCTCTTATTGTTGCTGCAGTATCGGAGGGTAAGAATATTGTAGGATATGATACGATCATATCGTATGATAAAGAGGCTTTTTCTTATACAGGAGCCCAGTCATTACTTTCAGACTTTACGGTGTATCCCTATGAAAGACCCACTCACGTTGCCATATCTGCAATAAAATCCCTTCAAAGCAATACAGTGACGTCGTGGGATAATACTCCGGTTTTGCGGGTTACGTTTCAACCGAAAAAAACAGGGACCTATACATTTTATCTGTCACCAAAAGGCCCTGAGGCAAGCAAGATGATGGATGATAAAGCTCAGGCAACATATCCTGAGACGTCAAAGCTCGTGCTTGATATTTATGATGAATTAGTGAATAATTAAACATATGAAGAGGCTTTTTTCAGCTATTTTTGTCGCATTTTTTTTTATTTACTCACCGTTTTTTTTTCAAAACGCAGTTGAGGCGGCATATTTAAAATTCAATACAACAACGGTTACAACAAATGCAAACCAGACTTTTACGATCGAAGTCATAGTAGATGCAGGTACTGATCAGATAACATCAACAGATATCTGGGTCATTTATGACCCGGTAGCTCTTGAGGCTCAATCAGTTTCCTCAGGTACTTTTTTCCCGGCAGTGACACATAATATCACATCAGGAAAGGTCTCTATAACCGGGCTTATTGTTGATCCCGGGACATATAAAACTGGATCAGGGACTGTTGCCACAATTACCTTCAAAGCATTGACCACAGGCACAAGCAACCTATCTTTTGACTGCCGGACCGAAGTAAGCAATTCATCAAAAATCATCCAAAATGATGTGAATGCCACAAATATTATTAACTGTTCTCAAAATATTGGAGCAACAGTAAACAGCGGAGTTTCCTCATCCTCTCAATCAAATTCAGTCTATCCCACATCCTCCCTTACTCCGACTGCGCTCCCGCGATCAGGCATATTTGAAAATATGGCAGCTGCAGGTGGCGCCGGATTTATATTGCTTTTGATTGCAGGATTGTTACGCATGGTTTTATAATGCATTATGAAATCAATACAACTGGACAAAAAAAAACTGCTTAAAATTGCATCAATTGCAGCAGGTTCGATTCTTGCTTTGGCATTGATATTTGCCGGCTTTAAGCTGGTCCAAGGCGTTATGACGCGTGCATCGGATACCACGATAAGTGAGGTTACAATAACCGCAATCACTCAAAATACTTCCAAAATAGGGTGGTCAACAGATCAGGAAACGCAAGGCGTTATTGAGTATGGTACATCACCCACAGCATTGAACTATTTCGCGCCTGAAGCGCAAAAAGGAAAAAAACATACGGTTGATCTGACTCTTCTTTCGCCAAGCACAACCTATTATTTTCAGATACGGATAGGCGACAAAAAATATGATAATGGCGGAGTGCCGTGGATGTTTTCGACCAAATCCAAAGATACAGAGACATCAACTGAAGTAACAGGAACACCCGCGCCCACTCAAGCAACAGGAGTCTCACCTGGACCGACCGTGCCCGCAACAGACGGTAATACAGTCAGGCCCACCTCATCAATTCAGGTTCCGGCGCCTATCCCCACAAGCACACCGGTTCCACTACCCACGCTTGCCTCATTTGTATGCGGAGAAACCAACTGTATAACCATTTGCCAGAAAATCGGAAAAACATGCAGCAGTCAGGATTGGATGCGTTCAGGTTGTGTTGGGAAAGTAAATCTTACGACCTGTACACAAATTGTTCCAACAAATACACCGACTCCAACACCAAGCACAACACCAACGCCTACACCGACATCGACTCCAACACCAACGCCAACGCCAACTGCAACACCCACGCCCACTCCCTAGACCAATATAAAAGAAAGTAAAGATCAATATCTTTGACATCTCAAAGTGTAATATGGTATAGTCTATGTATTACTAATTCATTTTATATATGGCAGACGATAAAAAATCATCAAAATTCGGAATAGGAGTACTTATTGGTACAGTTATAGGAGGATTAACCGCATTATTCTTAACTCCCACAACCGGAGAGGAAAACCGCAAACTGGTTGCTCAGAAAATCAAAGATCTTGAGGATTTGCTTCAGGATACTGAGCTTGACAAAAAGGTAAAAGAGATATTCGGTGAGGCGACAGACGAAGCACGCAACTTGTATCTTAAAGCCAAAAAAAATACTATTAAAAGATTGGCAGAGTTAAAAGAAACGGTTGAAAACATTGATAGAGAAAAATATGAGAAGGTGGTAAAAGAAACGATTGATATTTTGAAAAAAGAAGTCAAAAGAGAAGCAAAAGACATGGAAAAGCTCAAGGAGGCGCTTCTTAAGGAATGGAAAAAGCTTGAAGTGAAGAAGAAAAAATGATGTCGTTATTGACAACTGACAAGCTCGAATTTTCCGCCATTGCTACATGTTATCGTTTGTGAAGGATCGTCTTTTAATTGACAGTTACAGGTACCGGTTGGACAGGTACATCTGGCTTTTGATTTTTGACTTTCACAGAGAGCTTTGAATGGACCGCTAGCTGACACACCCATACAGGGTGAAAACTGTGTTGACGCAGGCACATCTTGTTCTGCAACTTTACACATGGATTTTGCTTTTTCTCCAGGAATGACATGGCATTTTCCACCTTGAGTAGTTTGCGGTTCAGAGCTTGATTGAGATTGACCAGGAGGTGGCGCTGTTGCCGGTTCCTTAGGATTTTGTCCTTCCCAGCAGTCAATCACTTCGTGAGTACCCGGTTTAAAACAAGTGTAATTGCAATATTCAGATGATGCACCGCAGCCGCGGAAGACTTCCTTACCGTCTTCAGGATAGTATTCCGGGCACTTTTGGTCCTTTTTATTGGTATCCATACATGTTTCCAGTTTACCACCGCTTGTTATTGGAGGTTTTTGTGTATCCCAGCATCTATATAGATTTTCTTTTGTTTGTTGTCCGGGTTGTTTATAGCAAGTATAGTTGCACCAGCCATTTGCACCGCATTGACGGTATACAAGAAGAGTAATTCCTTCAGCATTTTTTTCATTATATCGGGCAGGGCAGGTATTTGTTTTTGTTCCGTCAGATTCTTTACATGTCTGGAGTTGTATTTGTTCGGGTACAGCAGCAGGAGTTTCTGTCTCAGTATCAGGTGCAGGTGATGTATCTGTGGGTGTATCGGAAGAGGGTGGGCTTCCAAAAAGACTGCCTAATATTGTTAGTAATGTATTTTGTCCTTCAGGCGAAGACAATAGTTGAGCTAAAACACTAGCGCCTTGGGACACAACAGGACCGATTGAAGGGACATCTGACATTGTTCCTATTTGTGCAATACCAGACAAATCAGTAGATAACGGACAGATGCAGGGAGGACATATGGAAGGACTATCAGTCAAATTGATATCTACGGACGGGATATTTACATCGGGTATATCGCTTGATGGGATATTTACTTCAGGAAGTGATGTTTGTGGCACGTCTACTTTTGGAATATTTATATCAATATTCGGCA
This sequence comes from Patescibacteria group bacterium, assembly GCA_041650875.1. GTDB lineage: Bacteria > Patescibacteriota > Microgenomatia > UBA1406 > GWC2-37-13 > YC2-FULL-38-9. The sequence goes on from JBAZKI010000011.1 coordinate 17,661, forward strand.
TATCAAATGACGGAAGATTGAAAGCCGCTCTGGTAGTTGATGAAAGGTTTTCAGGTTTTTGAAGTTGGGATGATAAGAATAACACAGTAAATACAGATAATAGTGTTGTTCCAAGCATAAGATATCTTTTTTTGGCAAATTTCTCCATTTTTGTTACTTACACCTATAGATAATGCCGCACATCTTGAAATATTTCTCGATAAACACAATTGAGTAAAATGAGATGTATACGACTGCTAAAATAGCAAGTCCCAAGATGATAAGACGATAAGCGGTACGATGAGTATTTTTTTGGAGAAGATAAAGCCATCCCAAAAGTCCGAAATATGCAAAGAGCTCAGTTTCGTAGATGAAATATCGCTTGAGATTTAATATTTCAAATACCTCACGATAAAGTATATATATAAAAAATACTGCAATAGCTCCTTCACTAACTTTTTTGAGGACAGGTGATTTGGTGTTTTGTTTAGTAAAATAAGCAACAATACCCGCAAGGATAAAAAGAAAGGAAACAAGAGAAAGAAGAAAGACAACGCTACTTGCAATATACATACTTACTTTATTCTAGATAGTTTTTATAATTATGTCAACATAAATTATAAACTTGTTTGCAAGAATTATAGAAAGATATCAACCTACGTCACCTATAATCCTGATTAAGGCCTCTTTTGCATATTGGGACAGATTGCGATAGGCTTCATTTGGTATTCCATTTTGTGCTTCTGCCAAAGTTGGCATTCTTCCAAAAGCCTGTTTATAGCCTTGTAAAAAATGTTGTGCATGCGACTCTGCAGCTACTATTAATCTTTGTTCCTCCAGTGCTTTTTTGCTCTTCCTTTCATCTTCTTCCTGTTTTTGTTTTTCAATAAGCAGACGCTCCACTTCTTGTTTAACTGTTGTTGGAAGCCTCAGCCAAGCTTCAGATCCAAGATTTTTCATCTCAGATAAATTTAAATCTCGTCTAAAAGCCTGCTGGTAACTCCTTAAAAATTCTACAGCGATTGCATTGTTAATTCTTGCCTGTTTTTGCTGAGGCGTTTCTTGTTGAGTTGGATTTGGTTGTCGACTTTCAACTTGTACCTGTGGAGCAGTCGTCGTTTCAGATGTAAAATCCACCATATATTAATTTATAGATTAATCTAAGACTACTATTCTTTTAAGATTTTGTCAACAATTATACTTATTAAGTATACCATGGTAAGATTAATGAAGTGATTTTCTTGTCAGCTGCCTTTGATCAACTGCCACACGGGTATTTTGAACTTACGGGCAAGTTTGTTTAATGTACTAAACGATGGATTAATTTTACCATGTTCAATACGGGTGATATGAGTTCGATGAAGGCAGGAGATACCGGCAAGATCCTCTTGGGACATACCTCTTTTCGTTCTTTCTTCGCAGATGCGTTTTCCAAGACGCTTATATATATGATTGCCCTTCATATTTTTAAAAGGTATTATAGGCAAATATCAAACAACAGAGCTTTTGTGATACAAAAATATATACTTGTATTTTTAGTATAAGATAATTTTCTTTTTATACTATCAAGCTGTTGTTTTCTTTTGGGTTGTGAATATGGTGTTTTCTCTGTTTTATTGTACCTAATGATAGTAAAATCAAGGTCAATAACAAAAGAACAATACCAGCAAATTGGAAATATTGGGGTATATATATGATAACAATATTTTGAGCTGTGTTATTGATCTGCCAGCCATTTGCCCAATTATCTATCTTTAAATGATCTGAAATTTTTTTACCATAAAACGGTGCAAGATATGCATTAAGGTGGGATGGTTTGATATTTTTTGGTATTTCAAATGCCGCCCATCCTTTATCAAATGTCTGGGCAAGGGTTAAATACTGACTATTATTTGATTTTGTTGATTGTATTTGATACCAATAGATATTTGGATCAGGATGAAAAATACTATATTTGTTTGGTTCTATTTGATCAAGGGACTGATTTTGACCGGGTGTTATGACCTTAATTGATTTAAGATAGGTTAATGGGATAGGAAAAATTTCAATTAAGCCAAGATCATTTATTGTTTTTTCATGTGACAAAAGAGAAATATTGTCAAAATGCAATGAATATCCAAGACCATAATAATCTTTTGGTGTGATAATTAACCATGCAGTTCCTTGCTTACCATTTGATGGTAGGTATTGTTGCATATCCATATGTTTGGATGTTTGATTCAGGAGCGAAACAAGCAGTCCTTTACCGGAAATATTTTTATAGTTGATTTTAACAGCATAGGCATATCGGTGACTAAGGTCGGGTATTTCAAACACTATACAGTTGCTTGACTCTTGTGATGTTAAGCGCAATACTTCTGCGTTGTTTTTACTGATAATCTCATTAGTTTTTAAACCATCGTAAAACGGATTACATGTTTTAGCGTTCAACACATCTTTGTTTAATGCAGGGTTTATCTTCTTATTAGGGATACTGTCAGTTTTTGGGATACGTACAGTTATTCTTTGTTCTGAACGGGATTCATAAGTAAGAAGAGTATGCGCTTGAGGATTGTTCTGTATTTTTTTATTTATATATACGGACGGTAACTTTGACGAATCGGTTGCATCAATTTCTTCTCCTATTGCCGTTATGTCATCTTGCGATAGTCCAGGTATGCTTAGGTAAGATGGTTTTTTTGTTACTTGAGGTATAAAAGATGTAAAAGCTATGTATGTTTTTTCATCTCTGATTGAAAACTCTAAATCACTTTGGTTTCTTCCGGTAAAAAGAGATCTAAACGGATAATATATATAATCTGATCCGGAATCTTGCATATTTGCATTTGTATACGAGATATAATGCCCATATTCATCAAAAGCAGTATCAATATTGTTCCAATCATATGGAGGCTGTATTATGGGCAAATTTTCAGATGTTATGACGAAACCATTCTGTGCTATGTTAAGATTTACACGATATACACTGATATTGCCAAAGTTTCTTTCCAAATGTAGTAGCGTATTTTTATTAAAAAGTTCTTCAAGTTTATTTATATAAGTTGATTTGGGAGAGCTGCCTGTGAGTATATTTCGATCAAGTACAATCCATCGGATTTGGTATTTTTCCAGAACATTTTGTATAGCGTTAATATTATTTGAATAGAGAGCCTGAGAAATTTCCCAATAATAGTTTTCATTTTCTTGATTCCATACATCAAAAGCACGATCAAGAATAGGCTGTTTGATACCATACCAGAGAAAGCCAGAACCATTATAGTTCCAGTTGTATGAATACCATCCGTCATTACTTGTCTGAGGAAGATTCGCAATTCTTTCATTAGGTTTGTTGCGAAAAAAGCTGAATAAATCAAAATACTCTTTAGGTATAGCAGTCCGTAGCGTCGGATAAACAAGTCCTCCCTGCCATAGAGGAAAAAGGTAAAGAAGGGAGCCGCAAAGAATAAATATTAACGCGCATAATTGGATTAGATTTCGAGAGAATCTATCGCCTTTTTCAAACAAGCGCAATAAGTATTGCAGCCCGAAAACAAAAAGAAGCGTCTCAAAAAAGAGGAGCATGTTAGCAAATTTGGTAAACGGATTTCTGAAGACTTGATGAAATAATGGATTTTTTCTGAGCATACCGTTTATTAGATTGAATGGTGGAGTATCAATAGCAAGAAGTCCAAAAAAAAGTATAAAAAGGACACAGATCGCAAATCGGTCTTTATTAAAAAACGACTTAGTAAAGCCCAAAACAGTTATACCAAAAAGAAAAATACCCCATAAAGAAAAAAAAGGCATTAAAGCATGTTGTCGCCATAATGCAAACAAATAGTCAGGTTTTCCGTTCATTGTTCCAATATAATCAAAGAGAAATCCTTTTATAAATATGGTATTTTGAAGGGTGCCAAAGTGCAGATTTTTAAAATAAATATCATCGTTATACATTAAGTTCAAATATGAATTAATCTGTGAACCGATATTGCTTATTGTGTAATTATAAAAAGGTAAGAGCCAATATAAATTGGCAATAAGAATGATTCCAAGAAGGATAATTCCGTGTTTTATGACGTTTAAAGGTCGTTGATTTGATACAAGATTGACAACAATGATAACTGTAATAGTTGGCGCATATACAAGAAAGAGTGTCGGTATATAGAATTGCATTGATCCGACAATATGTACGATAAATAGAAAAAAAAGACGGCTGTTTGTTTTTTTATCAAGATATAACAGGACTGAAAAAACCATCCAGGGTATAAAAGCATAATGTGCCCCGAATGCTTCATAGGGTGTATAAAAAATTTGGATTGTTGCTATATGGAATATATATATCAATCCTCCTATTACGGCTAATGCACTTTTTTGTACAAGAGTACTATGTTTAAAAAACACATATTTTAGAAGCATATAGACACCGACAGGTCCCAAATAAAGCATTACCATAAAAAAAACCTTACGAGATTCCTGGATCGGTATAATATAAGAAAACGGAACAGAGATTAACTCTTTAAATAATTCAGCTGCATGTGCGTTTCCTGCAGGAAGTCCTAAACCTTGATACTCCTGCCATGCAGAAAAAAGGGCCCGGTTTATGTTTACTTTATAGTCAAACTCTGGGTGAAGATTGTCCCAGCCTGTAAGAAAGAAGTCACCAGCCAGATTCGTTCTATAGATTACTGCAATAAGCAGAATAAAAAATATATAAACCAATGCGTCAAATATACGGGATCGGTTTTTTATCCATCTGTTATACTGAAAAATATGCATGATTCTGATCATCTTCTTGAAAATGCAATTGATCAAGTTATATTCTTATTGTTATCAGGCAGTGCAATTGGCCTGTTTTATCTCTGGTTTATCAGCAATATAGTTCAAACAAATAATTCTTTTTTTTGGCATCTTGCGTTTCCCATATCATGCATTTTTGCGTTATATTTTAGGCGTTATTATTCATTCTATCACAAGAAACTAAGTATTCGTTCAGTTGTCCCGTATGTTATCTTTTTTGTTTTTCTAACGATAAGCATCGTATATTTTCTCGAACCTGTCATTCAATATCCGTTTTCAGCGCTTGGCATCCCCAACAAGGATCTGCATGATGGTATAACGCAGTTCATTTTTACTAATGGGTTTCCACCAAGTGAGTTTGACTATGGAGCGTCAGCCCAGTATATTCCTAATTCAAAAGACGGATTGTTTCTGGGATACCCCAATGCAATGCATGTAATGGCGGCATATTTTATGAAAATGGGATTTGCAAACGTATTTAATGCGACATGGTTTACGATGATTTTTGGTCTAATATTGAGCTCTCTTTCAATTTTTTTGCTTATAAAAACCGTATGGAAAGATGCATATATCGCTGCATTATTCGGTGGTTTTTTTATGCTTTCGTCATTCCGAATTCCTTATGCCGCCGTAACATCCATTCCTATGCTTTTTTCATATAGTTTAGTGTTACCTGTGCTTTTTTTCTGCTTTGTTTCAGTAAAACAGGGAAGACATTTTATTGCACATCTGATCCCATCAATAAGCATAGGTCTTTTAGCGGCAACGTATTCAGGCACATGGACTGTTGTTATTGTACTACTGTTTATTTACGGATGTATCGTATTTATTACAAGGAATAATAAAGAGTTATATAGGGTTATGATGTTATTTTTGGTTATTATTCCTATCCTTATATTAGTTTTTCTTTTTCAACAAAAAATTTATTGGCAAAATACTTTTGCCACAGCAGTTGATTTTGATCCGTATGAGCTGTCCCAATTAATTTTTCCTATAGATAGGGACATATATATGCTCCTATATATAGCTGCATTTTTGACATATGTGCGTATTTTATGTAACAAACATGTTAAACTACAGCAAAATGTTCTTCTGATTCTTTTCTTTATTTTTAATATTCTTGTCCTTTTTGCTCTTCCTTTCGATACATTATTTCATATGATTCAGAGAGTTTTTAACGAATATTCGCTTATCGATGTAAATCCGGAGGGACTGTTTGGTGGTTTAAACCATCAAAGGGTTTCACGTCTTGCATTATTGCAACCCTTTTTCTTTATTTTCATGTTTCCCGTATATGCATATTTTTTTAAGAATAAAATATTAAAATATGTATTAGGTTTATGCCTGCTATTTTTTATAGGAATTTCAAGGTACGATATTGGTTTATATAACCCCTTTCACTTTAAGATAGACACACTTTATGATAGCCGATACGAGTTCATTCCTTATGCACTAATTTCACACAATAGGTTAATTTTACCTTTTGGTTTATGGTCACAAGATATTGTTGATGCACTGGATTATTTAAAGAAAAATACCACTATTAACGATACTGTCATGTTGAGCGATAACCGGCAATGGAGTGAAGAAAGTATTTCTGGTTGGGGCTCTGTATATATAAAAAATAAAATAATTCGAGCAGTTGATCTTTCAAAAGAAATCAATACCTTATCAATTCATATTCCAAAAGGGATGAATACTTATTTATTAATGGTTGAAGGTAAGACACGTATTCCAGATACATTTTCAAAAAAAGTATTCGAAAACGACCAGACTATAATATATTTTATTCCATAAATCAATAATCTCATGTATAAGACCTATCTAAAGTGGCTTGTGATAAGTTTTATTATAGTGGCTTCATCTTTTATCATTCATTATCTATTTTCAGTCTTTGTCGTTTACGGGCTTCCATCCTATAATCATGAAAATGGAAAGATACAGCATATTGAAGGATCTTTTGTAAGTAGGGAGTCTCCAATAACACATATACAACCATTATGGCAGAAATGGGACAGTAATCACTATTTGATAATAGCAAAAGAAGGATATGAGAGATTAAAATTCGAAAATGACAGAGTGCACAACTGGGCTTTTTTTCCCCTTTATCCGTTGCTTGTCAGATGGATAACTAAGTTTACAGCAATTCTTACCGGTGTAATTCCTGAGGATGTGCATTTTTTTAGGATAGGCATTATCTTATCAAATTTTTTTCTTGTTGGAGCAGTTTATTTGCTGCGCGATCTTATCTTTATGATAAAATCACTACAGGAAAAAAATAAAAATACCATTGTTGATATTGTTCTTCTTTTCATTGTTTTTCCCACAGGATATTTTTTTCATATGTTTTATACTGAGTCTCTATATCTGTTTCTTACAATGCTTTTTTTTGTGTTTCTTTTTAGACATTATTATCGATCTGCTGCTTTTGTTGTTTCTTTGTTATTGGTAACAAAATTCATTGCCTTAAGTTTCATACCTGTTTATTTTTATCATTATTATTACGAAGGAAGGAAAACAACCCATTCCAACATTTTCTTTATGAATGGATTTATAAACTTTGGTATTATCATTAGTCCAATACTTGTTTTTTTTACCCATTTATATTCGATAACAGGAAATTTTTTTGCAGCTGTTGATATCCAGAAAGCCTGGGCAAAAGCACCACCCTTTTTTTTAAGCAGCATTGTCCATTATGTCGCATCTTTGCCGTATACCATAATTCATTGGCCGGATATGATCCTAAACGTCATATGCGCACTTGTTCTTCTTCTACTGTGTTTGTTTTTTTTGTGGAAGGTTATTAGCAGAAAGGGAAAAACAAGCAATCCGAAGACATATATCATCGCAGAATCATTTTTGATTTATTTGTGGTTTTATGTATTGATAGTACTTTCATCAGGATCACTTGTCAGCGTGTTTAGATACGCAAACGTGAATATTGCTTTATTTCTTTTGCCTTTTTTGTTGTGGTGGGATTTTGTCACTCCAAAAGTACGGTTTCTTATGTATTGTATGTTTGCTTTGCATTTCCTTTTTTTTTCTTATTATCTTCTGCAAAGCCCTATATTTTATAGCTACTGATGAGCGCAGAAAGCTTTCCGGCAGTCACATCATACTTCCTTTTTGTTCTCATCTCTTGAGAAAAATTCTTCATTTTTTTCATAGGAATGTTTTTAAGTTTATTCATAAAACTATGAAAATCAAGATCAAAAAACATATGCTCATATCCAAGTTTGTTTTTTTCAAGTGTTTTTTTAAAATCTGTTGATTTAAGATATGGTAAAAGCTTATCTGAAAGCAATATGGGTTTTTTCATGGAAAATGCCAAAGAAAGAGGTCCGGAAGATGACATCATATATCTATAGGGGAGTATAACCACATCTGAAGCCGCATAATAACGGCTTATGAGATCTTCTGGAACAAATCCGGAAAGTCGTACGTTTGATGGAAGATTCTTAAATTTTTCAAGATATTTCCTGTAAAAAGCCTTTTTACCGTTTGTAAATGACGGACCTCCGGCTATGACAAAATAATAATCATCATCAGTACATTTACTTGCATATTCAAGAAAAAGATCAGCGCCCTTATACCAACCTAAATATCCAAAAAATAGGACAATTTTCTTATTGAGTGGTAGCCCCAGTTTTCTCCTGCTTTGCATTTTTGATTTTATTGGTATCTGTGTATCAACACCGTGCGGGATACATTTTATTTTTTCTGTTTTAACCTCGGTAATAGACCGTAGTCTTTTTTTGAATATTTCTTCAGTTGTCACGACCGTATTACTGAGTACTGTGATATAGGTATAATAAAAACGTATACCCCATCCATATATTCTTGTTTTGATGGATTTTTTAGCCCAGCCAAGATGTTCATTGATATCGTCTAAACTCTCCGTTATTTGATGAATTACTGTAAATAAATTTTTGTTCAAGAGGCGAATAATCAGGAACATGAGCGAAAAGACGAGCGTATTGTATATGGTGCCGAAAGATCCGAATTCAAACTCGACCACAACATTTTTTATCCGGTTAAAACGTAAAAAAAATTCAATAAAGGGGATAAATGAGAGGGGATTTTTACGGTCAATTATACGACAAACAAGTGCACTGTCTTCTTCATATATTTGTTTTTCTTTTCCGACTTTAACGGTTAAAATAACGTATTTGCGTTTTTGACCCATATGTTCAATGGTGTTTTTGGTAAAACCACCCACAGCGCATACTTTTTTGCTATACCGGACTCCTTTTTCCGGATAAGAGGAAATAAACAAAATTGTCTCAGGTCTGTTATAGTTTGCTATAGGATACTTCATAATTGTAATTATAGCACTATTTTTTGCAGATGTCAATACTATAAGATAAAAAAGCTCTCCCTTTCGGGAGAGCTTTAATTTATTTTCTTCTTAAACTAGATTACTAGTTGAGTTCTACCCACGTAGCTGTATCCTCATCAAAATAGAAAACATGATTTACATCAGGTTTGCCGACATTACTTTGAGCATCTTGCAAAGCTTGGGTTGATGGATCAGGGATACATACGGGTATGCTTGCTGCTTGTTCAAAACCTGGTTTGGCAATTGAAACGATAAGTCCTTTATGATCACCGCTAAACCATGAGGTATTTGGTTGTGCATCTGAGGCTCCTCCGGTGCGTACAAAAAACTCTGCATCACCATGAGGTGCTGTCAGTGTTTTCGGCCATTGTGCCTTTGCAGCTTGCCAGTCAGCAAAATTATAGATTTTATTCAAATCTGTGACAAGCTTACCTGTAGTTTTATCGTAAAATAATCCTGTAGCTGCATTATAGCGTACTACGTCTGTTCTTATGGGGAATGCTTCCATAACCCATTTTCCTGTCCATTTTCCATCAACTACCTCAGGCTGCCACCACTCTGCTTTTGTTGTATTACCAGTTTGTTGGACCATTTCCTGAGGAGTAAGCATCCATGCAGCAGGGATTTCGTTAAGAATGCTCATATCAACTCCTTGTACGGAAAGCTCTGATATGGTGGCCCCGTTTATACGCTCCATTTTTCCGGAAAGGGGATTAAACCATTCAATCTTGATAACGCCGGTTTGTGCATCACGATTCCATGTAAATTCCTTTACTGCGTTGTGAAATGCTTCGGTATCTGTTGCTGTGACACCAGCTTCAGGAATGCAGATTTCACAGACAGGTATAAGAGCTGCCTGTTCAATTTGTGCAACCTGTACACCTGGTGTTCCAACATTGTAACTGACATTTCTATCATAACCGGCAGGTGCATCTCCTCCTCTTCGCGCAAACATTACAGTATTACTGTCGGTAAGAGTTACGTTAACCCATGATACCCCTTGTGCTCTGTCAAATATAACATTATGATCATAGGTACGCACACCGGATCTTGTATCAATATGTGCACCCGATAAAGCGTCATATTGTATCCATGAATTCATTTGAAAAGCTTCGGCATCCCATATACCATTCCAATTACCTGCAGCATCTACTTTTCGTACAAGCTGCCAGTCTTGAAATCCTCCACCAAGCCTTGCATTTGCTTCTTGTGCGTGTATAGGCCAGTTAGCCGGTAAAATACACTCAGGTGTAAGACTTGGAATTTCAACAGGCATAGCAGTGGCAGTAGGCGTAAAATCCGGGGTAGCTGTTTCTCCGGGAGTAGGTGCTTGGTACATTGGTGTTACAGAAGCTAGTACTCCAGGTGTTGGTGTTGCGGATGGTAAAACATCAGGTGTCGGTGTAAATGTCGGAGTTGCTGTTGGGGGGCACCCTGGTTGTAGAGGGTTTTGTATACATGCATTTTGATCCCACAAATTTTGAACTCCCGTTGCAACAGCATTAATTTGACCGGATACTGCTGTTCCTTGAGTGTCAACTCTTTGTCCCAAGGCATTAACTTGGTCGGATATTGCTGTTCCTTGAGTGTCAACTCTTTGTCCCAGAGCGATCATTGCATCACCTTGTAGTACTTGAGTTGTAGCAATAGCGTTTACACCAGTTTGAAGTTGATCAACAGAGTCTTGAGAAGCTCCACAACCTGTTAAAACTCCTGCAGCTGTGAGTGTAGTACCTAATGCTGCTGCTTTTGCTCCTGGAGTAAGTGATACATGTGATATAGTTTCTCTTATTGATATTGACATTTTAATTTATTTTAAAATTGTAATACCTATAGTATAGCATGTATATTAAGTTTGTCAAGTAGTATTTGATTTACCATCACCTATAATAGTTTATTATATGTAGATTATATCACAAACTGGTTACGGATGAATCAAATCAATGTCTTTGATACAATCAAAATATGACTGAAAATATGGATTCAGGAGCTCAAACTACAGCAAATACTCCAAATTCACGGATGAACCGGGTGATCGAGCGTCTGACAAGCTTTACTCATAACTCAGCTTCATTTATACAGGAAAGGGTTGAAACTACCCAAAAATGGTCAAAAAATCATCTTACAGAAAGAGATTTACATAAGAAAGTAGAGGAAATTGAGAGGTTTAGGACATATTATAGAGCTGATATGGATGAAGCTACGGAGAGGTTACGATCTGAGTATAGTGCTTTTAATGAGAAGATGCCACAAACATCTATTACGAAAGAACTTCTTCAAACGCATCTTGTAGGGTATTTATTTGAGGCAAACCGGGCAATGTTTGCGGCTGAAAAAGGATCGATGGATTTATATGATTATGCCAAAGAACAACGTCAGATTGAAGGTGTTTTACGTGCTTTGGATGGTCAACACCTACATATGGGCACAGGAGAAGGTAAAAGCAGTGTGGTTATACCTATTGCCTCTGTAGTTGAGGCTCTTACTTCTGACAGAAGGGATATTGTTGTATCTTCCTCGAATTGGACACTGGTACATGAGCTTAAAACAAATATTGAGCGCTATACCAAAGCAGTTGATAGCATTGGTCTTGCAGAAGGCGGATTTCAACTTGACGATGCTAAAAGAGAGGATCCAGACCATAAAAAAGCTGATGATTTGAGAGCGGGTATGGAAAAAGAAGCCTTGGAAAGCGATTCATTTTCAGGAGAATCCATAGATTTGAATAAGCAGGATCACTGGGATACTTATTTTGAACAACTAACTAAGAAAGACGGATTTGAAAAACTTAAAGCCCGAGCCAGCAAAGAAAAATCGCCCCGTATAGTCTTTGCCTCGGAAAAAGACTTGGTATTTACATATATGGAGAATAAGAGCCAATTTGCTTCAATATGCCCCAAAATCTATATGGATGAGGCAGATACACCTTTTAACAGAGCAACTCCATATCAGAATGTGGCGGAGAAATTTGATGTCAGTCCGGAAGAAATAAATCAAGCTACGGATGATTGGCTTTTGTATTTTATGACCGCTCAACAGGTACACGAAGACGATATTGTTGCAGATCAGGGAAGCTATGCCTTAACTGAAAGAGCCATGGAAAGACTGGAAAAGATAAGATTAGAGGATATCCGGCATGATATTGAACAAGATGCTGATACATCGCCTTGGACCGCCTCTTTTAGGCGTGGTGTGGAAGTTATTATTGATCAGAGAGGTATGGATAAAGCAGAAGCAACAGAGTTTATGCGCAGAATCCATAATAGACTAAAGGAACGGTTTCCCAAACATACACAGGGTGAGCAGGCACTGAGTTTGCAAGAATATGTGGTCGCAGCTGGAGATAAGATTGCCGGAATGATGAAAGAGGAGGAGCGGGCTTTTACTTTAGATCAGTCGGGTAAGCCGGTAATTAGGGACAGTTATATTGATGAGCTTTTGTCAGAACATAAGTATGACAGGGAGACTCAACTTGCCGTACTTGCCATTTCCTCAAGGTTTGAGGTGTTGGGAAGAGCTTTGGCTCACCGGACGGTCCGTTTTCCAACATTTATTCATGCGGTTGCCGATAAACTCACTTGTTTTTCCGGTACTTTGTTATATCCTGATCCTCAATCAGGAAAAATAAAAAAAGGGATGCTTGGTGCTTTTTTGGAAGAGCAGACAGGCCGTAAAGTAGCTCTTATTTCGCCTCCCGAGGTAAAAACAGTTCCCAAGCCCAAATTATTTGCAACAGATGAAGAGGCAAGAGGAAACTTGATACGAGGATCAAGTCTTGAGCAAGAAGATAAACCTGTTTTATTTATTGACTTTAATGGTTTAAAAAGTACCAGACAGACATACGAAGCTCTTGTTGCAAGGTATGGTACAGACAGAGTGGCGTTATTACCTCCTAAACCTACTGGTAATGAGGATGAAGAAAATGCGTATCAAGTTTTACTGAACGATTTGACGACAAGATTGGCACAAGGCGAACTAAAAGCAGTTGTATCATCAGGCGTAGCAGGCGTTGGCATAAATATTGTTGCACCGGATGGAACATTTCCAGACTTGAATATCGCACTACTTGGTGTGCCTGCATCTGATCAGCAACTTGTACAGGCTGTTGGCAGAAGACGAAAGCCGCTCAAGCAGGGAGAACAGTCTTTTTTTTGGACTTTGAGTCTTGAAAATCTTGAGAGTAGCTTGAGTACATATCAAAAGCAGGCAACAAAATATCAGATTTCAGTAGGTAAAAACGATTGGAGCAGGGAAAAAATGCGAAGACATCTTGAAAAAGTCAAAGATAAACCTGAAAAGCTTTTTGAGACGGTGCTTGATCTTATTCAAAAGAAGCAGCAAATAACAAGAGAAGATACGGACATGGTAATAGCGTATGATGCTTTTTTTGAAAGATTCTCAGAATTATGCATGGATAAACTTGAACAGAGATTACGGAGAGATGTTTTGCATTTAAAAGACGGACAATCAATGACAAGAAAGCAACGGGAGATATTAGCTGTGTACAGTAGGGAAATGGGTCTTCCGGCAAATCTTTATTGGGATGTTTTGTCCGAGCGTACAATGGTTGGTAACTATGCGGGAGCAGGTATCAACTTGAATTCAAGAAAGGCAGCATTTGAATATTTTCAATATCATGTATTGGCAGGATTTGCTCCTCAGGCAGGATTTGGAGTTTTTAAAGAAAAATCTCCGGTTTTGGATTGGTTAGATCAGTGGTATGAAAGAAGTCTTCCAAGCGTGCAAAAGTATTGTGAAGCAATACATTCTGATTATTTCCAACAAGCATTTGATGCAAAGGATAATATGGGAACAATGATACAGGTTTCTCCATATACAGATGGCACGGATACATTAAAACGTGCTCTGCCTGAAGGTGTGGCTGTAGCAGCAAATGAATTGAGTGTGTATGCGGGTCCTCCTATACCTGGTTTGCCAGCTGATTTATTTGTGGTGAGGCAAGGAGATAAATATTACAAAGTAGTCTCTGTAAAGGATGAACAGTATTTAGGTCTTGGCAAGGGAGCTCAGGCATTTGTAAGAATAAATGAGTTTACTGGTGTGACAAAAAACGGTAAACCAGTATATTTTTTGTTTACCTACCCGTTTAGCCAAAAACAACAGCTATAATACTTATAGTATAATATTTCAATTTACATAAATTTATATAGTTATCATTGCATAAGGATGTTTATAATTATCCACATAATATAAACAATATCCCTTTTTATAGTACTATAAAAAAGCCGAGCATGTGCTCGGCTTTTTGGTTCATAACCTTAAATTACTTATTTTTGGCTAGTTTCTTGAGGCTGAATCCGATTCCCATAAGGATGGTTTGAGCACCGACCAGAAGCATGGCATCTTCAGGTCCGGCTTTGGGAGCTTCTGCTACTCCAATGACTTCTTTTTCTACGCAAAACTGTGCAGTGTCTTCATCTGAGACTGCCTCGTTATAGGCTTGTCCTTTATTTGTCAGGCAGAATAAACCTTTGTCTGAGGGCATCTTGTCCTGGGCAACAAGCTGCATTTTCATGTCATATGTCTTTTCCTCGTTAGGTGCAAAAGATCCTGCATCAAATGAGATGACACGGGTGTTTGCATCATACGTACCAGGTCCCTCAATCGGCTCAACATATGCTGGGACAAAGTCTTTGACCACCACATTTGATAAAGTCACTGAGGATGTATTTTTTACTTTTAATCTAAAAAGTACTTCATTTCCCGGTTTGAAACGGACGTCTGAGGGAGTAAGATTGTCTACATACTGAACAGTGGCAACTCCGCCTTTTGTGACAGCTCCATCTGGTTTACCTACAAATTTATCAATAAGGATTGATTGTGATGGGGAAGGCTGTCCGTATTGTCCATACTGTCCATAATCGGCAAATACGGCAGATGTTTGTAAAGAAAAAATGGCTGCAAGAAGTGTTAGTGAAATAAGTAATCTTTTCATATGGTGCTATTATACTATAAGACTTTTAATTTGTCAACTATAGGTTATTAATTACTTTTCAGTAGATTCTGTCAAAGGTCTTTTTCCCGCCAGTGCTCTATCGCCTAATAAACCGGCGAGTTTGCGCGCTGTCGGGACCCCTAAGACCTTTGCCACCTACTGAAATTTATTTTATTAGATATAATAATAGGATGAAACTGAATGCAAAGGAACTTCGCACGGTCGATGAAGAAAAAGCACGGGATAAGCTTAAAACCCTCAAAAAAAGACCATTATACCTGATTTTGGAGAATGTCTATGATACCTACAATATCGGTGGACTCTTTCGGTTGGCTGACGCAATCGGAGTAGCGAGGCTCTATCTTTGTGGTGAGATGGAGATACCTCCAAACTCACGCATAAAAAAAGCCTCCATAGGCACGTATAAAGTCGTTGATTGGGAGTATAAAAACACAGCAAGTAAGGCTATACAGGAAATAAGGGCATTGATTGATAGTTATAAGTCGTCAGAAACAGTCACGGTAATGAACCAATTACCAACAAGCAATTACCAACAACCGGATCTCCAAGTCATTGCAATTGAGCAGGATAAGAGATCTGTTCCATATACTGAGATTCAATATGCTTATCCTTTAGCTTTGGTTGTCGGAAATGAATCAACAGGTATAACTCCGGATACACTATCCTTGGTCGATCATATAGCAGAAATACCTATGTGGGGAATAAACCAGAGCCTGAACGTGATTGTATCTGCTGCCATTGTAAGCTACCATGCCATAACCTCTGTAAATCTCTCTTTTGAGCCCGGAGTGGGAATCGGACCCACACTCTAACCCTTACCATGGGTTTGTTTTACCACTAAACTATCCGGGCGCTTTTATTCACCGGCCGCAGTCCCGCTAAACGGGACGTAGGCTGGCCACTAAACTACTTGGGCTTGTTTTATTTACCCCGTAGACTCGCTCTTGCGACGCGAGGACGTAGACCTCGGGAACAAGTAAGAGTTCTATGGGGCCACTAAACTATCCGGGCAAAAACTGTATCTTAATTCATGATTATATCATGTCTAGACTATGCCTGCAGATCTTCCGGCGGGTATGAGAAGATTGATGATAAACGAGGCCAGAGGTTGGAGAAAAGAGGAGAGCATTGAACCATTACCCAGAGGTATGATCAAAAGCAGTAGAAAAATCATACCATATCTGCGAAGGCCATCCCACTCATGAGCTTTTTCGCGAGGCAGAAATCCACGGACAATTGCAAACCCGTCCAAGGGATGGATCGGGATAAGATTGAATAATCCTAGAAGAACATTCATAGTAATGAGAGGAAAAAGCAAAAGTGATCCTATAATAAATAAACCGGAGAGATTAAATAATATGAACAATCGAAGTACTATGGATAGGAGGACTGCTAATAATAAGTTAGAAGCAGGACCTGCCAAAGAGATAAGCGCACTGTCTTTTCTTGAGTTTTTCAGGTTAAAAGGATCGTACTCAACCGGTTTACCCCAGCCAAACCCGAAAAAGAACAAAAAAAGGAGTCCATACAAATCAATATGAACCAAAGGATTCAGAGATATCCTGCCCGCAAGCCTTGCGGTTGGGTCGCCCAACCTATCAGCAGTCCAGGCATGTGAAGCTTCATGAATAGTCAGGGCAATGAAAAGAGCCAGGATATAAAAAACAAAACTTAATGGATTGGAATATAAAAAATTTATCATAAACAGGTATTTACTTCTATTGCAATTGATTAGCTTCTATGATATCATAATTTCTTGTAACCTGGAACGTATACTTAAAAGCTTTTCCGGGTATATACTACAAATTACAAGCTACAAGAAGTAAGATATATGGTTTGTTATCATTGCGGAAAAGGGGTAGTGATGGGCAGGACCCACACACATCACCGAGGAGTGGCCGGAGGACGTTGGAAAAAGCGAGCGCCAAAAGTACAGCGGGCATTTCACCCAAATCTTCAGGTAACCAATATCGTAATTGACGGTAAAGAAAAACGGGTCAAACTCTGCACCAAATGCTTGAAGCGGATAAAAAAAGACATCCGTGACGGCAAGAAACCGTTTGTCACCTTAGTTTTAAATACAGTAGATAAAAGCAAAGCAGCCATCACAGTCAACAATTAATGCTCCATTTTTTCCAGTTCTCCGTCTTTTTCTTCATATAAAGGGCTTTTTTGTTCAAGTGCGCGTTTGGTAAACAGAACTCCTGTAAGATGATCTACTTCGTGTTGGACAATGATCGCTTTAAAGCCGGTAAACCATTGGGTATGCTTTTCTCCGTTTAAATCCTGGTATTCAAGCAATACCTTGTTTGCTCTTGTAATCGGACCCCAAATACGGGGGATTGAGAGACAACCTTCAAGTTTTGTGTTATTTTGATCATTGGACGATAGTTCTTGGTTGTTTGAAGTATCTTTTTTTTGTTTGTTATTAACGTCTAATGACTCTCGACTATCTACTGTTTTTAATATAACCGGATTAATACAGACCTCAATTTTTGCTTTGGGAGACGGTTTCATGATAAATATGGCAAGATTCAAACCAACTTGAGGGGCAGCCAATCCGACTCCTTGGGGATCAACCTGGGACTCCAGTGTTTTTTTCATATCCCGTACGAGTTTTTTGATTTTGCTATCAATATTCGTTACTTTTACTGTTGGAGTACTTAGAATAGGATGCGGTACATGAACTATTTTGAGCATGAGGATATTATATAATAAGAGGGAGACAAACTCCAATTTTCATTTATCAATTATCAATCAAATGAAACTTTCACTTGTTTTGGCAACCTTTAACGAAGAAAAAAACATAGTTGACTGTATTCGTTCTGCAAAACCCATCTGCGATGAAATAATCGTGGTTGACGGTTCATCTGTCGATCAAACAGCTAAGCTTGCCCGCGGTGAGGGAGCACGTCTTATCGTAACTCATAATCAGTCAATGTTCCATATCAACAAACAAAAGGCTATTGATGCAGCTCAAGGAGACTGGATTTTACTACTTGATGCGGATGAGCGGGTGAGTCCAGAGCTAGCAGAGGAAATAAAAAAAGTGGTTGTTATGTCTGAGCAAGATATAGAAAAGTATCAGGAAAATCTTCCAGAAAAGAGTTTATTTGAGAGGCACACACAACTAACAATTAGCAGTAGACATCTAACAAAGAAAAAAATGTTAGGTGTTAGTTGTTTTATGTTTAATGCCTTTTTTATTCCACGTTTGAATTATTTCTTAGGTAGGTATCTACGATATGGGGGTGTCTATCCCGATGGGGTAATCCGTCTATTTAAAAAAGGAAAAGCATACCTTCCCTGCAAAGATGTTCATGAACAAGTGGAGGTTAAGGGGAAAGTTGGATGGCTTCAAAATCCACTGCTCCATATTGACTCTCCAACATTTGGCCGGTATCTGGAACGAAACAGCAGATACATAGATCAACTAACAATTAATGTCAAACAACTAACATCAAACAAAGATATCATTCAAACTACAGCCACTGCAATGGATTGGTTTTTTATAAAACCATTTGTATGGTTTTTTATGACGACATTCCGTCACAAGGGTATTCTTGATGGTTGGCAGGGAGTAGTATTTTCCTTTTTTTCTGCCCTTCGATTTCCAAGAGCATACTGGCGCTCTGTTTTTACGCGCCGATTTTAAACTCCACGATATCTCCATCCCTCATAACATATTCCTTTCCTGCACTGACGACTTTTCCTGACTCGCGAGCCTTGATCCATCCATTATATGAAACAAAATCATCGTAGGTGACAATATCTGCTTTTATGAATTTTTTTTCAAAGTCAGTATGTATGACACCTGCTGCTTGTGGTGCGAGAGTGCCTTTGGTGATAGTCCATGCTTTTGCCTCTATCTCACCTGCAGTGAGAAAAGATATGAGACCGAGTAATTCATATGATTTCTTTATAAGCCGGTTCAAGCCAGTGTCAAGTAATCCATATTGATTCAAATATTCTTTTTGTTCGGTAGGGGAAAGTGTTAGGACATCGTTTTCGAGCTTTGCATTCATGAATAGGTAATTGGTTGTTGGTTGATGGTTGTTAGTTGAGGAAAAAAGAGATAAGATGACTGATTTTGTTTGATCTTTATTTTGTAGTTGATCTTCTGATACGTTAAACGCATAAATAACAGGCTTTATGGTAAGGAGATTCAGTTCACGGATAAGCATATGTTCTTCATTGTTTAAGGGGATGTTTCTGGCAGAAACACCTTTATCGAGCTCGGCTCGTATTCGTTTGATAAGTTCATACCGTGCAACTTCATCTTTTGACGCCTTACCTCTTGGTTCTTTTTGCTTAGTTACTGTTTCCAGATCAGCCAGAATAAGCTCAGATTCAATCGTCTCAATATCTCCTTTGGGGTCAACCTTGTTTGAAACATGGATTACGTTTGGATCCTCAAAAAGCCGAACCACGTGTACGATTGCCGAGACCTCGCGGATATGGGATAAAAACTTATTACCTAAGCCTTCTCCAACTGACGCTCCTTTTACTATACCTGCAATATCATAAAATTCTATGGCAGCGGGTACGATTTTATCTGTTTTTACAATACTTGCCAACACAGAAAGACGATCATCAGGAACCTCAACAATCCCAATGTTTGGTTCTATGGTACAAAACGGGTAATTTGCGGCATCTGCTACTTGCTTCTTCAGAAGAGCGTTAAAAAGAGTGCTTTTTCCGACATTCGGAAGACCGACAATACCTATTGAAAGAACGTTGCTCATAATTAATCTGTGTTTTTATAACTTCAGATTTCATTTTATCACAGAACTTTCTGGTTGAAATAGATCAAGCTTGATATAATGGGATTATATGAAAATAAAAATTGTGACTGCAACAGAAATTTCCTATAAAATCTTACTAAAATTAGGTTTTTCCTCAGATGATGCAGAACTTGTTACCAGGAATATTATTGATGGTGAACTTTCTGGTAGAAAATCCCACGGTTTAGTTAGGCTTCAGGCAATCAAACAAAATGTTGGAATAAAAAAACTAAATACGTCTTCAGAAGGTGTAGAAATAGAAAAAGAAAGCCCGGTCCACCTACATATTAATGCTAAAAGAAAATCCGCATATATTGCAATTTATAAATCTTTAGATTTGGCTATTGCAAAAGCTAAGAAGAATGGGATTTGCATCGTCGGTATAAGAAATGCGGAGTACTGTTCTGGCTTTATCGGTTCCTATGCCCGTTATGCAGCAGAAAACGGTCTTATTTTCATGGGTTTCAATAACTCGCCACACCGGTTAATACCATATGGAGCAAAACGGTCAGTTTGGGGGACAAACCCGATAACTGTTTCTTTCCCATCACAGAAAATGCCAGTAATCGTTGATATGGCTTCCTCTCAGATAACCATGGGTGATGTTATGGTCGCAAAAGTCGAAAAAAAGCCATTGAAAGAGAGCGTAGCTATTGACAAAGACGGAAACCCAACTATCATTCCCGAAGACGTGGTAGCAGGAGGTCTTCTGCCAATCTTATGCAACAAAAGTTGGGGACTGTCTTTTCACAAGGGCTCAGCACTGGCATTTATGGTAGAACTTATGGCAGGTGCATTAACCGGGTCCAAAGTGGGTAGGAGCGTTGAAGGAGGCAGCAGAGGAACAACCTACATCTTGATAAACCCGGAACTTTTCCGTCCGCTTGAAGAATTCAAACGGGTTATTGATAATGCCGTTGCCGAGCTAAAAAACTCCCCTAAAGCAGAGGGTTTTGATGAGATATATTTTGCTGGTGAAAAATCACAGACACTGAGGAAAAAACATCTGGAAGCAGGGGAGTTTGAGATAAGTGACAATCTATATAATGAATTACAAAACTTGCTTAAAGAGTTCTAAACTAGTTGAAAGCCTTTTCCATTGCCGCAATTATGGTTCCGTCAGGTTTAATTCCGGTAAATGGTTGGAATTTTAAGACAGCTTGCCATAGTGATGTTCTTCTTGCCGGAACAACGATACATCCTTTTTCCTTGGCGTCAATAATCAACTGTGTTTCCCGGGGAACGCTGACTACATCCTGAACTATTAAACCCGGTTTGAGCAGATCTTTCGGAATTGCCGACATTTTTTCTTGTATACCTTTCATCCCGAGGGTAGTGGCATTTATGACGACTTGGGCGTCCTGTATTTCTCTTGGAAGTTCTTCAGGTAGGAAAGTTTGTGCGTTTACTCTTTTGGCCAGATCACTCGCTTTTTCTGGTGTGCGGTTGGTAATAAATAACCTACCTCCTTCATCTGAAACCGCAAGCATTATTGCTTTAGCCATCCCTCCGGCACCAACAAGGATAACTTTTTTACCACTGACCGTTGTTTTTTCTTTCAAGGCTTTCAGCGCACCTAAACCATCGGTATTGCCGCCGACAACTCTTCCTTTGTCAAAGACAACATAATTTATTGCCCCTATTCTTGAAGCATCGCCCACAAGCTCGTTTACATATGGCATTATCGCTACTTTAAAGGGAACACCTATGCCGGCTCCGCGAAAACCCAGAGAAATCAATGAATCCAAGGTGTTTTTTATGTCCTCATCAACATCAATGGGTATGTATATTCCATTGTAGCCTGCCGTCTTGAATCCGGCATTATATAATGGATATATTCCACTTGATCGTGAATTACCCGCCAGTACTGCAAATAGTTGAGTTTGTGCGTCCACTTCAATTGAACTGCCTGTTTTGGCGATAGGTATTCCAGATATATTCATAGTGAGTATGGATACCTAATTTTTAATATTGATGGGAGATCCGGAAATAATTGCCTTAAGATTACTTATTATTTCCTCACCACCTCGTATGCCTGTCTCAACAGTATTAAAACCTATATGTGGCGTGGCAATAACATTAGGTAGACAGGCTAACCCGATAATTCTCTCGGAAGGAGAACACCTGAACGGTTCATTCTCAAATACGTCCAAACCGGCTCCGGCAATAAGTTTGTTTTGCAGCATTTTATAAAGCGCTTGCATGTCAACTATTTCACCTCTTGAGGTATTTATCAAATAAGCTGTTTTTTTCATTAATCCAAGCCTTCTGGAGTTTATCATATGAACTGTTTTACTTGTAGAATTTACATGAATGCTAACTATGTCTGACTCCTTCATGAGATTGTCTATTTCTTGATCCGAATTTTTGGAATTAACAAAAGAAACCGTCATTCCCAACGCTTTTGCCATTCCTTCAACTATCTTACCTATTTGGCCATGACCTATCAGCCCCATTCTTTTATACTTCAACTCTGTGCCAATAAATTCATATGGAGTATTCCTCCAGCCTTTATTCCGAATGCGTAGTTGGGCTTCGACTACATTCCGAAACAGGGAAAATAACAGGGCAAATACGTGTTCAGCTACAGCTTGGGAGTTATGGGTAGGACAGTTGACAATCTTAATTCCCAGTTCTGTTGCTTTTTTTATATCAATAAAATTGATACCGACCGAAAGGATAATAATATATTTTAACCTAGGGCATTGCATAAGGATATTGGCGTTTAGCCTGATGATCTTAGAAATCACTATTTCTGCGTTTTTTATCCTTTTAATAACTTCTTCATCAGTCTTTGGAAAATCATCATAAATAACGGTTTCCCCAAGTTCAGATATTTTTTTAAAACACGGTTTTGAGATGATATCGATCCCTTCAGGAATCACAATTTTCATAAATTACAATCATATTGTATAATATTATCAGTCAAATTTCAGTTATTAATAAGCTCTGACACTGTATATGAGATTATCGATCTGTAACTATGAACGGCTGTTGCCTATAGTTAAGATTATGGAAAACGGGAAGTTTGCACCTAACGGTTGCACGATTCTGCTTATCAATCAACCGGTAGTTTTGAATGAGAGAAAAATGTCAAAGTCGGTGTATGTATGCCGGTCAAAAGAGCAAATTGTACTGAAAGGAAAACTGTTATCTGTTACGTTCTCTGACTCGCAAAAGTTTGACATCCATGGTCATTTTAAACCATCGGTTAATAATGACGATCTGTTGGATGAAATTTATAAAACAAAACATGTACTTTTTTTTGGAAACAGAATAACCGTATCAGATAAAAAGAAAATTGCAAAACTAAAACAAAGGAGAGCTTTTTCCGAGTATATGAAATCAGAACTGGTTGAGTTTACTGCTAACGCCTGGGTACCTCCGCATTGCCATGGCAAAGCATTTAATAAAAAGGCTTTTATTGATAAATATGAAAAAGAATTTGGGTTTAATTCCATTAAAGAGAAATATGCCCATCCCCAATTGATATTCATACTTAAGGGAGATGGCTTTATATATACGGACTTAGATATAACTCATGTCAAGAAAGATGACATTATTATTTACGGAAGCAATACAATCCATATGTCAAAATCCGGAAACAAGGGGATGTCATACATTCATTTCGTATGGAACAAGCAATAATTATTTCAACCCCTATATACAGTACTCCAGATTGTCACAGATTAAAGTATTGTATGCAGCTAGTTGCCAGTATCAAGCAGCAGTTAAAGGCAGACCAATATCTTCACGTGATTGTCAACGACGGTTCAACAGACAATACAACGGAAATTCTTAAGCAATATGCCGCCAGAGATGCTAATATTGTTTTGATAAATCAAAAGCATCATGACGGCACCTATGCCTTCAATCTGGGTATTGATGTGTCAATAGGTCCGGAAGCACACGAATATTTACTAGGTGAAAACAATTTCCGTAAAATCGTTAAGCTGAATGCCCAGTTTATCATGTTTATTGGCACCGATGATCTAGTCGGTCCAGGTTTAGCAAACCGTCTTGAAGCCTGTAGATTATCTTCCGACTACAAGCTCTTCCTGGGTGACTACCGTTCATTTATCGGTGATGAACCCTATTCAAGGAAGGAATTTACTCCCTATGCGAGTAATCCGGAAAGCCTGTTCAAGAAGCTGTTCTATGTTGAAAATTTTCCTTCCCATACGATTATTTGGAAGAAAGATTTTTTACAGGAGCTAAAAAAACTCAGAGGTTATGATATGGGGATCATTGATCCACAGATTCTGTCACCTCAAGCATGGGATCTGATGCTGTACACAACAAAGCTGGCGATTATCAGAAATTACCGCTTTGGTTTCATAAAAGGTAATACAGGTTATAAACGGTACGGCATTAGCGGTACCATGACCGAGAAAAACAGGAAAGCGGGAAGATACCTCAAGGAGCGCGAGTTGGTATTTCACAGGTATAAAGATTTTGCCGCTGACAATAAGGTTGTAATGCTTGATAAACGTCCACCTCTAAACCATAAGTATTTTAAACCATTAAAAAAAGAAGACAAAAAGGAGTTTGACAGTTATCTGTCAAAAGTATTCATTTACACCTCAAAGTTAGCCCAAAATTACCTGTGATAAAGAGTAAAGGAAACATATTTTATCTGCATAACTTAAAGTATATTGAGAATTATCGGAAAATTATCCTCGTCACTAGAAAAAAAAGAGATACATACAGGAAAATACTGGGATGGCATATAAAAGAATACTATTCCTATATTCCGTTATGGGAACAGGTACTTAATCTAAAAATGCTTCCTGAAATTGCATTTATCCTTTCAAGTTCCAGAAGCGGAAGCAGTGTTACGGTTGATGTGATAAAAAAACAAGCCAGTAGCGCAAAAAAAAGAGACAGGATCATTTTATGCATCCAGGCAGAGGAAAAGCCACATTTCGTTCTAGCCGGTCTATTTTTCCCGTTAATCCACAGGAATTCGGATGAACTCAACATATCGGATATAAGTGATTATCGATGGAAAATTCTATCAAAAGAACTGCTCGGCGAAATAGGTTATCCACTTGCTCAGAGTTCCGATACCAAACTACTTGCAATTCAGTTGTATGGTAGGTTATTACTTCAATGGCCGGAAGTAAATTTTGGCAACGCGAATCTCTGTATTAACAAAATCAATGAGCGTATACTTGAAACAACCAAAACGTACGGAACTTTGGGCGTATATATTGATTCGGAAAAATACAGGACAACTTTGATGTTAAAAATAAAAAAAATGTACCCTCAAATAAATCTTAGTTACTATGATGGGTTGGACAGAGGAGAAATTGACAAGAATTCAGTCGCTGTAAAAGAAGGACCCCCATCAAAATATTGTTTAGAGGAACCGCCATTTATAGTTCTTAAACCCTGGCACTTTGCGTCGCTAGAGGATGTAAAGCATGGTATTGTTCTATTCAAAGATCCTTCCGATGCCTGGAGGATTGATTTCTGGAAGGAATTATTTTCAAAAAGCCAGCTATTTTTTATTGTATTAACAAGGGATCCAAGAGACACTATTAACGGATTGTGCAAAGGTTGGAAATTTCCCTACGGCTTCCAGACTATCCCCAGCCCCTTTGAACTTAAAATTGCAGGCTATAGCGAGTTCGGCTCGTGGCAAAAAAAGGTTGTCAATTTTTCCACTAACGCTAAAATCTGGAAACTGATTTCTATGGATAAATCTGTAGATCTTGAGTACGTGGCTGGGTTGCAATGGTTTGAAGCTTATAAAAGCATACGAGAAGGCACAAAAAATGAAAGAACGCTGTATCTGAAGTTTGAAGATGTCCGTAGCGATCCTCTGAAAGCAATTGCGAAAATATGCAATCATCTGAACATAAGTAAAACTAAGAGTTTGATTCAAGCAGCGGCGAATTTTCATCATAACAAAGTTCAGGTTACTCCTGGATCAGGCACGACGATACACCCATGGCAGTACAAAAAAAATACTAGCAAAATAAACAAGGTGGCGAATATGTATATTATAAAAAGTTTAGCTCAGAAACTGGGATACCAATATTGATATGAAAATCATAGAACCGCACGGTGGTTGTGGACTAATAAACAGAATAATTCCGATTGAAGAAACTGACGAAATAAAGTCTCGGGTAGAAAGCATGAAGCAATATGTCATAGATGATGGCGATTTATCGGTTTTTTTTCGAATTGCCGATGGTACTTTATCTCCTCTTGAAGGGCCGATGAACGAAGAGGAGTTTAACCAAGTGCTGGATGAGGAAATAATTATTAGGAAGGGCAAAAAATTTGCCTGGACTATTCCTGTTTCTTTTCCTATCTTTGTCAATAACAACAATAAGTACAAGATTGGAGAAACAATAGCAATTAGGAATAAATCAGATATGCTTGTTGGTACGCTGGAGATAAGCGACATTTTTAAAATCGATAAAAAAAAATACAATGAATGTGTTTACATGACCAAGAGGACAGATCATCCTGGCCCACAGCTATTTAATAGTCTTAATTTTAATTGTATG
>JBAZKI010000012.1:0-30012 GCA_041650875.1 Patescibacteria group bacterium
AAAAGAACATGAGCCTCAAATCTGGAGCGCGATACGTCATGGATCTCTTTTGGAAAATGTTGTTTTGAAAAAAGACGGTACCCCTGATTTTACGGACAGCAGTCTAACCGAAAATACACGCGTTGTATATCCGATTGAATATATTGAAAATGCCGTTATTGACGGCATTGGGCCTCATCCGGACAATATCATCTTTTTGACTGCTGATGCGACCGGTACTTTGCCTCCTGTTGCAAAACTTTCGGTAAATCAGGCCGTTTATCATTTTTTATCAGGATATACATCCAAGCTTGCAGGCACTGAGCGTGGTATAAAAGATCCACAGGCAACGTTTTCCGCCTTTTTCGGCGGTCCTTTCATGGCTTTGAAGCCGTCGGTATATGCGAATCTTCTAAAAACATATGTTGAGAAAAACAAAACGTCCGTTTATCTGGTAAATACCGGCTGGCAAGGAGGACCATACGGTATAGGCAAACGTATTAGTATAAGCGACACACGGGCAATAGTGACAGCAATACTAAATGGGGATCTGTACAAAGCAACATATAGGCGCGATAAGGTTTTTAACCTTGAAGTGCCTGTACACGTTGACGGTGTTGAAAAATCGGTCCTTGAACCGCGTAAACTATGGAAAGATAAGGAAGCGTATGATACACGCGCCCGAAACTTGGTGGGGTTATTCGTCGAGAACTTCAAAAAATTCACTGATATTTCCAAAACCATTATAAATGCAGGACCACACTTATGATATCAAAGCGTGCAATGAGTATAACCCCTTCAGCGACACTAACAATTACCGCCCGGGCAAAAGCCATGAAAAAGGATGGTATTGATGTAGTTTCCTTTGGTGCCGGAGAGCCGGATTTTGATACGCCCGATCACATCAAAAAAGCAGCGCAGGACGCCATGCTGGCGGGATTTACCAAATATACACCAACAAGCGGTATCCCCGAGTTAAAACAAGCAATTTGCCGGAAACTGAAAGTTGACAATGGACTTGATTATGCGCCTGAACAAATACTCGTTTCAACCGGAGGAAAACAATGTTTGTACAATATCATACAGGTTACGATAGATCCGGAGGATGAGGTTATTATCCCACAGCCTTCATGGGTAAGTTATGAAGAGATGGTAAAGCTGGCCGAAGGAAAGACGGTTTTTGTCAAAACCAAAGACTTCAAAATGAGTCCTTCCTTGTTTGAAAAAGCAATAACCAAAAAAACGCGTATGCTTATCCTCAACTCGCCGTCAAATCCGACAGGCGCAATGTATAGCAAACAGGAACTTGAGGAGATATCAAGGATATGCGTAAAGTATTCGATCTTAGTGTTAAGCGACGAGATTTATGAAAAACTTATTTATGGTAAAGAACATATAAGCATCGCAAGCCTCGGAGAAGATATAAAAAAATTGACTGTTGTCATAAACGGTGTTTCAAAAACATATTCGATGACCGGATGGAGGATAGGGTATTGTGCCGGGCCTGTTGAGATAATACAAGCAGCAACCCGTTTGCAGGATCATACGACATCAAACGCAAACTCTATAGCTCAGAAGGCAGCTGTTGCCGCCCTTACCGGTACTGATAAGCAATTTATAGAGGAAATTGTTGCTGAGTACAAAACAAGACGTGATTATATGGTAAAAACATTAAACTCAATTCCGGGAATAAAGGTTTCTTTACCTGATGGTGCTTTTTATGTTTTTGCTGATGTTTCACGTCTGTATAAAGGAACTATTACCGATTCTGTTGATTTTTGCAGCAAACTTTTGGAAAAAAAACATGTTGCGGTGATACCAGGCAGTGCTTTTGGCGATGACAAGTATATACGGTTAAGCTACGCTACAAGCATGGAACAAATCGTCAAAGGACTCAAACGTTTGTCCGAATTTGTTACAATGGGTTAATGTCCCATCTGAAAAACGCGACACCGATTCATCACCATATCAAAAAACAAAAAAGAAGGGAATACTTCAAGGTTCTGATTCTTCGTACCATTGGGAATTTTCTTATACTATCCTCTCTGTTTATGATCGGAAAAACATTTTATCAGCCGGTAAGTCAGGAAGTACGCTATTTTATTGAAAGACAAGCGAAAAAGGAATATGTAGTTGCATCTGACAAAAAAGAGGAGGCATTCCATCTGCAAAAAAGCAACCAGCCCAAAGGAGCATTAAGTTCGCTTCTCAATGTGAAATCGGTTGAGGTTCTGGTGCCTGAAGATGCGGAGTTTTCTGTTGTTATCCCGAAAATCGGCGCCAATGCGCGGGTCATTGCCGGTGTTGATGCTTCAGATGAGAAAGCTTATCTTGAGGCACTTAAAAAAGGAGTGGCTCATGCGGCAGGCACTGCTTTCCCCGGTGAAGGGGGTCATGTATTTCTTTTTGCGCATTCGACTGATTATTTTTGGAACGTAGGTACGTATAATGCTATCTTTTATTTGTTGCACAAGCTTGAGATCCAGGATGAGATCAATATCTTTCACAAGGGGCAGCGATATGTCTATCGGGTGGTAGAGAAAACAGTGGTTGACCCTTCACAGGTAGAGTACCTTACCCGTAAAACCGACAAAGAGTTTATTACTTTGCAGACATGTTGGCCTCCGGGTACGACTCTTAAACGTCTTCTTATCTTTGCGGTTCGTGTTGCTGATTAGCTTGTCATGGAGATCTCTATACAACCGCTTCAGTTGATTTTATTGCATTGTCACTTGCAAGATGAGTATAAAAACGCTCAAATGGAGTTCTGAGTGACTGAGGAAATACACCATCATCAATAAGATCTGTTACTTGCCTATACACTGTTTGTAAAGGGTCGAGATAAGTATTATAAGGCCGGGAAATCATGATAGCTGAGGCAACATCGGCAAGCGCAACAACAGAAAGTGCTTCATAAGAATCATCAGGTACCCCTGACAGACCTTCAGGTTGTGAGTGGAAATAGTGTTTTTCTAAAAAGGGTATAAGGCTTTGTGGAAGGTCAAGATGTTCGGCAATTATTCGTCCCATACAGCCGTGGCTTACGAGAAGATCATGCTCTTCAGGTGTAATGTTATTTTTTTCCCGTCTGTTTAATATATATCGTGGGACAAAGAGTTTACCAATATCATGAAGTGCTGCACCCATAACAGGTTCACAGGACATAATTCTTTTATACATGGCATCATATGTTTCTGATTGTTCATGTGCCAATTCTTCGATAATCCCAAGCATGGACTGTGTATAGGCAACTACTTGTTCGGTATGTGCCATGGTAAGGGTGTCATGTTGTGCGAGAAGCCCGATTAGCATGGCATATTTATCCCAATCTCCTTGTGCGTATTGGTTTACCATCTCAAGATTAGCACATGCCGTCTGTATAGTTGGCATAGCCCTTTCAATCCGTGGCAACATCACCAGTACATTATCAGAAAATCCTGATGCTCCGTGTTCAACATGCATAAGCGGATATTATATGCGGAAGTGAGAAAAAAAACAAGAAAATAGACTTGAGTTTATATTATCGGACGAATGTCTTCTGGGATATGATGAAAAAGCTGGAGCATGGCTAAAGCCATCGGACAAAGTACCAGGTCAAATTGATCCATATCTGGGCGACTTGCAGTTCTATAATACTGCTGCATATGTTCAATCCTGCAGTTGGAAAGTCGTTGGAGTTGAGACAAAGGTTCGGGCAAATAGGGTAGTACGGCTAATTTTATTGCACAAGTAGTGCCTTGTTTATAAGGACAGTCTGGTATTTTTTCCATATAAATAAATTTAGAATTGATATTTACTGAAATTATTCTCAAGCGGATTTCCTTGACAGTAATATGCGGTTATTCTTTTCGTGTCAAATATAAACGCCGAGTAGGTAAAGCACTTCTCTTCTTTACGTGTAGTACAAATTGCCGTATTTTTTTCAGCGTTCTTTCTGTCCCGCAATATATTTTTTAAATCCTTTAGATCTTGAGCCTTAGCAATAAGTTTT
This sequence comes from Patescibacteria group bacterium, assembly GCA_041650875.1. GTDB lineage: Bacteria > Patescibacteriota > Microgenomatia > UBA1406 > GWC2-37-13 > YC2-FULL-38-9. The sequence goes on from JBAZKI010000012.1 coordinate 3,971, forward strand.
TCTGCCCGAGCTTGATGATCATGGGACCATTTCTCAAAAGATGGTTCAGTATCAAAACCAAGATTGCGGTTGGGAAGATGGAGAAAATGATTGGTTTTTACTGATGGTTTTTTAATTGTTTCAATATGGTACCTTTTTGGTACTCCTTCGATCCCAAAACAACTGTTCGGATCTGCAACAAACATATTGCCACCAATTCGCGGATTAAAGCTTTGGATTATTTTTATAGCCTCTTTTGCTGTTTTTGCATCAAGGATGAGGCGGACGTACGGACGTCGGATATATGATACTTGGTTTTCCGCAACACGGACAAACGTTGACACAAATGCAACTCCTTTTTCATTTATTCCGCCATAATAACCATCTTCCCGCGGATCAGGGTTTTGGATAATATATTTCTTGAATTTATCGGCTTTTGTATCAAAAAATTTGATCTCATCATCCCATCTCATCCATGAGACCGGATCTCGTGTTTTGATAAGAAACCAGGAATCATGAAGTTTTTTTGCTGCTGTTGTACACATATTTTGTATAAATTAAGCTTGATGACATATTTTTTATCTCTGGTGAAAGCCCTATTGTAATTGCGGGATTTCAGGTCGTAAAAAAATATGTCAAATATGCAAAATAATAAACTATAGGATATTTTATCAAAAGGATTGAGATATGTCAAAGTTGACGGACAGTGACGACAGTGGTAAACTATATAAAGAAAATGACAAATATCACAAATCACACAAATTCAAAAAAGAATCACAAATTACAAACATTCAAATTTAAAAAGAGTGCTTTAGAAATCAAACATTTGTAATTTCTCATTGATTTGTGGATTTATCATTTAAAATTTGTCATTTTCCATGGATATTACTCACAAAACCTTATCCGACTTCGGCCTTTCAAAAAATGAGATCATAGTATATCTTGAATCTATCAAACACGATCAGATCTCACCTTTTAAGCTAGCGCGTCTCACCCAAATCCCGCGCACGACTGTTTATGACGTTATGATGAGCCTTGCTCTTAAGGGTTTGATTACTATTAAAACAAGCCATGGGTTAGAAAAGCAGCAGACGTGGATTATTCCTAAAAATCCGTCTACACTGCGAGATATGATTTTTCATCGTAGGCAGGATCTTTTGCAGCTTGAGGTAGATTTAACGGATATACTAAGCGATTTGCAAAAGGATTATCTAAAGCACGAAAATAATGCAGGCATGCGCTTTTATCCGGGTATAGAAGGAGTGAAACGGGTGTATACATTTATACATCAAATCCCATCTCAAGTTCAGATCTATATGTGGGATCAGCTTATGCCGGTAGACACACTCGGAAAAGAATATATTAATAAGGAAGTTTCACAGGGTCTTAAGATAAAAAAAAGAGTAAAGCGCGTGAAGACGATTATTCCTTTAAATGATTGGACACGCCATGTATTAAGTTATCAATACGGACGTAATAACAACTATATTGACTATCATGAATTTAGGTATATCGAAAAACCCTTTTTTAATCTCAACCAGGACATATACGTTTTTTCTGACCGCATTGCCCTTATGTGTGCGAAAAAAGACGAGGTATGGGGTATGATAATCAAAAGTAAGTTACTATATACCACCTTTACATCTCTTTTTCAGGTCATGTGGGAGATTGCAAAACCCGTTGATGCAGAGTTTATGGAGCAGATAGGCGAGAATGAGTTTTTAATACAGGAAAAGAAAAAAGTACCTCGCTATTAAAAAATATCAGCTGTACTTAGTTAGTTATGTACGCAGTATGCATAGCGGGCAGAATCATAAGTATTCTGAAGTTGACTATCGAGATGTGCACCCTTGCATTCTTGCTCAGTTTGCCGCAATCTGTTATTGAAATTTGTTGCACATGCATCACTGCAGCCATTATCATGACAAGCTTTTATACAATCTTTTAATCCGTCAAACATACCGCTTTGTTTTTCTTTGACACAAGCCTGATATTTGAGAGCTGCTGTTCCGTATTGATCACTGAGATTTTTTACCAGATCAGATTTGTCTATCCGACATAAATATGTACCGCCCCATAGCTTTAAGGCAATTCGCGGAACAGGTGTCGGTGTTGGCGTATTGGTTGGAGTTGGTGTTAGTGTCGGTGTAACGGTGATAGTCGGAATGGGTGTTATCGTAGGTGTTGGTGAAGGAAAAATTGAAGGGAGTCTGCGGGAAATCGTACCGGCGGTAACATAGGCGCCTCCTGCCAAGAATAAAATCAATATTAACTGCAAAATAATCGGACGTATTTTTTTAAATGTATATTTAGATTTTTTGGATAGTGACACGGTGAAAATACTCAAATACGCTAAGTTCTTAGCATGTAATGATGTGCACTCAGACAGACTTGAACTGTCAACCTTTGGTTCCGCAAACCAATGCTCTATCCAATTGAGCTATGAGTGCTTTATTTTTCTTGTACAATTGATTTTATCCAATGTACAAATCTTTTCTTTTTACCTTTCTTTTTGCCCTGTTTCTTATAGCTATTGTATCATATTTTCACCACTCCAAAAGAGTGTATCCTCATACGTATCTCGGTAAAAAGAATATTTCTTTTCTTACACAAAATGATATAAAAAAATTAATCCATGCTGATTATGCTACCCCATTCTATCTAAAGATCAAAGACAGGGTATATTTACTAAATTATGAACACATCGGGATTTTATTTGATACAGAGGCAACGATAAGAGCTGTGTTTGAAAAAAATCATCAGCCGTTTCCGGGTAATATCTTTGCTTTTTTCCAATCATTTGCCTCCCAACAATTTTATTTACCGGGTTTTATTTTTACTCAGGATTTTTCACAGTATTCCTCACAGTTAAGGTTTAATTTTACCGAAAAAAAGGATGAAATCGTTGTTGATGACATCAATAAAACTCTTTATTTGCATGATTATGAAAATATTTATGAAATTGACAGTGAACATCTTAAATCACTCATTCTTTTTCATTTTGGAGAAAAAAACGCAACTGTTGAACCAAGGCTCATCCCAATAATACGCACTGAAAAACAGGATAAAATCATGAAGCAAAATCAAGAATTAATAAAGATATATAAGGATCCAATTGAGATTGTATTACAGGATGGAAGCGCAATGATTAAGACGTCCTTAAGCTCTGAGGAACTAAAAAAAATATTCAAGGTTATCTATGAGAATGACACAGTAATTTTTAAAGCAGAGGAGAAAATGCTTACATATCTACTTGATGCAAAAATTGATCCTTTTGTCTCCCGGAATAAACATATTGATATGTCGTCGTTACGAAAAAATGTAATAAGTGCTTTTGAATCTCGTACTCAGGGGATGCATACTGCGCCTGTTGTTGCCCATACTAAAGTTGTTGAGATGACGCAAACCCACGGCGAGATAGCAGAGCGCTATATCGAAGTTAATTTAGGACAGCAAAAAATGTTTTTGTTTGATCAGGGAAACATGATCAAATCTTATCTGATTTCATCTGGATTGCATTATCCGACCCCTGTTGGAAAATTCAAGATTATGAATAAGGCAGTTGAAGCATATTCCAACATATACAATGTTTATATGCCATATTGGATGGCGTTTCATTTCGGCTGGGCAGGGGGGCAGGATGCATATTTTGGTATACATGAGCTTCCGTATTGGTATGTGGGGGCCGAGCGTAAGCAGCGGCCTCGTGAGTTTCTAGGAGCTCCGCATACTGGCGGATGTATATCTCTTGATATAGGTGCAGCGCGTGAAGTCTATGATTTCTCCTTTGTAGGAATGGATGTGGTTATTTTTTAGTGGGAATTTACATATGCACGGGTTGAGGGACCAAATATGCCAGTGCCTGAGGAGTATCCAAGAGGGGACAGTATTTCCTGATAATGCGCTTCCTGGAATCGTCTGACTGCTGCTGTTGTACGTGCACCATAATAGGTAGTCTCATTTCCCGGGCTTCCCGGACCGCTTGACGCTAAGATAAATCCGTTTTGATTCAGATATATCTGAAGTGAGCGGACATCAGCTCCGGTATATCCCGGATACAGATCACGGGTAAATATGGGATGTGAACCGCTTGATGCAGTGCTCCCGGATCCTGTCCCTGCCCATGAAGATGAGGAAGATGCATAATAAGATCTGATTCGTGCACTGCCTGTTGCCATGGTGGTTGCGCTCATCTCATTTCCCCATGGACCCGGTGCACATCCGTTGCCGCCCCTGACTTTATAATAATATTTAGTACCGGGCGCAAGCATATTTATGGTGTAGTCTATTACTCCGGTATATGGTCCATAGTCAAAACTTACCCCATATCTGATATCTCCGGGACTCAGTCCGTATGCGATAAAATAATACGAGATATTGTCTTTGAGCGGAGTAAAATAGAGAGTTGCTGAGTTTTGTGCTGCGTCAATTTGAAAAAGATTGGGGGCATCGTGAGGAGGAGTTTGCTGACAGGTAGGTGCGGAAACTGCGCTACTTCCTGACGCGCCATCATTATCATTAACATATACAGTTACATTTTCCACGGACATGCCGTTGTAATGTAAGTCAGGGGAGGAAACAATATGTTGGAATATACTTGTTGTTTGTCCATCGACTGTTGAGTCGTTTCGTGCAGAAACATATACGGTTTGCGGGATATTCCAGTTGGTCGTGAGAAATGTGAACAAAGCTCCGGATGTTGTTGCTTCACTATTGTTTGAAAGCACTCTAATACGGACATAAGATGTGGGTCTGCTGGTTAAAACCATTGTATAGGTATCACCGTCTCCTCCTTCGGTGACGGTTGTGGAGTCTCCGGTTTGGGTGATCTGGATACCGGGTACTGTGGTATCATCATCTGTGATGTTTACGGTAAGCGTACTTGTAAGTCCGTCATATCCGTCATCAGTGGAAGAAGTTGTATGGACGACAGGCGCCGTATGTGATCCTTCAAAGAGATAATCGCTTACAGCAGACAGAGTTGCCGGTTGATTAGTACTCCAATTGGCAGAGGTGAAACTGAGAGATGTCGGAGACGAGGTGACCTGTGATGCGCCGTCTATGGTAACCGTGACATCGGCAAGAGGCTCTGTGTTTAGTTTGACATAATATGTATCTGTTATGCCATATTCTGTCAGATTTATTGCGCCATTGGGTTGTGTGATTGTTATACCAGGATAATCCGTATCTGTTATCGTCAGACTCAGTACATGTGCAGAATCTGTCGCATAATTGGGGTCATGCGCTGTGGTATAAAGAACTGTATGAGTGATGGTTGCACTATGTGTTCCTTCATAAATTAAGTTGTTTATACCGCTTACGGTCACTGTTTGTGGCGTACTCCAGTTTGAAGGGGTAAAAGTATACAAGCGGGAAGAGGTAGTTGCTTCTTTGGTCGCGGTCAACAAATAGACGATATCTCCTAAAGGTTTGCTTAGTAAATTAACCGTATATGTATCTGTTGTCTGGCCTTCAATAATTGATGTTCCTCCTCCTGTCTCGGTCATAACAAATCCTGCAATGTCAATATCGGTGATTGTTGCCACAACAACATTTTGCGGAGGATCAGTTCCGCCGGTAAAAGGGACGGTTGATAGGTAGTTTGGATCAGTTGAAGAACTGGTGTGTGAAATACCGACATCACGCGCAATGGTTTCATTTACAATGTGATCGTTTACTGCAGTTACTGATACGGTTTGGGCTGTCGCGTAATTTGTTGAAGTAAAGGTAAGAGTTGCGGGAGATATAATAAGCTCAGCGGCTGAGGAGGCTGTTGGAGTGATGATCACATCACTTGTCGGCTTGGTATTTAAAACGACTGTGTATGTGGCTGCTGATCCTCCTTCGGTTAATGTTAGAGTTGATTGTCCGAGAGTAACACCTGCAATATCAACCACATCGGTTATATGGGCAATAAAAGTTGATGCAAACGCATAGTCCTGATATCCTGATGTATCAGTTGTTGTAACTGAAAAGTTGATGTATGAATCTCTGCTTCCATTATCAATATCATCATGCACTGCAGAGACAAGGACAGTTTGTGGCGTACTCCAGTTGGTTGCTGTGAAAGTAACAGCCAGTGGATCTGCCCCGTTTGAAAGTGTTTGTGAGTCTGCGCTTGTTATATTGATGACAACATCTGCAGTTGGTTTGGTATCAAGTACTAACGTGTAACTTTCAGTTGTTCCCATTTCTCCCACTGTCACTGAGTCTTTTGACCTGGTGATTCCATAAGTGTCTGTATCAGTGAGAGTTGTCTGAACACTGGCAACAGACACACCTGCGCTATTGTAATTGGTATCTGTTGATGAGACAGAGTGTGATATGACAATTGACTGAGTTATGGTTTGATCAATAAAATCGTGCACAGGGATTACGGTCACAATCTGAGGGACATTCCAGTTATATGGCGTAAAAGTAAGGGATGTTGAAGAGACAGTTACTTGCGTTGAGTCTGCGGATGTAACAGCGACAGTAACATTTGCAGATGGTTGTGAATTTAATCTGACCGTATATGAGTCATAGACAGATCCGTCTTCGGTGACAGCAGTACCGCCAGTCTCGACGATTGTTAAACCAGCCGTAAGATCTGCATCACCAAACACCTGTATACGTCTGTTTTGTACTTCACTGACATATATCCGGTTTGAAGAGTCAAGCGCGATATTGCGCGGTTCATTGAACTGTCCGTCTCCTGATCCGTATACTCCCCAGACATCGACTGCTGGATCCTTTACTCCATCCTGGTCAAACCGTTGGATGCGATTGTTTCCAGTATCTGCAACATAGATGTAATATAGACCGAGAGTGCCTGTTTCTTCAATTGCCATGCCTTGAGGTGTGTCAAATTGCGGTTCTGTCCGGTTATCTGCAGTGCCATATTCGCCCCATGCTTTTTCTGCCAAACCGTTTGCATCAAACTTTTGTATACGGTGATATCCTGAATCAGCAATATATATCTTGTTTTGGGAGTCAACAGTAATTCCATAAGGGTTTAAAAAATAAGGACCGGTTGGAGCAATAGGCGTTGGAGTGCCGGCTCCTACCGAATATGTTGGAGTAGGCAAACCTATTGCCCAGTCGGGAGTATTATCCGATTTGTATTTTAATATTCTGTTATTTCCCGTGTCTGCAACATACATTTTGCCGGTCGACTCCATCGCGATATCTTTTGGACCGGAAAATCCGACAGGCGTCACAAGCGGAGTTGGAAGTGTTGAGAGATATGTGCCGTCAGTTTGGAAACGTTGTATTCTGTTATTGCCGGTATCTGCAACACATACTTCACCGCCTGTGTTTACACCAATTCCCCGTGCACCACTGAAATCGCTTGTTTGTCCTTCCCATTCGGCTAAAGGGACCCATGATGCGGAAAACTTGGAAAGAGTGTTGGTTGTTTCATTGTTCAGGTAAATATTGCCGCTCAAATCAAGGGCTACGTCTATCGGTTGATTTGACTCATGGGTAAATGTACTTGAATAGGTACCAAACTGTGAGTTATAAGAATCTATTTGGTGATAGGGAACACCTACATAAAGAGCTGTTGAGATTGAGGTAAGTCCGGTTGTGCCACGTGAATCATGAGTGCTCCACTGACGTACGAAATTTCTGCCGTTATTGTATTTTTGGATACGATTTGTAGTATCTGTGATATATATGTACTCACTTGCATCAATATGGATTTTTTTCGGTTGATTAAATGTGTTATCAGCAGTCAAGCCATATGAACCAAATGCAGCCACGTATGTCAATCTGCTTGCCTCAGGCGCAGTCGCATCAAAGCTGTATTCGACAATACGGTTATTTCCGGTATCGGCAACAAATACACGGTATGGCGAGCTTGACCCGATAACTGCAATTCCTTGCGGAGAGCTAAACTGAGGAACACCGACTCCTAACGAACCCGCAACCGATGCAACTGACCCATCTGCGATAGTAACTACCTGAATCCGGTTATTTTTGGTATCTGCCACAAACAGATATGTCTCAGCACTGTCAACCGCAACAGAGTATGGCTCATTAAACTGTCCGGAGTTTGCTCCATATGACCCCCATGACTCATCTGCAACACCTGATGTATTAAACCGCTGTATCCGGTGGTTACCTGTATCTGCCACATAGAGATTTGATCCTGCATATATGATACCTTGCGGTTGTTTGAGTTTGCCAAGCGTAGTCCCATACCCACCCCAGTTTGATGTTTGATGTATGCCTGCGGTTGAGTATTTATCGATCTGAGAATATGTAGAATTGACTGCATATAAAGAGGAAGCTCCATCTGTGGTGACATCTGACCAGTAACTTCCGAATTTGTATAGAAAATCATGTGAAGCTTGAGCGGAAAGGGGCGGGGAAAAAACCGCTGACAAAAAAAATACAGCCACGATCATATGTAGCATTATCGTAATCAATGTGTTTCTTGATTTTGTCAGGATAGGATTTTTATCAATAATCGTAGAAAAAAAATGAACAATTGCTAACATATGCCCTATATATCAATATAATAAGAAACAGATACGAATGTCAAGCAGAGAACAATATAATTTTCAATTATCAAATACCAATTATCAAATTATTAAAATATACTTAGCAAACAGGCATTGAAAATTGAGGTTTGATCATTGATAATGATACCCATGAATTACGCGATTGCGCCTGAAATATATAAAGAGGTAAAAAAATTGATTGAACGATTGGATCTCCACTATATTGATCCAAAACGGGTACACTGCATTCGGTCATTTGATGCCAAGACGCGGGCATATGCACGTATCTGGGGTATGTCTCGGCTTTTTTATGAAGTGGCAGGGCTTAAACCAAACTATATTATCGAGGTTATTGCAAAGCGCTATGATAAACTGCCCAGACGTGAACAAATAAAAACATTGATACATGAGCTTATGCACATCCCAAAGACTTTCTCAGGAGCACTCCTTTCGCATCGCGGCAGATATCATCGCATAAATGACCGTGAGGTGGAAAAAATTATCCAAACATTGGAAAAAACTCCAGCTGAATAATCCAACAGTGACTTGACTCAATTAATCAATTAATTAAGTCATACAAAAAAGAGCGGGTTTCCCCGCTCTTTTTTATGAAAAACATTGTCTAATTTCTTAGATACATATTTTTACTCCAAAAGGAGTAATAAAACAGCGATCCTGTCCGGGATCAGGTACAGGTGTTGGTTGAATACCTCCACCTCCTGAACACTTAAATGTTCCAGATGCACAACCGGATGATGTACAACTTCCACATTCTTGGCGGCACGCTGAATAATTTGTATAAGGGCATTGTGGCAAACCAGGTGTTATGGAAGCCATTGGGGGTGGATTTGTTGGTAAGCCAGGACGCGTAGTCGGTGATCCGGGAGGAGTGGTAGGGGTTCTTGGTCTTACTGATGGAGTTGGATTTCCATTACACCATCCATTACACGCATCAACACATGAACGGTTTGATCCGCAGTTATGTGTCTGTAAGCATTCTTGCATGCAATCAATCCCACCACCATTATTATTATTACAATCCGCTTCACATTGTTTTCTTTCCTGATACGGTGTTCCTGACATAGGATTATCACAGTCGTTTGAACTGTACGTTTCTCGACATTTTTTTCGGCACATATCACTGCAGTTCACTCCTGATGCACGTGAGTTTGAACTCAAATTTTGCTTATTGACGCTATACGCAAGAAAAATTGAGAAAAGAGCAAAAAGTACAATTACACCAACCGCAAAAATGGTCTGGTTTTTGTGGGATTTGATTATGGGCTTTGCCATATTTAAATTAATTAATAAATTATGGTACCAAAAAGGAAAATATAATAAAATCTTTTTTGTATTTCATAAGATTAATAACATTTATACGTTCCCACTTTACAGCCAGCATTTGAACACGTATCATCGCAGTTCAGACTACATTCTCTTTTACTCGAATACTCACAAACTGGAAGCTCAGGTGGAGGTGGCGCCTCTTTACATCTGAATGTACCACTGGCACAGCCGTCAGCAGTACAACCATACTTGCATGGGTTACTAGGACAACGTGTGTCTACGGTATATGGACACTGTGGTAGTTGTACATTTGGTTGAGTTGCAGATGATTGATTTGCGGGCGGTGGATTCTGAGGAGGCGGATCTTGAGGTGGAGGATTTTGCGAACATCCTGGCGCATTTGGGTTGTTGCAACAGGTATGACATCCTGCAGCACAACTTTCAAGAGCTGAGCCGGTTTTTCCTGCACAATCTCGTGTAATACATTGTTCAGCACATGTTGGTGCCCCACCATTACCAGTGCATTTTTTATTGTAACAAGTATCTACACAAGCGTCCCAACTGTCAGTATGCGATTCATGTTTTTTATCGCATTTTTCCTTACATTGTCTTCTACATGACATTTCCTTCGCATACGAGCTTTGTCCTAAATTTGTTTTGTATACGCTATACGCAAGAAAAATTGAGAAAAGAGCAAAAAGTACAATTACACTAACCGCAAAAATGGTCTGGTTTTTGTGGGATTTGATTATGGGCTTTGCCATTAAATAAATATTATTTATAAATAACAGATGAAATTCTCAACAGACTGAAAATCACCTGTAATAAAACTACTGTAATTTATTTTTATAGACAAGTCAAGTCTATTGGGTTTAAGTCTATAGTTCTATATATTGTCTTTTTTTAGTTGAAGGTATATTATTTGAATAATATGACGGCACTTCCGGATCAGACTCCAACAATGGTGTTGCAACCAGAGCGGGCTTATGGATCATGGCGTACGTTTCAAACCAAACAAGTTGAAGGTGCATGTTGTATTAGCCATCCTGCGCTTGTAAATACATTGGTTTTACACGCTCCTCCGCAAGATAGACAACACGGTCATCATCAACGGTGCATGTTTTTTTCTCCGGGAGTGGAAAGAGGCGTAGGAAGGCCAAATCCATGGTTTGGAACAGTAAACATAGCTCAAGGTGAAGAACTTGTTTTACATGATAAAACTATGCAAGCAGATTTCACAGAAAAAAAAGATAGAATACCCGTCAAACCAACAAACAATGGTAGACTTCCGATTATGAAAGTTTATAGAGGAGGTGATAAAAGATATATCTTGCAAAGCATGGCGTTGGCTGCAGAAGATAGAGTTCGCGACCGCATGATTATGGGTTATGTTGACGGATTACATAAAATACCTCCTTATGAATGGATCAGGGCAAAATTTACCGGGAAATCACATTCAACACTTACTGTTGGAGGGATTAAATTGCCAGTTACCACTTCAATTGTGCAAGGACGAAGAGGGGAAGAAACAAGATTAGTGGTAAATGGGGTGAATCTTGAACCGTATACTCCATATACTATAGGAACAAATACTCAGGCTGGCATACAAATACGCAATGGTTCCACACCTCATGATCCTGATCTTGATCTCTGTCTCACAGTGGTTGCTGATCATACAGGACAAGGCTATATAATTGGACATACTCAGAAAGAAGTATCACTTGATCTTTCCAATAGAAGAACAAGAGAAGAACGACGAGCTTCAGTTCATGCTATATTGCAGTCACAAGGACTTAATTCACGTAAGCTGACTTCAAATGACAGTGTTATTGGCATGTTTGAACCAAACGGATTAACGGTTGGAATAGCAAATGTCGGAAGAGCGCGCGAATTACAGGAAGACACTTTTGTTATTGGTGAAGGTGATAATGGAGAAATAAATATAGTTGTTGGAGACGGTATGGGTGGTAACGAATGTGGAGAAGTGGCTTCTTTTGAAGCAGTGGGGGTTGCAATAGACGAATTAATGAAACCCGGTAGTAATGTTAGACAGGCTGTAGAATCGGCACATAATACAGTTAATGTAAACAATGCAAAAGATCCAAAAAGAAGTATACCCGGTAACGAAGCAGGGTCAACATTAAATGTCGCACGGATTGAAACAAGGGACAAAAGACTTTCAATAGGTGAAGTAAAAAAACAAAAGTATTTGGATAGCGCCAACGTTGGAGACGGAGTGACTATGATTTTTAGGCCACGAGCTGAAGGAGGTATGGATACGGTGATGGTTTCTGTTGAGGATTCATGGGTAGCCGAGCAAGTAAGAGTTGGATTGCTTACAAAAGAACAAGCTGCAAGGCACGCACAACGTAATGTGATTACTCAAGCAATAGGTCATGGTCCCAGACTTAATATTCATGTTAACGGATATGAAGTTGAACAAGGCGACTATATATTAGTTGCGACAGACGGTATTAAAGTACGTCCGGAATGGCAACATGCAGTAAAAAATATACTGATGGATGAACAGTATAAAACATCAGAAGAAAAAGCTCGGGCAACTATTGCATGGGTTAATGATAATGGCGGTTATGACAATACAGCGCTTGTGTTGCATAAAGTATCCTGAACTTGTGTTTCATATATCTTCTTGCTACAAAGCCATTGAAAAAAATACCTCCGTAGTATACTGTAATAATATATTCTTAAAAAATAAACATGACTGAATCAACTCCAGTATTGAGATCTGCAGCTGAAAATCTTCATGCACGTTTTTTTGAATTCGGACAAACACAAGATGCAGTTGTTAGCATGGTACAGCGTCATGAGCCGCAGGAAATAGCATCTATGAGTGAATCCGAAAAGCAAAGATTAGTTGCTCAGATCATGGTTGATGTTCCTGAAGACTATAGGGGACGTTTAATACAAAGACCTATTCAGGAATATTTACAGCGTGAAACAGCAATACAAGCATGGATAGATGCAAACGGCAGCAAACAGGGCCTTGAAAACCAGACAGTCCAGGATACGCTTTTGAAAATATTTGAAAATCCTGCCGTTGCACAGGTAGAAGGAAGACCGCAGATACTCGCAGCTGAGCGAATTCATGACGGAGTAGCAATAACGGTTAGTCCAGTGGATTTCCGAAGGCTGGTAGTTAACAGACTGATAAGCGCAGGTAAACAAGTTGAAGATGGGAATGAGATAGACGCAATACTTGCTAGGCAACGGCAGCTTGGATTTACTCTTGATCCCTCGGCACTTCCTTCTGAGCTCGGGTTGCCTGAAGGCATGAAGGTTGTGGTCATTGGGCAAAATGCTGAATCAGTTCAGACACTTGAACATGAAAAACGTGAAATTCTTGCCATGGATATGCGTCAAACACAGGAAGCACGTCTTTTGAGAAAACTTGCAGACCGCTCAGGTATGGAAACAAAAGATAGTGATAGTGTTGCCGAGGCACTAAGCGATCTGGCAGCACGTGTGGAGGAAGGACGCTGTCCTGCAACCATTGGTAGGCTTGGTATTACGCCTGAATATGCCAAAACCAATCCCGATGAAGCAAAACTGGTAAAAGCGATTCTTAAGAAAGTGGGAGAAATGAATTTTGATCAAGAGCAGGTTAGAATAGAGGCGGCGAGGCTTGTCAGGGGCGGGCTTGCTGTACCAAGCAATCTATTAATTGAACTTGTGGGTGAAAGAGAGGCTGAGCAACAGTTAGAAACCACAAAAATTAAAGATGAGGAAGATTTTGATTTTGTTTTATCAAGCCGTCTTGAAGGGTCGTTTACTTCATCAACGCAATCACTTAGAACTGGAGAACCTCTTGGTTTTCAGGGTAGATCATATATAGTAACTGGTATTATGGGCCAAGGGGGTGAGGGCACTACCTATCGTGCGCGTCTTTCAACTGCTGCAGGAAAAGATACTCATGTTATTAAAGAAGCACATGCACCATTGTCGTCTTTGTACGCAAATCCACCTCTCGTAGCAGCTTCCCTTATAGATCCCCTAATGGACCAGTACATATATGATAGAAATCCAGGTGCACCATCACCTGACATGCAAGTTCAACAACGACTTCCGTATCTATTAAATGATATAAAGAATTTTGCCAACAGTCTTAATTTTTATTCGCCAAGTTTGGGTACTGCAAATCTTGTTATTGAATATACAACCAGAATGAGTAACATATTGGATCAACGTATTGGACATATACGAATAGGCGGAACCGTACCTGTCCGAACTCCGGGGAGCAATACTTTGGATATTTTATTTTTTGATAAAGCCACTACATCAAGCCTGACTCCTGACCAACGTGCAGAAATCGTTCGGGGACTTATGACCTCAGCGAGACAGGCATATCAAGAAACAATTGATTCACCGATAGGTCAAGCAGCAGTTGCTACATTAAATGAAGCGCGAAACAGGCTAACTCGCGAAGCTGAAATGCTTCATGCAGTTGGTGGTATTAACGGTGTTGAAGAAATTGTTGGAATAAGACGACCGGATACGCGTGATCCATTAGACCCAAAATTTGACTGTGATTATCTTATAAAAGTAATCATGGAAGGGGACGATGTTATTACGTCAGTAGGTTTGGAAAAAAAACCACAATCATTGTGGGATCAGAGAGTAACCGTAAAGTATATGAGGGATTTCCTTGCGATGATGCATAGTGTACATGAAAGGGGGGTTGTTCACCGGGATATTAATTATAGCAATGTTAGGGTGCGTCCTATAAACGGTAATATCAGGCCTGGAATACTGGATTTTGGTAATGCAAATAGGATTGGAACAACACCAAATAAAGAAAGAATGTGGTCGTATGGTTTTTCGGCTCCTGAAATTGCAGATTTAACACAACCGGCCGATATTAGGTCAGACATATATGCAAGCGGGATGTTATGTTTTTCACTTCTGACAGGGGTTGATGTACGTGATGACAGTATCATACCTGGGACTCCGGTTGAAGCAGGTAGAAAACTGGCAATTGTAGCCGATATAATGCGCCAAAGGAATGTATCGGAAGATCTCGTTGCAGTTGTTCTAAAATCAATCGCTGTTGATCCGAAAGATCGTTTTCAAACAGATCAGGAAATGAGTGAGGCACTGAATAAAGCAAGGTTGACCACAACTGAAGTGATATCGGGTACGATTGATACTGATCCTCGTATTTCCAATTTGTATAGGGTGTTTACCGAAGGAACATATCAAGGCCCATATCAGTCACGTTATCCAAACGGAGTAAGAAAAGGTCGATATATAGGAGATGACGGACGTGAACATCTTCTGGATCCTCAAGACAGATCGATTGAACCATGGCCACAAGCACTAAGAGATTATGTTGGTGAGATTGTGCGTATAGCAGAAGCGCAGCCAGATCAGCGCACTGCGATGCTTGAACGACTGGCTCAATTGGCAATATATAGAAATCAAAGAGGGCAAAACCTTGGCAATATACCTTATCTTGCAGCAAGAGACACAATGATAGGTATTTTGCAGGAAGCACATAATCGGGGCGAACCGGTTGATGAATCAATGATGTTGCAAGTTGACGGTATTTTACGTTTAGGAGAAAGATTAAGGAATATTGAGGGTGCAGATGCATATTATACTTTACTTGTAAATGTTGCACAGCGTGATCCCACACGTATGGCTGATATGTTACAAAGATGTTTACGGTTTAGGGATGTGGATCAACAGGGTGCAACCAATGGTATGGTACAAATACTGCGAAACTGTCAGGCTTCAGGCGTTGCGCTTGATGAAGGGTCAATACGACAAGTTGATGAGATCATTCGAAGCATGACATATCCAAAAAATACAGTTTTTTATGCGAGGTATCCCCAAGGGGGAAGACCAAAGGGAGGGTATATTGATGATTCTTCGCAACAGGGCAGATCTCATACATTGGATAGACTTGATCCGCCGCTTCAGGCATGGCCACAAGAAATAGCAATATTTATAGACATTTTGCGAAGTGGAGCTCGTGATCATGGACAAGGAGTTTTAGTCGAGGAGCTTGTGGGGCAATGGAGAGAATGGAAAGGACCAAATGCGTGGTTTTGGAATAGATTAGGTGAAAACTGGCAGTATTAATAATCATCCCGTCCGATCATGGTTTCAATAAAAATACATGCCTGCTGAGCCTCTTTTTTAAACTCTTCCTGGTTTTTTGGTGTAATACCAGTAGGCGGTTTATATTTATCATACAGTTGCGAAAGTAGAGAAAACGGAACTAGGATATTTTCTTCCCGGTACATAAACTCAAATAGTGGTCCCATTGTTTGTACATGAGGAATCCGTTTTTCCCTGAATGCTTTTTCAAGTTCACGGTATAAAAAGCTTAAGCCTTGTTGTACGTGTACAATAAATTGGTACGAGAAACCTTCATATTTTGCGACTTCTTTTTGGTCTTTTTGAATTGTATTAAGAAGCTCTTTAAACTGAGGAAATTTTTGTAGATCTTGAGGAGGATTATCAGATAGGGTTTCAAGGATAAGGTATAAAGGTATCGTGTCTGCGATGTAAGGCGCGACCGCTATATCGTTTGTGGCAATAAGAGGGAGTGCATATTGAAATCCGATTTGTTCTCCAAGGTTTGCTATGATCCACTGCATAACTCTCATATCATCAACGCGTGGGGTAAATGAATGAATAACGCGTCCGGTTGACTCCTGTGTTGCAACTATGGGAAAAGTATATTTAACCGCAAAGTCACATGGCCCATGATCAGTTTGTAGAGTCACTTTGTATACTTTTCCTTCATCTCCTTCACCGATAAGCTCTCCATCTATTGATCCAGATGCGATCTGGCGTAATAGTCTTGGATTCATTCGGCATAATAATCTTCCTTCATCAGTCATAGCAAGTGTTGCAGGAAGACGTCTTTGTTTTAAGCCTATCTCTTCAAATTGGGACGAGGCCCAGACTGTGTTTCCAAATGCATCTGTCGATTGTACAGGCATCTCAAATTGGTCAGTCGTACGAATAAGGCGAGTTCTAAAATAGTCAATGCTGTCCTCAAGTTGCGGTTTTTGTTCAGTAGAAAAAAATGGTGGTTCAGGATTTTGAAACATGTGCAGATGAGAATTTTACGGATGGTTGTAAATCCATTTTCATCAAGGTGCTTGAGATGAGTTCTATGGCGTGATGTGGGTGATATGTTCCTCTTTTTTGCTGATTGTATCGGCCATTATGAATATGAACGAAAGTTGATATGTCCGGTGCGCCGGTAAAGCGCAGGTCAAATCCTGGAAGTTCGTTTTCTCTGCATAAAACACCGCCGATATCAGCAACAGGCCGTCTGTCAGTAAATGGAAAAAAGGCCCTGCCCTCATCTAATCGTATAGACATATGAGCGGGTTGATAGGTAGGTTTTGCTTTATCAACAATATCTGCTACATGGAGTATTTTGCTTGATCTGTTGCATCCGGTTAAAAGTATTTCTCTGGCTTCATCAGGAGAGGTTCCATCAAGTTCAGGATATTTTTTGCCGTAATGACCATATGGAATAGGAAAAAAGGTAAGCGAAAGCGTCTGGTTTTTTTTGGCGTCGTATATTGACCAGACCATATTGGCAGGCTCTGCATAGTGATACTGCTCAGGTTTGATTTTTTGACCGTGTCCTTTTGCAACATGGGGTTCATAGGCATATATTCCTTTTGTAAGAGTATAGCGTCCATTATCTTCATCCGGAAAAGGGTGCGATATACGGGATACAGCCGTTACAAGTCGAGACAAGGCTACCTGTTGATCTTTTGTTACATTGTGTTGAATCTGTATCATACGCGAAGCTCTTTCCATAAGAAGAAGTTTTCGCTGTAACTCAAGAAAAAAAGCAGAAGCAATTTTACGTTCTTGAGGCACTGCAAGAGCGAAGATTCCCAAAGGATCTTGATTTACCTCCGGATCAAGATATTCAGGTCCAAGTTGTGCACGTAGGATACCAAGTAAGTCGTCTGTTTGACGTTCTTCTGTAGTACAATGTAATACTTCAGCATATCCACCTGTTTCTTCAGTCATATATCATTTATATCACAAAGATTGAGAATTATGATGTTATGACCATAAAAAAGTTAAGTGCAACAGGGCTTTGCGGAGGGTACAGGATTTGAACCTGTGCGAGTCTTGCGACTCAAGGGGTTAGCAACCCCTCGCTTTGGGCCACTCAGCCAACCCTCCAAATGGTTGTTAGTGATCAGTGACTAGCTGTTAGTGATAAGAAAACCACTTCAAATGTTAATTGTACAGGAAAAAACACAAATATTCAGTTTAAAACATGATTATGTGATACACTATTTTTATATGCCTAAACGTAGGAAAAAGAAAAAAAACCCGCTTCTTCGTGATACTCTTGCGATTGAAAGAACAGAACTATCCAACGAACGTACATTTTATGCATGTATCCGTACAGGTTTGACTCTATTTGTTGTCGGGATAACCATGCTTAAACTTCTTGAAGATCCTTTTTTCAAACAGATTGCATGGCTTTTCATCGCAGCGTCCTTTGTATTTATCTTTATCGGTTTTTTCCATTATCTCTCAAACGAAAAGGCAATAAAAAGAGTAAAAAATTAAGTGCCGGAGAGAGGAGTTGAACCTCCACGCCCTTTAAGAGCACACGCTTCTGAAGCGTGCTTGTCTGCCATTCCAACACTCCGGCTTTCAGGTACTATATTATAACAAATATAAGAGATCAGTATTTTTTTTGTTTTATTACAGACGTATAATTTATATAGTATAATATATACATGGCTATGACTAATTCCCTTAAACCGGCTGCAGTTCTTGATGATTCACCTTATTCCATATTTCCAATTGCTCGTAGTCTCCGAACATTTGGTGGTGTAGATGTTGAGCATTATTTTTCTATTCCAGCTTTCGAAAGAACAGCAGGAATAACAAATGAGCCAAACCAACAACAGCAGCGAATAGAAAGTTGTGCAATGGCGTTAAGACAATATTCAGTTGTTGTTTGTGACAATAATTTTGAGGATCATGTAGATCCAAAACACCCATATGATGGATGGACAAGAGGAATAGACTTTTTGATAAGTACCGTAGGTCCTGCACTTGAGCTAATACCACCAAAAGAACGTCCTCTTGTAGTTTGCTATGCTCCCTCAAACCGTGAAACAATCCTACATAACCGTGAAGCTCTTGAACAGATGGGTATCATCGCTTTTATGAAAACCGAAGAGGCAGGAAGTGTGGGGATATATACTGCAGTAGTGAGGGAGTATGGGTATGCACCGAGCTATTATGAATTTGTACATGATATCTTGGGATTTGAGCTTGATGAAATGGAGTGGAAGGAAAGAGGACAGTCGTTTATTTTTGATTTGGCAACAAAGTATATATATTCAAGGTCAATGTTTCCTGATGAAGACAGAGAAGTCGTTGCGGGACCTGCCAAACCAATTGAATGGTCAATATTACAGGCTGAAATAGAAGAGAATCTTGGTTTAAAAGAAGGAGAGTTTGGTAGGCGAATTGAATCTGTTATTCAAAACCATGGTCAAGAAGGAGGCACTTCTTTAGCCTTTAGAAAATAAACCTTTTATTCTTTTCTCAAAATCCCGTCTAAATAGCCAAAGCTGGGTAGGGGATAATATAAGCCCTGTTTTATTTTTCCTGATGATCTTAAGCTGTATCTGTTTAAGTGCAAATTCAAAGGGTTGTAGTAAAAGTACAATGCCATTTGTTATTTTTTCCAGGAGAATGCCTGTATTTTGATTTTTGCTTGTCGTCCGTAGCTTTAACGAAGGAGGAACCTTTGAATTCGGATATATATCATACACCCATTCATTTGCTTTGCAAAATTTCCCGTACGTATTATTTTTATTAATGACAGCTTTCATCTGTAGAAGCTCATGTGCGACATATTGCGTTTGTTTATGAAGCGGGACAGAGAGATCTTCCTCTGATAAAAAAAGGTTAAGACAAATACCACCCTTTTTTTTCCTGAGTCCAAACATAGAAGTAAGTAATATAGCTATAAAACGCGCTGTAAACATGCTTTTTCCTTGTGTAACGATCATGAGGTCAATATCATCTTGTTTCCTGCAGTTTGACATTGCTGCAGAGCCGGTAATTCCCACAAGCCTGATAAAAGGGCACGGGTACAGTGACTTAATTAATTGATTTATTGAGTCAAGCTTGTGGAGTGTTATTTGTTGTCTTGACGCACTGTTTTTAAAATGGTTGCTATACTGGGGGAGAGTATAAATCTGCCAAGCTTTTTTGAAAGATTGCGAGTTTTTTTCAAAAACTGATTTGGAGAAAGGAATTCCCCCGGTGTTTGTATGGGGTCTATAATCATATGAAACGACTTTTTTTTTCTTAATTGCTTCATGAATAAGTGTCTTTAGTCGTTTTCGACTTATTTTTACCGGAAAAAAAGTAAAAATATCATCAAAACTTGGTGCGTATCCAAAAAAAGAGAAGTAGGATATAGTAAATAGGAGCTGTTTATGCAGACTGCGGGATTTCAAGTATATCATGTATCTTTTGTTTTATAACAAAGTACATGAAAATAAGCAATCGGAGTTGTCTTTTGATACGCCACGGTTGTCTTATGAGTCGCATTAGCCACTCAATCCCTAAAAGACGAAATAATGGATGAGGTCGCTGTATTACTCCGCTTAAATAATCAAATGCGCCCCCAACACCCATACATACTGCCCCGTGAAACCTATTGCTATGCTTTGCAAACCATAGCTCCTGATGAGGAGATCCAAAGGCAGCAAAGACCATATGGGGTTTTGTAAGGCGCACTATACGAAATATTTCCTTTTCTTCCTCATATGACGGTTTTGCAATATTTTTAATAGCGGTAACTCCCGTAAACTTAGCCTTAGGGTAGCTTTGTTGATAGCACTGAGCAAGACTCTGTGCTAAATTTCTCTTACCTCCCAAAAGAAGCACTCGTAAGCGTCCTTTACCCGCATGACTTATAAGGTTTTCCATGAGGTCAACTCCCGGATACCGCTCTCCAGCTTGAAGTTGAAGCAAACGGGCTGCTAGTACAATCCCCACACCATCTATGATAGTTAAACGGGCTTTTTTGACAACCCGTTTAAAAGTCCTATTTTGTAATGCAATCACGATGTTTTCCGGGTTTAGAGAGACTATATGAAAAAATCCCCGTGGTGATTTTATGTACTTTTTAATTTGCTCTAGGACTTCCTTTTTTGATAGAGTGGGGACCTTAAATTCATCAAGTAATTGCATCCTCATATATATGATATTATACTACAAGATTAAATTGATAAAAAAGGTTTTATTTAAATTGTGTATTTTGTTCAACTATATTGAACTTACTTTATGCTTTTGGTAAGGGAAGAATAAACTTTTCCCATATTTAATTAGTTTAACAGCTTAAAAATTACTATATTTTCATATCCTTATATAGTGAACTATTATAAATAGCTTATATGACAAGTTATTCTATTTGTAGTAAAAAACTATAGGTAATGCTATAATAGTAAATATATTAATTATATTGTTGTGACAAGCCAGAACAAATAGAGGTAAGAGATGTATCAGAAGGGAGCTCTACAAAAGGATTGATTAACGGATGGCTTCTTTATAACTTTCAAGGTTTTCAATAGCCATCCCTACGCCTCGTATAACACAGTACAGAGGTTCATCAACAACAAACGAGGGGACATTTGTGTAGTAGGTAACATAACGGTCAATGTTGGTAAGAAGAGATGTTCCTCCGGATAATACAATTCCCTTATCAACGATGTCGGCCGCAAGTTCGGGAGGTGTAAGGCTTAACACTTCTTTTATTCCTTCCAGGATTGCCTTGAGCGGTTTTTGAAGCATTTCTGATATTTCTTTTTCTTCAATCTGTAAAATGTGCGGTAAGCCGGTCTGGAAATCTCTGCCTTTTACCTCAAGAGAGCGTATTTCTTCCTGAGCGGAATTTTCAACACGGGCGTTTCCAATTTGCATTTTCACGAATTCTGCAGTGCGTTCACCTATGATCAGATTGTGTTTTTTGCGTAATCCTTGCAGGATAGCCTCATCGAGCTTTGTTCCTGCAACCCGTACGGTTTTGTATGCAACCAACTGTCCCAGAGATATGACAGCTATCTCGCTGGTACCACCACCAAGATTTACGATCATGTGCCCTGACGGTTGAGATATGGGGATTTTTGCTCCAATTGCAGCAGCTAAGGGTTCTTCAATAAGGTATACATTACTTGCCCCAGCTTGTTTGCAGGCGGCAACAACCGCACGTTTTTCCACTTGTGATGCTCCGCCCGGGATTGAGATCATGATTTCAGGCCAATATACTTTTCCTTTCAGGGCTTTTTTCAGAAAATAAGTTATCATGGATGCGGTCGTATGATAATCTGCAATGACACCCTCCTTCATTGGTCGGGAAGCTATGATTGAGCCGGGCGTGCGTCCCAGCATATCTTTTGCGTCATTACCAACTGCCAAAATTTCTTTGTTTTCAAGAGAATAAGCAACAACCGTCGGTTCGTCAAGCAGGATTCCTTCTTGAGCTACATAAACAAGCGTATTTGCAGTGCCCAGGTCAATACCGACTTTTTTTTTGAAGAACATAATAAATCACAATATCGGCAATGGATAACATCATTTATAGTATAATTGTATATCATATTGTATATGAATTCGTTTCATTTTGTTATTTAATAGAGATCATCTCACAGTAAGCATATGAGAATAGTCCAACGTTTATTGTTTTTCAGTTTTTTTGTCGGCATATTTTTAACGATAGTCGCATATGCCAGAGGATACAGGCTTGATTTAAAACAAAGATCAGTTACTCCTACAGGTATCATCGCCGTGACTTCTTCTCCTAAAGCAGGCAAGATTTATATAAACGGCGAGTTTAAAGGAGCAACAGATACGAGCTTTACCCTTCCACCGGGCAAATATACGGTTGAGGTAAAAAAAGACGGTTTTACGGATTGGAAACGGGATATAGTCCTCAAAGGTGAACTTGTCATGACAGCTGACGCGCTTCTTTTTCCTTTGAATGCATCACTTACTCCTCTTACCAACCTGGGAGTAGGGAAGATAGTATTGGTTGATCAGACAGGAAAACTACTTTTGTTTACGCAAACTGAAAATGAAGAAAAAGATGGGATTTATATATTTGATCAAAGTAAAAAACCGTTTGCATTGTTTCCGCCTCTTAAACCTCTTATATTAAAAAAGAACCTTCCTGCACATATTGATCTGTTGTCTTCCAATGTTATTTTTTCACCGGATTATAAAGAGGGGATTTTTGAGTTTGTTGATCAGACTGATACGCTTGTGGCATATGACATTGCCTTTGATGAGGAAGTACAGGCTCCCTTTGATGTGACCACATCAATGGATTCGATAACTGCAGCATGGGAGAC
Source organism: Patescibacteria group bacterium (assembly GCA_041650875.1). Classification (GTDB taxonomy): domain Bacteria; phylum Patescibacteriota; class Microgenomatia; order UBA1406; family GWC2-37-13; genus YC2-FULL-38-9. The sequence goes on from JBAZKI010000012.1 coordinate 27,117, forward strand.
TGAGCGGCAAGAAGAGCTTGTCAAGATACTGGAGACATTACCCAAAGACATGAGACTGATTGCCTCGGATTCGTTCCGAATCATCTCGTTTGCACCTGATAAGACGAAGTTTCTCTATGAGGCAACCGAGGAAGTAACTCTTGCACCTATTATTAATCCTCCGCTAATTAGTGCCAATCAGGAACAGGAAGAGCGCAGTTTGGATCCGGGTACTCTCTATATCTATGACATCAGGGAAGATAAAAACTTTAGACTCGATATCAAAGACGCGGATTTTAATGACAAGGATTGGAAGGCAACTGCGGAAAAATATGTATTTTGGTATCCTGACTCGCGTCATCTTGTCCTGAACGAACATAACCAGGTTTCGATTATTGAGTATGATAATACAAATCGTCAGGCTGTGTACTCAGGACCCCATGAGCTTGATTTTCTTGATATTACATCAGATGGTAAGCTTCTTATCCTTGCCAATCTGAATCCGCAGACCAATAAATCCCCGGATCTGTATGTTGTAGGTATCCGTTAACCTGAAGCGTTGTATGCTATAATTTTATCATAAATGTAGTTTTAGGTCCGTGGTGAAATGGCATCATAGAGGTCTCCAAAACCTTTGTTCCCCGTTCGAGCCGGGGCGGACCTGCAGGTATTTTTTACAGTTTTGGGTCAGGGATGTTAGGCATAGCAGGTTGAGAAGGAACAGCTGCCGGAGCAGGAGCTATGGAAGGCTCTGCTTTTTGTGCAAGGTTGTTGAGTACATTTGACATGGGGTCTTGCGGTGCAGGAGGTACAGTTGTTTGGGGAGCGGGAGCTGTTGGCTGAGTTGTTGCTGCAGCTGGAGTTGCCGGCTCTTGAGCAGGGACAACGGTAACAGGCGGCATATCGGCGGTTTCAGGAGTAGTTTGAACGTTTGTTTGCCCATTCGGATCTTGTTTTTGATCTTGCGGTGGTGTTTTTTCTTCTGCAAATCCCAGTGCCTTGTCGAATTCTTGGCTTGTAAACCCTTTGAGGACTACGATCTGTCCATCCTCTTTTTCTATTTTTGTGACTGGAGTTCCCGCGAAGTTATTGGATATCGTAAGCATCTCAGTTAGAAACTCGCGGTTTGTCTCCAGATTTTTTTCCTCATATGCAAGTTTGTGTGAAGTGAGGTATTCTTTTTCCTGTTTTGAAAATGCGCAGTCGGTTATGGTATAAATGATGATTTTCATGTCGATATTTCATTATCGGTTAAAAACGATTTGTTGTCAATGGGTATTTCCATTATTTGGTACAATTGGTAGATGAAAAAGCTTGTTTTTGTATTGATATTGGCGTGTATTTTATATCTTCTTTTCTTTAAAGCTACTTTTCAAAAAACGAGAGAAAAAACAGTAGATATTACCCGGAGACCTACCAGTGAAATCACAGAAAAAGTCAAAGACAGCCCTCACCAGAAAAAATCCAGCATTTTTATACCATATTGGGCTCTGGGACAGGGAGAATATGAGATTACTTCGTATGACCGATACTACTATTTCGCTATTGCTCCAACTACAAACGGTATAAACACACAAGAGCCGGGATATCAGGGTTTGGAAAGCTTTATCTGTCCAAAGCAGAGAGAATGTTTCCTAGTTGTCCGTATGTTGAATAGCGATATTAATAGTGAAGTTCTAACAAATGGTAAAGTGCAGGATGAGATTGTCAGCCAGACTCTTGAAATTGCGAAAAAAGGGTCTTTTGATGGGATCGCCCTTAATCTTGAGATGCAGAGTTTTTTCAATGATGATCTGAAAGGACAGATAAACGTATTTGTTCAAAAGTATTATACTGCTGCAAAAAAAGATTATAAGATGTTTTCTTTTATTGTATACGGGGATACTTTTTTCAGAAAAAGGCAATTTGATATATCTTTTATAGGAAGCCATAGCGATGAGATCATGGTCATGGCATATGATTTTCACAAAAGCTATGGAGAGCCGGGGCCGAACTTTCCTTTTAACCGCCGTAGTCTTGATAAAGGCGGCCATAACATGGACTACAATTATGATTTCAAACAAATGATTTCGGATTTTGTGTCCCATGTTCCAAAAGAAAAGTTGACAGTCATTTTTGGTATGTACGGTTATGATTGGACACTTAACGCACAGGGTACGCCTCTGAAGCGGGCAAAGGCTCTGACGTATAACGGAATTAAGAATCTCAAATCTTCCATCGGCTTTACTCAGGACAAGCAAATCTCAAAGTTCAAAACAACAACTCAAAGTTCAAAAGAAAAAACGATTGAATACACAGATTTGGAAGGACTAGAGCATGTTGTGTGGTATGAAGACAAAGACTCAGTTGCAGTAAAGGAAGAGTACCTTATGCAGCAGGGGATAGGTAGCGTTTCCTACTGGGCGTATTCGTATTTTTAACAAACACTCCCAGTTCCTTAAGTTTCCACATAAAAAGAGCTCCTTTTTTCCGAGCATGGGAATCCACGACAAACCTGAGTGCCTGTTCAAGGACAGGTCTGGGGACAGTTTTGGCAAGCTTGATATATAAGCTTTTTCGTGCCTGATCTTGAAGCTTTTCCGCTAAATGCACACCATATGACTGATATTCACGGGAAACATACTTATCTTCAAGCGGGTTAAAGGTTCTTAGTATATCTTTTATTGTTTTCATGAATCAAATCTTGTTTTCTTGGACTAATGAACTATTTGATTTTTCAGTATGTCTATGCATTGCTGCAGCACTATGATGTTTAGACTTATTTTTTTGCAATACTTCTTTATATACTTCCATATATTGTTTAATCATGTCTTTTACGGTAAATTTATCCTCCACATGAGCACGACATGCTTTCCTCATTTGCCGGTATGCATCTTCAGGCATTGAGTATATTTTCTCAACTGCTTCGCATAATCCT
>JBAZKI010000013.1:0-17948 GCA_041650875.1 Patescibacteria group bacterium
TCTTTCTCTTTCTCTCCCTTTATAGTCATCTTGAGGGATTCAGCCCACCGTTTCATCAGTTCTTTCAGACCACCTTCTTCAGGTGTTTCGGGTATACCGCCTATCTCTTTTTTAGCTGTCTTTTCGGCAGCACGTCTCATCTCACCAGAAGCGTATCTCGCACCTTTCTTCAGTTCGCGCAGGTATCGTTCCCGAACCTTTATATCAGCTTCTAACTCTTTTCTCTCCTCCTCGTTAGCAAGAACCAGCATCTCGCGAAGGTCTTCTACCTCTTTTATAGTGTCTCTTATCTCGTCGTGGTAAGCTTCCGCTGCTGCTTTCATCCGCTCCATGTTGTCAAAAATGTTGGAGGTGGAGTCTTCTATCTTGTTGAAACCACGGGTTCTGAGGTTCTCGTATTCGTTGGTGAGTTTCTTCGTCTCTTCAGAGGTTTTACGTGCGGTATCACGAAGTTTGATGTTGACCTGAGTTACGCCGTCTTCAAGCGACCTGACAAACTTTCTGACTTCTTCAAGTTTCTTGTTGTTAACATCAACTTCTACTGTTATCTTCTTGACCATCTACGTAACCCACCTCTTATACGCTTTCGGCAACGCATAAATGAAGAACAGGTATTCCTCATCTGTCAGCCGCAGTTCTTTCGGGGTTTTACCCAACAGTTTACAGAGTTCTATAAGGAACTGACCTTCGTTATTTTCCGCGAAAGGTCTTTATCTGTTCCTCCGTTTCTACGGACGCCGCGTATATCCGTTTGATAGCGGGTATAACTAACCCGTACTCTTCGTCAAGCGCTTCCCAAAGTTCGGGTCTGTTGTAAGGAGACTCTACACACATCTCGGCAATAATTCTGTAAGCGTCCTCGTCAACCGCCCGTTCGTCAGGGTTGTTACCAAGTTCGGCTACTTTCCTTCTCAGCTTTCTTGGTAAAGAGGGGAGGATCTTGATCTCAAGGTCGCCGATCTTGAGGATGTTATACTCCTTGCTCTCGACTTCGGTGATCAGTTTCCGAATCTTGTCTTCTTCGCCGGGGATGTCGGCTATGATCTTGTCAAACTTGTCTCTGTTTATCGTCATGGTGTTCCAGTTGCAAACGCCACGCTTTCTCCTGTACCCCGCATGTTACGGGATATGAATTCGTTCTCTCTCAGTTCGTACGGTATTTCGGGGAACACTACGTTGTAAGCAGTCGCAGTAACTTTCCTCGCTCTTGACGAGTCGTAATGTGTTGCTGTCACGTTGAACAACGCACATTTGTTACGGAGACTTGCTGTGTTGTCGTCAGTTGCGGGGTTGGTGTTGTCGTACTCACCGTTCAGAACCGACCTGAGTACATAATCGCTGTCACAGTCCCACATAGCGTATTCAAACGCTACATCGACTTTAAGCGCGTATTTCGCTCTTGCCTGCACATGTGTGGATTCCATACCATAGAGTTCAGCGATCTCGTATCTTGGCGTGAAACTTACGTTCCTTAACGCCGCCACAGAGAACGTTGTCGCCCCTATAGTAACCGACATATCCGCAGAATTAGCGAACCATGCATAATTAGTCACGTCTCACCTCCATCTGTTAATTTATAAATCACCACTCCAATATAAAACGGTGTTTATATTTTCATGGTTATGTCCAGTTTGGCTGTCCAGAAGTGGAAGATGTTGCCTCCACCACTTATCCAGTATCCTTGATCTAACCGGATGTTCCGAATTGATCCTCTGTTTAGTATTGCACCTCCCGTCTTTGTCCGGTAATAGTCCACGAAGTTGAACGAGTAGTCTCGTATCGACCTGAGATCCGTTTGAAGGTCTGTTGGTGTGTCGCCGTTACCTTTATAGAACGCCATCACCGTGATACCGAAATCGAAGTCTGCCGGGAACCACGGCATGTTCATATCGACAGTACACCCTTCCTCAACTATAGGAACCATGAACGCACAGGGTAAGTTCTCCCGTTCGATCTGTGCAGGTTCTTCGTCTCGTTCGTAAACTGTCGGGCTTGCACCAAGTCCTAACGTTGTCGCTGTCTCCAAGTCAGATTTCAGTGCGTCTACAATGGCGTTAATTGCCGTGCTACTTGTTCCCATACGTCTCCTCGTTCCATTTTTTACGTTCCTTCTCTTTCTTTAACCTCTGTCTGTAGGGTAACACCTTCTCTGTCTCAAACTCTATAGCGCGTTTCGCTGTTCCAGGCATCCTGATAAACTCGCGAGGTCGTTTGTTCTCGGTAAGCCGGTCAAACTTCCCGTTATGGTCAAGAAACGCCTGAAGGTCTTTCTCACCGTGAATGAGACCTTCTTTCACGGAATCGTTTATGACTTTCCGGTAAGTCTTCCCTATCTTGAACAGTTTCCTGTTAGGTTTGATACCTTTAACCCGCTTGTAGAAGACCATTTTGCCACCCATCCTGCGCCACGGGAACGCAAGAACCTTAGCACCACCTTTCTTCTTCTTTTTCGGTTCGATATACTTCTTGCCAAGCGGTAGGTTACCGTGACGTAAGAAATAGTGTTGGTAAGAGTCGTTGAAGAACTCTAACTTGCTGGTCTTCGGTTTGGTGTAACCCCAACTGTCTTTAAGCCTGATATGAGTAGTTCCTCTTGGTGTGACATCATCGTAAGGAGAGTTCTCTTCGAGATGGTACAGTATCCGATCTCCGAATAGTTCGGGGATCTCTTCGGGGTAACGTTCGAGCGCCTCGACTAATTCTCTGCTTACTGCGATATGCACTTGGAACTTCATATAAGTATCTTTAACACCGACTCCAAATCCAAAACCCTACCCATTGCAACCAGGACTAATATTGTGAGTATGAGTATCCAAAGCCGTTCCCATTTGGATTCCTGTTTGTCATAGAACTTGTCCAGGTCGGTTTTAATCGTTCGGAGTTCGAGTTTGATCTCTTTTAGGTCTGTCTCCACGCTTCTTACCCGATCATCAAGCATCTTTCTCAACAGAGAACACTCTCTCCTGGTTACAGGTTCGTCGGCATCAACCTCGGAGTATATGTGCGGGTTCAATCCCAAGCCTCCCCACCTAACCTGTACCGCCTGTATTTGGCAAGGTCACGCTTTATCTCGTCGGTAAGTAACTCGTCGTTCGTATCGAACATCGGAGCGTAATCTCGCACGTCTGTACCCCTTACTGTTAACGCCTCCTGAATCTTCTTCTTGTTAGATAAGATGTTGCTTGCCATCCTAAGACAACACAGTTTGATCTCGTTAAGTTCGGACGAACCCGAAGGATACCCTGCATAGTAAACAATCTTGATATTGTTCGTGCCTTCTGGCGGGTAGTTGTTATGGAACTTAACCGTAGTCAGTTCGTTCCTTGTAGCAACCTCGTAATCCCCGGCGGTTGCTGTGCTACGTTCCCACCGTGTAGCCCAATCAATTGTAGCGGTTTTACTGTTACCGTCAATGTAGACGGTTGACACGCCAGTAGCGTACTCTCTCAAGAAGAAGGTAATATCCCATTCAAGGTATGTATCATCGTCACCAGCAGCACCTTTACCGTCATGGTACTCAGTGACTTCATGTGATTCAAACGATTCGACGTTACACCACCTGTTTACTGTTTGGGTGACGTAATCTACGATATTGCTGCACAAGGTCGCCCATTGTGTAGCGTTCATTGTCACACCAGCGTTCTTGGCGTCAGTGTAGTTGAACCCTGTATATTCCTCTATATCGGTCTGTGAAAAATACGCCATAGGAGATCAAACCCCCCTACGACGTAGTTCCAGTGACCGTAGACCAGGATTTTGAACCGTAATCCGTCTTGTAGTAGATTGTACCTCCAACCGTTTGCATGTAAATGCTTCCCTTATCTGCATCAGCAATCCCGGTACTCCACGGTGTAGCAGTACCGAAGAAGATACCAAGTGTGCCAGTACCGAAATAGACCGGACTATCTGAAACCGTCAAGGCTCCAGTAAGAGTCGCTGAGCCTGTCAACTGAATGTATGGACTGTTCAGTGTGACAACCTGTTCGTTATCGCTTTTACTGAAAAAGCGGTAGAACCAGCTCATCTACCCCACCTCAGAAAACTTCCGCTTTCGGATCGTATGGAAGTTCATCGTACATTATCATCGTGTAGCCGGTGAAACTGCCTTTCAGCTTGATCGCGTTCATCACGACCAAGTAATCGTCATCGGCAATATCAGCGGCAGTGGTTCCGAGACAACCCCTTATACAGGTAAGCGTTCCTTCGGTAGTATCATACCCGCTATCAGCGATAACGTATAGGATCTCCCCGCTTGCCGGGGCGAGAACGTAGTACCCGCCAGAGTGTCTTTCTCCGGCTACAGCAGTATTATACGCGACACTGGTATCGGTAGACGTGTCCCCGCCGTCGTTCCTGATAACGGTGTACTCCCACCATTCGGGTGTCCCTGCACTGAGAGACGCCGCGTTCGCGAAAGTCATTACTTCGCGTGGAATTACACCGGGATTGTCGAAGAGGGTAACGATATCGTTCTGAGCAGCTTTAGCAGCAATCACAGCACAGAACGGAGCGCCAACCATCTTCTCTCCCGTTGCAGTTACTATAGTCATTTCTTAATCACCTCAGATTGTGATCCCGAACAGTCCGCCATGAAGCGAACTTGATCCGTCGATATCCGACTTGTCAATCAGCGTCTCGGCAGCAGAGATCACGAATTTGTCGCTTGTGTTTATGTTTGCAAGCTCTTCGTACGTGTCAGCCCACAACGTTCTCCGGGCAAGCAGACGGGTATCAATCAGGAAGATACCACCGTAAGCTCCGGTGTCCATCCGCATGAACGGGTGTGGGACAAGCGGTAGCCCGCCAGCGTTGGGGAACGTCAGCGTGAGTTTGCTAACACCAGGGATGAGTTCCTGTCCTTCGCCGGAGTACCGGAAGTATTCTGCAAGACCGCGCCGGATCAGACCGAACGTAGCGTAGTCGCAGATTGCAAGGTTCGGCTGCATACCGTACTTAACCATGTACCTGTACGATGCGTCCAGATAGGTCATGATCTCGCCGTAGGTGTCTACGCTCGAACCGGACACATCAATCCAACACTGGTCACCTGTTGCGGGGTTACCTGCGGTGTTCGACGTGATCAGTTCGTAAAGACCGGCGTACTGGTTACCAGCGGCAGCTGTCCAGGCGTTGGTAGTGTCCGTGACAGTCCTGCTGACACCGAGCATGCTCCGTTCCCTGAGCGCACGTAGCGCGTCCTGCGCAAGGTCGATACGGATCGCCTTGATGTCACGGGCGGGTATCTGGGTAAGACCGGCGAACTTGACGGCTTTAGTGAGCCTACCGACAGCGTACATGTACTTAACCGTGTCAGTACGGTTGTAAGCAGTCATGTCGCTCTCTGTCAGTGTAGGATCTTCTGACCCGAACGCAGCACTGGTGATGTCGTAAGGTCCGATCACATCCCAACTTGCAGTCTTACCTTTGTTCGCTTCGACAGGTATAAGCGTCTGAAGCGGGTAAGGTCGCTTGTACAGGTATGTTACTTCCTGGTCGGCGATAACATGCATCAGGCTTGTATCGAGCGTACTCGTAGTGTCTGCTTTCTTGATGACTTCCTTGACGTAATCTTCGGAAGCCTTGATGATCTTCTGCTGAGCCTTGATCGCGTACTCGTTGAAGTCATCTTTCTCCATAAGGTGTGTAGGACCGAATATGAAATCCCTGTAAATGTCGTCAACTACAGGACTCTGTAGCGGCATCATCACGGTTACGCCGTTGTCCTTGTACCGGGACTGCGCTTTCCTGACGTGACCACGCATATCGTCGATAGGTGTACCGTCAGCGACGTTACCCCAGAACGATTCGCCTATAATGTTGCTGTCGTCTACAGAGAGTGAACCATACCCGACTCGTCCTACGTTACCTCTGTACATGTGTGAGTTAGTAAGTGGCATCTGTCTATCCCTCCACTGCTTTGAGGTTGTCAATCATAGGGTTATCAGTCGCACCGTCTTCCTTGATGAACACGATGTTGCCGCCCTTCTGGATCGCAAACTCTTCCATCTTATCGACACGTTCTTTCAGGTCGTTATACGCCTTCTGGATAGTATCGATCTGGACAAGTGCTTTCTTAATCTCGTCGTTGAAAGTCGCTTTCGTGATGAAATCGGTTACAGGCGTCTCGACAGCCTCTTCTTTGACTTCAGGGGTTGCCTCGTCCGCTTTCTTCACGTCTGAACACTTTTCAACTTCCTTATCTTCTTTCTTCTCTTCCATTGTTTCCTCCTCGTCCTCGCCTTTACCGATCTCTTCTGTAGGTTCGGGCATCTGTTTCATCTCTTCAAACGCTTTCTCCAGGTTTCCGATTCGTTCGAGAACAGAGCTTATGTTAGATTCAGAATGTGCGAGTGTAGGCATCTCCTGTTCGGCATCACCTTTCTCGACATCTTCGTCTTTACCTTCCTCTTTCTTCTTCTCTTCTTCCTCTGGCATAGAATTGCCTCCTTTAGCCACTTTGAGGAACGTGTTCTGGTTCATGGCATTATCCCCAACAACACTGATACTATAGATCACCATAGCTTTCGTGACGCATGGGGTAGAACGCACAATCGGAGACAATGCACATTCCTGTGATCCCTTTATACGTTTACCGAACACCGAGAATTTATTTAGACCTCCAGAAACTATTTCGTCCCAGACATCATCTGTGTCCGGGGTATCGAATATGCTTCCTTCGAGTAGTAATGCACCATCTTCACCTATCTCGGCTTTGTTTATGACGCCTACAGGTCGTTCCGTATGTTGATAGTGCAAAATAGGGTGTTCCATGAAGTCGGGAAGACCTTTTTCTATGGCTTCAGAAAGGATGAGTTCTTTCTCCCGATCAACTTCGGGGAAATGAGCGCACCCGTAGATTTTTCTGTCAGTGGTATATTTTAACTTGGTAAGTAGTTCAAGTTCGTTTCCCTTTTGCAAGACCACCATGTTCAGGTCTGCGGGGTTCTCCGGGGTTATACCACTTTCGAGGGTCATAAAAGTCTTCCCATGTTAGCACGTAATAAGAATCCTGGTTTTGGTAGTTTACATACCACCACATCTCATTACCCATTCTGCTCCTGAACCAGGGATTCTCATGGAACAGGATACATTTTATTCTCTCCTGATTTATATAAGCATTTTTATATTTCCATTCAGGTTCAAACGTTTTGACCCATTCCATGTGATGCCAGAGGATTAAGAGGTTGGGATCTTTCGATACAATCTCATAAGACTTGTAGTTGGTTGTAGCGTCAGCGAGAAGGTCAAGTATAGGGTGTTCTACTGGTGGACCGTCAAAGATTTTGAGGTATTCGAGTTGTGATACCAGGATGTCTTCAATAGTATGGTCTTTACTGCTGACGGCTTGCGTAGTTACTGCCATTTATGCTAACCCTCCGTGTACCTTATCGTTGATCTTACCGCGCCCTCGCGGGAACCAGACCTTAGGATCGTACATGGGGTGTGGTTGCCATTCGCCTTTGTGTTCAATAGTGTAATCGATCAGGAAGTTTATGGAATCGTACCAGAACTTCTTCTTGGCATACCATTTCAGTACACGAGTCCACATCTTGTTTATCCAGTTACGTGTCCTACCACGATGGTCTTCTTCTAACCACCAGTCGCGACAGTCTTCGACAAACTTGACTTTCTTCTGTTTCGTGTCACACATCTGCCAGTACTTCTCGTTGTAGATGATCCATTGGACAACACCGCCGATCCGTTCAGCATACGCGGAATCTTGCCGGTACAACGATTCTATAAGTGGGACGAGTTTGAACTTCTTCAACCAGATCGGTGCGCCGTCTAAGTACTCTTCCGACCACGCTTTGATGATAGCCCGAATCCAGTCCATGTTCGGTGGATCGCCTTCACCGTCGTTGACCAGCCATTTCTCATCGAACTCAAGTTCTTTAACCCGCATCAGTTCTTTGTCGTCTTCCGAATCGATGATGCTCCTTAAAAGGTTCTTGTTAGTGATATGGAACGTCCACGACTCTTCGTTGACCCATTTGTTGTTGACACGGCTCATTCAGAGTTGCTCCAAGTAGTTGTTGTAGTTGTAGTGCCTGTCCAGTACCAGTTATTGTCTGTCCATTGCGGGGGTGGCGGGTACTGTACATAAATCGTTCTCCTGCAACACTTCTGGCAACAACGGAAACGGTTACACCGGCAACAACAGTAGTTGTCGTCGTTCCATCTCCGAGCGCAATTATAGTCACTCGTTGTTGTTTGGTTCATGATAGTATCAACTCATTAAAGCAGCGTAGAGAGCTTTCAGTTTCTCCCAACCGACACGGAACTCTTCTTCTGTTACGTGGTCGTCATAGACCGCATCGTCTACGTAGTCAATCATCTCACGGATCTTTTTCAGGATCTTCTTCCCTTTTGCGTAGCGCACATCGTTCACTATATACCCAAACCCGACAGCACTCAGGATTCCGAGTATAGCGAAAATCGCTTCTATAGATTCCATAGTCGTTTCACCAGAAGAAATATTAGTCTATTATTATAAATCGTTGATGGATATTACTCGGAGAGAGAACCATTATATAGGTATATGGTACAATTTGGTTGTATGTATGTTGTAGGTCTTGAAAGTGAACACGGGTGTAGTTCGAACAAACACCGGCACATTATCTGTATTGATGACGGTATCGCTGACTTTGAGGTGTGCGAGTTTCGGTACGAGAAGAGTGACGTTGTAGAGTACAGTGTAGAGATGGCGGGGAACACGGGTCGGTATTCCGGTCTTGAAGAGATCGCTACGTTACCGACACTGGAAGCCGCGTACGCGCTTGTTGAAGCGATCATTTACGAGTCTGCACAAGACGAGAACAGGTACGCTTACTTCGACTGCAACACGCTCAAAATGTATAGCTCTCTTATGGAGATTTTGGGTTAGAGGTAAATCCCTAACCTGTTCAGTATTCTTTCTATAAGCTCTCTGATCCGATCTTTAATCTCTTTATCTACAAAAGGGAACTCGATAATGACCTCCGGCGACTCTTTTGTAACCCGTTTAATAGCAGTCTGTTCAGACGGCATATATTTCCAAGTGTCTTGTGGAGATGCGACGATGGTGTAATACTTGTCGAACTCCGCACTGATCTTGACCTTATTCCCTTCGTATTTGTCTTTACCGATCCAGATGTCGCACGGAACGTTTGTTATGACTGTGATCGTCCCGTACAGGTCGTGCGCTATCCCTACATCTGCGGAGTCCTGTGCAACGTAAGCCGTACCACACGCCGTGTCGTAATACTTCTTCGATATCCCGCCTAACTTAGACCAGCCTGCCCGCCAACTGTGCAGGAAATAGATGTAACCCTCGTCGTAACCTACAGCGCAGAGCGCGTGGCTACCGATAACCGATCCTTTCGGATCAGGTAAGATAACGTCTTTACCACGGGATTCGAGGTTGTCGTAGACGTTTATAGCGATAAGGGCGCACCCGTAATTGTAGATAGCGTCTTTCAGACCGTCCCACGTAGTTACAGCAGAGTACCCGTCTATTTTATGATCTTTCCCCTGTTCTTCAAGGTACTCTTTGTCGCGAGGGTAGTATATCGGGACGCACCGTGACACCTTAGATGTCATCTGGTCTTTCTCGTAAGTGTACCCAACAGATTTCATTGCTCTGACTACACCACGAATCCAGCACCCTGACGGGTATGTCACGTTCTCTATCTCCCTACAGGCGTTGTATAACCCTTCAGCAGACGGAGCGAGTTCATGTTTCTGGTCAACAAGCATCCTACATTTACCCCAGACCTCTACAGGAACGTCGTACACTATCTTCTGCACGTCTTCCTTGTTCGGTTTGTCAGTGAGAAGGTTGAGTTGGAGTAACCACGCTTTGTAATGACCGGCAAACCCACAACACGTTCCTCTGTCACCCTGGTCGCAGTGAGGTATCCAGTCAACGTACGGGTTCGTGTATTTTGCAGGTCGTTCCTCTTCTTTACCCTGTAAGGACTGGATCGTCTCGTACTGCCAGTCCTGTTTCTTTTTCTGGGTGCTGATAGGGTTTCCTAACACGTACCTAAGCCTGTACTCGTTCGCGTACCGTTCAACCCAACCGTCTTTAAGAAGTTTGTCAAGGACGATAGAGATCCGTTTCTTGCTGACAGACGATCCTACATCAACCTGAATCTCGTCTATCGTCTTCCCGCCGGTTTTAAGCGATCGGTATACCTTCTTCTCAACGTCTTTCGGTTTCATAAAACTCGTCATCTCGAAACAAGGTATGTAGTTACGGTTGCTGCTTGTTCGGCGATAGTAGCTGCACTACCACTTCTTATCTCAACGTATTGCCACGGCGTCAACTCGTCTTTGATCGTGTCAAACGATATCATTCGGTTAGTAGCTACGCTCGTTACGGTAACCTCTGTGCCGTCGCTTGAATATAACGACCTGAACGTCCCACCACTGATTGTTGATGTTAAGAAGGAAAGTGTTGCACCGTCGAAACTGTCCGGGATAAGGATACCGTGAGTAGTATACCCTAAAGTATCTATCTCCGCGCTGGTCGCGCTGTCTTTCGCCCACGATACTGTTATCGTTGTTGCCGTATGTTTGGCGGGGTTGTCAATAACGTATACCGGGTTACTGGTATCCCCTTTCTCTACACCGCTACCGTCGGTTATAATTACGTTTGCTTCCATTGTCTATGTCACCCACTCGTCAACTTCAAGGTTATGTTTCTTAACGAAATCTTTTACGATGTCTTTCCATTTAACAGGGTTAGCCATTTTGAACCTGTCATGCCGGAGCGCGTTCTGACCGTTACGAACCAGTTCTTTACCTAACCGGAGGTTGTCTTTGTTCTTGCCTACGATCCAACCACCAACGTCGTTACCGAACGATAGGTTGATGTTGATACCTCTATCGAAATCGTATATCCTTACATAATGCGTCATTTGAATACCCCTTTACTCTTACTCTTCTTGTTCGCTTTGTTGATGCCTGCCTGTCGTTCCTCTTTGTCACCGAACCGTGGCGACCTGATCTCTTTGTTCTGGGAACCTTCCACTGATCCGAACTTGTTCTTAGCTGCTGCCGGTTGTTTCATCGGTTGGGATATGTTTATTGGCGGGTTCTCTATCTTGATAGTCGTCGGATCGTCTAACACGTTCGACACTTTAAGCGCGTCTTTTGCGTCTACACCCATAGATGCAAGCATGTTAGCACTCTGGACTTTGGTAGCAAGTATCTGGGCTTGTTTCAGTTCGTCGTCCAGGTCGAGTTCCATAGAGAACTTGAACGACCAGTCTTTGTTGTACCCTTTAACCTTCGGTAGGATCTCTTTGTTGATGATCCGTTCGTAGTAATGCATCAACGGGTAGAGCATCTTGGATTTCGTGACGTTACGTGATATGTAAGCAGTAGCGCGGTTGACCGACTGACCGGAGAACTCTTCCGGCTGGAACCCGAACATCGCCCAGACCATCTGTGATATGAACCGTTGACCTTCTAACCATTCCATGTCGTGAAGCGTGTGGGAAAGCGTTTCCACTTCCTCGTCTTTGATCAGGTGGAGAACGTTACCGAACTTGTACGAACCTGTATTCTCTTTCTTGATCTCCATCCTGCGTTGATTCAACTGGTTCCAATCGAATATCTGCGGGTGGCTCCAGACAAGGCTTGGCACGACACCGTTAGCGAACGTCTTCCCTGCTGCCCGTGTCGAGTCGATAAGGTACTGGATCTGGTATTTCAGTCTGGTTATGAAGTCTGTACCGTACACGTCGTCTGACCTGGGGTACATTCGCATATAGGCTACCTCGTCCGGCATGAACGATATGTACAACCCTGTACGTGACCGTTGCCACCACCGCATGATATACCCACGGGAGTACCACCCTTTCACCGGCATACCTGCTGTCATCCCTTTATAATACAACCTGTCGATCTCCGGCCAGAACTCTGTACCAAGATACGGTTTGAACTCAACAAGGTTGCCACCCATGTTGTACGTCTTTATTATTGTACCGGCATCGTACCGGAGTATATCGCGTACCGTGATTTTGATGATGTCTGAAAAGTCCTGTTGCGGGTTGGGTTGGTCGAGGAACTCTATCGCTTCGTCTATCTCTTTCCCTTTCTTATCTTCTACCGTCCAGTTCATCGAACTGAGGTAATCCATTATAGACTTTTCACATACAGAATAATACGCATTTTCCGCTAAGTCGTCGTTATCTGATTTGGTGAAGTTAGATCGGGGCATACCAAGAGAGTTGTAATAGTTGGATACGCTGTGTATAGCACGTCTGAACGCCTCGTCTCTCTGCCAGTCCGTCTCGTCTTTTATCTTCGGCGCTCCGTACCGTTCGTCCGGGTCGGTTACACCGGGAATGGCGAACGCCTTTATCATAGCGGCAGACAGCGCGGAAGAGGATACCATATCCAATATCTCTTTCCTATGCCGGTTGCTCACCAATCGTTCAAAATCAGGCATGGAAGTCACTACATTATAAATATCATAGGTGTAATATAAAAATGTTTATATTTATGATTCCAGAGAGATGATTTTTTATAGTTGAGTGGACAATTATGGTATGGCGACAACACAATTGTTGTTGTTGTCGTTAGTGTGGGGATACACTCTATTCCGTAAGTGACATCATCCAGATAGCACCAAACTGGTTCTGAAGGTGGGAACGCCACCTCCCGCCTTCTTCTTTTACGGTTCAAACGGTATAAGATCGTCGTCCTGTACCAGGTAGAACCCGTTTCTGGTGACAGGGTGACACGTTGTCTCTCTCAGATAGTCTATTGAGTCCCTGTCGAACAGCCCACCTCCGTCTGCTACACGGTATTTACCTGACCTGTCCCACCCTTGCGCGAACTGGTGACCATGCCCGCTGATAACGTTACAATGGAACTTCGCTGACAGATCCCTGGCGACTGACAGGTTCACTTGCCGGAAGTTTTTCGGGTGGCATATAAGCCAGTCCTGGTTTTTCTGGACAAGTTTCAGGTGGTCGTCTAACGTGACTTCGTACCCGTCAACGATCTTTGTCATGGCGAACAGTTCTTCCATCCCGGTAAGACCCGTGTTCATATCGATCCACCGTTTCTCGTGGTTACCCCGGCAGAAATAGATGGTATCAAACTGGTCAACGAGTTTTTCAAGCACTTTTCCCACTTCTTTTACTTCGGTTTGGAACGATTCTAACCACGTTAACCGTGAATGTCGGCTATAGTTGTCACAGTCCCAGAAATCACCTGCTACGATAAGATCGTATACCCCGTTGTCTTCTGCAACAGATAACATATAGTCTATAAGACAGTCGTCCTGGAACGGGATATGGTAGTCACAGGTTACAAGAACGTTATCAGAATAGACGGTTATCGGGTTTCGCTGTTCACAGATCATCTGGGCGTATACGCCTTCACGACGACCTTTCTCTGCACGGTATTTCCGTTTATACTCTCGTGCTTGTTGCGGGTGTGACTTTCTCCATAACGTACCTTTAGACGCTTGTCTGTCTGATCTCCTCGCGTCGTATGCGCGGTCTGCCGGAGTCTGCATATTTACCTCTCTATATAGAGATATAAAAATATATTTGGGAGAATAGGTTACCGGATTGAGTTTAGATCAATCTGTCGGACGAATTCAAGCGTGTTCCCATGCATCCTTACGAAATCACCTGACCGCATGAACTGTGTCGTGTTCTCAACACCTTCTATCAGGAACAGGTCGTATGACCCCGTAGCTATACCGCTTCCAGACACACCAAACTCGTGCGTAAGATACCCAGACGATACCAGCGGTGTAACGTCAGACGACGACGCGATAACACCCTGTGAGATATCTGCCTGGACGTTAGACATTATACTCTCGCAGAACGGTGCCACGTCACCACAGTCCATAGCCGTGCTGATACCCATGTTGTAAGCGGTATCGGACATGTACAACCTGCCACCGCCGAGAGACGCGCCTATATCGCCTGTAAGCCCGTCAGGTGTGATTACAGAAGTTGTAGCGAACTCTAACGATCCTCTACCGAACATTGACTGTGACCGGACACCCGCACTTACAACACACGATTCGCTGCCTGCGACGGCGTACGAACTGTATGACAACCCGTTACTTGCCGTGCCTGCCATAGTTGAGTTTACAGTAGTATACCCGAACGTCAACTCTGACGGGTCGTCGCCAACCCAGAACGGGCAAAGCACGTTATCTGCGCTTGCTACACCTACAAGTAGGGTAAGAGCGATAACCATTACCAATAGTCTCTTCATATTCGTATGGTTTTATAATACTACGTTATATCTTTTCTGGAACTTTTAACAACTCTTCTTTCTCGCGTTTCTCTTTGTCTGCAAGACCGATATGGTTCCAGATACCTACTACGGAGATTATCGTGAAGAATATGAAGTTTATAGCGGTGGGGATCGATTTGATACTGTACGCGAACACGATCCAGAATATGTTAGAGTATATCCAAACCTCAAACCCAACCACTTTCGCCCGCGCTGTCGGATGAGCGATTATTATAGCGCCTATTATCCCTAACGTCAACGCTACCCACGAAGAGTAGGTTATAATAGTTTCCACTATCATGTAATGTTAGTTCTCGCCCTGTCTTTTAACTCTTGTTGCTTTCCCGATAGAGCATTATACCTTGTCCTATCCTTCAATTCCTGTTGTTTTGCGTTGTTCCACCCACTTACTTCTTGATAATACCCCGTTACCCTGCTGATCTGAACAACGTCGTGTGACCCGCATACCGGACACATCTGTGACCCGCAGTCAGGACAGTACGCTATCCCGTCAACAACGTCATGAGAACAGTGGAGATGGTCACGAGGACACATAGGTTTTAACGCGGTGTCCGACATACAGACAGGACAGTTTCCGTCTACTAAATCCTCTTCAGATATTACGATTTTGCATTGATGACATTTGTACTTACCCAAAAAAACTCCTCCGATGAGAGGATTATGAGTAAGATTCGTCAGGGATTAAGTCTTCCTCCTCATCGTCATACCATTTAACTATGTCCTCAATCTCGTCGTAGTCGTGTTCCGGTTGGATGTCGTCGTCTTCAATGACACCTATAGCAGAACACCCGCCGTAACCAAGCCCGTACGCCATTAAAGCAGCTGCCATAACGCAATCGTCATGGAACCCTTTCGGTGCAGAGTACCTGATATGACCTGACGGCATCTGTTCGTACGTGAACGCACCGAATTCGAGCAGAGTGTCCCGATCGTCAAGCAGTTTTATCTGTTGGTTCTCGATTAACAGTTGCAAATTCTCGATCATTTCGGGTTTTGTCTTCACGTTGATGTTGATACCGTTGATCGGTAACCCCTCTTTCGCTAAATCTTCGTAAATCGGGTCGCCATACCCCGTAGAGTCGAGCATTATCGTGCATCTGTTGTATTTCTGGCAGACTTCACGGATTCTTTGCTTGATATAGTCCCAATCTGCCTTGTTAAACCGTTCAGAGTACACTTCTTCCATCTCTAACGTGTCCGCAACCTTGATAACCGTGAAATCTTCGTGCCTGCCGAGGTCTACACCGGCTAAATAGTACCGTCCTGGCACAGGATCAGCCCGTTTTGCCGTTATTACGCGGTCTAACCCACGGAACACTTCACCACCGGCGTCCAGAAACTCGGCTAAAATCTCTTGACGGTACTTGATATCAGGCATAGACCGTTTCATCTCGTCGATCTCGTCCTGCGATATGATAGGGTTCTCCCAGGTAGGATACTGGTACGACTTCCAACGGTTCTGTGTGGTGTCGATACCACGTAAAAACAGTTCGTAGAACCAGTTTTTGCCTTTCGGTGTGCTGATAAATATAGCCCAACCCCGTTTGTCACCTAAAGCTGGTCTGATCGCTTCGTTCCAAACGTCCGGTTTCAGCATAGCGCACTCGTCTAATATGACGCCGTTCAGCCCTTCACCACGAAGGTTGTCCGGGTTATCACCAGATTTCGCCCAGATCGTTGACCCGTTAGCCAGTTCGATGTACAGTTCGCCTTCACGGATAGTCTTGATATAGGCTTTCGGTAGAAACCGTTTGATCATACGCCATATAATCTTAGTCTGGGGATACGTAGGCGACACCAACCAGTACACACCGTCAGGTTTCTTGAGCGCGTCCATAACCACCTTGAACGCAGACATTTGAGAGTTGTGTGTCGGGATAAACCGTTCGCCTGCAAGGAACAAGTGAGACTTGCCTTTTGTAGCGATACAACAGACCGGGACGGACTCAACCCGTCTAACATCAACAATAAACCGTCTATTTACATCAGGTTTCTTTGGTTTCCTGAACCTTTCCGATTTCCTGGTTAACTTGAACGGGTTGAATACCGGAGTGAAATGAATCCTGTACTTTTTGCCTGTCACTTTACCGTAAAGTTTTGCATCATATATGTTCAGTGTCGCCTTGACACCAAGCGACAATATAAGACTGTAAACGTCATTCGCCAGTTTCTCGTCGCACGACGTGTATTCCGCGTACCCTTTAGTGCTGATATACCCATCGGTGTCCATCAATCCTTTAAGTAATTCTTTTCTCTGGTTGACGTTACCAAAAAGATAATTTTTCGGGATATGTTTGTTGTTCAAAACCCCTGCATCCTTCAGTTCTTTTAGAAACGTTTTGTTTCTACCGCGCCATTTCCCGGTATCATGTATATCTGGTGTGAAAATAGTGTAAGTAATCGAACCTTTACGTGATTCTGGTTGCCCGACCCTGTACCCTCGTTCTCTGAAAGCGTTCAAAATCTCATCGTCGTTTGTTGTTATGCTTCCATCATACGTTGTTCCATCGCCCAACCATACACCGAGCAGGTATGGGTCTATACTCTGTTCTTTTGTTGAGAAGTTTATGGGTTTACATACCCGCACCGCGTGGTTGTGCTGGATTTTGGTATCGTTCCTTTGGATAGTTAACGTATCTTTTATCTCTTCTGTTGTGTGTAGTGTTGGTTTGTAACTGGTGGTGTGCTGCCTCCTTACGTTTTTACGGTAGTTTTGGTCGAGTGTAACCCATTCGTGATCTCCATCTGCAACTATCACTGTACCGTCACTGAAAACGACTTCGTAACACGGTCTGTCGTGGTACACTTCGCTACGGTATTCGACTTCAACCGGATTACCAGATTCGTCAAAAACGTAATCTCCCGGATCAATACATTTTATAGGTTTGAACCCATCGGTGGTGATTATTGGTGTCTCTATCCATAACGCTTTCCCGAACCGCCTGCCACAGGCGCAAACGATGAATCGGGCGTCAGATTGAAGGATTTCTCTCTGACGGGGGAGCAGCGTGATCTTCATGTGAACACTTTGTTCTCACGCCGTTTCATGATGTCACCTAAATTCGGCGAGCTTAGTAACGACTCTTTATCGTTGTCATGGATGATATCCGCTTCGACGGACCTACCTCTGCTGTCAGTTACCTGCACGTCTTTCCCTATATCCTCGATACTTATAGTGAACTTGTTCGGTGCTTTCTCTTCGATCATGCCTTTGAACGTCCGGGTGAACTTCAGCACCAGTTCGAAATATTTACCTAACTCGTCTTTATCTGTCATATCGACTTTCTGCGATATCATGAACAACGTGCTAATCGCCTCGTCGTATAACCCGTCGTCACCGAACACGAACAGTCGGACAAACCGGCGTTGCGTCTCGTTATCAAGCTCTTTCACCCTGCACGGCTGTTTTTCAGTGATTTTCGTCTGAACGGAGAACGGGCATCGAGTGAAACATTGACAGGTAGTGTTACAGAACTCGCGGTCACGTAACACGTTCTCATAGAAATCTTTCCATTTTAACTTCTTCCCTAACTCGTCTGCCATACAACAAGATATTATAAAGACATTTATATAAAAATACTATGGCGAATCCTTTATATTGTTATAGGTTATATAGTTATTGGGAAGGGGATTTGCAATCTGTAAGCTTGAATTGTCCGGTTCAACCTGTTTAC
>JBAZKI010000014.1:0-17671 GCA_041650875.1 Patescibacteria group bacterium
CTGGAGCGAATCGATCTTAGGCTGGAGCAGGTTCCCGAGGAACGGGACCTCCTGCAGTGGTTTTACGAGGTTCAGCGCGAACTGTGCCCCCCAATGGGCCGCCCCAAGAGCAGTCAGTTCCAGCCACCCGAGAACGTTGTCGCAGAGGTTCCGGAACCTGACCCCTGTATTGTACGCAAACTGCCCTACTCGAGCCCCGGCCTCCTCGATCGCTTTGAGAACCCCGGTCTTCCATAGGAGCCAGACGACGACCCCGCCGAGCACAATCCCACTGAGGACCCCCACTACGATCCCGAGCGTCGTCAGCCCTCCGGCTGCTGTTGTGAGGCCGAGCCCACCGGAGAGCAGGCCGGCAAGCCCATCCACCCCCAGCGCGGTAGTCAGAGGGCCGAGGAGCCAGAGCAGGCCGGCAGCTGCCCCGGCGATCGCCAGGAACCCGAGAGCCACGAGCAGGCCGTACGAGAGTACGTCCTTCAGAGGTTCTGGCAGCTTATCCCACGCCTCCACAAGATCTCCAGCGATACCTTCTAGCCATTCAAATGCTGGAGCCCATCGTTCTCCGATATCCATCGCGAGCATCGAGAACTCGAGATATACCCCCGACAACGCCGCCTGGAGGCTCGGTGAGGCTGCGATGATCCCGGCCATCGCACCAGCGGTTGCCACTCCGATCGCCGTCAGGGCGGTCTTGTGCCGCTCCATCCAGCGTTTGGTTTTTTTCTCGTTCTTCTCCGCGTTCTTTGCGGTTTTCGAAATCGCCTTATCAACCCGGTCCTCGTCCCGGACTACCTTATCCGCGCCGAGGGACATGAAGCGGATCACTGTCTCGCTGACCGTTACCACCGCTGCCTCCTCCGCTTTGCTTTTTCGCTCTCTTCTTTCATCTTCTTCGCCTTACCCTCCAGGATCGCCATGTGCGCTTGATACTCCCGGGCAGGTAGGGCGGCGCGGGCGTCGAATGGGCAACCGTACTCCGACCAGAATGCCGCGTCCTGCATCACTCTTGCCTCCCACGGCTCTTCGGGGATGACCGCGTCCCCATGTCCCCAGTCAACGAAAGCCGATCCGGGTCTCCTCGTCGAGTTCCGCGAACCCCTGTACGGCATCCGCGAGCGCGTCCCGGATGTGGGCCGGGAGCATGGCAATGTTCTCCTCGGTCGGGGCGAACCCCTCGGGTCCGGAGACCACGCCGACCCGGATATACTCGGTCTTCAGCGCCCTGAGTTCCTCCGCAGAGACGGTGTCCCCCCGCCGGCGCTTCCGCATCCGGAGCGCTTTCGCCTCAATCTGGTCGCGTTCGAGCTGCGAGAGCGCCCGGACCGTGAACCGGATCTCTCCGTCGCCTGCCGGGAATACGAGGTCTTTCGTCTCGCTCTGCAGCCGGTCGAACGCTGCGACCGCATCCTGCCAGGACAGATCAGCCATGTGATCACACCCCCGTCGGAACCCTGATCTCGATACTCGTGTCCCGCGGACCGACCACCAACGTCGACTCCAGCGAGCCTTTGTCGCCGAGCGGGAGCGGGGCATCCATGATCGTGCACTCCTTGAGCGTGATGATCACGGCATCGGTTGCGTTGACGACCGAGGACCCCGCCCGAATGAACGGGATCACGATGTCGACCGGATCCCCGTCGGCCCACGCTGCGGCGAACTGTGAGGCATCGGTCGGCAGGAACCCGATTTGCATGTCGTACTTACCTTCCACCTCGTCCTCGGAGATGACATAGGCCCCCCGAGCCCCGTCGCTGCCCATTGCGGAGAGACCGTTCGCCCACTTCGCATCGATCGACGTGACCGACGCCAGCGGGGACCCGTCGACCGTCGCCCGGCCGCCGAGCATCCAGAACCGGTATGGCTGGAGCGCAGGAACGGTCACCGCGGGGAACTCAGACGCCGCGGTATCAACCTCCCGGGACGCCGCCACAAAGTCCATCGTGGCCACCAGAGCCTCTCCGCGCTTCGCGGACAGGGAGAGGTCTGCCTTGCACCCGATGAACGCCTCCACGAACGCCGCGTCCTCCTGCCAGTGCTGCACGGTGACGGTCGGGAGCGTGTCCAGCTCCGTGAACTTCTTGCCCGTGTAGCCTGTGCCGCTCACGGCCTCTACCTTACCGAGCGCTGCCTGGAACGGCACGTCTGCGTTGAGGACCTCGAACGGGATCGAGAACGCGAGATCGTATTCGTCCGCGCTGTAGAGGAACGGCCCCCGGCGGTGCCCTGCGGTGCCTTTCGGGGTCTTCGGGTTCGCGACCGGCCAATCGATCGCGCTCGTGACTAGACCGAAGGGAGTCTCTGCTTTCGCTGCTTTCGTGTAGGGCACTGTTTCCTCGCCCCACGCGACCATGCCTTTGCTTGCCTGTAGTTTTCTGACCATCTTATGCCCCTCCTGGGGTAGTGTATACGGTTCCCTTGACAACGAATTTCCAGCGTCGGATCTCCTCGTCCGCATCCCAGTTCATCGGGATTCCCGGGGATGTCTGCGGGTCCGTGAACCCGGCTGCGTTGAGCATATCGACATGCTCCTCGACCCACGCCCGGACCTCGTCGCGGAGGCGGAACATCTGCGTCGAGGATTTGGCGTGGATCTCGATCCCGACGGCGTACGTATGCTGCCAGAGGTCTGCCCGGCTGTCGGGGGTATCGCTGACGTCGGATACCTCGCTCACGATTATGTGCGGGTAGAGCAGCCCCCGGTCAGGGAGCTCCGTCATAATCATCGGTGCGGCGCCCTTTCGCCCGGCAGACGAGGGATCGAAGATGTCACCGGCGGCGACCGCGGCCCGCAGACCGTCCCGGAACAGGTCCCGGATGATCGCGGTGCTCAGGCTACGAGAAGAGATTTCGGTCGTTGTCATGGGAACCCTCATTTGAGTTCATTTCAGTTCTCCCGCGCATTTGCGGTGATGTTCGCGTCACTTTTCCAGTTCGCGGAACCGGGCCCGGATGTTGCGCTCCAGAGTCGGTGCGACTGTGTCGGCAGCGAGTTGAGCCGGGGCAAACCCCCTGAGCCCGTGGGCGGCGATGTGCCTCCTGATGTTGAGGATCATGTCGTCCCACGTCTCCCCTTCGCGCGGGGTAAGCCCGGCCTCCCGTGCCCATCGGTCGATCGGAGCCTGAGGGGGCATCTTCTTCCCCGGGGTCCGACCGACCTCTGCGATCACATGCTGCATCGTCTCCCCCTTCACGACGTACTCGTCTGCCCCGGGGAGTTCTGGGTAGACTGTGGTCCGGGCGATCGCCTCACCCGTGCCGACATATGGACGACCGTGACTCCCGGCGGCCCCCTTACCAGCCTCCAGATTTTCCTGATACTGCTGTCTCGTCCGCTCTGCGGCTTTCCAGAGCTCTTCTGAGACGATCTGTCGGTAGTCCGGCAGGCCTTTATACGAGATTTTAATCTCGTAGGAGGTCCGGCTCACCCGACGACCTCCTGCAGGTACACAGAGAGTTTTGTTACGCCAGTGAACGGGTGACGGTCCCGGCGCACCTCGGCGATCCGGTGGACGCGATACTCGTCGCGGTTGAGCCCGATGATCGTCGGGACGCCGCCCGTAAAGTCCACGGCATATTCTGCACCCGCCGGAACGTCAGGGAACGCGATCAGCACGTTCCACGCTGCCCCGGAGCCGGAGACCCCGAGCACTCGCGCGTCAGGCACCTCGACGATGAGATCTCCGCGCCCCTCGCGATCCGATCGGACCTTGAGATACTCGCCGAGGGTGGCCCGCTTCGTCGCATCGATGCCACGGCCGGCGAGGGTCCGCGACTCCTTTTCGCTCGGTGACGACACAAGCGCCTTGACGAGCCGGAGGTCCCACGAGGACGCGGCGGGGTCGAAGGAGTCGTAGTCGTCGAACTCTGGCGTCAGGCACCGGACGAGGATCACCGTCTCGCCACGAGCCGCGACGAGCGCCTCCACCGGCCCCGAAACAATCTCAGGGTCAGGGAGCGACGCCGCCTCGACGTCGAAAAACGAGGAGAGCGGGGCGTCGGAGTCGAACCGGAGGGAGACGTCTGGGAGACTCATCGGGGCCCGCCCCCTGTCAGCCACGAGATGAGTGCGACCGCGATCGAGGTGGCGAGGGAGATCGCGAACACGATCGCCCCGTCCCTACCGATCCAGCGGTTATGCTGCCGCTCGATCACACGGATCCTCCGCTCGTGGTCGGAGACCGTCTCCCGGATGTACTTAACATCCTGTCGGATCTCGACGAGGAGATCGTGGTCTGTCTGCACACTCACGCACCCCCTATCGGCCGGTAGCGGTCGAGCGTCTGCATCTGCTCCGGTGCGAGCACCATGAGCCGCGAGAGTTCTGAGTATGCGACGCTGTAACCGTCCATACTCATCGATGAGGCACCTTTCGTCGCCACGTTGCGGGCGGCGTGGGTCAGTGCCCCGGCGACGAGATCCTCGACGATGCCGGTGATCGCAGCGGGCGGCGTGGTGAACCCATAGGTGTAGACGACGGCGATGTTCCGGCGCCCGGCGGACCAGACTCCGCCGTCGATGCGCTCAAGCACCCCTGCCCCCGACCGGACCTCGTAGAGTGCGCTGTCGAGGAGCGCGTTGCTGAGTGTCACGGAGGTCACAGAGACAAGCGGGTGCCCGGGGAGTCGGATGCACTCTCTACCGTTTCCATCGAGCCGCACGGTCTCAGCCTCGTGGAGCGCGAAATCCCGCTCGCAATAAGTGTCGAGGATGTCGGATGCCTGCTCGATGAGATCGTCCGTCAGAGCGACGATAGCGGCCTCGCTCTCAAGCCCTAAATCGGCGTACGTGATGCCGGACCGTGTGAGGGTCCGGGTCACATCCCCGTATGCCGACATGGATCAATCCCCCCGGTGCTTGTAGCCCCACGATACGCCGATCGTGCCGCCCTCGGCCGGGGCCTCGGCAGGCGTGGCCTTGACGCGGGCATAGCTCCATGCCCCCGACACTCTCGCGTAGGTGGTCGCTCCTGCGGCGAGTGCTACGGATGAGGTCGCCGGACTGACGAACCCCGTCACGGAGATCCCGCCCACATCGGTTGCCCCCACGAACCCGTCGCCAGACTCGTTGGGCTTGGCAAACGTCGGATCGTCGCCGAGGGCAGTTTGGAGGAGGATCGTGACGACCTTGTTGGTCGAGTTGGTGATCCGACAGACGGCCTCGCCCATCGTCCGGAGGTCCGCGACGGCGGAGTATACCGGATCGGCGCCCGGCACTGCGACACTCTCAGGTCTCGGCGCGATTCCCCGCGTCATCGTCGTCCTCCTCCCGGTCTGCCGGCACCGGGACGCCGTTATCCATCGTCAGCACATGAGCCATGAGGATCACCGGGCCGGGACGCCGATGAGACCGCCGTTAAAGACGATCGTGTCGGTCTTACCTGCGCCGGGCGCCTGATTGAGCGTGACCGTGATCGTGACGCCGGCAGTGGACTGCGCCGTGATCGCCCAGGTCATGGTCGTAGCGGCGGATCCGGCGGCATCCGGGACGTGCTGCGGAACCCCGGCGAGTGCCGGGATCGCTGCGTATTCGACCTCCGGAGTGACGGTGATCGTGCACGAGGTCGCGAGCGCGCCGTCGACAGTGATCGCGTCGTCGATGGTTACGCCGGTGTTCGAGGCGTCGGTCTTGACTTCGAGTGCCATCGCCGGATCGTTGGCGGCGTGCGTCTTGCGAGTGAGGGTTACGACTGCGCCGGCGACGGTGATGTCAAAGTATGCCCCGACATTCGCGTCTGCCGCGAGTGCGGCGGCGAGCAGTGCTGCGACATCTCCGACCGTGCGCCCGTTTGCGACAGTTACCGTGACATCCTTCGGTGTGCCGGTCATGCCTGCGGCGGTCACGGTGACGACGACATCGCCATCAGCGACCGAGGGCGCGGTGACCGTGGCCGTCATGACCTGCCGGGTGCCGCCGATAGTATTGGAGAGGTTGAACCCCTCCACCGCGCAAGCGATATTCGCCTGCGCTCCGGGAGGTACAAGGACAGTCATCCCTGCACCTCAGATGTTGTATGCCTGGAGATACTTGCTCATCTGGCCGTTGCCCCGGTCAATGTAGGTGCCGTATTCACCCATTGCGAGGTCGTCACCTAATCCCGTCCTGCCGAGCGGGACGGTGAAGAGCGGGGCGAGCGAGGCGAAGGCGTTGGCGCGGCGGTTCATGATGAACACATCGCCCTCGTCGCCGGGCGTGTAGGCGCCGGCGCACCAGGTGTGCTGGTCCACGTTGTGCGAGGCGATCACGGGGATGCCGGAGATGTAGATCACTTCGTAGCCGAAGTTAGCACTCGCCTGGTTCTGGTCGAGGACCGCCCGGACCTGGAGCTCGTTCTCCAGTTCGTCGAAGAGAGTGTGCGAGGTCCAGATTTCGAGATCGCTCTTGTTGACGTTGACCGTCTGGAGGAGGCTCTTAACCTCGGACTTGATATCTTTGAGGAGGGCCTGCGAGTCTGCGAGGTTCACGGCGCTCTTGTCGATGATGTTCCCGGCGGCAGTCTCGACGATCATCCCGTCGAAGGCATTGGCGTCACCCGGGCTCCCATCGTTGCCCGCCTGCGTGTGGTCACCGTAGAGGATAGCCTGCTCCTTGCGCTGCGCCCACTCAGAGACGCGAGCACCGAGCGCAGTCTCCCGGAGGTTGATCGGCCCCTCGGCACTGACCCGCTCTGCGAAGTCGCCGATGGTGACAACATCCGCGTAGATCTTGTGGTTGTAGTCCCGGTTTGTGATGGTGAAGTCGTTCGATGCCTGGAGGTTCAGGGCGAGCGATCCCGCCTCACTCACGAACCCGACCGGGGCGTCGCGAGCGGTGATCGGGTTAACTCTGACGGGGTCGCCAGCGTAGCCGCGCATCGGCAGGCGAGCGAGCAGGGGCGCGTCCGTCCTCATGATATCGAGGATGTCCGGGTCAAACACGAGAGGGATCGCCGTGGTGACAGTGGTCGAAGTGGCCTTTGCGCGCTCCGGGGATGCCAGCGCCTTGAATCCGCGCTGCACGAATCCTTTATACTGCTCCCGGACGGAGGGGTTCTGCATCGCGCCCTGAATGGACTGCGTCAGACCGTCAGCGCCGGCGGTGAACCCCTGCGATTTCCAGAAATGCTCATAGAGCTGGCCGGGGTTGGTGAGTCCGAGAACGGACTTTACTTTAGCGAGTGTCATGTGTATACCTCAGTACAGCGGCTTGTAGGGAGACGCCGCCGGGATCTCGTCCGTCTGCGATTCCTTGACCTCGCGGGCGACGACGATCCCCCGCGGCCCCTTGCTCCGGGTCGCGACGGCCTTCGTCACGAGGGTCTTGATCTCGTTGAGGGGCTTGAGTGCCTCGGTGATCGGGGCGAGCGCCTTGCCGATCTCGTCGGCGACGATCTGCCGAATCTGCGCCTCGTCGAGGACCTCATAGGACTTCTCCTCCTCTTCGTCCTCTTCAGTCGGCTCCTCCTCCGGCGCCTTCTCTTCCTCATCCTCGCAGGCTCCGGATTGCTTCTCCTCTTCCTGCTCCTCTTCCTCTTCCTGCTCCTCTTCCTCGTCGGGCTCTTCGCCTTCCTCTTTGGTTTTCCGCTTCATTTCATCGGTTTCCAGCCCCGCTTTGATGCGGAGCGACTTGACGACCGCCTGCACGGCAGCCGAGTTCACAGCGTCGGGGTTGCTCGGTATCCCTACGGCGGAGACTTCCCAGAGGCTTACCTCGTCGAAGATGAGCCCCCCGTTGTCCTTGCTCCGGGACTTTATGACCCCGAACCCGACGGAGAACCCCATCGGGAGCCCCGCCTCGATCTTGCGGGCGAGCTCCCTCGCGAGCCAGTTGTCCGGATCCAGGAACGCGGTGCCGTAGAGGGTGCTCCCCTCGATCTCCCCGTCGATCCACGCACCGAGCATATCGAGCGCCCCGTACAGGCGAGCGCCGGACTCCCGGAATCCGTGGTCGAGGTAGAGCGGGATCTTGCCGCTCTTGAGCCCCGCGAGCATCGATTCCAACCCTGCGAGGGAGAACTCGTCACCGTCCCGGTCCTCAGTGGTGGAGGAGATCGGGACGCGGATGAGTGTCACCTCCGGGCCGCTCTCGACGAGGCGCGCCTTCCAGACCTTCACCTGTCCGGGCGCGGCGTCGAGGGATTTTGTTTTGATATCAGGCATCTTTGATCACCTATTCGTCGTTTGAGGAGATGGGTTCAGCCCGGTTCAGTGGTTGCGGGGGCGGCCCGGACCGGCCCATACTCTCTCAGCTGCGGCTGTAGACCGTCTCGATGCCGCCGCGATCTTCGCCTGTTTCGGGGTCGGTCTCCGATAGGATATCGGCGATCAACACCCGCCGGACCTCTTCCTCTCCCAAGAAGAGGATATATTCATCTTCCTGCACCTGCAGCCGGTCAGCGTCGATCTCCTCAACGCCAGCGGCCGTGTGGATACGCATAATCTGTTTTACAGTCATTGTTTCGCCTCAATTGGGTTGAACGCTACCCGTAGGAACGGGTGTCGTTCGGCGATCTGATAGTTCAGCCCGTAGGTGTCGGCGTGCTTCGCGTAGCCGACCCACGACGATATCGACGCCCGAACATCTCCCGTGAACGCCCCCGTCTCCATCTGACGGAGTCTCTGGTAGACCCGCCGGACGTTCCGTGCCAGGGCTCGGTTGTGATCTCGATAGACCCGGTATCCGAGGTATTTGACGCCGCAGTCGGCCGGGGTCAGTACCTGTTTATCCGGATGGAGTCGAAGGCGGAGATTGTCGGCCAGGAACGCCTCAATCTCGTCACGCCATTCCCAGAGCTGCGCTTTGTTGTCATGCACGAGTGTGATGTCATCCATGTACCTGAGGTAATGCCCGATCCGGAGCTCGTGCTTCGCGAACATGTCCAATTCATGCAGGTAGATATTTGCGAAGCCCTGTGACGTCAGGTTCCCGAGCGGGATACCCACTCCGGGCGAATCCTCGTAACTCTCGACGATCTGCCAGATCAGATGCATCATCTTCCGATCCCGGATCCGTTTCGCAAGGAGGCCGAGGAGAACCTCGTGGTCGATGCTTGCGAAGTACGATTTTACATCCAGCTGCAGCACGTAGCCCGTGCCCTTGGGGTACCGGCGCATGAACTGTTGTAGTCGGTCCACGGCGATGTGGGTGCCCCGGGTGGCTAGGCAGGCGTACGTATCATAGATGAACATCGGTTCCCAGAGAGGGAGTAACACATCAGAGACAACCCGGTGCACGATTCTGTCGCGAAACGGTGGCGCATTAATGAGCCTCCGTTTCGGATCGGCAACGAAAAACCGCGAATACTGTCCGGGGTGCCATCGCTCATTTACCAGGTCATCGCGAATTGAGAACAGGTTCGATTCGAGATCATGCTCGAACTCGATCGCGTACTCCTTCTCGCGCTTTCCCGCCCGACAGCGTTGGTATGCCCTATAGAGAGCCTGGAACGTGCAGATCTTCGGGTAGAGGTCGGTGTGGGTCTTCATGGAGTTTTTATGATGGTTTATGGGCGGAGAGGGGTCGGGTTAAGGCCTACTACCTCCCCGGAGCCTGTTTTGTATTCCGCTGCGTCGAGCGACGGGTATTCCGGATGATGTACTGTTGATCTGATGTTTCTGGCGCAACCATGGTCACGCATACCATCCGCAAACGGTATTCCGCGGAAGCCGATGTGCGTGTACGTGCTCGAAGGGGTGTTGTTCAGGTTCAGATACGCCAACGAACAGTAAGCGCCATTGTCCCAATACCCACCCCGGAGCGCGGCACGTTTTTTTTTCTCGCGGCTTCCATCATCCGACCCGTAGTGTCGGGCGAAACATGTTATGCACGCTTCGCCTTCATCCACCCGTTGTTCATCTTGCCCAACTCAACGATCTTCTCTGCTAGCAGCTCATACTGTCCAATGCTGACGTACCGGAGATCCCGGGCCAGGCGCATGATAACCTGCAGATAGTCGATCCCGAGATCAAGGTCGTGGTTTGCTGCAGTTCCCGGACCGCTGTTCGCAATCATGACGGTCTGGATTAAGTTGAGCGCCGCTTGCCGGATCTCGCTCCCCAGACCATTCATTTGTTGCGGGCGCGGGAACCGCTCGGTGATAACTATCAGATCCCGCGCTAGGTCGTACGATTTCTGCCAGATTTTTAGACGCTCGTGCTGTCCTACCATTGTGATCCCCAGATCATCAGATCAACAGACTCCGCGGAAGCCGAT
The DNA here is from genome assembly GCA_041650875.1 of Patescibacteria group bacterium. GTDB lineage: Bacteria > Patescibacteriota > Microgenomatia > UBA1406 > GWC2-37-13 > YC2-FULL-38-9. Next base: position 10,186 of record JBAZKI010000014.1, read on the forward strand.
GTCCGTGTTCGTGCTCGAAGGGGGGTAGTACAGGTTCAGATACGCCAACGAACAGTAAGCGCCATGGGCCCAAACCCCTCCCCGGAGCGCGGCACGTACGCCCGTGTTCTGCCAGTAGTACGCCCCGTCATAGTCCGATTTCGACGATCCGAGCGTTGCGGGGGCAAAGACCTCAGCGCCAAGTGAATACTCGCCATCCGGCGCAGGGGCATACAGAGATGCAACGTATCCATTCGATGATGGGAGGGCATGCCCCGCCCCGGGGTATTCTGCGTCGATTGTGTTGTTTGCGGTCGTCCCGACCCGGAGATCGCCCCATTCCCAACAATTCCCGACGAGGTCCCAGATGCCAGACTCCTTGCCGTTCAGGCTCCACGAGAGAGGGCCTGACCCAGTAAGCGTCCGGGCGATCGCGTTGCCGTCGTACCCAGGTTGCACGGGATCGGGCAGCCCCTCGTAGACTCTCTCGCGGGGATCACTGTGGTGTTTGCCCCAGTTCGTGTTCCCTTTTGGCCATCCGAGCCCGTGCCGGTAGAGGTTCATGTACGCCCAGGCATACAACGACATCCACTCGTATCCTCCCGGGAGGTAGTAGTGGAGGATCTCATAGGTGTCGGCGTCCGTGATCGGGGCCGGCAGCGGCGGATAGAGTTCGAGGAGTTTCGCCGCGTTCGGGTCTGCCGTCGTATCCCCGCCGGTCCGGACGACCCGGCGGACATATCGGACGCCGCCCTGGGTGACGTAGACTCGTTTCCCGATCAGGTGGGACACGTCCTCGACGTAGAACTTTGACGCGCTTTCGTCGGCCAATGGGGTACAGGTGCCGCTCTTGCGGTTTGCAGCCCCGCCCCGGTTTTCGATGGCCTGTTTTGCGCTATACCAGGAGATCCACGTCCACGGCACCACGTGCGGCTTGCTGGCCGCACCATTCGCCCCGGGGTTGTTCGCACTCACCGAGCCGCGGGAGACGTTCGAGGCGTCGGGCTGACAGGCAAGATACTTGTCGATCCAGAACCCACCGAACAGGACGCCGTTCAGGTTCGTGTCGGGAAGCCCATCGCCGTAGAACAGTGGGATGTAGACCTGGTGGATTTCCAGGGTGTTCCCGGCCTCGTCGGTCTCGTAGACGACGCGGTTCAGGAGATCGGGGACTGCCGGTCGCCACGCGAGACCGCCGGCGGCGGTTGGGTTCGGGTGGATCTCCGCCCACGGATCCCCTGCAGGTAGTTTCGCCCATGCCCCCGCCTGCCCAATGATCAGGTCTCCTTTCTCTGCGGCCAGTCCTTCCACGGTCGCGAGCGGGCCGGATGAGGGCGACGGGTCGAAGTAGATCGTGCTCGGATCGCTGGCGACCGTGGCCACCTCGCGGACCACGTTCCCGGCTCCAGTCGGTCGGGTCTGCGTCAGACCCCCGGCCGTCGCGGCGGAGAGGTAGAGTGGGGCTCCAGGTGTCCAGGACCATGCCGTGTTGTTGACGTACCCGAGTTTCACAAGCCGCCCTTTCCCCCCGGCCACGCCCGAATCGAGCGCAATCGCCAGGTCGCCGGCGCTTGTCGCACCGCTGTTCGCCCGCGCCAGGTACCATTTCCCGTCGGATTTCAGGTATACGATCTGCCCGGCGTCGATTTTCTCGCCGTAAGTCTGTTCTGAGATGATGACTCCTGCTGCTGTTACTCCCATTTTGTCTCACTCCTTTAGCCACTCGTAAAGCGTTGCTTTACTAATCCCGAGGCGTTCTGCCATCTGATTTTTGCTCATGTTGTTCTCCAGCCGCTGCAGGAGCGCCTGCAGCGTTTCGTGGGGCCGCCCGTGCTCAAGGAGCACGGCAGCCTGCTTGGTCAGCGGTTCGATCCTTAGCCCCTTGACGCTCCGGAGTTCCTGCGCTGTGTCGGGGAGGTCGTCGGACAAGGCCAAGCGCTGATCGCACATGCAGTTGAAGGGCTGGTCCTCGCCGACGACGTAGCACTGTTTCGGGTAGTCCTTCGGCTGCCCCTTCGCCCCGGTTGCCGGGACAGTCCACGACTCACGAACCGGAACCGTCACGCCGTCCATGATGCTGTGCCAGGGTCTGGACCGGCCGGGGATCTTGCGTGCTCGCCAGGTCTTGCCCTTGAGCAGGTGCTCCGTCTCCTCGGCGAGCGCCTGCTTGCCGTAGCGCTGCGCCCCCATGATCTCGGTCCTCGCGACGAGGCGGGCGTGGTCGTCGGTCATGCCGGCGACGTCGCGCTGCAGGGCGAGCCAGGCGTCATTGACGTTGCCGCCATGCCCGATCACCTGGGTGAGCGAGGTCCGGACGAGGTTCTTGATGCTGTCCTCGACGCCACGCATGTTCCTCGCCGCCCGCTGCTGCAGGAGGCGGTAGGCGAAGGTCTGCGTGACATCAAAGTCTTTGGTGATGTGGACTCGGTAGAGCCCCTTGCCGATCCTGCCTTCGAGCTCCTCCTCCAGCCGCCGGCTCTCCAGGTCGATGCCGTGCCGGAGGGCATCGGCCCGAGGTTCGGCGGTGACCGCGAGGAGGTCGTCAGCGATCGCGATCTGGTCGAGGATCGCGTCGAGATCCACGACGGGGCGCGTGCTGTCCTCGCTCCGCTCCGCCGGGAACGCCTCTTCGATCGCCGGGCGGAGCGCCTGCAGGGCGTCGTCGAACACTCCGGCGACCCGGCGGTGCAGCGCCTCGATGCGGCTCTTCCATTCTTCCGGCTCGTCGTCAGGGGCCGCTTTGATGTCGGCGAGGGCTTTCGTCACGGGGTCTGGGGAGGAGAGCAGGAGCCCGCCGCCGTAGAGGGGTTCGGGAGCGTTCTCTATCCCGATGATCTCGGCAGCGACCCATTCTGGATGCGTCCGGCAGAGCGACTCGAACAGGGCGATCGGCATGTCGCCCCACGGGACCGGGTCCTCGCCACGCTCGACGAGGATGCGGTTCGGGGTGGACAGGCCGAGCCGGAGGTCGCTCTCCTGCTCCAGGCGTTTCTGCCGTTCGATAATCGGGTTGTGTGGGTCCCACTGAAACTCGATCTCGCCGTCGACGTCCCAATATGCTTCGAGGAACGGGAGGATCGAGCGGTTGATCGCGCCGGCGAGGAGTTCGAGCAGCGGGACCGTAGTGCGCCGCCAGACCGCTTCCGCCTGTTCCTGCGCGGTGTTCCCCTGAATGGCGACACACCCGTTCCTTCGCGTGACGTAGAATCCGGTACTGGTGGAGAAACAGTAGACAAATCCTGTATAGGGCTCCAACCGCGGGCGGTAGACCGTCCTCTCGTGGTCTTCCCGGATGAGAATGCGGTAGCATGTCTGCCGCCGCTCGTCGCCCTCATAGTGGACCGTCAGTTTCGTCCCATATCCCAGTTTGAACGCGAGCTCCTGGATGTCATCGGCGAGACCCGGACTGGTGGTGGAGTAGTAACCGCAGGCGCGGTTCTCCCGGGCGTCCCAGCTGCCGTCGCCAGCCACGAGGGCCTCGAACAAGGGGCGTAGCTTGTCGGGCGGCAGGTTCAGGTACGGGCGCGGGATCCGCTTCTCGCCGCAGTAGGCCCCGATGCTATCGAACAGGGGTTCTATCAGCTGGTCGCCGTAAACATTCCAGCGCGTGGTGTTGTCACGGACGTCCTGATACTCCTGATACTCCGCCCCGACTGCTTTCAGTACCCGGCGGATCTCTGCCACATTCTCCGAGTTCTTGTTGCTCTGGGCCAGGGTCATCACAGAGTAGCCTAGGTGACGGTCAGACCGCACCTTCCGCTTCTTCCCCATGGCACGGTGAACGCTGCTCAGCCCGCCTTCGCTGATCGCCCATCCTAGGAACCGCAGGTAGTCATCGGAGATCTCCATGTCTTCCCCGACCCACGCATCCGCCCCACTCTTGACGTTCACGCGGGATGCGCCAACCAGATCCTTTGCTGGCGCGACTTTCCAGGCGCGGGGGACGATCTTAGGGCGGGACCCTCTCGGCGTGTTGTTTTGCGTTTTCCCGCTGCGGTAGAGGATCGTGTGCTCCTGTGTGACCAGGATGTCTTGGCCGTTGCTCGCGAACCTCACCAGATCCTCATCGGCATAATACACGTGCAGGGGGCCGGGCACCTCCAGGCGGCACTCGCCTGTCTCCGGGTCATAGACCACGATCCGCTCTCCTGGCGCCACGTCCGGGTGCAACTTCCAGCCGTTTTCGGTGAGGACCTCGGTATCCTCGCTGTAGCAGCTGCGGTTCACGTCCTGCACGTAGCCGACCTCGTTCGCAGAGACGCCGAAGCACATCCAGACGAGGTTGTTGTACCACTCCTGACTCGCCAGGAACTCCAGTTCTTTCGGCGATGCCCGGAACGGTATCCAGGTGGCGTCGGTGGAGTTCATCAAGGCGAGTTTGTGCGGCTTGCCGACGATCTCGTCCTTCCAGTACTCCCGGAACCGGGCCAGGTTGTCGTTTGACAGGCCGGGTAGGTTCAGGATGCCCTCCGGCACCTCGTTCTGCGGGAAGTACTTCAGGTTGCTGACATCCTGGTTCAGGAGGATCTCGATGAGCCGGTGGGCCATCTGCACGCGGCTCCACCCATACTGCCGGTCGGTCGAGGGGTTTTCCTCGATCCACACGATCTGGTCGCGGGAGAAGGGGATGGGTGTGATCGCCCGGTAGAGGGGGGTATCCATCTGCGAGATCGTCGACATGCGCGGGAGCCCGGATCCGAAGGCGTCCTGCGTGATCGACGCCTGTGCTCCGACCTGATAGTATGCCGGGACGTCGCTGCCCGGTTCGGGCAGGAGGCCGTGTTCGTCGGGGTTTTTTGTGAAGGTGGCTCCATCGCGCGGGTAGATCTCCGCGAGGTATCCGTCGTCACCCGGGACAAGTTCGAGGACGCCGGCGTCGATGACGAGGATGTCGTTGAGGACCTCCTTGCACAGCGTGTCAAATGTCGCCGGGTTGCGGCTGAACCCCCCGTCGAGGAAGTCGACCACGGCGTCGCAGGCGGCGAAGTGCTTGCTCGTCGGCTTGTCGACGGTCGGGACGACACTCCACTCGGTCGTCGTGACCTGCCCCTTAATCGCGAGCATGGGGATCGAGACGGTGTGCGAGCGGGAGAATCGCCGGATGGTGTACAGGTCTTCGTAGCGCGGGACCCCTCTTCCCGGGGTATACCAGATTGACTGCGAGAGGTCGAGCGCCTGCGGCCCCCCGGCCCCGTTGAGCGCCCGGGCGCCGCCACCCTTGATCCCCGGCGCGACTACTGCCATCCGCCCTCCTCTGCCCGCTTGACGATCGGGGCGAGATGCCTGCGGATATCCTCCGGGGAGAGCTTGCGGATCTCGGCGATGTCCCGACAGACCACGTGGAGTGCTTTGTGCTCCCGCTGTCCGATACTCTCGGCGAAGGCAGCGATCTGGTCATCGGTCGTGCCCTGCCGGCAGATCCAGACGTAGACACGATCGGGGGCGTCGTGGAGCGTCTCCAGCATCTCGACGGGGTCCGCCGGCACCCGGACCTCGTACGGCTCCGGCACGAGCCGGGCCGGGGGCTCGACACGGAGAAGCCGGGCGAGCGTTGTGATGAATTGCTGTCTGATGGTTGTCACTATCTGCCTCCTACAATGCGAAACAGGCGAACTCCTCGACGGGTTCGGCGAGTTCGGTGATCGCCCATACGAGCGCGTCCATACGGTCGGGAGAGTCGTCGCCGGGGATCCACTCGCACATTTGATCCTCTAACTCCGGGAACGCGCCGACGTGGTGAACCTCCCCCTTCTCATAGAGTGCGGCGACCGGCTCGGCTCGGATGTATTTTCCCCGGCTCGCAGTCACCTTCTTGAACGGGAGACTCTTCGAGACGGTGCGGAGGTTCACCTCGACGAGATCGCCGCCGTTGTTCGTCTCGCCGATAACCCGGTCGGCCTTGTGCTTGTCCACCGCCCATGCGACCTGTTTGGCCCAGTCGAGCGGTGAGCCTCTGACGGAATAGTCGCCGAGGACGTAGAGGTGGCCGGCTGCATCCTTCCCGACCACAACGATCCCGGTTTCGTCACTCGTCTCGCTCCCAGTGACGGCGGGGTCCACGCCGACGACGATCCGCACGAGGTTTGGGAGCGTGCCCGTGTGTCGGTGGTCGTCGATCATGCTCCGCTTCCAGAGCGCCCCCTCCGGGTCGTCAAGCCATTCGCCCTCAAGGAACCGGCGGCGTTTGCGTTCGGGGAGAGAGGCGAGCGTGTCCTCGATATACCCTTCAGGGAGGTTCTCGCGGTTGTCCATCGGGTTCATGTTGAGGACGGCGTAGCGTTCTGGGTTCGGGACGGCGACGCGGGTCTCCGGGTCGATATGCTCCAGGAAGAGTTTGTGCAGCCAGTGGCTCTTTGTCGGCGGGTTGCAGTCCACGTATGCCCGGTTGATGAGACAGGTCTTCTGCGCGAGGCGGGTCTGTGCCGTGGTGTATGCGTGGTAGGAGATTTGGGAGGCCTCGTTGTAGTAGATCGTCGAATACTCCATGCCGAGGATTTTCTCGACCCGCTCATCGTCGTCGAGCCCGCCGAGCCAGATCTCGGAGCCGTTCGGGAGCGTAAAGAACCAGTCGGTCTTATCGAGTTCGTAGGTAACGCCGATGAGCCCGAGCACCTTCGGCATCGTGTCCCGCCCGACCGAGTTTTTCACGTCGCGGAAGTGGAACCGGAGGATCGCATGTCGGGAGCCCGCGGCCTTGAGTGCCCGGACTACGATAGAGTAGCAGGCAATGAAGGTCTTGCCGCTCCGGGAGCCGCCGGAGAGGAGGATATACCGGATATCGGGGTCGCTCATGAGGGCGATGGCCTGCCGCTGTTTGGCGGTTTTTTTGATGCCGGTCACAGATCTTCGTCCTCCTTGTCGAAGTGGATATCCACGAGGCCCTGGACATCGACCTTCGCGGCGGCGTCTATCCCGAGGAGTTTCGCGCGACGTTCCATGATGCGGAGACAGCGGTCAATCCCGGCGAGGTCGTTGCCGTCGCTGATGGCGCGGTAGGCGATGAGGTAGAGCTCGTCGAGCCGCTGGAGTTCGAGGTCGCGGACGTGCACGGCCTCCTCCCGGCATTTGTCGGCGAGGTTTTCCAATTCTGATAAGACATAGCGGCAGGCGGTGCTCCGGTTGCACCCTAACTCCTCGCCGATCTGGGTGTAGTTCATCCCCCGCTTCCTGAGTTCAAGCGCCTTGAGTGTCTTCTCGGTGGTGCGGATGCGGCGGACGGAGCTCTTCGCGGCCGCGCCGACGTTCGTCCGGGCCATCAGTCGACCACCCCCCCGGCGATCTTCGCAATGATTACCTCGATGTCTTCCTCGAATGCCTTGACCGCGCAGTATCGCGCCGGAAACGGACACTCGCCGACCGCGAGGATCTTCTCCATCGTCACCCCCTGAGGGAGTCCGCGAGGCGGCCCGCCTGCTCGACGATGGCGCCGAACTCATCTTCCGTGATCGCGTCGTCCTCCCAGGCGTCGCGGATGGTCGTGAGGAGATCGACCGACTCGTCGAAGGCC
>JBAZKI010000015.1:0-12399 GCA_041650875.1 Patescibacteria group bacterium
AGTTGCCTCGGATATCATCATCTGAAGGGTTAACGATAAATCCAGTTTCCCCATCTTTGACTATCTCAGGAACTGATCCGCGAGCATAGGCAATGACCGGAGTACCGCAAGACATGGATTCGATCATGGTAAGACCAAACGGCTCATCCCATTTGAGAGGAAATAAAAAGACTTTGCTTTGTTGATACTCTTTAACCAAATTTGCGCGTGCAACATTAAAGTCAATATCAATTTTAACTATCTGATTGATAATATCCCTTTTTTTTAGTATCTCTTCGTGAAGCCAGTCAATATATTCTGTTTTGATTATAGGAAAAATTTTTGCCGGTTTTTTAAGTCTTCTGGCTATCTGCATGACTGTATCCAGACCTTTTTCAGGTACTGCTCGTCCTGACCATATTATTTTTTTATTACCTGCTTCGTTAAAAGCAAAAATATCAGTGTCAATTCCATGATGTATTGTTTTTATATGTTGTAAAAAAGGAATATTTTTACGTTGATAAGCGCTTATAGTCACAAAATACACATTGGGCACATCTTTATAGAGATGAAAGAGTCGGTGAAGATAGGGTTCTTTTCCCGTACCATGCATCGTTACGACAATAGGTTTTTTAATAAATGAAGCAAACGGAAAAATAAATTCGCCATTACCTAGATTAAAATGATATAAATCAAATTTACTATGCATCTGTATTGCTTTGGAGAAAAGCGCCATTTCAAAAAGGTGATTATTTTTAAGTCCGACCTGCTTATTCTCACTGGACGGATGGTACATTACAGATATTTTTTTTGTTGATACGGTTGAGTTTCCCGAGCAAAAAGAAGTTATGGCAAGTTCATTTTTATAGTACTTTACAAGGCTTTTAATAAGAATGTTAGCAAAAATCTCAGTCCCTTTTTTAGTAAATGGACTAATTTTCACATATGTTGAGTTAATGATTCCAAGCCTTATTTTTTTCATGGATAGTTTGACAGAATTTGATAATAAACACGTTCATAAGCTTGTACCATCTTTTCTCTTGTAAATTTATCCTCCACATGAGCACGACATGCTTTCCTCATTTGCCGGTATGCATCTTCAGGCATTGAGTATATTTTCTCAACTGCTTCGCATAATCCTTCAATACCTGTTTTTTTGATGATCCAGTTGCCTCGGATATCATCATCTGAAGGGTTAACGATAAATCCAGTTTCCCCATCTTTGACTATCTCAGGAACTGATCCGCGAGCATAGGCAATGACCGGAGTACCGCAAGACATGGATTCGATCTGGACCAGTCCAAATGGTTCATCCCAGTTGATTGGAAAAAGGGTTAGTTTCCCTAGAGTATAAAACGTATGCATTCTGCTTTGAGGAAATGAACCATCGTAGACAATAAGCTCTTTGTTTTTTTGAATAGCAGGTATGATCTCACGTTCAACAAATGTATTATCACCGCTTGACTTTCCGACAATTGACAGTTTCTTCCGTGTCCTGATTGATACTTGAATCGCGTCAATTATACCTTTTATCTTACGAAGACGTCCACTAAAAAGCATCTTATCTCTTCCGGATGAGTCAAACTGATATTGATGTATGTCTATTCCATGATAAACCGTTGAAACAAAAGGATAGGGAAAAAATTCACGCTGTTTTTGAGAAATTGATATAAAAAACCTCTTTTCGTAATTAAATACGGAGGTCAGATTGTTCAGTGTTTCTTTTTGTGGTGGTATAGAATGAAGAGTAACAAGAATAGGAGTTGAGATACCATGAAGTAGGGCATTTTCTGTTATAAAAAAGTTCGAATGTATATGGAGCAGATCAAACTTTTCTTTTACAGCAATTTCTTTGCACATATTCAGTAGAGAATTAAAAAAAACATCGGTGAGTTTTGTGCGTATTTCTTCATTTTCAATAGCATAGAATTGTTTTTCCGGGATTACGGAAAAAAGAGATGGTATGTCTGCTTTGATTTGAGGAATATCAAGATCAGAGTCCTTTGACGTTAAAAAAAAGACTGTATGTTTTCTTTGCAGGAGTCCTTTAGCAAGAGGGATACTTATTGAAGTGTCTGCACGTATAAGATCATTTTTAATCGGAAGAGGAGCCTGTGAAGGATTAATCATCAATATCTTCATATTACTAGTATAATACATCAACTTAGCATATGAGAGAAAAAAGAGAGGACTGCTTTGGGTCCGCTATCGTTTGATGAAGCAAAGTAGATATGTTCTTTTTTATTTTTTGGTAAACTTTCAATTGAGTCTCTCAATTCATTCTTTGCGTTTCCGACAAGTATTGCATGATCTGCAGCTTTTACCAACATATCAAAGTCATTCCCTGAATCGCCGGCCACTATACTGGCAAAGTGCCATTTTTTTTTCAAATACAGAATCGGTTTTTCTTTTGAAAGAGGAACGATGTCCATATTGAATTTATGAGTGACATCGTCAATACGGTATGGACTTGACATGAGCAGTTTTATTGTTGTTATGCCATTTTCATTTAATTGATTTCTGATGTAATCATACACTCGTTTCGCATTTTCATTTGAAGTTTTGAATTCAAGTGACAATTTATAAGGTTGTTTTGGCAGTTCACCGCCCAAATTGCTTCTGTCTCTTTTTGAAAAATCCAGATAGGTAATGCCGACATCTTTTTTTATTTGCGGAATAATCCGTGATAGAATTACATGGATGTTATCGCGCTTGAAATCGGTTTGCTGAAGGAGAGTGTAGTATTGTTTATCTTGTACGTAGTCATTAGTTTGAGTACGGAGGTATATCTCTGTTCCTACCGCACCTACTATCCCGTCAAACGACATTATTTCTGGATGATCTGGAATAGAATCACGGAACTTATTCATAATTTCTTTCATTTGATGTATATCTCGACCAGATACAATAATGAGAGGTATATGATGATTATCGAGGTACGTTTTTAGATCAATAGTTGGGTTATATCTGGACGCATCAGGAAAAAGTATCGTATCAGTAAATTTCTGAGTGTGGGTTTCCAATATTTGTTCTGACGGCCAATATTTCATAATGTATGTATCATCAAAATCACAAAACAGACAGACAGGTATACGGAAACGGCGTGTTTTATTTTGCAGTTTAAGCTTATGCGCAAGCGTATAGTTTGAATCTTGATGAATGGTCATAAGTAACACAGAAACAAACTAATAAGAGTTACAGTAGTTTTTTATACACTGAAATAAATTGTTCAATAAGTTTGTCCCAAGTATAGTTTTTTTTAACCGTATAAGCGGCATTTTCAGATGCTTTTTTTAGCTTTTTTTTATTCATCAATAATTGATATATGAGTTCAGAGGTTTTTTTTCGATCGTGTATATTTATCATATATCCATTGAGTCCATCAATAATCACTTCTTTGCTTCCTGCAACGTTGGAGACGATGGGAGCTGTACCGCATGCCATTGACTCCAGAGTGGTAAGTCCAAAAGGTTCATAGCGACTTGCCAAAACAAACAAGTCAGCACTGCGGTAATATGCCGGAAGTAATTTGTCATGAGAGATCTGTCCGACCATGGTTGTTTTACTCTGCATTTTATGTGTATGGATTAGTTTGGTTAGAGTTTCCTGAGCTGCAATTTCCTCAGAGGAAAGATTGTCTGTTTTTATACCTCCGCCAATATACCAATGAAAATCAATTTTGGTTTTGATAAGCGAAAGAGCTTCCAGAAGTCGGTCAAGACCTTTTGCCGGTACGATTCGGCACATGGTAAGAATGCTGTTTTTTTTCAACTGCAGTTGCTTGTCAAACGCTGTTTTATGCGTATTGAAAGTCTCGGTACGTATACCGGGATATATCACATGAATTTTTTCAAAGTCGACCATATAATGTTGCAATATCTGTATGCGGCTTGTTTCACAGATCACCACGATCGCATCTGCATTATTCATAATCTTTTGCTCAAGCGCGATCCTTACATGATATCTGTAGTAGGGTTTTAATTTTTGAACGGGTGCCTCTTCAATTGACATATCCAACCTTTTTGACTTACCCAATGTATGTGGAGTATGGACATGGGGGATGTCAAGCATTTTCTGTAGGATAACTCCACCATACCCTCCATCCCAATAGTGGGAGTGGATAAGGTCATATTTTTTTTTCGTCCGTTCGATATAATGCATAAAGTTTTCCATCATTTCAGGCATAAGTTCGTAGATTCGTTCTTTTGGAACAAAATGATTATTGCCAGCGGGAATTCGGATAATCTTTACATTAGCGCTTACTGTCTCTTCAGTAGGAAAGTCTCCGAATTTACGGGTAATGATATCAACCTTAATATTTTTTTTTGCAAGTGATTCGGCAAGCTGGAGGACATACACGGTTTGTCCTCCTGTATCGGTTTGGCCCAAAGGGGGAGGATTTGTCACATATCCTTGAGGGTTGATAAAACATATACGACTTAATTTTTTAGTAGTTTTAACAGGGTTTTTTTTCATATGGATGTAATTATATCAAAATGGAAGGATATATTAAGTTAAGATTGCTAATCTTTTTGCAAAACCATAAATATGTAAAAATCTAGATCAAAACCAACCGCTTAGGATGCGTAATTGTTGTGTTTGGGTTTATGGAATTCAAACTGCCTGTGATATCAGAACTATACAGAATAATTGTTGATTATAGCTTTGTGACATGCTATAATTTATAGTTTATTGTGCGTATTAAAACATATGATAATTGTTGACGAGATTTTTTTCCTTTTTTTCATATAATGAGAAAAGACTGTGTAATAAGAAAAAATAGTTTATGTCAAACCATCAAAATATACTTAGTCAAACAACAGAAGAAAAGCTAACGAGAGCTCTAAAAAGCAATGAAGTAGTTAGGTTTGTCACGGATGTGTTTATCGAAAGCTATCAGCGTCATTTTTACCCTCACACAAAAGAGATTGTCTTAATGATAGAAACAGCCATATCGTTACTGCAAATTGAATTGACACAGAAAAAGAAAGAAGGCCAGTCACTTATTACAATCTCCAACTATATAAACGAACATATATTTAAAACCAGTAATAAATCTTTTTGGTTTAGCAGGATTTATTCTCATTATAAAAAAACTATCAGATCCAAACTTGAATATGAACAGATTAAACCATATTTAATTGGGAAATTAATACTTGATTTTGGAAGTGGAATAGGCGCATTAGCTCTTGAGCTTAAGAAGAGAAAATACACACTCTTTACTACAGATGTTTTGGATTATCGAATAAAAGAAGCAAAAAAAATTCCATTTAAAAAAATGAAGAGTCCTACAATACTCAGTTACAAAAATGATTTCTTTGATGTCGCAACAGTTAAATCTGTTTTGCATCATATTGACAAAGAATATCTCTTCGCGGTCTTGAAAGAGTTGAGGCGTGTGGCAAAAAGATTAATCATTGAAGAAAGCGTTTACTTTACAAAAGAAAACACACAGGTAAATGACCTTATACAAAAACAACCGGCATTTGATTCATTCATATCTCTTGGGTCAAACAAACAACAACTAGCACTATTACTGATAGATTTTATTACAAATGCCTTAGCATTTGGAAAGCCTGATATGAATCTTCCTTTTGAATTTATGTGCATCGAAGACTGGAATGTTGTTTTACAAAAAAATGGTTTTAGCATTCGGAAAATTGATATATTGGGTTTTGAACAAGATCGTGTGACCCCTGATAGTAGAGCCTTAATAATTGCAGATCGTTCCTAATACGCACTTATCGCTTCTTAGTAGTATTTTTATTGCGATGTTCCAATATAAGTTTACGGATGAATAATGATTTGGTTATACTTTGTTTTTTTGATGTGATTTCGAGATAATTCAGAAGCTCAGGGCTTATAAAAAAATTAAATCTTTTATCACGTAATTCGCTAGCTGAATCAAGAATGTTTTGTACCACCGCACTTATATTATGATCATCATAGCTTGAAATAAGAAGTTTTTCGTCTTCAGCTCCGGCTAAAAAAAAAGGAGCATTGTCTTTGTAGTGAAGCACAACAGTAGGCTTGTTCAATCCAAGCGACTTTTCGATGATAAAACCGATTGATAAACTTCCAAACGAACAATCAAATACATTTATATCTGCCTTTTGTATTTTTTTTAGTTCATTTTTATAAAAATCAATTAGCGCCTGTCTTCCTCCATCTTCAAATTGACTGTAAAACTCATCAGTCTCAAGAGTAAGAAGATCGTCATCTAGAAGCGTGTATCCTAATTGCTGTATTGATTTGGCAATTTCTTTATAATACGGAAGATAGAGTTTTTTTCCTCTTTGAGAGGCAGTAAAAAGAACTTTCATAGTATTATTCAAACAATAGTATACATTATCTATATATAAATGCAACCATGCTAAAAAAGTGACTACAAGAGAATTTTTTCATTAAATAGAGACGATATTACCTTGGTAAAGGTATTGGTGACGGTAGGCAGTTCAGATTCAGTGAAATCCTGTAAAACATATTCAATACCTGGTGTTTTGTATGCTTGTGTTTGACGTGCATCTACTCCGATTCGTATCCGTAAGAAATCTTTGGAATGCAGATGATTTTCAACTGATTCAATGCCATTATGCTGTTTTGGTCCGTATCCGCGGACGATACGGAATTTGCCTAGCGGGATGTCCAGGTCATCGTGGACCACTATTAAGTGATTGGCGATTAGCAATTGGCACTCAGAAAGATATTTTTTTACAAGCTTTTTGACAGCTTCACCGGATTTGTTCATATAGGTTGTTGGTCTAGCAAGAACGATGACATTGTTAGTCGTTAGTCGTTGGTTTTGCCTGCCGGCATGCTGGTCGCTGGTTGCTGGTTGCTGGTCGTTAGTTGATGAAAGAATGCACACTTCGGATTGTAGATATTTGTCGAAAACAAATTGTTTTTGATTACCAACTAAGAACTGAGGACTATCGACTAAGTAATCAAGAAACATAAATCCGGCGTTATGCCGGTTGTTTTCATATTTTTTTCCCGGGTTTCCCAATCCGACAATTAGCTTCATAGTACTATTATACTTGCTTTTTTATCAAATCATTCTTTATACTGGATTTGAGTATAAATTTTGAGTTTTCATTATGTCCAAAATACGTTCCAGACATTCTTTCACGGCGCTGGGTAATCATTGCATCTTCCCGTCTAAGCCGTCCGGACAATCTGCATACAAAGTCTAAGAAGAAAATAGGCTGTCCCTTTTGTACAGGCAACGAACAAGTTACGCCTGGGGAAGTGTTTCGTCTCGGTAAAGGAGAAAAGGATGAGCCGGGTTGGCAGGTGCGCGTCATACCCAACAAATATCCGATCACCGATTACCATGAAGTCATCATCCATTCTCCCCACGATGATAAAGATATTGAACATTTGCCGGTTTCGCATGTTGAGCTCATTCTCAAAGCATACAGGGAGCGGTTTAATTTTTACCGCACCAAAGGACAGGTCCTGATATTCTGTAATCATGGAGAGCATTCTGGAGCCTCAATCCGTCATCCTCATTCACAACTTGTTGTCATACCCGGACAAATAAATCTTGATACCTTGGCTCGCGAACCTTTGAACAATATCGTTGAAGACAACAACTGCTTTTATACGTACTGCCCGGATTTTTCACAGTGGCCGTACGAGATATGGATAACACCGAAAAAAGAAGGACAGCATTTCGGAGACTTGACTGATAAACAGATTGTTGATTTTGCAACAGTACTCAAGAAAACAATCATGCAGCTTGAAAGGATTTATGCTGCCAACAAGTTCGGAAATATGTCCTTTGGATATAATTATTATATTTATCCGCATTCAAACTGGTATCTGCGTATCATACCGCGCTTTGTACACCGCGCTGGTTTTGAACTAGGAACCGGGCTTAATGTTAATATTGTTGATCCGACTCAGGCAGCGCTGGAATACCGCGGGATGGAAGTGCGGATGATTGAGGTATTAGGCAAACTGAAAAGCAAAATATCAAAAGATAAGTGATAGAGACTCTTTTTTATTGGATCACCAGCTTTTTTTCTTCTGTTGGTTTTTCGTCGTTACCCAGAAGGATCTGATAACGGACATCATGGGACAAGTCTACATCGCTTGTGATAAGATGGTGGATTTTTTTCGGGGAAAGAGATACTTCTTTGATAAGTTCTGTACCTGCTGTTTTATCAATAAATTTGACTTTGGAAGTTATTGAAGCCTCAGTTATGAAATCAAAAAACAGATAGCGTTTATTTCCGTCACTTACCGCAATCACTTTTTGTATCTGCTCATCAGCTCGGGATCCAACTGATATGTTTTTGGATATGGTACCGAAGTTTAAAAGTGCTGCTACTGCAAAAATAGCAAAAAGTGAAAGCATAAAGATCGTTTTGGGAGCAGGAAGAAGCTTGAGGGAAAATGCTGAGATAGGAGAAACCTCTTTAACCCCTTTATATTTGAGAAGATCATCAGGGTAGGCAAAAATACCCTTACACTGCGGACACTCAAGAAGGACTGTATTTTTGGGTAATGTTGGATCGTCTGTAATTTGTACAAGTTCGGACTTGTCTTTTGGACATAATTTTTTGTTACCAAGGATATAGTGACCTTGTGCATCCTCGGTTATCTTACGGGCTGAAGAGGATGATATCTGCTTTATTCCGTCCTTTTCAAAAAAACTAGAGCCGCAGGTTGGACAGTGAAGGATGATCTCATTATCAAAATTGACAACGTTCATTTTCTGGCTGCAGTTGGGGCAGTTCATCTTAAATCACAGTATAAGGTATGTTTTGTCAAGACGCAAGTATAAAATCAGTTGATAATAATAGTATCTATATTGTAGTATAAATTAATATATACCTATGAACATACTACTTCCTGATCTTCAAAAAAAAGTATATAAGAAATTGCAGGAAGCGCTTATTAGTGGATTAGATCGCGGTGAATTGACAACCGACGATATGCAAAAAGTATCATATTTTATTGTACGTAATATGGATGTGGTTGAGAGCACGGATGAATTGATGTTGGTACTTCGCGATATCGGAGAAAAATGGTCTCCATTTAAACAAGTGTATATACAGTTTAAACAGGAAGAGGCTTCTACTTATGACAATCAAAGACTCATTAATGTGCAGGAGAAACTTCGTCAGTTAACACAAAGTCAATAATATGGCAGTTGCACTTGGAAGAGCTACTGCTGCACCTAGACCTGTACCATCCAATATGGAGACAGGTAGAGCTCCCTCAATACAGGAGGCAGCGCATGCACGGCCTGATGTCATACCTCATATTGGTAAATCAACGCCTGAGCTGGATGCAGCAAAAAAAGCTGCAGAAGATTTACGACAATATGATAGAGAACATCCTGATGACGAACGGGGATCTTTTATCAAAAGAATGATTCCTGAACCTCGCAGATTAAGCACAACTGAAAAAAAAGGTTTAGGAAGCATTCAGGAAGGCGGAAAAGTTGCTCCTGAGGTGCAGCAGGTACTTTCCTTTGAACAATATGCTAATGTTCAGCGTGGACTGCGTCAGGGTATGACTTTGGATGCAGCTTGTCAGGCAAACGGGTTAAATCCAGCTGATTATCCCCGCATTAAAAGCGAAGTCCTTGATGGCATGCTCCAGATGAAAGCTGTTCAGGAAGCATATCCCAGCTTGCAGGATATTAAAGATCCAAATGAAAGAAGAGACTATTTGGAAACATTTCTAGGATCCAACCCTCTTTTTCGTGCAAAGGTTGTTGAAAAAGCTCGTGTAATTGCTGCAAAAGCAATACAGTCTTCAGAGAAAACCGGAGGACAGACAAGCACTGAATTGGCCGCTATGGACAGTGCTCAACAAGGACTGATTACCGAAGCGAACAAAAGACTGAATTTAAATGGACAGGAATTGACTCAAGCAGATCTTGATGCGGCGCTTAAAAGCGGAGATCCCAATGAGGTTTCAATGGTAATGTATCAGAGGATACTTCAAGCTAATGGCGTTAACAACCCTGCAGCAGCACAAGAATATTTTCAGATTCGAGATAACATATCACTTATTGATATACAGCTAAAAAGTGCAGGTGGTTCGGAAAAAACACGTCTTTTGGCTGAAAAACAGAAATTAGAAAGCCGTCAAAAATTAGCTGAAGTGCGTATGCACTCTACGATAGCTCTGGATCGTCTTGAACAGATTGATGCAGAGGCTGTCACTCTTGTGTATGGATCACAGGATCGTTTAGGAAACAGGACTGGTGGTATGAGCAGGGTGGCTCGAGAAATGGTTGATGGTTATAAAAAACAACATAGTCTTGAACTACAAAAAAAAGCACAACTTACTCCTGAACAGACACTGGCGCAGGAAACATTCAGAGAAGAAATAGGATCTGTGATGGAAAGCGCTATTGTTGAGACTTTAGTCGAGCAACAAGATGAACTTCGAGTAATAAATCACCGCAAAATGGAAGCGGAGGCAGTTCAGGCAAAAAATCGGGGAGAAGTAGCTCTTGGTGAGGCTGAAGAGCAGGTCATGAGACAGATGGAGGAGGATGGAGTGAAGCTTGAAGGCGGTAGCAGAAGGACCAATAAACGAAGGATAGGGGAAAAAATAAGGCTCGTGTGCGAACAAGGAAAAGAGCAGGCTAAAAATAGACTCATCATGCACGATATATTGACGGCAGATGGAAGTACTCTTCAAGTTATTGATAGCACTGGTAAAGAGATATCACTGCACATGAATGCAGATGGCGCATTAATACGTTCTGATGATGGTAAACCTTATAGAGTTGATCTTCAAGTTCGTCAACCTGACGGATCATATAAAAAGCAACCGGTAAATGCAACGTACGAGAATATACCTCTTTCAAGCGTTACCGGCCAAAGCAAGGAAATTCTTGATACATTGGTTGAGACTCAAGGTGCCCAATATATGAGACAGCTTTTGGTGGATTTCAACTATGGACTTCATACTAATAATTCAAAAGATATTGGTAGCAACGCGGATTTAAAACTGTCCAAAGACGAGCAGGCGCAGTTGATGGCTGAGTTTGGACCTGAACTTTTGAAAGAAACTCAAGGAGAGGCAGATCAGATCAAACATTGGAAACGGACTATGCGCGAACACGGAGTCAAGATGGATATGAATATACTTATGACCTTGATCATGCTGATGGGTGGATTTGCACGAAAAAAAACCGGAGTAGGTTGACATAATTAATTGTACAATTTTCACTTGCAAAATTGTATACGATAGTACATATTTAATATATGATGCAAATTACTGAAGAGATACGAAAGCAGATTTATGATGATCTGGCTGATCTGATGATTGAAGGGGTTGACCGTAAGGAGCTTCCGATAACTGAAATGAAAAAATCAGCTCAGTTTATCTTGGAGACTCTTGACACGATCAAAAGCGAAGATGAATTACTCAATTTTTTACAGGTTTTGGGAGAAAAGTGGCGGACGTATGCGATTGAGCTTGTACGGTATGAAGGTAAGAAAACTGAGTCAGCTGATGTACAGAAGATCCATGAAATACAGAATCGTTTATCAAATTTAATCCATGCATAATCTATGAGCGCACTTGCCGGAGAACAAACTCTTGATAGACTGACTGTATTGAGCGCAGGAGGAGAACATGGCAAAGCGCCTTCATTTACCGGGCGCGGATCCGAATCAGTAAAAGTTGGTGATCAGCTAAGGCTTGTCAAGCCTGCAGGAGGTAGGGAAACAATAAGGGCAGCGCTTGCCATAAAACAAGGTGAAACACGATTTAATGTGCGCCATGGGAAAGATTTTGTTGAACGCTTTGGGTCAGGTAAAAAAACTCTTGGCGCTATGACTCCTGAAGAAAAAGCATCCTTTAAACATGCACAGGACGTGATTCAACGTAATGCTACTCTTGCTTTATTTTTGGAATTACGCACATTACCTCAAGCCGAACAACTTAAGTTGCTTGGTCAATCAGATATAAAAGCCGCACTTGGTCTGCCTGCGGGTGCTACCTTAAGCATTGGTGATGTGAGAAAAGCAGCGCTTGACGCTGTTGCAAAAAATCCTTCATTTATCGCTATGTTTCCGGAAGTGGGTCTTTCAATAAAAAGCCAAAAAGCTCAAATGGATTTTATTGAAAAAACTCTTATGCCGGCTGAAGAAGGCAGGATGGCAAGCAGGCTGGGTACTCGGATGCAGGAGGCATATAATAAAGCAGTTGGTTTGGAGATAGTACTAACTGATGAGCAAAGAGCTGCTCTTGAACAGACTAAAAAAGCTGATGAGTTGACTTGTCTACAGCGGGCAAAAAGTCTTGGCAACCTGCTTGCTTCAAAAGGTATTAATAACCCGGTAACAGGAGCTGCATATACCGATAAAGAAATTGTTACTCTTATGAGAACCTCAGTCTATTCTCCCGAATCAGCAGCAGATGTGATCGGACAACAGACAGTTG
>JBAZKI010000016.1:0-12347 GCA_041650875.1 Patescibacteria group bacterium
TGCTATCCAAGAGGTAGCTATTCAGAAGTCCAGACGACGACTAAAGGATCCATAGATATCGATTGCCTGTTCCAGTGGGACGAGGAAAACGGCATCAGAAACATCGACGCTGGGCAGATAACTCATCAAGAACCAATAACTGACATTGAATCATGGAGCAGATGGCTAGGTGAGTATGTTTCAACTCTTGATCCAAGAGATGCGTTCAGAGCATATCGGGAAGTCGTTGGATGACAGACATCGACGAGATCTTGGCCCTGGTACCACCAGGGTTTGATGTTCAGGAGTGGATCGAAGAACGAATACGTGCTGACCTCCCACAAGCCATGTGGGTACACATGAGGGGTGATCGATGATGACTAGCTGTAGACCATCGCTTGACCAGATCGATGACGAACTGGCCGAGATTGCCGCACGAATACGGCACAAGGAAGAACAGCTTCGAAAAATCGGGAGCCACGACTGATGAACCTCCCACCACCTAGCGGTAAAGTCAGCAGAACGAGAGACCGACGAAAATTGGCGGCGTCATTCGCCGCAGAGAAACGGTTCCGCGCTTTGGCGATCAAAAAAGACGCGGAAGACGACAGAGTAACACTGGTCCGGAGATACCCCGGTCAGTTTCTAAAAAAGAGGTGAGGAAGATGAACGCATTGGAAACAAGAGTGATAGAACTTCTAGACAGAAGACGAGCGTTGAACAACTCTCGTGCCGATGTGATCGACGAGATTGGAAGAATCAACTCGGTGTTCTTGAAAACACAAAGCTTCGACTCGCTACAAAAAGCGATCGAATACGACAACGACAGACGAGTAGGAAAGAACCAGGTTGAACAACTGAGCGCGTTGTGTGACTCTTACGCTAGAGAGATGCACGCGATCGAAGAGGATATCATGAAGATGCTAACGTTCGACGGACACATCATACTAAATTTGCGGTCCGGTGACATCGTGTACACGGTGTCGCTACACGACAGGAACATGGAAATCCGGTGGTTCAGGAAATGAAACTCAGAATATTGTTAGAGAAACTGGACTTGGAGGTAGGATAAATGGGAAGCGGCGGATGGATCAAAGTCGAGGACCAGTTGCCAAAGACATATACAACAGTGTTCATTTATTCGATTTATTCGATGGGTGAAGTGTGTATCGCACAGTTTGACGGCAGCGGTTGGTATGCCGAAGGCGACGTCGATGACTTTTGGGCGGAACCGATACTTGGTGTAACGCATTGGATGGAAATTGACTGGCCAGACCAACCAGAGGTGGACTAAATGGACGAGATGTGGAAAGAAGCGCTCGAAAGATCAATCGCCAAGTGGAACGACATCGTGAATGGTGATGGTGTAGACCGCAACGATGATAATTGTGCCCTGTGCAAACTTGAAAACATGCTGCGCGAAGACGAAAACGACGATTCATGCGCACGATGCCCAGTTGCGATTGCCACTAAGAAAAGTCAATGCGATGGATCGCCATGGGAAGAGTGGAACTTACACCAACAACGGGAACATACAGGCAAATGGCCGTACAGCGTCCGGTGCGACAAATGCATACGGTTGGCAGAGAAAGAGCTGGAGTTTCTGAAATCACTGAGGGATGACTAATGCAGATATACGTAAGTTCAAGTCAACTACCCCACCCTAAAGGGAGGGGTTTCCGCTGCCCCTGCGCCCCGAGGTTAAGATGAAAATCTACAAAGTGTTCGACAACGGCGGGGAGTCAACCGATCGGTTCACTGTCGTAACATCAGCCCAAAGATACTACGCTGGATACTGGAGCTACGACGCATTGGCACTATCGAGCAATCCGGACTGGCCGCGTGGTTTTTCGCAATGGTGTACTGTAGTACTTGGAAAGCATCTTGGTAAAGAAATACGATTCGAAGACCTGCCAGAAAACGTGCAGAAACACGTTCTGGAGAGGATGGAGGAGGATTAGAATGTACACGTGCAACGATGCGATGGACGACATAACCGCTGTAGTAATGCGGAAAATGTGTCCAATGTGTGAAGACAAAAACCAGTGTTGGGAAGACGGCGAACCGCCGATTGAAGAGCTCGCCGGGTGTGTAATAGGCGCAATCAACGAAGCGGTAGGTGATTGAAATGGAAACGATGGAATCATTCGTTGAACGGAACCAGATAACCGCAAGTGTGGTAGAAACCGACAAAAATCCGAACATGATGGACAAAGATTGGGAAGCGCGCCACTACAAGGTCGTCCTTCGTAGAAATGGTAAACAGATGACGGTTATTTTCAGCGTCGGAATGGGCTGGGAAACTGAACCTAATGAACGTGACGTGCTGAACTGCCTGGCATTGGACGTAGCAGGATACGAAAACGCCAAGAACTTCGAGGAATGGTGCGACGAATACGGTTACGACACCGACTCCAGAAAAGCAGAAAAAGCGTACAACGTGATCGGGAAGCAGAAAGCGAAACTGGTGAACTTCCTTGGAACCGTGCTGTATAACGAACTGTTGTGGGGAACTGAGGTGGAATGATGGATTACCATAGCAGCAAAAACCAGAAAATCCTAGCCGAGCTGGTCAGGAGAGAAGTAATCTACTGTATCAGTGAACTAATTGGGGAACTGTCAACGGACACAAAATACGACGACATATTGATGGATCTATCGATGGTCCCCGATTACGAAGCCATAGTAGAGAACAACGACGAACTCGATGTATACTGGGACGACGCGTGCGCGGGATACGCGTTCAAAGACAAGGACGGGGATGAATCGGAATGCTACGACACATGGATAGAAGCCGTTGAAGCAGCGTGCGATGACCATCGTATAGATATAGATGAGTACCGGGAAGTCTTCGAATACTGGCTGGTTAGTCGTTTCTTGGCAAACCGACTGGAAGAGCATGGCGAACCAGTGGCGCAAGACTTCCTGGGACTGACCATCTGGGGAAGATGCACGACGGGACAGGCGATCTACATGGACCACGTGATAGGGGAGATCGCAGAAGAAATGGAGATTCTGGAAGGCCAGAAGTACGAGTGGGATGTGTAGAGATGATCGGAGGAGGACAGTACACAGACTATGCAGACATCGTCAAGTTCTGCAGAGGGAACGACAACGGGATCGACTACGCGGTGCCAGAACCGTGGCTGGACGACGTCAGAAAACTTGGCATCAAGACCAAGTTCGTCTACAGCTATCAGGAACAGGACGGAGCAACGACATTCGGACAACCCGTGTCACCTGGTGACATGCTGCTCGAGAAGATCTTCGATGGCAGCGCGGTGGTCATGACAGCAGAAGAATACGAGGGACTACGCGAATCAAATGAACTGTTGCGAAAACTTCTCGGCATTCGCAGAGGCGAGAACATTGAAACAGATCCTTAGAATCAAAGTGGTCCGGGAAATAGACGAGTTCCCGGACACTTCTTTGCTTGGAACGGGAGAGACATGGGGTCTGATGGGGATCCACGCCGACGCAGAAATCGTAGTTAATACGGTTTTACAGCGAGTCACTTCTGGTGGTCTTTGGGGGATAGACACGGACAGCGACGACAGCTACTTAGACATGGTAGAAGCCGAAGAGTTGGACACATTGACTGTGATTCTGAAAGAGCTCGGTTTCGCGGAATCTGAGATTGGGAAAGTTGAGGTGGAGAAATGATGCCAAAAACATACTATGTGTGTGGAATATGCGGCGAGACAGATGAACACTGGGATACAGACGGCTGGTTAGTGGCTCAGAAACGCGATGCACCAAAAGGAGAACTCGTGATACGATGTCCTTCTTGCAGAACAGCAAACTCGGAGAGGCTTGCGATAGGATTCGAACCAGAGCCGATCTTCGATTTGGAAATATGTAAGAGAGACCTCAAGGACGCGGAACCGTATGAATCACCAGGAGCCGATGAACCACTGAAAGCGATTTTTATTGGTACGGTGTTCAACCTATGCCCAAGCCATAAATACTATCAACCGTTCGCGTGCAGCAACGTCACTGACGAGGAAGCAGAAGAAGATGCAGCGTGGTTCGCACAGGCGGACGAAGAATTGGACACGATAGGAGCGTGGTTGGACTCCGGCGAAGGCGATCCATGTGATCTCTTCGTGGTGACGTTTGCAAAGGAGGTGGAAGGTATATTCATCCACAAGTCCGACCAGGCCGCAATCAATAAGGCCGAAGCGATCCTACAAATGCTCGAGGATTATCCGGTATTGGACGAGGATGATTACGACCGGACCAGAGCGGACATGGGCGAAGAGGAGGAGTTTGAGGAAAGAATATCGGGACCTGGGGAATATGCAAGGTCAACTACCCCACCCTAAAGGGAGGGGCTTGTAGTTCCGGTTAAACTGGACTACATTTGGCCGGTTGACTTTGGCTCCGTAAAGCCTCATGGGGGGAGACCCCCAGCGACCTACCTCGGGAAGTGCCCTCAGATACGGATGTCAGACCAGGGATTACTCCCACCTTGCCTCCCGAGGCATTTTGGGTTCTGGTTCGAAACTCAGGACGTCCGGGACTTGAAGCCGTGTCTGCCGTATAGCGGCGAGTGCCCTGACCTCTTGCGAGGTGCCCAGACGGAGCATAGCTCTTGAGTAATTAGGTGATAGACTTGACTAGATATATGTGTATCGGTAACCGAAACAGCTGGCGGGGTACGCTCCTCCCCGGCCTGAAGACCGGGGTTTCCGCTACCCCTGCACCCCAGGTGATTCTATGAAAATTGGGATACGCTGCAGGGGATTATAGGAGAGGGGTTAAAATGAGGAAAGACGCTTGCGCTGGATGGAAGTATTATCCACGATGGAAGCATGTAATAGACAAAAACCAGAACGGTGATGCAATCGGGTGTCACCTAGCCAACGGATCGCAGAGCTGGTATTGCTCAGAGTGCAGACACAAAAATTCCGGAGCGTGATAAATGATGAAACCAGGAGACAGAGTGAGACTGTTCAGGACATACGATCCTATATCGAAACATGTATGGTTATCGCTACGGGATTTTATTGATGAACCAGCAACAGTCAGAGATATAGGATGGAACGAATACGCAGACGGTGACCACTGTGTATATGTGGAATTCGATAAATCTCCAGGAGTGGTACTATTAACAACAATGACATGCCTAAAGGTGATCGAATTTGTATCGACTGAGATGGACTAACGAGAGAAATTCATCTTTTTCCGGAACACTAGATGAGATACGCGACCACATCAACAAGAAACTAGGATGTAACATCAGAGTAGTAACACCCGGGTGGGGAGGAAGACACAACCGAGATTTCTATGAGTGGAGGATAACAGATCCAACGATGAGAATGAAGATGTGGCACAGAGAAGACAACTATATGGGTAAGGACTACTCGGATTATTTTGTCCTAATGGGTCATACAAGAGATAGCGACGCTTTGACAGAGTCAAACTTTCATACGGCACTGGACATGATGGGAGGAGAGTCTAATACGGTCATTGTGGCACGCATGAACCACTGGTTAGTCGGTTGGGTAGAAGGCATCTTCATCCATAAATCAGACCAGGAAGCGATAGATAAAGGTGAGGATATTCTTGCACAGCTTGAAGAGTATCCAGTATTGGACGAGGATGATTACGACCGGACCAGAGCGGACATGGGCGAAGAGGAGGAGTTTGAGGGATGAAGGCACTTATATATTTCGTGGCGATGGAAAAGTCACAAAAGTTCGAAGAAACCGAGCCAGGTGAAGTCGTCGAATCGATGGTAGACGCGTACGATTTCATGGCAGCTGAACGCGACCGACTGGCTGCAGCAAAGATAAAAAAGTTAGTCGCCCAGAAAAAGCTGGACAGCAAGAAAGACGGGATCCTGGACTATATGAAAGAGAACAAAACCCAGTTCCCAAACGAGACCGCGCGAAAACTGTACGTGTTGGAGCAAACGGTCGATGAAAGGCACGAACTGGATAAGCGGGAGTCTCAGTTGATCATGGCCGAGAAAAACTTCCAAAACGCGAAAGACGAGATCAGCTTAATGCGTGACCTCATACAGCTGGGGTGGAAATACGACGAAAACGGACCATCGCCGTCTGGTTTCGATATAGACGAGGATGAGCAATGCCGATGAGCGAGCTGCGACAGATATTCAAATCAACGAAAACTCCAGGCGGGGGATGGCGTTTCATCTCCCGTCTTGGAAAATGTGTAGCGTGCGGATACGAAGGTGCGTGCTACGTAACGATCGATGGAGACAAAGACGTGTGCTGCGTAAAATGCTGGAGGGATGCAAATGGCGGATCTTAAACTAGAATTGCCACAATCAGAAGCCATCAACTTTGAATGGCTTTTGTCTAAAGCAAAGAAAATGGAGTTTCACGGCCTGCTGGACACTTTCAGTCCAGAAGAGCGGGTAGCGTTTCTTGTGGGGGTGCAACTAGGATGGCGCCGAAGCTTAGATCTGCCACGTACCGACAAGGAGACGACGAATACGAATTTCCCTCGAGTTATTGGGGAGACCCAAAAATCTCTCGAACGCTGGTGAAACGGTGGACAGAGACGACTTCATCGTCGAGGTTACCACACTTGTGTGTGCGAACTGTCCGAGCTACGAAGAATGTGCAATGGGAGAAGATGCACTAGACGAGATGTTAGCCTGTCTGGTGGCAATGAAACACCAGTTGCAAGAACTGGTCGGGTCGATCGATATTGCGAATTTCGGCAGTTGACCACAACCTTTTTATTAGAATACGAAGAATTAGAACCCATGCCGGGTTTGAATGTTTTGATATCCGACGAGGCACGAAAAGTGCTGGGCAAGTACCAAAAGGACCATAAGATAGATAGACTGGACTATGCACTGGATGCACTGCTACTTGAATACGCAATAGGAGGTAAGCATGGCAAAAAAGACAATGACGTTTGAGCAGATGGCCGCTGGCCGCTTGGCGGCGATACACACCATCATGGATAGATACACGAAAGCTGGTATCGTGATGGTACCATCGTTTGCCGCGGCTGGGTTGCAGTTTGAACCAGAGGAGTTTCACGACGCTGCTAGACTGGCTGGATGGAAAGAAGAACAAGTAACGATAGGTGGAGTAAAGCATTGGGGATACAGAGGAGGAAAATAAAATGTTAGCAAACATAGTGGAATTGAACGGGCGATCAAACCCAACAAAGAAAGCGACCAAAGACGGAGTTAAGAACATCTACCGAGCCCGCTTGAAGGGAGAAGGGGATCCGGAGATAACGATGGTCATCAAGACCGAGAACCCCGACGTTCTTGAAGATGCGCTTCCGGGGCTGACCAAGTACCTATCCATGTACGACATCACGCTGGAGAAAGTCGAAGTGGGCGCGGGAGACGACGAAGATGAAAATGAGTGACCTGATCGGAATCACGGAGGAGCGGGCTGACCAGTTAGTCGAGCAGGTTGTAGAAATCACGGAAGCAAATGAATACACAGGCGAGCTTTTAAGAGATGTGTTCGCGCTCGCAAAAACGCTGCAACCGGACGAAGCTATGTTGGTTGGATTCGTGTTTCACGATATATATAACCAGTTAGAGGAGATGAAAGAAGAATGACCAAAACGACTGAAGACATGAACAAGGCCGCAATCGATACGGTGTACGCCTGGGCCAAGAAGAAGGGGTACGACCCAATAAAGAAACCGGATAACGTGTCTTACATGGTCCAGGAAACGTACCTGAAACTGGCGATCAAGGACGGAAAACTCATGCTGCAATCCAGTGGGCCACACAGTGACGAAGTCAAGCAGGAAGTGAACGAAGTGCTTGGGGCAGGACAAGAGGATTTCGAGGACGAGCCAATTGATCTTTCCGGAAAAGAAGTCGTACCAGAGGAAGCACCGAGGCCAGTTAAGAAACAGACACCAAAGCCAGTGCCAAAAGCAAAAGAGACCGACATTGAGAGAAAGGTGCGAGCGGAAGTAGAAAAAATCGCAAGCGAGTTCCCAGATCTGGGTGTATTATACACCAGCGACGGAAACACGATCACGGTAAGCACAAATGGACAGGATCCACTAACCGTTAATGCAACAAGTGGTGCGATGGTCCAAACCGCAGACACACCAATAGCTACCAGGATACGGGATGCCATTTTCGGACCAGTGCCTGCTGTTATACCTTCGGCGATACCGGACAAGCCGGTAGAACAACTAACCATCGCAGACGTAAAGGCGTTCTTTTGCCCGGCGGCATCAGACACGGACGCGTACATCTTTTTAAACGTCTGTAAGACAAAGAAACTGGACCCGTTCATGCGCGAGGTATACTTAATCGCGTTCGAGAACAAGAAGACGGGTGAAATGGAGACATCAATCGTTGTCGGTAAGGACGCATTTGTCAGAAAAGCAGAAGAAAACCCAAACTTTGGTGGGTTCAAAGCCGGACTAATAATCGAAGACAACGATGGTGTGCTGCATTTCGACCGGGAAGGAGAGTTCGTAGCATCTGGCGAGAAGTTGCTTGGTGGTTGGGCAGAAGTATACAGAACCGGCGTAAACGAGCCATTCAAGGCCTCGGTGTCGCTGGGGGAATACAAACGTCCCAACCGACAGTGGGAACAGAGACCTGCGACAATGATTCGTAAAGTCGCGTTAGTTCATGCGTTACGCGAGGCATTTGCGGAATCGTTGGGTGGACTTTATGACCAGGCAGAGATGAAAGGGGCCTGACTACCCCGATATCTCTGTCATTTGATGCAAAGCTCTGAAACACCATCGACAAGTTGCTGAACGGCGGCGACGTTGCACTTGTACCCGGCGCCGTCGTCGACCACGACGCCTATTTTTTCTAAAATTCTTATACATGTTTTCGTGCGTGTTTCGCCGAATGCCGCATAAAGACTTGCGACTGGAATACATGTGCTGAGAACCTTGTAGACCGTGACAAGGTCATCTGATGTAACAATTACGTTTTCAGATACTGTTCTTACGGTTTCCGCGACGCCAAGAAACGGAATTTCTGCAGGAGCAATCACCATGGCGCCGAGCTCGAGAGGCTGGTCGCCTTCGGGAGTGACCTCTACTTCGCGAGTAACGACCGCGAGCTTGCCGATCTGGACACCACCCGATCCACCGATGGATCCTATTTCGATTTCTTCAACTTGGGTCATATAATCACCTGTGGTACAGGGGAAACACCGCCCTTTAAGCCGGTGAGGAATGTGTACCTATTCCCGCTGCTACATATTTCCAGATCCAACCGACCTACTCGGGATCGGTTTGCGTGTGTCTGTTGTGGTTTCTCTGGCCCTGCCGACACCATTGCCGCAACGAACATTGCAGCGAGGGTAGCAGTCAATCTGCCCATCGTGGCCCGATTTTTTGCGGAGCCACAAGCCCATGACTAACGTCATGTGCTGTTGACCAACAGAAATAACGTTAGCATATCACCATCGTCTACTTCGGTGGGCACCCCTATATCTACTGAATACACAGACGTTGTGTCCGCCTCGAGAACCGGGGTCTTGCCTGGTCTGGAATTGTAGTCCCAAGAACCTTGGACATAACCGTCGGCGTCTTCTAATACGAGTCTCATCCCTATCCACCCATACCAGTCCTCGCCGCCCGTGTTTGCCACACCAATACGGAACCGGTTACTTTCGCCACGGTACAGTGCCTGGGGGAGCTGAATGAAACCAGTCAAGTGAATCATCGGTCGGTTTTTGACCCACGAATCGATCTGGCTGGACAGGACCTGTGATTCCTCAGACGATATGTTACCTATATTGGTCATGCACGCTTCAACCTTGTCGACAAACGAGGTATGCGTTGCAGCGATTTTGTCACCGACTTCGGTAGACACTTCTTCGAGACGTGCAGTCATCTCTTCGGTCCAGTTTTTCAAGGCAGATATGTCTTTATTAAATTTATCGACAGCAAGCTCTATTCCTGCCTGGTAATCGTATTGGATGTTTTCTACCTGCTGGTTGATGAAAAAGTTCTGTTCTTCGAACCCAGTACTCATCACGTCGTTCGCACCGGAGACGGCATCGTTCAGCATATTGGTCAAAACAGGACCACGGAGAACAGTGTTTATTTCAATGCCGTCGAGGTGCTCGAGGATTTTAGGAGCGAGTCCTTTAACCTTGGTTCGATACGACTCTTCTAGTTCGGCCAGTTTCTCGTCCACGGTAACAAGGAGCTGGGCGATTGATGTGTCAAACGTATTTTTCGCATCGTCTATCGTCATGATTTGCACATCACGCAAACCTTGTCAAATTTAGACTTGAGCGATTTTATTGATTCGATGTTACACTGCCTGCCAGCGTCATCAGACGCGACCACACCAAGTGATTTAAGCGTGCGCAACGCTTCTTCAACCACGTCTTGTGGCAGGTTCGTTGTTTTCATGATCTCTTCAGTTGTACGACACCGTTTTGTGGCATTGTACACCGCTTCGACGTTTTGTGCAGTAGTGACCATAGCATACCTCTTTATTTAACCGATGGTTATTATACCTTGTTCAGCACCAGGAAGATTCTAAGCGATCCAACTAACGTGGTGGGAGGCGTAAAGGCAACCCATAGTTCCTTTTCCTCGCCAGCCGCGATAGTCGACGCATAATCAGGATCCCCGGTATACCTCCAGTCGACACCATCCTCTCCTTGCAGACGAATCCCGATCCAAAACTTGCCAGATGTTGTTCCAGTGTTTCGGTACGTCGCACTGATCCAGTTCTGTGCACCGAGATTTATACTGGACGGCATGGTGTTGATACCGACAAATTCTATGGTGGTACCGAACGGTGGTTCTTCGGGTTCTCCACCTTCCGGGATCTCGGTCTCGTATAATGCGCTTTCTTCTGCCGTCCACGGCCTTCCAAAACCACTAGCTATCAAGCCCGTGTTAATGTTTTCACCAGTTTCGGAGTACACGACAGCAAGGATCCTATCATACGGATCAAGCCCTTTCCGATCAAAAGAAATTGTGTCGCCCTCTCGAATACGATCCTGGACCCAAGCCTTGGCTTCGACCCCGGTGGGGTAATCAATTTCGTTCACGCTCGTGTGCCACAAACGAATACGCAAAGCTTCGAGTGGAGCCAAAGTACACACGTTATCTGGGCAGACAAAGACACTGATGGTATCCCCATCTATCACGTAGTCGACGACACAGAGCTCTGCGCCTGGATAGGTAGGTTCGGTGGTCTCGCACTCATCACCGAGGTTGCGGAGCATTTGCAGGATCTCGGTCTGGGACACCTCTTTGTCGGCAAACGTGTAACTGGCCACGCACGCATCGAATACGCTGTTTATGGTGATCTTGCCAGCGTCGGAGTAGTCACATATGTCCATTTTACACCCCACAAACAACGCCAGTGGTCACTAGTGCCTGTGCCGCGGAGTAGTCGCCGGTCGCCAGATAGTAGATGTAGCCAACGTCGTCTCTCGAATACGAATCTGGAACCATTGGTGGTTTGGGTATGTGTTTCAACATTTCGGCTGCGGCCTCGGTCCATTTACGATACATGCAGTACACGTAGATGAAATGGGCGTGAGTCACGGCAAACGAGCCACCGATAGAATCAACCAGATCGCAGATGGTGTAGTCGACTTTGTACAACGTGACGCTCAGATTCGTAGTCCTGCTGGATAGGATCGTTACGATCTGGGTCTTGGACTTGTACCCTGGCGCCGAGATCGTGACCTCGTACTCGCCTGGTGGGAACGGTATGAGCTCACCAGACTGACCGAGGATCTTGTCCTGGTAGATAACGTCCGCAGTGACGTTACAGTCCACGAACAGGCCGAGTGATCCAGTCGAATACGAGGTACGAGACGGGCTATAGCCTCCTCCACCGCCTCCTCCTCCACCGCCTCCTCCTCCAGTTATGGCATCTTTGGTGGTAGAGTAAACGAATGCGGCTTCGAGTGGACCTTTGCCGTTGAGATAATTAGCCCAGGCATCGGGATCAAGAGCGAAGGATCCTTTGATACCGTACTTCTCAGCGAGCTCGGCTTTGGTAAGTTGGCGACCTTCGTCGGGATCATACAGCTTGTTAGTCTGGTAGACACCTTTGTACACGGAGTCGGTATCAAACAAGTCCTCCTGGTGAACCTGACCAGTCTCGTCAGTCCACTTGTACCGACCGCCTTCGGCCCGGCCTTCGTAGTTGGATGGATTGTTCATATATGACAGGACGGTGTCTCTAAGCTGGCTATCTTTAATCATGTTGACGTAGTTTGCTTCAGTGTAGGTAGACTCACTGTTTTTATCGAGCTTGTCAAGGAACCACGCCGCTGCGCCAGCTGGGTCTTTGCTGTAGTAATCAGATAGATTTTCCCAGAACTCCGGGTTGGAACTGATTTCACCAAGCGAATACTTGCCTTCATCTAGTGCGTTGAGATGAAGGTATCCAGCTGGAG
>JBAZKI010000017.1:0-12132 GCA_041650875.1 Patescibacteria group bacterium
GTATAATGACCCTGGCCCTGGGTGGGTCGAGAGCCACAACAGCGCGGAGGTCGTATGCGAACGATGGAAGTGGTTTTTCAGGATGATGCTACAGCGAGGTGATATAGTATGATTTTGGTTACAGGTGGTGCAGGATTTGTTGGTCGTTATGTGGTCGATCAATTGGTACAGAATGGTGAAGATGTGCTCGCGTTGGTGCATGACGCCCATGGAATGGAGTACTACTCGTCTCTGGATATTCCTGTTTACTCGACAGATATCTCCACTCCACTGGATGCGTTGGCTGATTGGTACAAATCTGCCGATGCCATAGTCCACACCGCCGGTCTTCTCAGTATAGATTCTCCACGATGGTCATCTGAAGACTATTTCGACGTCAACATAAAAGGCATGTACAACGTTCTTGAGTACGCTCGTCGCGTTGGCTGCAAGAAAGTCGTTAACATCGCGACTCACTCCGATACCAGCCGGTGCAACGAGAAGGTCATCTACGAGGATACCCCAATCTGTTATGGCGGGGGGGATTCTGGGAGACCCGGTACGATCGCTTACATCACGTCCAAAATCGCTGCTATGAACATGCTCAACGCGTACGCACTTGAGTATGGAATGCAAGGAATCTCACTTCGGCTTCCTGGAATCCGTGGCTATGGATCACGAGACACGTTCTACAATTGCGTGTTCCACCAGTTCATCCAGAAGGCTCTCAAGGGTGAACCGATTCCTATTTGGGGCAAGCACGAGACGTATCGCGATCTCGTCTACATCAAGGACGTCGTCCAGGCCGTCGTGTGTTCACTCAAAAGCGACTCTGCGAATGGGCTGTACAACATCGGGTCTGGCTCCGGTCTGACCATACTCGAAGAGGCTCAGCACATTATCGACGTGTTCTGCGAACCTGGTGAGGTCTCTGACATCGAGTTTCATCCCGAGATCGACGAGGTCCGCAAGAATAGCTGGATATTCAGCATATCCAAAGCGAAACGTGAGCTCGGTTACTTCCCGCGTTACTCGTATCGTGAAGGTCTCGAAGACTTCAAGAAAGAGATGGAGCTGAACAGGTTTGATGGGCTGCAGGGGATTGAGTCAACTACCCCACCCTAAAGGGAGGGGATTGTAGTTCCGGTTAAACTGGACTACATTTGGCCGGTTGACTTTGGCTCCGTAAAGCCTCATGGGGGGAGACCCCCAGCGACCTACCTCGGAAAGTGCCCTCAGATACGGATGTCAGACCAGGGATTACTCCCACCTTGCCTCCCGAGGCATTTTGGGTTCTGGTTCGAAACTCAGGACGTCCGGGACTTGAAGCCGTGTCTGCCGCCGTATAGCGGCGAGTGCCCTGACCTCTTGCGAGGTGCCCAGACGGAGCATAGCTCTTGAGTAATTAGGTGATAGACTTGACTAGATATATGTGTATCGGTAACCGAAACAGCTGGCGGGGCACGCTCCTCCCCACCCTGAAGGGTGGGGTCTCCGCTGCCCCTGCGCCCCGAGGTTAAGATGATCACGACACTTCGCGAGTCCGATGCAATGCATGGTGTGTTGGTTCCGCCACAGATGATGAAGTACTGGGCGGACATCATCGATGCGCCCACGTACGTTGTTTCTGATGACCACAACCAGATCAACTTCGCGATAATGGAGTTCAGTTTCGGGAAATTCGCTGTCGGTATGCCGTATATGGGATATGGGTGTATGCCCGACAGATACATACCACATCTTTTGGACGAAATGGAAGACATTGCTCGTGCTGAAGGGTGTCTCGCTATGTCTGTTGGCACCCACCCTCTGTCCGTTCAACCACATCATACATATCCTGGTTTCTATACACAGGACAATTTCTGCCAGATCTCGGAGCTTGATGTCCACCCGGTTAAGAAGCTTAGTCACCATCGGCGAATGGCGTTCCAGAATGAGATATCTAAGCTGCCCGAGGAGTATTTCATTGACACCTCCCCTTCCGCGGCGGTGTTCGACCAGTGGTTGGATGTGTACAAGTCGCGATGCGCTGACCAGGGCGCAACTCCGTTTCCCGATTGGTTCTTCGTGAATTACTACATCACGTCCGGGTTCTCTGATATCGAGTTCTGGGTTGTTCGCAGCCGAGATGAAGTTCTTGGTGGCGCGTTCATCGCGATTGGGGAAGGAATCGCTGACTATGGCACCAGCGCATTCACCACGGCAAGCCGGAAGTACAACCCAACCACCCATCTTTTGGATGCGTTGTTCACTCATCTCATTGGTAGAGGTATCAAGTATTTCAATTGGCAGTCGTCTAAGTCTCGTAACGATGGCACGTATCTGTACAAGCGTCGCTGGGGTGCGGAGGAATATAACCATTGTTACCTTTCTAAACCCCTAGTGGATATTGACGAGATAACCAGTATTCCGCTTGAAACGGTCAAGGAAGAGGCCAATGGATGCTACATTTTGCCGTATGGGGTGTGGGGCTGATATGCGTCGTTTGAATATTGACCCTTGTTGGTTGCGCGAGCAGTACTGTGGTAACTTTCGTACGTTTGCCGACATTGCGGCAGAAATTGGGTGCTCACACATCTGATTCCCGGTGGTTTGATGACAGTATTAATTTCGTTTGATCAGGATTGGGCGCCTGACTATATGATGACCCCAATCATCGACGACTTGATCCGGTGTAACCTGAAGTCCACGTGGTTCGTTACCAACGATAGCCCAGCCGTCCAACGTATGATCGACATGCCTTACCTGTTCGAGGTTGGGATCCATCCTAACTTCCTTCCAGATTCGACCCAGGGTCGCGACATGTCCGAGATCATGAACAACCTGTTGTCCATCGTTCCAAACGCGAAGTGTGTCCGTACACACCGGGCTTACCAGCATCATACCCTTTTGGCTATCATCGCTGATTATGGACTTGAAGTCGATTCGTCTATCTATCTCGGTGAGATGCAGCACATCAGACCGTTCGATGTTTGGTACGACGATATACATCATCTTACCAGGATCCCGTATTTCTGGAGCGAGGAAAGTGAACTGCATAAGCCTCGTCCGTTCTTTAACCCCGATTGGGGCGGATGTGGTCTAAAAGTGCTTGCGTTCCACCCGGTCCACGTGTTTTTGAACTCTTGCACGTTCCGTGGTTATCGCGTTCTTCGAAGGAATGGTCTAAATCGCACCGATGAGTTAGGTGCACGTGAATGTATCGAGTCATGGTTCGGCACTAGGAGGTTTTATGAACACGCGCTCGAAATTGCAGCTAACAAAACTCTTCTGGAAATCGCGCTTGAAAAAAAAGATTCGTAGATTCCGTGAAAAGCTCACGGAATCGTTCCGGTTTCGGTGATGTCCCTGTAGTACAGCTTGTACGTCTTGGGTCCGTGTGATCCAGAGCCTGCCGTGTCCTGCCGGAACCACTTGTCGTGCGTGACGAACTCGTCGACCTTCATTGGTGTTACCAACGCGATAGTCGTGCTGTGGGTTTCCAGGTATAGCCCGTCGTTGCTGGTGTTCGTCGCTGTGGTGTCACTCTTTATGTAGATGATTGGCGGGAACGCATCGGGCAGTTCCTGCCAGTATCCCGCAGTTCCGAACTTCGTTGTAGATGCTATCGTTGTCGCGTACCATTCAGCGTATGCCATTACTCAGTCCCCCTCATGTGGTACTTGTGGCCCCATACCCCAACCATGACGCCGGTCGTGGGTGGCGTGGTCCATGCTGGTATAGCAGTGCCATTGTCCTTGACCTGGATAGAACCGTGCTGGTTCCAGATCATGTAGGACTTGGACATCCTGGCCGGTCCCTGGAAGTGCTGAGCGTTGGTGAACCTACCCTGTGGCATCGGAAGAGTGTTTGTCACTGGGTCGATCCTGTACTCGGGGTGCTTGGGTCTACCATCGATCCACATCCTCATGGTCTCGGAGTTGTTGTTGGTCATTACTCCGATGTGCTCTACCCTGATCGCGTCTCTGGCAGTCAGGTTCCAGTCGAGTTCCTGGAAGTCGCTAGTGATTCGCTGCCCTTCCATGGTAAAGTCGTACCACGAGTTCGGCGTGCTCGCTGCAGCATTCTGTGCGTAGGTGATGTACCTTTCCACGTATGGTAGGTCTACTTCGTTCCCGCCGTGCAGACTAGACCAGTCCGCAAGTCCGAAGTCTCCGGACAGCGGCACACGCTTCTCGAACATTTTCGTCGGCATGTCCTCGGTGTTCTCGAGATCGCCTAGAGTGAAGCTCGCGTCTACGCCACTTCCGTCCGGCATGTGGCCGTAGTGTTTTAGTACTTCTATCAGCTTTTCGTTTGTCCGCACCTGGATGGTGTGCAGACGAACTCTCATTATCCCGCTCGAGATGTCCGCGCCGCCTTCGGTCGTTCTCGGGATCTGCACCTTGACGAGAAGATCCTGGCCAGGTCCAACCTTTGGTGTCGCGTTTGCAGACGATCCACCAGCGAGCATGCCTTTCCCGAAGTTGGTACACGCGTAGTTACCGACCATGGGGGTGTAACCGTCGTTCTGGTAGTAGTCTCTGAAGTCGGGTATGACGTTTCTTGTACCGGCGTTGTAGAACGGTGCCATCTGTTCGTTCATCGTGATCTGGTTTCGTTCCTGACCATCGATGATCAGTCTGACCGCCTTCAGTTTTTCGCGGTAGGTTCCATTGTTCGGTCCAATGATCTCCATTCCTTCGATCTCGAGACAAGTCTCGTTATCGAGCATGTAGTTCTTCACAGACGTTCTCCCATCCGCTTCATATCCGTACCCAGGTTCTCCGGTACGGATTTCTTCACCAGCTGCCACGGGGTTGGTGTCGAAGTTGAAGTAGAAGTCGATGGGCCGTCTGACGTATAGGTCAGTCGTGTTATCAACTCCACCTAAAACGTTATTTCAAGAGTATATAAACTCAAATGTGCATATGTTTATATAAACACACAACGTAATGTTATGCCATGGTATCAGCTCGGCCAGCCCCGTTCCATGTGAATCTCCCGTCCCGTCTTGCTCGTGATTTCAAGGTCGTGTGTGCCGAGCAGGAAACGACCATGAGCGCCGTGGTCCGGGCGCATATCATTGACTATGTTCACAGGCATAAAAAGCACTCATCGGTGGTGGAATGATGGATAGAAATAAGATTAGGTGGGTCATCGTGATTGGCATCGTGGCCCTTGTCCTCGCTATAATGGCGAGTCCCGGTCATGGATTCGAATATAGCATGGATGTGTCCGGTGCCGGATCTGGTAGTTCGCATACCAGGTTCGATGGAATAGGCGATAGTTCGTATTGGACGGACAGTGAAGTTGTGATTGGTCACCAAATCAAAGTGTCTGACTCGCGCCGGTCCATGTTCTCTGGGTTCAAACTTGACGGTATGGGCGGTCGATACGCTTCGTTTGGCGATATTGGTGTTCTCCATAGCATTGCTGCATCTGATATTACCAAAGCGACGATCACTTCGTCATTTGTATGGAACGAGAACCCGATGCTTGATACAGTCGACGAGATCACGTCCTACAACGTCTCTGGTACTTCCGCTGTAAGCGCAAATGTCACCGGTGCGTTGAGAGAAGACGTTACTGGTATTGATGAAACTGGTCGTCCTCTCGATTTAAGTAGGTTCAGTGCCGATGGGACTGTTGTTCTAACCAGCAAGGTGGTGTACTGATGGAAACGTTTGGTTGTTGTGGAGATGATGATAAAGCAGCGGAAGAGACGGGTGCCCTCCCCTGTATCGAGTTTGAAGGCGAAGAACGGTTGCTGCCCCGTGGTGTGCAGATTCGCGACCCGTCTTTGCAGTTGTCTGACCTGTTCACCAATTGGGACACTGCCAAGACCGGTCTTGATCTTGAAGTCGACACGGCGTTGGTTGCCTTGTTGAACAACACATATGGTGGTCGCGGCGTCCTTATTGGGGACCCTGTGTCCACCAACCTGCTCACTGTCGACGAGTGGCGCGCCAAGTTCAATACTGACGGTATCAAACTGGAAGGCGTTAAACAGTTTTTCAGGAAAACGTTCGGTCCTGGTGTCCATGTGCAGCTTGATGAAAAGGGCAGAAAAGTTTTTGTGAAACTTGGAAAGTACTGAGGGTCTCAGACCCTCATACCTTCTCAAATGTGTTTTTCACGTCGTTATCCAATACGGTTATCTTCGCTTCTATCACGTTGTCGAACCCGAACAGTTTCTTTATCAGCCCGTCCAGGCTGTCGCATCTCCATTCATCCATGGTATAAAAAAGTGTCCCTACAACTTCGCGATCGTTTCCAGGTCTGCGATTGCGCCTTTTGTTGTTCCCCGGTTGGTTGGCCCGTACAGGTATTTCAGTGCCAGATCAACGTCTCCTCCCTTTAGGTGTCTCAATGCTAACTCTATATCGGTTGGTCGCAACCCCATCCCCAGCGCCATCCCGTAAGCAGTGGACAACGTCTTAACTGTCGGTGGTGTCACTTTCAATAGCTCGATTATTCGGTCGATTGTTTTCATTCGACCACCAGTGATCCTGCTATCCCCTTTCGAACGCTTGCTCTTCTCGTTGTGGTTATTACCTTCTTTGTATCGTAGTCGATACCTATTCCTTCCTTGATCGCGTCATCGAACTGTTTAAACAGCCCTACCCGCAATGCTTCTCCCGGACCACCGTCTTGCCATGCCTGGTACATTTTTAGTGCGTCCTGGCGGATCATCGGTACATCGTCCGGATTTATCTCGAGGTCTATCAACTGGTCCGATATCTGTCGCATCGCATCTTTCTGTCCCGGATCCGTTGACCACCCTGACATCAAATCGAATAGCACGCTTCCGATTACCGACGTCGCGACGTTCCCCAGCGATGTACAGAACAGCTTCTTTCCCACGTTCGCTACTTTGGGTACCCACGTCGGTCCCACGACGTCTCCTGCACTTATCTGTCTACTTGTCGGTATGGTGGCCACCTGTCTTTCTACGACGTTTGGCACTGGTTCGGCCTGTTCGTTTCTAAGCGCGTCAAGCGTCGCGCACACGTTACACTTCCTGGCCATCTTCGACAGTTGTAGCTGGTAAGTGTCCGACGTTAGTTCCTCCCTTGTGTAGTCTGTTTTTGGGAATAATAGATATACCAATTTTGTTCCTGCTGGTGGTCTCGAATCGTATCCTAGTGCTGCTTTGTATCCGGACTTTCCAAACTGGCTGCTGTTCCAGTCTACGACGTTTTCAACCAGCACTCCGGGGTTCACTATGACTTTCCAGTTGTTTCCGTCTTCTTCTACTGTGAACATGTGATCTCCTTGACGCATAGCCCTATTACATCCATCAACAATTTTGCGTCTTTTTCTTCTCTCTCTATTTCTTTGGTGACTCCAGGATATATATCTATTATGAAGTCCAGCACTATGTCGGTTATAGTTTCATTATCCAGGTCGTCTGTTGCCGCGCGAACTATGTCGATATTGTCTGATATCTTGTCTATCGACATGATTTTGTCAAAAATGGCGTTAGCATCTAACATTCGCGCGTTTTCAAACAGTTTGCTCACAGCGTCTTGATCCGGGAGCAGTGGGGCTGTAGTGTATAGCAGCTCCCAGAAATCCATGTCGCTCATGATATCGCCTTCCGTTTGATGTTTTTAGCGGTAGCCGAACCACCTTTGGCCATTTTCGATTTCATGCGCATTGCGTCTACCATCGGGGCCATCATTGACCCCAGCGCGTTCCATTTCTGGCTTTCCGCTTGGTGCGCTGCCATTGCCATGTCCTGCTGGCGCTTTGCCGCCTCTTCCTGGATCTCTAATGCTTTCATCTCGCGTTCGTGTTCGTACCTAGCGCGTAGCACTTCCGCGTTCTGGTCAGGTTTTAGTTCTACCCCGGTCACTTCTTTTATCTGTGCAAGAATGGCTGGTAGATCGTTTCTCGTCAGCGCGTCTGGTCGCGTCTGGTTAGCTTGCTGCATTGTCTGCACCTGCTTTTCAAACATCTGCTGCATCATCTGCGCCCGTTCTTCGGCGTGTGCCCTCTCCAGTTCCATCTGTTTTTCCGCCGCCTGTAGCAACTTCTCCTGCAGTGCAGCTTCGCGTTGTCTCGTGTCCTCTGAGATCGCCTTGGTAACCTGCATCAGCGCCTGGAGGATTTTTTCGTTTCCGTTCTCTGGCGGACGTTGTGCCTGGGTCATCTGTTGCAGGTTCATCCACATCCCTAGCATGTTTTTTTGCTGTTCGCTTTGCGCCGCTGTCATGGCCAGCATCATCTGGGCAATCTCGCCCATCCCTGGTTGTTTGTCTCCCCCGATGTTCATCATCCTCTGCAGGAATTGGTTTCCAGGCGCTCCGCCCATTAAGCCTCCTATCAGCGAATCCTTGTTTTCTTTTATAAATTCGGACCTCTCTTCTTCCGGCAACTGGTTTAACATGGCCAGGATGGGATTTGATCCCTGTGGTTGTGCTGCTGGCATACCCCACATTGGCGCTGGTGTTGGTGATTGCTGGGATCCACCGTTGCTTTGCAGCTTATCAAGTTCCTTTTTCGTTTCTAGCTCCTGGACCTTTGCCATGTTCGCTGCGGATCTGACTCTGGAATCTGAAATCTGTTGCATTGCGATCTGTACGAGATCTGGCGGGAAACTCATATCGTTTCCGTCCATCATCTTCTTCGCCTCGGTTGCAATCGTTACCGGGTTCTCCTTTTTCACCCCACTTGATGGCGAATTGTTTGTCTTTGCTGTCGATTTCGACTGTGCCATGAACCATTAGTTTGGTAGGCAAAGTATTTAAGCCAGGTTGTACTAGTACTATCACACACTGCGCTGGTAGTAAACAGGAGGTTCTTGCATGGTCTGGTATGAGGATCTGGCCCCCCGTGGTCGGAACAACGTCACGATTTCTACGACTGTATCGCGAGATAAGGCGGCACAACTCGATAAAATCGGCGACTGGCTGTTGGTTACTGGCCAGATAAACAAGAATACGTCGTATCGTTGTGCTCAGTATGCTATTGATCTGATGATCGAGCTGTTGTCCAAACAGGCGAAACGGTAGACATATGCCCGCACATCCGTACCACTGTAACATAGATTTGTTCATCCTTGGCAGGAAGTTCAATCATGTTCACGACATGTTGGACGCTTTCGCCAAGGAGGTCGGCCCCAACCACCGTGACCACTTTCACGACGACGACGGTGTTGCGATGGTGTTCTACCAAACTGGCGACATATATGCTGCTTGGTCTGCATTTTATCACATCACACTTGATTTTCTGAATGACGACGTGGGTGTCGAAGATTGCATCGCCGAATTTATGCGTCGGTACTGGTCCGGAGAAATCCCACCGTTTGATCCCAGTCAAATCCCCCCATCATTAGAAATAGAATGAACTAGGAGGTCATATACAATGTCCGATGAAGAAATTGTTGAAACCGAACAGCCTACTGAACCAGGCAATGAGACGTCTGTTGAGCAGTTGGATGACGAGACTATCGAGGAAGTTCCTTGCGTTCAGTGTCAGTTAGACAAGGCACTGTCGGCACTGACACTCACCACCGCGTGCCAGATGGTCAAAGATCCTGCAGCTCGAGAAGGTTGTGTGTCGTGGGCTGAATCTCTCGACCCAGAAAAGATCGACGATTTCCAGGAGATCGCCCGCGAGACGGTTCGTCGTGCTGGTGTTGGATCGCTGAACGATTTTGCGAAAGGGTTGAATGAAATGATGCACGGTGCTATAATCGACGTCATCGCAGAGAAAAAGGCCGCTGGCGACCAGATTAGTTCAGAAGAGGAGAAGATCTACAAGTTCCTGACTCTGCAGCGAGGAGTATGACCGCTCAGGACATCCTTGCGTTCGCTTCGTCGCACGGTGTCCTGGTCCATCCCCGTATCAACCGGGGGTTTGGTAGCCTCGACGCGTTCGTTTCCGAGTACAACGGTATGTGTCCCTCGGTTCCAAATAGGCAGTGTCCGTGCCAGGAAGCGCTTGACTCTATTGCGGCTCGTGACCCTATGGACCAGCACTGTGATGGATACCTGATAGCTACCGCTGCGTACATGAACGCCGTGGATCCAAAAGGCAAGCTGTATGGTGAGGTAGATGACCAACCCCCTGTATCCGACGAGGTCAGTGAGGTGGTTAAAGGATACCTGGTCGGTATCGACGAAGCCATCAAGCTCTTCGACTCCGAAAAACACGAAGAATCGTTTGACACCCTTGTCGAGCTCGCGGATGGCACCGACTGCAATGTCTGCAAGGAACAGTTCATGACCGAGGCTATCCACGTCAATAATGCCAGGAACCTGTGCGAGCTGCCCTATGTCGGTGGGTGCAACGAAGAGAAAGCGCGAGTTAAAGCCCGTCTCGACAAGATGCGATCTTTCTTCGCTGGCGCCGTCGACTCGCAGCCGTCGGATTCTCCTAAGAAATCAGCGCCCTCTCCATACCGGGCTGCTATGTCGGACTGGATGAAAAGCGCTGACCTTGAACCGTATCCCCAGAAGGTCCGGTTCTTTATGGCTTCACAGCTCGCTGGCGGTAAGTGTTCTACCATCGAAGAAGCAAAAGATGCGGCGATGGCTGCACACGCCGAGTGGTTCGCGTAGGAGGTCTAACCATGGACATACTCGATAAAAACGTACTCGGTTATCTCGTCCAGTGCGGTCCACTGACAACCGCTGAACTTGTTGAACATATCTTCGAATGGACCGATCGGTACGATCGCCACAAGAAAATGTCCAAGCTCCGGTTCCATCTCGAAC
Source organism: Patescibacteria group bacterium (assembly GCA_041650875.1). Lineage (GTDB taxonomy): Bacteria > Patescibacteriota > Microgenomatia > UBA1406 > GWC2-37-13 > YC2-FULL-38-9. The sequence goes on from JBAZKI010000017.1 coordinate 10,686, forward strand.
GTATGTCTGGTGAAGGTCTCATTTCGCGCGATAAAAATAAAAAATACACTTTATCCGAGTGTGTGATATGTGACGAGTCCACACTTTCGCTTCACACCAACGCTGGTGACATCCGTCTCGACACTGGTCCGGTCATAATGTTTGAACGACCCGATGGCGATTTTTTGCTGGTCCTCCTCGACCAACCATAGTACTTTTTATACTCCGGCTTTCAAATTATATGTGTCATGACAGGAGAAGGTTATAAGGTCACATTGGCGTTCTTTGTGATGTTCACCACGTTGGCGATCATTGCGATGTTCCGCCCCAGCGAATTGTCGCAGATGATTATGGTCGCGTTGGTCAGTGCACTCAGCGGCGCGTCTGGTATGTGGTTTGGTACTCGTGGGAAAACTGCGGGGTGACAATGCAATTGCCCATCGACCCGTCCCATATCAACCACGATAATTTGCCACAAGTAGTTGGCGCGATGGCAATTATGGTACACGAAAACTATGTGACGACAAAAAAGATAGAATCGAAGTTCGTTGAATATGATAGGTGTTTTTCTCTACTCAAGTTTTCGTTGTGTAGTGCCTTGCCATGGGTCCGTAGGCACAAATTCGGATTGACTTCTGCGTTTCTGGGTGTGTCGTTGTGGTTTTCTGCGCTTGATTGGTTGAATCGCTGGCTTCAATGGTTGTTTCTCCCCCCCGGTACTGGACCATGAACCTCCCGGACGTTGCGCTAGTTACCTTAACGCCTCTATAATCCCACTCGCGGTTTTCGGTCCCATGCCTCGGACCATCCGCAAGAGTCCTGGATCCTTGATCACCGTGAACTCTGTTGATCTAGCCCCATCCGGACCAGTGCGAATTACTTCTGCGACCAGAGCCACCTTGATACCCGCGTTGTACATCTCGGTAGACAAAGTCGGACCCACTCGTGGAAGGCATCGCATCATCGCTTCTTGCGTCGTTTCTGCTTTTACTCCTGGTAACGCGATGTTGTTGTTGAACATCGCATTTGCCCTGGCTACCAGCAATTCCATCGCTATGTCGTAGTCGCTACCCATGTACATCGGTGGGAATCCCGAAGCGAAAAGTGCCGCGTCTCCTTTTATGACGCGATGGATATCGCGGTACATTTCTTTGTGGTCCTTGTATCCGTTTGGCCCCTGTGTCGGTATAGCCTCGATCACGTCTAGTGGCGATCCTAACACTGCAACGCAACATGGTATTTCGAGCGCTTTTGCTTGTCTTCGTTGGTTTCCTAGATGGCCGCTGAATATCGAACCAACGAAGTCTGCCTTTTCTTTAAACTCCACGCCCAGTGGTCCTATTGTTGCATCGATCCCGGGGTCTTCCCACGACACAACGTATCGTTCTGGGTGTCGCTGCAACACGTTTGCTAGTGCGGTGTGTCTCTCTGAACCCCTTTCGTTTGGTGACAGGCACACTCGCATCAC
>JBAZKI010000018.1:0-10330 GCA_041650875.1 Patescibacteria group bacterium
AAGAAACGAAAAAAATAAAAGAACGATTTTCCGGCGTTTCTGGCTGGCTCATATTCGACTTTCTTTTCTATCCTAATATAATCCATCCTGGAAAACTTCTCTATTGATCATAACCAGGACGGACAGGCCGATCTCTCCAACATGAGACAAAGACAACCGATAGATCCGGGCCATCTGCAACGGCGAGCAGCCAGATAAATTTTTGACTGATCTTCCTTCTTTAAGCTATGGTAGAGGGGACACAATAGAGATATATATAGATTGCTTTCTATCTCTATATATGAGTAGTCTGTCTAATGAATTGAAATCAACCATAGGCCGGATCGCTGCTCTTCAATCAGTGGTCACAGATCCCGGACATATCCTCTATCTGTCCCGGGCGTTATTGCGCTGGGTGAGAGTAGGTCTCGTGGTGAAATACCGGAAGATACCGGACCACTACAAACGGGACCTCGATTATTTCCGGGACCTGTGGGATCAGGCACAGAAAGAGTATGGATCATCTAATGAGGCGTGGCCCCTGGCTATGATGAAGTGCTCGGATATAGCCGATTATGCCAGCGAGATAGCCGGTCTCGAGGACCTCATGGACTACAAAGAGTTTGATTTTGATCTGACTCAGGCGCTCTTTGGGGATAAGGTGAAACCCGAGGACCAGCAGGGAGGAGAGTCCAATGAGTAAATCTCCCTCCCTGGAGAAAGTATCTCCCAGGATAGCAGCCGATCTCCTGTATAACATAATCACCCATGACGATGGCGTAGAGGCCACAGGCGGGGAGAGCTGCCTGATCACCGGGAGTATGGGATCAGGGAAAACCACTCTGGAGATCCAACTCGCAGCAGCCACCAGACATGTGGAAGGATCGATAGACAAGCACAAAGCAAAGAAGGCCGGAGGACCATACCAACCGGAAACCGTGATCTGGAGAGGCAGGAAATACGATTACTGGACGGTATTCCTGGAGGAGAACTGGAAGAAAGCTTTTCCCGGAGTGCCACATAAACCGCTCCGGATCCTCGTGGACAAGCGCTCCGATCTGAAATTCTTCACCCACCAATACAAGCGGGATTATCTGGATCTCGAGGACTATATACGGTTCTATGGATCAGTAGATGATGCCTGGAGACAGTTGATCCCGGGCGGGATTAACGTGATATATGAGCCAGTGGAGTATATGCTCCCTCCTCATATCGTTCATAACCTCCTCAAAGCACAGTTAAAAGACATATTTCCTTTGAATGAGTGTCCATACAAACCAGCCAGCTCTTTTATCTGGTGGTTCGAGTTTTGCGGTCACATGATGATCACGAAACGGCGGCGGGATTATATCACCCTGATCATGGACGAAGCTCACGAGGTTTTTCATGCCAACCGGAAAGGGGACCACTGGCACCTTATAGGAGCCTTCAGCGATCAGGTAATCGACTTCAGGAGGAACAATATTTCTTTTATCCCTGTCACCCAGGAAGGGAGTCTCCTGGATTGGAGGATAGTGAACAGGATGACTCATTTTATCTGGCTCCGGGGATCCAGGCCGATAGAGCGGCGGTCCCGGGTATCCAGGAAACTGGTCGGATGCCTGAGCGGAGGACAGGCCATCATAGAGCGGAGTATGGAACGGTTCGGACTCGCCAAATTCGGCAGGATCCCAAACCAACCGCCGGTTATCCAGGTTGAAGGTCTCCCGGAGGTCCCGATATGTTAAGAATAGAGATACGGATTATAACACAATAGACCAATAGAGAAAATATATATATATTGAGTATGCCTAAAGCACTCTATATAATCGAGGTATTGAAATGAAGAAAAACCCGATTAAAGCTATTTTCGCCATGCTCATCCTGATGGTAGCTATGGCGCGTGGAGTGGGAAGAAAATATCAGGATTACGGCCATGAGGTCGTAGTGATCACAAAAACCCAGGGGAGACAGGCAGCACTCTCCAAGATCAAGATGGACATGGAGAGCGGAAATGTCGATCTTGTGATGGGTTTCATCATGATCGCGGTGGTCCTGGCTGTCGGAGTGTATCTCCTGGCATCCATTGATACGGCCATGCCAGCCGTAGCAAACACCAGCGCGTATTATGACCTCCAGAGCACGGTACAGACTACCACAGTCTCCGGGTACGGTCTCCTCGTGGTGATCCTGATCCTCCTGGCCGCGATGGGCCTGATAGGGACTCTCATGGTCATGAGAGGCAGGCGGTAAAGGGCCTGGCACAAATGCACCCTATTTTTATCAGGAGAGTGATCTGTCTCCTCGTCCTGGTAGGTATAGCGCTCCCGGCAGCAGTAGCAGCCTCGGAGAATGTAACCACGCTGGAACCCGTAGTAATAGACAGCGGCGATCGGGCATATATCCAGTTCGAGATCTGGGTATTGCTCTTTATTCTATTGTTCGTTTTTCTCTTCCATTCATGGGTATTCGAGAAAAACATAGAGATTACAGCACTTTTCGCGTTTATCTTCTCTGCTATGCTGGCATGGCTGACCGGATTTATTGAGTTTCATTCCGTCCAGGTCCTCGAGACAGCAGCAGGGATTACAGTGGTCCCGGTTTCCTATGTGGCTCATCCTGTGTACATCACCTACCTTATGATCGGACTCATGATCTTCTCGATCATCAACGTATGGAGAGCCGTAAAAATCGTTTATTTTCCAAAAGTAACCAGAAAGAGGTAAAAAAATTATGCCTGTCGAAATGTCCCAGGAACAGTATGAGCAATATCTCCGGGAACAGGAGAAAGAAGAGATCATAGATGAGGAGTCCAGATCTCCCAGGAGGACCTATCCCAGCCTGGGAAAACCATTCAGCGATCGACACCTCGAAAAACTCCTCGATCCGGACGTACCGAGAAACGAAACATTGGAAAACCTCTGGCTATTCGGTGATTATGCCTCCAGGCATCTGGAGCTCACAATCATCCCGGACCGGGAATCCCATCACGGTCTCCGGCAGAAGATGAGAGACCTCCAGCGGATCTCAACATGGGACGCGGATGACTATCTCCAGTTAAGACAGGCTCTCGTATTCGCGTCCGAGGTCCTGGCCGGCAAGTCCATAGGATACACTGATAACACCAGGGAGCGGGACGCACTCAACGAGGATCGGAGAGTGGTCACAGTGAAAGACGATAGAACCCCTCAACCGAAAGAAGGCGGTTTCTTCAGCGGGATTATCGGGAGGCGGCGATAAATGGCTGATATAGTCGTAGATCCTACCGCTGTATATTACTCAGCTGAACCCATGATCCTGGGATTACAGTGGTATATCTGGGGATTCCTGGCTCTGGTCCTGGCTCTTATGTTCACAGCAGCCGCGTTTATCTTTTACTGGTGGAAGATGGGACCATGTGGGGATTATTTCGGAGCGGCCAGGAGAAACCAGGACCTCGGTTTCCTGGCTATGAAGTCCGGGCGGGCCAAGTTCATAGCGATGGACTATATAGCGGGAGTGTTCAACGCCATTAAAATCCCGCTCTCCTGGATCCAGCGCTCTCCAGACTCTTTCCGGTTCGGTGAAATCAACGCAAAGATCTTTATGGACCAGTGGGGGATCGCAACAGATCCGAAAATCCAACAGGCGGTTAAGGTAATCGTGGAGGAGTGGAACGATGAGCACATCACCCAGGACGGGATCCCATACGACCAGATCACCGATTACCGATCCCTGATGGACAAGATCATAAAAGGCCAGATAGACGATCCGGTGATAATCCCGGCGGTCTGTGAGGTCCCGCTCTATGAGATCGAGCGGTATCTCCCAAAGATTAAAGCTGCTGATTTTGAGGCGCACGTTGCGGAGAGAGTCTCCGAGGAGATAGCCGATCGGACAGGGACCGGACTCCCGGGCTGGGTAAAACTCTTCATTATTGCACAGCTGGGGATAGTGGCTCTCTGTATTGGAGGGTACATCATACTAAACGGAGCATAGGCAGAGATGGCAGAGGTAACAGGGAGGATATACGGTCCGGGCGGGACAGTAAGGCCGATAATCATACAACAGAGAGTCTCTCCTCAGCCTGTACCATCTCCCTCTCCCGTCCCGGGGCCATCCTCTCCCAACCAGGAGATCATTGTCCGGGACCAGCCATCACCGGAGGACTCCTCCTCCCGGGCATGGTGGAACACTCCCGAGGGGAGGAGACAGGTCATAGATGAGACGGCCAGGAGATACCCCAACGCTCCGTATGTATCATATAAAGAGGCAGGCGGTTATTTTTGGGGAGTCACAGCCTCGGGGATGCAGGAGCGGTTAAACCCAGCCACAGCCAGCACAATCCCAAACCCATACGCAGCGGCCAGAGGCCCGGGAGTCGGAGCAAAGATCCCGGATCGGGCCTCTCCCTATACCTCGTTCTCACTGGAAGCGCCAACCAAGAAAGGGATCCAGGCGATAGCCGAGGCCCGGGCCTCCCAGGAGCGGGCTGCTTACAACCTCTCGATCCCGGCAGGTATGACTTGGAGCGAGATCCAGGCGGGATACAGTCCCGGCAGCAGGCAGGCGAGGGAACAGGAGATCTATACCTCTATGGTAAGAGGACCGACAGAACGGACCAGGGCGATCGAGGCAGCCTATCAACAGCAGCGGGGGAACATAGTAGGATCCTCGGGAGTCCTGGCTCCACTCGGATCCGGAAAATATCTCCAGGTAATTGGATTAAGCAGAGATACAGGAAAAATATTTGCACCAACCGAGATAACCCAGCAGATAACAGGCGGCCAGCAGCAGCAGACGATCCGGCAGGATTGGGGAAATATCTTCCGGGGCATCCCGATTTTAGAACAGGCGGCAGATCTGGGACATCGGATCGGGGACGATAATCCCGCCATTCGACAGACTACCAGGGACATACTGACAGGCATAAACAGCGTACCAGATACGATCGTTGGTGCATACGACAGAGCACAAACGAGAGCGGGCGGGTACGTCCAGATGGTCCTCCCGGAGCCGAATCCTGAATCTATTAAATGGTTAAAGAATTACGGCCAGTTTATCCTCCCTCTTAATATGGTAATGCAGAACCCAATAACCAGGGAGATAGCTGTGGATCTGGCAGCCGGAGAGATAACCGGCTGGAGGGAGAGACCGATCGAGGCGGCAGCCTATACAGCGCTCTCATTTGCTCTCCCTGGAGTCATGAAGGGGACTCAACAGGCTATGAGAGCATCTCCGACAATTACCAGGATGGCAGCTCATCCAGTCGGGCGGTACATAGTCGGAGAGGTCCCGTCCATAGTCTCCCGGACACGGACACCAACAGAGATCAGTAACATAGCCAGATTGACCGGGAGATCCGTCCCGGAAACCGCGTCCATCCTGGCACAAGGAGACGCAGCGATCCGGCAGTCCACGAGATACTTTAACCCCTTAACCTCTGGTATTGCCTCGGTATTAGGGATCACATACACACAGAGCGTAATTGAGCGAATCACCGGGACGGAAAAGGAGATGAAAACCAGCTCCTCGACTCCAGGCGGATCCCGGTCCTGGAGCGAGGGGAGCAAACTCTTTACTGAGACCTGGGGACCTACCACGATCGAGCGGTCCGAGCTGGTGAACGTCCCGGCAATCCCGGCAAGGCTCCAGTATGATCAGGAGAAAGGCGGTCTGGCCTGGGGAGCGAGACCGGACCTCCTCCCGTCCCGGAGCCAGATGACACAGAAAGCCGGGGAGATCATCGGCGTGGAGATTGCTCCGACAGTAGCGGGATTTATGGCCGGGATGTGGTTCTGGCCGAGGGCCTCCGGCTGGCTCCGGTCCCGGGGGACTCCCGGGATCCCGATCGAGGAGATCGGGTATGAGCGGCAATATCCGATCTCACAGAGGATCACAGAACAGAGTATAGAGAGATCTTTCCGGGAATCGACACTATACCCCGGACCGTCCGAGATGAGACCATCAAGAACCGGGAGCACCAGAGTGCCGTATGTCCCGGAGAGGGCAGCACTCCCGGGAGAGGATCCCTCAAGAGTGTATATGTGGACCGGCTGGGAGCGGCAACCGTCCCGGAGTTTCGCACTCCAGGCAGGCTCCTCCGAGATCGAGGGGATGTATGGCGCTCCGGTAGCTGAGGCCTATTTCTCCAAACCCAGGATCGGGATGGGGGACTATAAACTCTTTGGCCTGGACCTCCCGAGGTTCAACGATCCGACACTGATCAGGACCGAGGCCCGGGCGATCGAGTCGATCCCTCGGGGCCTCCGGTCAAAGTCTCAATATCCAAATATTAACCAGTGGATGCAAACCCGAGGCAGGGGAGAGACGATATACACGCCACTGATAAAAGCGGAATATGAGGGCGTACTCCCGGCCATAACCTCCGAGGGGACCACCATCCTGGAGGTAACAGGCAAACCCTACCATACAACAGTACAGGGAGTGCGAGTCCCGATCCTCCAGGTCAGGGCAGGGACGAGGGCAGGACTCCTCCCGGAGCTGGGGATCGGATCCCGGGGACAGATGCCGGGACCGGCAGAGGTAATCATGCCGGGGCGGGGAGTCGGATTTATCCAGGGCGGCCCGGGACCGGGAGGAGGACCTGGAGCCGGGGGAGCGGGGAGGATCTGGTCCTCGCCGTCAATGGAACGCTGGTATCTCTCTAACGTCCCGAGGTATAACCGGCAGACAGCAGAGGCGCTCCTGGAGGTAGGGAGAGGCATTGAAGGGATGCGAGCACCGTATGAGAGGCCTCTCCAGCTCTCGGAGGTCCAGCTCCTGAGAGGATATGATCGGAGAGTGGCTGAGGTCCTCGGGAGACACCAGCACGTAATAATAGGATCCTCGATCCGGACCGGCCAGATGGAGGCAGGCCAGATCCGATCCACGTTCGGCAGGATGCCGCGAGACATAGACGCAATGTTTACCGATACCGGGGCGGTGGCCCGGGACCTCTCCCGGGTACTGCCTCGATCTCAATTCCGGGTACAGCCAACATTTCGGGGACGGTACAAAGTGGAGCGGAGGATCCCGGGAGGTTGGGAGACCGCGATCGATATTCACCCTCTGGCAGCGGTACGCCATAACAACCCGTTAGGCTGGCAACCGACAGCCCGGGCCAGGATAACCCAGGGGAGCACAACATACGAGCCACTTTTCCAGCAGGTCCAGCGGGAGATCTATGGCGCGATGATCGGCAGGCCGACCAGGGGAGGAGGCTGGCAGTTCGGGCCAAGACCGGCCAGGACGGAGAAGGACATCAAAGGACTCCTCTATGATGTGGACTACCTCCTCTCAGCGGAGCGCTCACAGAGAGGGATCACTCCTCAGTACCAGCGGGTACAGGCGGCCATGCGTACAGTCAAGCGGGATCCGATGGTCCAGAACGTTATCAGGTCCAACCGGATAACAACAGAGAACTATGCAGGCATCCCGTTAGGGAAAGGTCTCTCCAGGCCTCGGGGCCTCCGGGACCTCGAGGCAGGGGAGAGAGTCACCCTGGGAGAGATGCGGTCCTTAATGGCAAGCGAGTATGAGGCCAGCAGGCCGGCACTGATCAACCCTGTCCAGCTGGGGATCGGGTACGGTCTGGTACAGGCGGCCACCAGTTTGACCAGACCGGGATCCGGGAGGCCGGTCATGGAGACCACCCAGGCTCCAGAGTCTTACTCTCCCGAGAGAATCACCAGTACAGTAACAGGATCAGAACCACCAACGATGGAATACCAACCCCCCACCGAGAGAGGCCGATATTATCCAGATAAAGCGCTTGGAAAATCGTTCTTTTCAGATGCGGGAGAATCGGTCATATACCAGCCAGGATCCGGCAGCCTGGGGGAGAGCGAGATCTCATCCCGGGTACTGTCCGGGAGAGAGAGCACTCTCTCCAGGGTAATATCAGGATCCGAGATCAGCCGGGGTGATTATTCCCAGGGTAGTGAATCCCTCTCCGGAAAGAGTATCAGTAAGTTGGATTATTCTCGAGGTATTGAGTCCCTCTCCGGAAAGAGTATCAGTAAGAGTGATTACTCGGAGGGAGTTGAATACCTTTCCGGAAAGAGCATCAGCCGGGGAGGATCCAGCGGAGGGAGATCGGAATGGTCCGGCAGCATCTCCCTATCAGAACTGTTTTCAGGAATCAGCAGCAGCTCAAAATTGATTACCACGACCACCACGACAACGACCAGCAGCAGCAGCCGGAGAAAGAAGATCAAATATGATAGGATAGATCTGGGTATCCCGAGGAAGAGAAAGGACCGGGGCCATTTCCCATTTATGGAACTGACTCCGGTATGGAGTCCGAAAGACTACATGAAGATTACCGGGAGACTCGGATTAAAACTATGGTGATCGAAGATGGAACCACGACCAGGAACCAGGAAACTCTATGAAGAGAGAGAAGTTGAGCAACTGTTGAGAGATGAGACGTACAGGACCAGGGTAGGGGTGGTACTCTCCTCCCTCCTCCACGACTGTGTACGGACCGGAGCGCCGCCAATATACGCGGAGACTATAAAGGACCTCCTATATGATTACGGGTTTCCGATAGATGAAGCGCCACCAGCAGAACCACAGCGGCCCGGAGAGAGGCCGGAGCAGTCCCAGGAGCAGTATGATGAGATCGAGGATGAAAGCATATTTGAAGAAGTCAGGCGAAGGTCAGGGAAAGCCGGTAGCGCGTGATCCCGAGGATGCCAGTACCGGGATGATTGCCTATCTTGTAATAGCGGTTTTTGCCGGTCTGTTTTTTTATATCGGTACCGGGTACATAGTGGACGATCTGATCGCGTTCTATAACTCGTTCATCTCTGTGACATCTATCCCGATCTCCCAGGATACCAGCGATACTATGGAGTTCATGGTGTTGGTATTCCGGGCGATACCCTTCATCGGTCTCATCATGCCTCTGGTAGTGTACGGGATCTTTGTCTCACTCAGGGAAAGGAATAGTGTGGTGTAACGATGTACGGAGGAGAAGAGTACTCAGTGTTTGAGGCCATAATTGCCGTGATTGCCACAATAGTGGCGCTGATTGCTATTGTAATCTCATTCAGTCCAGTGATAGATTATCTCGCGTTTCTTCTCGGGGGATTGCCGGCCAATCCATACGTAGAGCCGGTTATGCCTATCTTTAAATGGTATCACCTGATCATCGCGGGATCGGCCATCTGCTCGATTATCTGGCTCTGGAAAATAGTGATGAGAAGGATCCGGTACACGAGGCCGGACCAGAGGGATCTATGGTGATCAGGATGAGGCGCTCGATATTTTTTATTCTGTTTCTGCTGGCTATCACGGCGATGGCAGGCCACGCGGCGGCGTATGTGTATACGTTTCAGGAAGGGGACGATCTGGATGATTGGGCGATATATAATGCGCCAAAAGTAAGCAGGGTGGCATCAGGTTATTCAGATACATATTATATGTATTTCTCATGTAGTTCGTATACTTTTACTGGGATAAAACATACAATATCATATCCGACCAATTATTGGGCGTACACTCTCCATAGCCGTGACAGCGATCCGTATACAGCGTATAGGTGGTACGATTCTGGTGGTTCGGTGTTGTTTTCTAAAGACATAAACCAACCTCCAACTGGTAGGATAGAACTCATAAGGAGCGGAGATCCGCCACATATTTACATGTATGTGAATGGTAATTTTTATTCCGATTTGGGCGCGTGTAGTGGGATTCCATATTATTTTGGTTTGGGGAATAACCTCCACACTCAGACCGGCACGTGGCTTTATATTGACAATGTGGTCATCGGCACCAATGAAGAGCACGATGTTGTTTCTGGTCCTCCTCAAACATGGTGGGTCGCAAAAGACCTTTTCGATCCGGGGTTCTCCGGTCTTTATTCAGCTTATAATACCCAGGTTTACGCTGATGCCATGCATATCTCCTATGCCAACGATGACGGATCAGCCACAATAAATATAAAACATGTTGCCACAGGAGAGATCGTCTATTCGGAAACAGTCTCCAATTATTGCGGTATACTTACCATTGACCTGTCAGATACTTTCTTTGATTCCGGAGCTCCATATGGTAAATATCGCATATATTCAGCAGGGACCACAGCGTACGACACCATAGACTATAACGGGGTAGCGATCACCGGGACAAACATCTTTTTTGACGCCGAGACGTACGGGGACAACGATCCGATCGGTCTGTCTTACAACATATCAGAGTCTCACTGGATCCCGGCAAGTTATACCTATAAAGTCTGTATCCAGGATCAGGGATTCGATGAGGTCGAGTCCTGGACGATAACAGACCGGCCAGCACCGGGATCGAAGGATACAACGGTATCAGAGACCAATTATCCAAACTCCGGTTATTACTATGCCTGTATGCATGCCATAGACCGAAGCTCAGG
>JBAZKI010000019.1:0-9703 GCA_041650875.1 Patescibacteria group bacterium
GAGTTTCACCTGGAACGACCCCCCAGGGAGGAGATCTTTGAGTTGCATGAGAACCTTCCCTGCATATTTGTCAAGTCCGTCCATATCGACGACCCCGATCACCGACTGTCTCATCCCCCGAACCCCGTAATATCCAATCGAGCTCGTCTCCTCCGGTTCCTCGTTCGTCGCATCGGCAGAGAGGACCAGGGTCCCCGCCCGGTGCGCGTATGGTGTCGTTCCATCTATCCCCCTCGTGAGGGCCTGGAGCTGGTTCCCATACACCCCTGTAACATCGATCTTCTCTGACCCGATCCATACTGTCGCAGGGTATCCCTCATCCTGGTTCAGATCGTCCTCACTGGCGATCACCAGTTTTGTGACCTGGAGGACCGGGTCGCCAGCATAGTGAGCGGTTGCCGTTGTCCCTCCATATGCCCGGGTCACTCCCAGGACGTTCTCCTCTGGTTTTGAGGCGACCTCCATCTTCTCGGTCCCGATCTGGATTGTGTCTCCGACCGCATACGAGCTGGAGTTGACTACCTCGAACGATGTATCATCCTCAATAATGTTCTCCGCGAGGGTGGTCTCCGACGATGTCAGGGTCGTCATCCGGATCGTGTTCGCGTTCATGACCGTCGATGCCCCCTGCATCTCCTGGGAGGACCCGATCGCGGTGATAGAGTTGTATATATCTTCTTTTGATGCGCTCCGCTTCAGGTTGAAGGCATTCAACCGGGCGGTCCATGTTGCCTTTGAGACCCCATCACCCCTATGCGACCGGCAGTGAATCGTATGGACCCCCGTCTCGGGGTCCGTAGATACCCACCAGTCGAGACCCGAGAGGAGACAGAGGTTCGCCAGGTGCATGAGGTTGTTCCCGAGCTCCATCCGGTAGTTCATCTTGACCCCGGTCTCGATGTCCGTGGTCCAACCGTCCCCAGGCGGCTTGAGCCCCTCGAGAAGGACCCCGGTCATAGTCTCGGTATAGAGCGTCTTCGAGGTAACCTGGATGTCCCGGATCTTGGTCGCGGCACCGACGGCCTCGAGGTGAACATCGTTCGAATCCTCATCTCGTTCGACGTGCGAGACTACCCCCTGGAAGATGTGACGTCCCCCCAGGAAGATACGGATGTCGTCCCCTTCCACGGGACCAGGATAGATGATCACTTTCCTGCCTTGACCGTGCGTCCCCTGGGTAGTCCCGAAACAACCCCTCGTCAGGCCGTTCAGCGTGAACTTGGTCTGTTCCGGCAGGGTATACCCCTCCGAGTCCGCCACATAGAGCGCCCATTCCTCTTCGAGACGGGTCAGGGGGTTGAGATACGTCCGGGTTGTGTATCGGATCACCTCCTCGTCGATCAGGACATACCCCGTCAGGGGGAGGTTGTTCGTCTGGTCGAGGACCAGGATGTTCCCCCCATCTGTGATGAGTGTCGAGTGTGTGAGGTTCAGGGTGACCCGGGCGTTCCCCACCTGGTTCAGCCGGTCCTCGACTTTGACGTCATGGACGTTGATCCCGGTATACGTCGCGTCTCCGATATAGATCATGTATCGGGGGATCGGACCCGGGACGGCTGGGGGGGCCATACTCACTCCCCTTCCGTGATTCTTCGGAAGACGATGTTGTAGTTGATCCGGCCTTTATGCCCTGGGGGCCGGTCCCAGTCGACAGATGCCAGCTTGACATACAGGTCCGGTTCCTCGAACCCTCCCGAGGACCAGTGGAATTGATAGATGATCGGGTCGTCCTCGTTCTCGATCACGAAATGGAGCAGCCGGTAGAACGCTGTCAGGCTGTCATACTCGTGCTTGTCCTGGTCATCCTCCCAGGTGCCGACGACCCGAACAGTCCGGGCCGAGAACAGCATATCCAGAGAGATCGCCCCCTTGGGGACCTCGAGGACTGACAGGTGTTTGTCCAGGTGCCCGTAGATGTGGCATTTCGGAAAATAGTAGATGTTCCCCGGGCCTCCCGCGAGGGGTGAGATATAGACGTTCGTATCAGCCATAGGTGTTCAACCCCTTGAGTTTCGTGGAGTTCGTCCGGTTAATCTGCTCAGTTATCTGGTCCATGAGAGCCGTATTCCCGATCGCGTTCGGGTCGAGTGTGAACTCTGCATGTTGGATCGTGATGTTCACCTCCTGTCCTGCCGATGGCGCAGTCGACGGTGCCGGAGTTACCCCCGGCGGGGTGGTCGATATGGCACTGGGGGCATTCGGGTATAGGTCGGCATACGCTTTCTCGAGACCGGCCACCCCCCCGGTTGGAAGTTTCGACTTCTCGTCCTGGTAGTTATACCCCCACTCGAGGAAGGACTTCGCCAGGTTGTTCTCCACGTTCCAGTCAGCCCCAGGGGGGACGAACTCGAACCGTGGGGCCTCCTTCCCCGTTGATCTCATGATCTCTGCGATCTCCTCGGGAGACAACCCTCGCCCCAGGGTGAGGTCCTCGTAGATCCGCTCATACTCGCTGGGGACCCCGGTGGATCCGGTATCGGTGCGACCCCCCACGCCCCCGGCCCGCCTCTGGTCAAGGTAATGCTCGTAGTCCGCTGCCCATTGGTCCCATCGGTCCAGGTTCTCCATTCGTGTTATCGGGTCCAGGCCAGGAAGACGGGCGAAGGTCTCGTTCCAAACGTCTATGAACTTGTTTCCGAAATCAATACAGAAATTCGCCCAGATGAGTTGCAGGTCTTCGACCCAGTTCTGGAATGCCGCTTTCCCCTTCCCTATGACGTCCCCCAGGGCTTTGAAGAAACCCAGCTCCCGGAGGGTAAGGACAACGGCGATACCGATCACAAGGCCGGCCAGCGAGGCCAGGATGAAGGAGGTCGTGCCGGCAGTGATCCCCAGGATCTTCAGTGCGTAGGCTATGGCCTCGAGGGCGATCACCGTCCCGATCGACCATCCGATCAGGTTCTTCAGCCAGCCAGGGAGTTCCTGGAACGCCTTCGCGACATCTATGATCCAACCAGCCAGGACAATGACCACGGGCAAGAGGGCGATCAGGATCACGTCTGCCAGGTAGCCGAAGGACCGGGCCAGGAGGTCCGTCATCGTGTGGGCGACATTCGAGTATCTCACCAGGGCATATATCGCCCCGGCCGCCCCGGCAACGAGCATCAACTCGTATTTCCATCTCTTCAGGAACGTCTCGATCTTGGGGGAGGCCTCCTCCGCCCCTTTCTTCGCATCTTTCATCCCCTCCTTATGGGTCTTGTAGAACTCCTCGCTCTGTTCCTGGGAGTCTTTGACCCCCGCCATATTGATGAGGATCTGGACGAACTTCTGGATCTGGTCCTTTGACCCTTTCGCCATACCTATCTCTTCTCCATTCTGTTATTCCGGGCCTCGATGGCATAAACAAGAAACATGCGATCTGACTCTATTATGTCCCCCTGCTCACTGGGGAGTTTCCCTGTGTTCTCGAAGAGGTAGAGCATGAACTGACCCTCATTTGAGGCCGCGAAAGGATTTTATATCTTTTTTCGTGTCAGAGATGGTCTCGAAGATCTTCTGGAGCATGACCGGACCGTATCCGGACCCTTTGATCTGTCCTTTCACCCCCCGATCGATCACGGCCCAGGTCCGCCAGTCGTTCCAGGGGGGTTCTATACAGAGCTCGGCGAGGATCTCGTACATCGGTCTTTGGAGTTTCAGGTCGCTGAGCTGGACCTTGTCAGGGTCGAGACCCAGTTTCTCGGCCTTCTCTTTCGCAACCTCCCACATCTCCATGAGCTCGGCATGAAGTTTCTGCTGTCTCTCCCGGGTCTCATAGGGTATTGCAGCCCGGACTTTGATCCGGATAGTCTCTTTCCCATCCGTGAACGTCACGATCTTGTGCTGCTTGTCCGCGATGGTCAGGAACGACTTGATCGAGTCCAGTTTAGATTCATGTTCCTGGACGTAGGCCTCGAGTTCCTTATCCTCGAGGTCATCCCATACCTCCTCCCCGGGTCGGGGGAAGGATGATTCAGGGGTTTCATCCCCAGGGGGAATATCTGTCATTCGGTTACTCCGGGAAGGCCGATGCGTTCTCGTATTTCACGGTCCGGCCGTGCCCTTTCAGGGGGACGTGGATGAACTTGTTCTCCTGGACGGGCAGGTTGTAGTTCTCGAAGTAGACCTCGTCGACAGAGATCCTGAGCGGCTGGGATAACATGTTCCCGTTGAACGAGGTCGCCAGTCCGATGAACTGGAAGAGTGCCACGTAGCTGCTATCCTCTACCTTGCCGGCATCGGCGGTCCCCCCAGGGTTCATCATCTTGGAGGCTAACCAGGTGTCAATGTCCGGCAGAAATCGTCCATACGTCGCATTGACGTCTACCCGGAAATGGTGCCGTGCGACGCCCTCCCGGAACGTGCTGTCCTGGGCGAACTCTTCCTCGTATTCCCATCCCGCAAGGACATCCCACCCGTGAAGGGAAAGGAGTGTGTGCTTATCGCTCGCGGTGAAGGCGCGATACCCGTCATCTCCAGGGTCCCCGTAAGTCCCCTCGTAGACGACCACCTGGGCGGACTGTCCCCCGAAATAGAGGGCCGCCCCGAGTGCAAAACTGTTTCTTTCTGTTGCCATGATTATGCTCCAATTTGGTTCAGGGTCACCTGCCAGGCGTGGATAATGTAGTCTCCCGATCGCCGGTATCCTACCCTGAGCTGGGACCCATCTATCGTCGCGACCCCGAACACTACCCCACTCTCGAGGACGGCCTGGATATACTGGTTCTCCTCGGTGAACAGGTCGAGGCAGGTATACCCATACCTCCGAACGTCCCGGAGACCCTCGACGATGGTCCGATACTGGTAGAACCCTATGATCGTCGTCGAGAAGTTGTGGACCAGTGTGTCTTCGCCCTGGGAGTGGTCGATCCGGTCCCCGTCCCCTATCAGGGGGATGACCCGGACCTGGGGGAATTTGTCTATTCTTCCCGGTTCCTCATCGCCCTCGATCACTATGAGGGGAGGCAGGCCTTTCGGGACGAGGTCCTCCTCGTGGTCATAGATCCTCTGGATCACCGCATCGACATAGGCGTCGATGAGCTGCCAGGTCGGCGCGGGGAGGCTCATATCATCGTCACCCCCTCGGGGTTGAAGATGCCCTGGAGGGCCTGGACGGCATTATCAACGCCTTCTGTGATACCATCCTGGAGGAAGGTCATGGGTTTGATACCCCGGACGCATCTCCGGAACACATCATTCCCGGATTTGTCCTTCCAGTGGAGCGCCCTGGGGCGATCGACGGCCATGATCGTCCCAGCGAACTGGATCCCGGTCGCACAGATCGGTGTCTTGTGCGGTCCGAAGACCCCGGTCCCCCGGATCAACCAGAACGCATACTCGGTGTTATTGTAAATCTCGACCTGGTTCTCGGTCCGCTCGCCCTCATGCCAGTGTTGACGGAGGTATCCGGTGTCTACCGGAGAGTGGTCTTTCACACTGGTCAGGATCTCCCCCTGGAAGACATCCAGGACCAGGTCCCGGACGTCCTCGATGTCAACTACCGGGAGGTCGATACGGACCTCGACCCGGCCGTCTTTCTTCATGGGATGATCCACCCCAGGTCGAGACCACGACCATACAGAACCCCGATCAGGGTGCAGATGGTTCCAAAGGCCACGACTATGATTGCATAGAGGATCTTGGTTTGGAGGTCCCGGACCATCTTGATCCCATCTTCGATACCGGCCATCCGTGCATCGAGCGCGTGATCTTTCTGGGTGAGGGTCTCGATCTTCGCATCGATCACTTCTCGATGCAGTTTACATACGTCAGGTGTGATAGTGTCTGGCAAGGGGTTTACCTCCAGGGTCGCCCCAGGGTGGCTCTCCGCTGGTATGGGAGCAGCCGGAATTTCAGATCCTCATCGAGGACCGAGTCTCCGAGTTCCCGGAGGATGTCGGCTGCCTGGTCGGTGCCCTGCCACCGGGCGACGTCCGCCTCCTGGGACTTCTTCTTCATCTCGAGATAGTTTGTGACCATCTCTTTGACGAGTGCCTTGACCTCGTAGATGATCGGATGGGCCTCGTCGTATCCCGCGATATACGTGATCTCGACGTTCCCGAATCCCTCCCTGGGGACATACTGATGGAATCGGATCGTGGCGAACTCCCCACCTCTCCGGAGGACCTGGTAGTCTCCGGATGCCGAGGTCGACCTTGGTGTCCTCTCGGTCCATGACATCGCGGATGAGGTCCCTCCGACATCTTCCTTGACCGAAAGGATGGAGATCACGGGCTGTTCCCGCAGGAAATAAATTCGGTCGGATTCACGGTAGACTCCCAACTCTCCCGACGGTCCCCTTCCATCATGATACTCTACAACCGTATGAGGGAGAAACGAGGTTCGCCGGCAGAATCGGTCAATCCATCCGGATACTGCCAGGCAGAGGGAGTCAAGGAGATCGACCCACTGGGAGATCACCATCTCGTCCTGCCCGGTCTTGAACGAGGTCTGACAGTACCCTGCCCAGGCCTCGATCTCTTCCCGGGAGACGTAGCTCCGAGAGGCATTCCCAAATGACTTCGAGCTCGTCTCCCCCAGGGCGAGGGGGATGTCGTCTCCGGACTCCGGCATAACAATCTCCTAAAAAAAGGGGATTTTAGCCGAAGAGGTTGACTTCCGGATCGTTCGGATACGGTTTGATCAGCATCTCGATCGGAGAGGTCTGGTTATCCATCAGGGCGAACGCATTGAGGAGATACAGGATGTTATTGTTCGCGATCCCGGTTGCCGAGGGGGTGGTCCCGAAACATCCTCTCTTGATGACCTGGAGGGTTCCGGCCGAGGCCTCGGATGTGGCGTCGTATACCTCGATGATCTCCCCGGACGCTGTCTGGATATAGAAGTTCTCAGCCGACCTGTTGACTCCGGTGTTCGACGTGATCCCGTCCTCATCGTATACGATTGCCGTCGTGGTCGCCGTGTAGGCGGTGCTGGCATTGTTCACGGCGATCTGCCCCCGGACGACGGTCGCGTCACCTCCGGCGATAAGCCGAGCGGAGAGAAGGGATACTCCTTTGAACTCTGTGAACACAACGCTGTCATACTGGGCTGCCTGGGGGACCTTCGCGATCACATCTATCCCGGGCATCCGGTTAAACTTCTTTTCTGTCATTTCTGCCATGTTTCATCACCTCACGCAAGTGTCGGGATAGCCCACACCCCACCCTGCATGGAGAGACAGGTCGTGGTATCCGCGTTGTAGTCGGTCTTGTCGATCAGGCATTCCGCACAGGAGATCACATACTGCTTGCTCGTGTTGAAATTCGCGAGCTCTTCGAAGGACTCGGCCCAGAGGACCCGCCTCTCGATCATGTCCGTGTTCAGCATGTAGATGTTCCCATTTCCAACTGCATTCGGCATGAACGGGACGGGGATGAGCGGAATGATACCGTTCGGCATGGCGATGTTCAGTTTGCTGATACCGTAGGTCGTGGTGACCATGTTATCAACGCCCCTGAACTGGTCATTGAGGGCGGTCCGGATCGTCGAGAACGTCCGATAATCAGTGAGCATGACATCGGGGACCTGGTTCGAGTAGACCATCTTCCTGTATACCTCGTTCAGGTCAGGGTAGAGGTATTTCTTCCAGATGACGGCGACGTCGGTTTCCGTGGACCAGGAGGTCGCGGCCTGCCAGTTCGGAGACGCATGGGTCCTCGTGCCGGTTGCGGCCGTGTGGCCGGTGATCAGCTCATAGAGACCGGCATACTGGAGTGTCCCTGCCGGCTGGAATGCGTTCACGGTGTTCGAGAGGTCACGGTTGACTCCCAGGATGGACCGTTCCCTGAGCTGCTTGATCATCTCGTTCGAGGCCATCGTCCTGATCGACATCAGGTCCCGGGCCGGAGTCTGAGCCTCGCCGGCAAGTATCGCCATCTTTGTCAGGCGGCCCTTCGAGTACATGATCTTGACAGGGGTCATCTTCGTGACGTCCTGGAGATCCGACTCGACGAGCTCCGGGTCCTCGCCATCGAAGTAGGCCGACCCGCCGCCGGAAGGTGTCACAGCGTCCCACTGGGCATATTTGCCCTTGCAGGCGGTTACGTTGAAGAGTGCCTGCGCCGGCAGGATCTTCTTGAACAGGATGGTGACCTGCTGGTCGCTGATCGAGTGCATCAGGTTTGTGTTCGTGGTCGTGGTCGCCTTCCGGATGTCATTCTCCGGGGCCATGATGGAATCAATCTCATCCAGGAGATCCATCTTTGCCTTTGAGATCTTCTTCTCGGTATCTTCCAGAGTAGTGTCATAGAGGACCCCTGCCTTGACGATCGTCGGGTCGATGTAGTTCATTACCGGGATGATCACTTTCGCCCTGGGGTCAGACTCCAGGGTTGCCAGGAATCGTTCGGTCGCGAGCTGGGTGGCCTTCGTAATGTCAACAGGGTCCCCGTCCTCAATGTCCCGCCCCCAGAAGGAGCGTCCTCTCTGTTTCATCTCGTCACTGGAGATCCGGAATGGTCTTCCAAAGGTTGTGACGGATGGGTGTGCTGCGATTGCCATTTTTGGTTACCTCGTAAGGATTCTTTCAATCCGGGCCATTGTTGAGAGTCCGGATCCGGGGGGGGTGTTCGATGTTCCATCCAGGGGGGGCTTTGCCGCTTTCGCGATGTTCGGGTCTATGACCACTGTCCGCGCCTGGGGCGTCTTCCTCTTGAGCTCGTTGAGCTCGGTCTCGAGGGCCGCGATCCGGTCCGCCTGGGCCTTCACGATCGTCGGGTCTACTGGAGAGGTCTCCTCCTGGGCGGGATCTGCCTTCTTGACCTCTTTCTTGAGACCCGTACACTTCTCGAGGTCGTCCTCTTCGGCGACGTCGTCGAGACCTGTGCCCTCAGCTTTCGCAACTTCCTCCTGGGCGGTCGGTGGCGGGATCGGGGGGAGTTCCTCCTGACCCTCTTCGGTTGCCTCGTTCTCTCCTCCACCAATTCCGAGATGGTCGGAGATAGCCATGAGGGCCTCGTATACCCGTTCAAGGGTAATACCGGCCGTGGGCTCTTCACCCGGGCCATCTACCGGAGGGGGAGAGATGGGCTCTTCTCCTGGTTCAGTCATTTTCTTGATTCTCCTCGTCGTCCCATCCACCGTGGGGTGAATGAGCGCAGTTCCGCCGGAAGTAATCGCTTTGACAACCTCGGCAAAAGTGGTCCGGTTCCTGCCAGTCCCCGAGGGGCAGAGTGAGATACTCCAGAGATACATCGCCTTCGTGATGCAGGGCGAGGTCCTCTTGTCCGCAGGAATATCACATTCCCGGGACCCGCTCCTCCTGGTCCCGAAAATAGACCATTCGTCGATGTCGCCTTTCACGATACCGTTCCAGACGTCGTCAGTGTCAGGGGTGTTCTTGATCTCACCCTCAACCTCAAGACCTCGAGTCTGTCGACCGTCCGGGAGGGTCACGTCACCATATCGGGCTTTCGTGACCCATCCGATCGGCCGCTCAGAGTGATAGTAGTGGATGATCGGGAGGACCATAAAGTCCTCAAGGGCTTTCGTGATTGCTCCCTCGGCGATGACCTCCTTATCTCGGTCCTGGGTAGGGGTTGATGCGACTCCCCGAATTTTGCGAGACTTGCCGTCGGTTGAATGTTGCAGTTTGAACGTGAAGAGGGGGTCCTCCGACCCCCGTGTCGTTCCGATCGGCATTAGATACTCTGGTATCTGGCAGAATGATATAAACAGGAATTACAAGAGGGGTTTGCCCCCAGGGGGTATACAGAGGTGG
>JBAZKI010000020.1:0-9683 GCA_041650875.1 Patescibacteria group bacterium
GATTGTTTCAAATTGTTTCTTAAACGAATCAGATGCAACAAATTCAGCGCATTCAGGATTTTTCATTAAGAAGTATAAATCGTAAAAATGCCGTATCTTTTTTGAAATACTTTCAACCTACATTCCCGTCAAACACATAACGATGCCGCTGTGACGGGGTTCTTGACGCCCATGTCGAGGTAGATCTGCTGCTGTTTTTGCAGCACCTCGCCTATAAACGGATCTTTGCCCGGGGTCATGAAACATTCAATCACATCAAGTTCATCCAGCAGGCCTTGTAGCGTGTATTTTTTGAAGAGGTTTTTATCCTGCATGTGCTTTTTGATGTATGAGAGATAGATGAGGGCAATAAACTCGACGAACAGTTTTCCTTCCAGAGCGGCATTGGAGGATACCAACAAGCGTTTGCCGTTAAGCCGTTCCTTGATATTGTCGAAAGCCTTTTCTACCACATCGCGATTACGGTATAATTCCAGCGCGATGGTCGCTTCCTTTACTTCATTACTGAGCAGAACAAAATACCCATAACGCTTTTTCGCTTCGTCCAGTATTTCCTGCCTGGGTAGGACTTGCAGACCGCGAACCGGAGTCTCCTTAATGGTAAAATATTTTTCATATTCGCTCTGATGCGAGGCCAACCATTTGCCCGTCATCAATTCGTCTTTGAGGCAGAGAATGTGCCGGTTAAATTCCCGTTCATCTTCTACCGCCTTCTCGGGATTATAATACAGATGAAGATACATCCTTCGGGGTTCCTCCACCGTATCGCCCTTGTAAGGACGTTTTTGGGAATAGTTCCAAGCGATGGTCTCACTGTAAGTATAGAGATCGTATTTATCGCAATAATGATCCCAGTTACGCATCCTGCTGCCTTCTCTTTCTATGACCTGTTTCACAAAAGTCAGGGAGGTCCTGGCCGCCATAAGGAATTTGATGTGCTCTTTGTAGAGGGAATTCACATTCCCGGTGCTGTAAAAACCACGGTCAGTGACCAGCTTTACCTTGGAATAGCCAAGTATATCCAGATCCCGGATGAGTACCTGCAGGGTCTTCACGTCCGGAATGTTTCCGGCAAGCTTCCGGTAATAGAATGGAAGATAGGACTTCTCTCCAAAGAGCAGCAACAGATTAATCTGCGGAAGCGGTTCGTTATCCTTGTTTTTCCCGTATCGCACCTGACTCAGACATTCGGAATGACTGGATAGGGAGGTGGAATCGTAAGCCCAATATTCTTCCCGGTCCCGTCGCACTCCCTGCAGACGGAAGAACTTCATCTTTTGCTCTTCCCTAATGCCGGCAAAAAGTTCACTGCTGCGCTGGGAAGGAATGTCTTCCCCGTAGGGATGGGTATGAAAGCGTTGCCACTTGCCAAACCGGGAAAGCGGATTATGGTCTTCCAGGATGAGATAATAGGCTACCGAAAGAATCATCTTGTAGGTGTCTGGAAAACAGGCTCTCAAATCCGCTGTTATGCCTGTTTGTTCTCCTATACTATCAAACAGACAGGTGGCTCCACAAAATTTGCGGTCTTCAATACGTGGCACAACAGAGGTCCTCTTCTCCTGCCGGTTTTCTTTGACCGGTATTGCGGTGGTTCCCAGTTCATGGCCCTTGCGTCCCCGGCCATCGGTCTGAATGACCTCCCCCGTTTGATCATCCAGACGTCCGATAAGCCGTCTGATGCTGCGTGATTGTTTTTTGTCTTTATCCCAACGTGCTTGAGACTCGTAAACATAGGTAATCCCCGAACGTTTATCTTTTTGATGTACTATGCTCATGGCTATTCTCGTTATGTATGCAAAGATAACACATAACAATGAAACCACCAAAACTATTAACCATTACTGCACTGAAAATCAAAAGAAAACTACCTTACAAATCTGAAACTATTGTTAGGTATTACGGGAATGCAGGTTATAACAGCTACACAAATCCGTTTCAATTCCACGTTGGTACGATTGAGAGTGGTGAGGGGTCATCTTCTCATCCGAGTTGTGAAGTTTCAATTCCACGTTGGTACGATTGAGAGCCCCGGAATGGGCTTATTTCGATATGCTTGTCATGTTTCAATTCCACGTTGGTACGATTGAGAGAAGCCAACCTTGCTGAAACCAACGCAGAGGCATACGCGTTTCAATTCCACGTTGGTACGATTGAGAGGCGTTGTCAAAGGGCGTAGACAGGACATCGGCATATTTGTTTCAATTCCACGTTGGTACGATTGAGAGATACAACGTCGCTCTGCACAGCAGGTTTATTGAGAGTTTCAATTCCACGTTGGTACGATTGAGAGATGAAGCCTAACTCGGGAAATCATTACGAGTTTATTGTTTCAATTCCACGTTGGTACGATTGAGAGACCGGACGGAGCGGCTTCCCTTTCATACCAGGTAGTTTCAATTCCACGTTGGTACGATTGAGAGTCCTGTATTTTCTGTTTCTGCTCCTTTTTCTTTTGTTTCAATTCCACGTTGGTACGATTGAGAGCGGGTGCCATTGGCGCGCTGATAGATACTTATAAGTTTCAATTCCACGTTGGTACGATTGAGAGTTTTCCATACCTTTAATTCGCATTTCATTTATATTGTTTCAATTCCACGTTGGTACGATTGAGAGTAAAACGGGCCACATAGGTCGTTGTCCAATTCCCGTTTCAATTCCACGTTGGTACGATTGAGAGCCGGGGCGGTCAATAAGGACAAGACAGGAAGGATGTTTCAATTCCACGTTGGTACGATTGAGAGGGCGGCATTGATGGTAAAATTAGGATTCTGGAGGTAGTTTCAATTCCACGTTGGTACGATTGAGAGGATAAACTTGAATACAAACAGGTCGCCACTACTTTGTTTCAATTCCACGTTGGTACGATTGAGAGTCAATGGCTTTCTGATATGTCGAAGGTAGCATTTGTTTCAATTCCACGTTGGTACGATTGAGAGCCTTTTCTGAAAAAGACTCTTGATTTTCTTAAAAAATGTTTCAATTCCACGTTGGTACGATTGAGAGACACGCTCAGCGATATTTTCAGTAGAAGTAACCATGTTTCAATTCCACGTTGGTACGATTGAGAGCGATTCAGTAAGGCTGTCTATTCGTGCATTATCCCGTTTCAATTCCACGTTGGTACGATTGAGAGGATTGCCGGGCTTGAAAAGGGAGGCTTTAACCCCTGTTTCAATTCCACGTTGGTACGATTGAGAGTAGGGAGGGGCTTGAAAGCACTTATGCAACAGATGAGTTTCAATTCCACGTTGGTACGATTGAGAGAGCCGCACCGCTTGTACTGGTCAGATTCAAGGTAGTTTCAATTCCACGTTGGTACGATTGAGAGTATCGGGATCGCAACAGGGATAAGGGTTATTCAGAAGTTTCAATTCCACGTTGGTACGATTGAGAGCGGGAAGTCTTCTATTTCTATGCCGAAGTCAATAAGTTTCAATTCCACGTTGGTACGATTGAGAGACACGGGAAACATCTACTGATATGTCCTACTTCTGTTTCAATTCCACGTTGGTACGATTGAGAGATAATCGGAAAGATTGACGAAACCATATCTGCACTGTTTCAATTCCACGTTGGTACGATTGAGAGTTTCCTGTTTACCGAGCGTAAACGGCTGTATGTAGGTTTCAATTCCACGTTGGTACGATTGAGAGTATCGGAAGGTTTTGTGATGTCAACCGGCTCACGTGTTTCAATTCCACGTTGGTACGATTGAGAGTGGGGCACCGTGTAAGACAATATAGACTTAGAAAGTTTCAATTCCACGTTGGTACGATTGAGAGTTCAGCATAAAATCCGGCATCCACCGTTCCATCCACCGTTTCAATTCCACGTTGGTACGATTGAGAGTTGCTCATTCAAGAATAAGGCTGGAGAGAATCAAGTTTCAATTCCACGTTGGTACGATTGAGAGGATAGTATCTGACTATATCTCCTTTGTGGATATGAGGTTTCAATTCCACGTTGGTACGATTGAGAGTGGGCTTCGTTGTGAAACGGGGCCCCTTCTTTTAGTTTCAATTCCACGTTGGTACGATTGAGAGAAAGAAAGCGGAACGAAGGAATTCGACGTACATTTGTTTCAATTCCACGTTGGTACGATTGAGAGGCAGATATAGCCCTGCTTCCGTGTACCATAGAGCTGTTTCAATTCCACGTTGGTACGATTGAGAGCCCACTTAATTGTTGGGAGTATCCATGTGATTGTATTGTTTCAATTCCACGTTGGTACGATTGAGAGATGCCCACCGAGGTGGTCAATCAGTTACTAACAAGTTTCAATTCCACGTTGGTACGATTGAGAGAGAGCAGAAAAAAAAGCAGTTTTAAAGGTTCAGGAGTTTCAATTCCACGTTGGTACGATTGAGAGTATAACGATTACGCCTTTTTCGGAACCGGTTACGAGTTTCAATTCCACGTTGGTACGATTGAGAGCCAGCGGGAGGCAAGCGAGATGGTGGAGGTGATCTAGTTTCAATTCCACGTTGGTACGATTGAGAGATTCGCTGAGCATAAAGGAGCAGATTGATGATGTGTTTCAATTCCACGTTGGTACGATTGAGAGTACCCGTTATCGTAATGGCGATTGTGGTATCAAGGTTTCAATTCCACGTTGGTACGATTGAGAGTTGTTGTTCCCTGTCTAATTCTACCTTATTACTCTTGTTTCAATTCCACGTTGGTACGATTGAGAGGAGCAAAAAAAATCAATGCCGATTTTCGGAGATAGTTTCAATTCCACGTTGGTACGATTGAGAGCATCGTTTGGGGTATATCATATATCAACTTACAAAGTTTCAATTCCACGTTGGTACGATTGAGAGTAGTCACCGGCCAACTGGCCGGTAATAATTTCACGGTTTCAATTCCACGTTGGTACGATTGAGAGCCCGGCATAGAACTGTCCCTGCTCGATGTTTACTTGTTTCAATTCCACGTTGGTACGATTGAGAGGATGGTTTGCTTCTGCTAACAGCTATATAGTTATGTGTTTCAATTCCACGTTGGTACGATTGAGAGATTGCCGAGGCAGCCCCTGTGGATGGATTATACCCGTTTCAATTCCACGTTGGTACGATTGAGAGTTAATTTTCCATTCCGGTGGTGTTGTTGGCTTGTCTGTTTCAATTCCACGTTGGTACGATTGAGAGGCTCAGAAAACGGATTCAGCGATTCACCAATGTTATCGTTTCAATTCCACGTTGGTACGATTGAGAGGAGTTGCTCTCCGTTAATTATATACCAAACTCGTGTTTCAATTCCACGTTGGTACGATTGAGAGCGAATCGGGGAGAAGCTCTACTGGGCTAAAAAGGTGTTTCAATTCCACGTTGGTACGATTGAGAGTCAATCGGCCAGGTTAGTTCCCTCTCATTAAGTTGTTTCAATTCCACGTTGGTACGATTGAGAGACAGATGGCACTTGGTGTTCCCCTGCTGCTTGAACCGTTTCAATTCCACGTTGGTACGATTGAGAGGAATTATGCCCGCGCACTTCGGGCACAATACAGCTAGTTTCAATTCCACGTTGGTACGATTGAGAGCCTTCTTCTGCGTCCTTAAATTTCTTTATACTATTGTTTCAATTCCACGTTGGTACGATTGAGAGCAACAGCGTCACGGCTTTAAAAACGTGGAGATAAAAGTTTCAATTCCACGTTGGTACGATTGAGAGCTGCTTGGCAGTACTAAAACAATCCTGCGAATCCTTGTTTCAATTCCACGTTGGTACGATTGAGAGTCCGCCACCAAATCCAGAAATTTCTCTTTTACTTTGTTTCAATTCCACGTTGGTACGATTGAGAGCTGCTTGGCAGTACTAAAACAATCCTGCGAATCCTTGTTTCAATTCCACGTTGGTACGATTGAGAGTCCGCCACCAAATCCAGAAATTTCTCTTTTTACTTTGTTTCAATTCCACGTTGGTACGATTGAGAGGGGAAGCAGTTGACCGCGGGAAACATATGGTAAGGGTGTTTCAATTCCACGTTGGTACGATTGAGAGGGTCGGTTGTTAAGGACATGGAGGGGGAATAATTAGTTTCAATTCCACGTTGGTACGATTGAGAGCTGATGCTCATACACAGAGAATAATATCGTAAGAAGTTTCAATTCCACGTTGGTACGATTGAGAGTTCCGACATAGCCCCGCATATGTTGCCCGGTATTCGGTTTCAATTCCACGTTGGTACGATTGAGAGATGGGGTGACTTGGATTGCCTTGTCGCCCCATAATTTGTTTCAATTCCACGTTGGTACGATTGAGAGTTTCATTCTTATTTAAATATCCCACACTCTAAATAGTTTCAATTCCACGTTGGTACGATTGAGAGGGATAACCGACCATGATATGTGTTTTTTACACCCGTTTCAATTCCACGTTGGTACGATTGAGAGTTAGGGGATGTAACGGGTTGCCAAACATGTACGAGTTTCAATTCCACGTTGGTACGATTGAGAGAGTTGTTTGACAATAAGAAATAACACGTATGGGGGTTTCAATTCCACGTTGGTACGATTGAGAGGCGGAATTTGTAGAGGTGTATTCTGGTACAAAACTGTTTCAATTCCACGTTGGTACGATTGAGAGCGCGATGCTTCGGCAGAGGCAAGGCGCGAAAAACGGTTTCAATTCCACGTTGGTACGATTGAGAGCCACCGGATTACTTATTATCTTAATTTAATTTTGTGTTTCAATTCCACGTTGGTACGATTGAGAGAAGCAGTTGACCGCGGGAAACATATGGTAAGGGTGTTTCAATTCCACGTTGGTACGATTGAGAGTCGACATCTGATTTCGGGGACGGAGCGGTTGATAGTTTCAATTCCACGTTGGTACGATTGAGAGTCGGCGACCTGTTCTACGTCAATAACGATTCGCTGTTTCAATTCCACGTTGGTACGATTGAGAGTGACGTGCTATGTGCTGAATCGGAATACAAACGATGTTTCAATTCCACGTTGGTACGATTGAGAGTCCCGTCCAGGAATCGGACCTGAACCTTGGCTGCAGTTTCAATTCCACGTTGGTACGATTGAGAGCCTTCATGGACGATGAAAATTGGTCAATGGCTTCAGGGTTTCAATTCCACGTTGGTACGATTGAGAGCCATTGTCGGAGGTGGGGATATAACTTCTGTATTCGAGTTTCAATTCCACGTTGGTACGATTGAGAGTCACCTGCCGGCGCACCCATAGAATCGTCCATCGGGGTTTCAATTCCACGTTGGTACGATTGAGAGACCATTGCAGCAGCGCAGGATATGGCTTCTTTCAGTTTCAATTCCACGTTGGTACGATTGAGAGGTGGAGTTGTGGAGGACAAGAGTGCCCGTTATACTGTTTCAATTCCACGTTGGTACGATTGAGAGCTCACAACCGTTGCGGCAATGATCAATGCACTCGCGTTTCAATTCCACGTTGGTACGATTGAGAGCGTCGAACAGTTCCGAGTAGGCTTTCGTTATTGCTGCTGTTTCAATTCCACGTTGGTACGATTGAGAGTCGCATTACTAACCTAATATAATTTGATACATTAGTTTCAATTCCACGTTGGTACGATTGAGAGGCAGATTGCCTTTTGACACCAGGCATTTGCCATCGGTTTCAATTCCACGTTGGTACGATTGAGAGGAATTGCTGCTGTAGATTATCCAGTTCTATATTGTGTTTCAATTCCACGTTGGTACGATTGAGAGCTCATAATTGCGCCTACTGCTACGCTCGTTCACTACGTTTCAATTCCACGTTGGTACGATTGAGAGGATTAAAAGATGGAACAAGTACTGGTAGACAAGTTCAGTTTCAATTCCACGTTGGTACGATTGAGAGTGCTTATTGATTTCTTAGACATAATGACTATGCTGTTTCAATTCCACGTTGGTACGATTGAGAGGTAGTACGGGAAACACATCCCAAGTGGATAGGTAGTTTCAATTCCACGTTGGTACGATTGAGAGTACGAACGTCGTATCATTCCTTCTCCTTTTCCTTCTGTTTCAATTCCACGTTGGTACGATTGAGAGAAATCCCATTCTCCGTAGCCGACGTTGTCTTTTAGTTTCAATTCCACGTTGGTACGATTGAGAGATAATTTTTCACAAGGTATGATTGTATATGATTTGTAGTTTCAATTCCACGTTGGTACGATTGAGAGCTCAATCAATTCGCCAAACAGGTCGAAATTCTCTTGTTTCAATTCCACGTTGGTACGATTGAGAGTTGAATGCAATACCTGCCATAGGCTTCAACCCCCGTTTCAATTCCACGTTGGTACGATTGAGAGATAGCAGTGCCTTCCTGCGTTTGCTCTTCTTACAGGTTTCAATTCCACGTTGGTACGATTGAGAGTTAGCCAGGATCACGTTTAACACTTTTTAAATTAGTTTCAATTCCACGTTGGTACGATTGAGAGTTTTATCCAGCACCTCGGACCGGATTACCTGTAAGTTTCAATTCCACGTTGGTACGATTGAGAGTTCACCGAGAAAGTTCTTTCTAAAGCCGAATTAGGGTGTTTCAATTCCACGTTGGTACGATTGAGAGCGAATCGTTGACGCTCTTGTTAAAAGCTTCTTCGTTTCAATTCCACGTTGGTACGATTGAGAGCCCCTTCGTATGAAGAAAATAAATCCCGTATCGAGTTTCAATTCCACGTTGGTACGATTGAGAGACAATTCGGCACGATATTGACTACTTTTCTCTATTGGTTTCAATTCCACGTTGGTACGATTGAGAGCAGCGGGAGGCAAGCGAGATGGTGGAGGTGATCTTGTTTCAATTCCACGTTGGTACGATTGAGAGGCAAACAGGACAATGTTTTTAAGACAGGCCGTTGAGGGTTTCAATTCCACGTTGGTACGATTGAGAGCGGTATGTCATGGGGAAGGGGTGATAGAATAGTTCATGTTTCAATTCCACGTTGGTACGATTGAGAGCCGGGCGATCCTTTCAAAGTACGGTTTTGAATATAGTTTCAATTCCACGTTGGTACGATTGAGAGAATTTCTTCGTGTTCACACGCTGATGATTTTTACCAGTTTCAATTCCACGTTGGTACGATTGAGAGGGTAAGGCGCAGAGTTTGCCTCGCCCAAATCCGGGGTTTCAATTCCACGTTGGTACGATTGAGAGGGTACGGGATGGCCGGGATAAAGTATAATTTAATTAGTTTCAATTCCACGTTGGTACGATTGAGAGCCGGACTTACGAATTTAACCCTTTTATATAGTGTGTTTCA
Source organism: Patescibacteria group bacterium (assembly GCA_041650875.1). Lineage (GTDB taxonomy): Bacteria > Patescibacteriota > Microgenomatia > UBA1406 > GWC2-37-13 > YC2-FULL-38-9. The sequence continues at coordinate 9,241 of JBAZKI010000020.1, forward strand.
ATTCCACGTTGGTACGATTGAGAGCCCTGTTAGGAGACTTCATAGGCGGCTGGATCCAGTTTCAATTCCACGTTGGTACGATTGAGAGGGAAATCTACGCTTGCATTGTCAGCACCCAAGCCCCGTTTCAATTCCACGTTGGTACGATTGAGAGGCATCGATGAAGAAAGCGCAGGTACAGAACATATAGTTTCAATTCCACGTTGGTACGATTGAGAGAACACGGGGCGGCCGTAATCGGGAATAAATTGATCGGTTTCAATTCCACGTTGGTACGATTGAGAGCCCTGTTAGGAGACTTCATAGGCGGCTGGATCCAGTTTCAATTCCACGTTGGTACGATTGAGAGTTTCGAGCGCAAGAGGTAAATTGACAGCTAATACCCTGTTTCAATTCCACGTTGGTACGATTGAGAGTTTCAATCCGTCATGCGCTTTAACAAC
>JBAZKI010000021.1:0-9044 GCA_041650875.1 Patescibacteria group bacterium
CTATTTTCTGTCCTTCTTTGAGATGTTCTATGATCTGAGGTGACGAGATAGAAAACCCTTTATGAGCTATGTCTTTGTCCCCAAATGCTGCCGCTCCAAAAATCAGTCTGTCTCCCTTTGTGATATTCAGCTCATCATAGGGCATATTGATACGTATCTCAGGTCCCTGCAAATCAATAAGCGTACCTATCGGTGTTTTTAATCTTTGTGCAACTTTGTTCACTCGCGCAATCCTCTCATCATGCCACTTTATGACATTGTGCTTGAAGTTAAAGCGGAATACGTTCACGCCGGCTTTTATAAGCTTCTCTATGGTTTCCTCTGAATCAGATGCAGGACCGATTGTTGCAACAATCTTTGTCAGTTTATCCATGAATGATTATTATAACAGAATAAAAAAAAGGTATCTGCAAAAGAAAAAGGAATCAATAAGATAATAAACTTATATTATTATCTTATATTTTAGATGGAAGTTTTTTGTTACATAAATATCTTAATACAACAAGATATAGATCAGATCTACAATATATTTTTGTAGTATTGAATTTTTAAACTTTTTATCTTATAATAGTTATATGGTACGTGAATATTCTAGTGGTCAAACAGATAGAATAACTCAAGAACTCATAGCTCGTATGCCTCATGAACTTGGTCCTCAAATGGATGCAGTACGAGATCGTGCATTTAGAGCCACATCTCCTTTTAATCTTTTTTGGGACGACCAGGGGTATTTACCAGTATCGCTTGATGATTTTCTAGGCTCTCCACACAAACTTCCCGGTGGGTATCGAAAAAGAGTGCCAGTTTCAACTCCAATGTGGTTACACGATACTATACCTGGAGATGAAGTATATATGGCTTGGTCAGACCATTCAGGTGGCGCTACTTTAAATGTTTGTGGCCAACCGGAGGATTCAACGTTAGTTTCAATTAATTATGGATTTCGACAACATACAAAAGGACAGTGGGGATATTTACCTCAGGGAATAACCATTCAAATGGTTGAGTCTGAAGGTCCAATCAGTATAGTAAAAGCAGCCCATTACAATCAATATGCAGTTTCTGATGGAAATAGACCATATCAGAGTATATCAGATCATTATGAGCATATCCATACTGAAGGTCCTACTCTTTCACGCGTCAGAAGAGTAAAATATACAGCAAGTAGCGATGATCCTCGTTATATGATTAGAGAAGCGTCAACCACTGTCGGAATTACGCATCCTGAAGATCCAACACGTGTATATGCAGAAGGCAAAGGTCTATTCAATCAACCATTAGAAGGTATACCATATACAGAATTTTTAAAGGTATGTGAGGGAGGACAAGCTATAATTGTTGCACAGTTTCCACCTGACCAGTCACTTCTTCAACTTCTTTAGAAAACTACTTAAGTTCCTTCTTTCCACGAATCGAGATATTTTTTCTGTTCAGCGGTAAGCGTATCCATTGATACTCCTTCAGATGCAAGCTTCAGCTTTGCAATTTGCCGGTCAAGTTCATCGGGCAGCTTATGTACTTTTTTCTGCAGTTTTCCCCGGTTACTCCAGAGAAACTCGGATGCAAGAGCTTGACCTGCAAAACTCATATCCATAACTGAGGCCGGATGACCTTCGGCTGACGCGAGATTTACCAACCTTCCCTGTGCAAGCAGATATATAATCTTCCCTTTGGCCTTTAACTCGTATTCTTCCACAAAATCCCGCACAATCCGAACGTTTTTTGAAAGCTTTTGAAGTGAATTCTTATTTATTTCAATATCAAAATGTCCTGAGTTTGCCAAGACTGCCCCGTTTTTTGCTGCTTTGATATGCTCCGTATCTATAACATGTTTGTTTCCTGTGACAGTCACAACAACATCAGCCTGGGCTATCGCATCAATCATCCTCATCACGACAAACCCATCCATCCGCGCTTCAAGCGCTTTTATCGGATCGACCTCTGTCACGATAACATGTGAACCCATTCCGCGGGCCCGCATGGCAAGACCACGTCCGCACCAGCCGTATCCGGCAATCACAAAAGTCCGGCCTGCAAGAAGGATATTGGTTGCTCGTATGATTCCGTCTATTGTTGACTGTCCGGTACCGTACCGGTTATCAAATAAGTGCTTGGTAAGATTGTCATTTACAGCAAGTACCGGTATTTTGAGAGCTTTGTTTTTTTCCATTGCACGAAGCCGTATAACGCCAGTTGTCGTCTCTTCGGTTGATCCGATTATGACACTCAGAAGCTCAGTCCGCTTATTATGTATAAGTCCGACTAGATCAGCTCCGTCATCCATAGTAAGATTTGGCTTTTTGTCAAGAACAGCTTGCAGGTGCTTGTAATATGTCTTGTTATTTTCTCCTTTTATTGCATAGGTAGGTATCTGATAATCCGAGACAAGTGATGCGGCAACCGCATCATTGGTCGAGAGGGGATTGCTTGCACACAGCGACACTTCAGCACCTCCTGCTTTGAGTGTCAATGCTAGATTTGCCGTCTCACTTGTTATATGGAGACACGCCGCAAGACGCACACCTTTCAAGGGCTTTTCCTTTTCAAATCTTTTTTTGATAAGTTGTAACACGGGCATGTCGCGCTCTGCCCACTCTATCAAGTTTCTTCCTTTACCCGCCAAGCTCAGATCCTTCACGTCATGGTTCATATGTAAAAAATAATTATAATATTACGTTTAACCTACCTTGTCAAATCTTTTAAATAACTGCTCTCCAGTAAATCTGTAATTTACCGTTCCGTATGTTTCAACCGCAAAACTTGCAACCGTATTTCCCAGCTTTAAACTATACTCCAAATCCATACCCGATACAATCCCGGCAATAAATCCACCGCGCCATGCATCTCCGGCGCCTGTCGGATGCACAACTTTCTTTACATCATAAGCTTTTACTTTGATTGTCTTATGCGATAGGTGGCGCGGGCGGAGGGGCCTCCGGCAGCGCGCAACTGAGTGAGCACTGACGGGGAGGAGAACCGCGGCAGAATCTATCGCATAATCATATCTAACTCCTTCATTTCCCAAAGTCGTTATGACGGCAATTCCTTTTTTTACCAATCCGGCAACTGATATTTTTAATCTTTTGGCAATTGCAGCAATCTCATAATCGTTTCCCACAAGCCATCTGGCCTGCGTTACTCCATTTTCCAAATCTTTTTGCTTGATCCAAGTTAAGGCCATACCCACATCATACAAATAATCTATACCATGCAAAATTGCATGACGTTGCGCAGCCAAAAAAGCGTCGGGATGATTTGCTGATATGACTATCAAACTGTCACTTCCAGTATACCGCGCAAAATCTGCGTTTTTGCCCATGATACATGCTCCGTTGTAGTAACCCCATATCTGATTGTCTTTAATATCCGTGATAACCGATCCATAGGCGCTGTATAATTTTTTTTCTCTTACAATCCCGTCCGTCTTTATGTTGTTTTTTTTGAAGAATTTCAAATGATCTCCACCGTCTTTTCCCAACCCTCCCAATATATAAATATCGGGCTTTGACTTACCAACTGTATTAAGTGTCACACTAATTCCATATGCGATGTTGGTCGCAGTCCCTCCCATTTGTTTTTCAAGATTATCCACAACAAACGATACATTTATCTGATGCAGTTTATCCTGTTGGAAATAATCAATAAACGGGTGGGGGAAATCCATGATAGTATCCCATGCCATGGAGCCTGTGACTATGATATTTGAGTATTGCTTCATGAAAGGCTCATTATGACATCTTTTTTTTTCAGTTACAACGGTAAAATTACATCTAAACATAAAGTCAATACCATTTTTTCGACTTGGGACACCGATTTACTCGGAGGGTTCCCACCGGAGATAAAAATGGTATTGACGATTTGGTGCACTTTACTGTTGTAAAATTTCCTCCCACGGAAATCCGTCTCTTCCGAAATGTCCGTATGAAGCGGTTTTTTGGTAAATCGGACGCCTGAGGTCAAGTGTCTCAAGGATGCCTTTTACCGATGTATCAAGTATTTTGTTCATATAACTTTTGATGACTTTATATGATTTTTTTTCGGTGCCGTATGTCTCAATCTCCTGCATTACCGGCTTTTTTGCACCGATATAATATGCCAGACGTACTTCACACCGCTTGGCAAGACCTGATGCCACGATATTTTTTGCAAGAAATCGGGCCGCATAAGCGCCGCTCCGGTCAACTTTTGTCGGATCTTTCCCGGAAAACGCACCACCTCCTACACGCGCCATACCACCGTAGGTGTCAACAATAATCTTGCGTCCGGTTACACCGGTATCAGAGGCCGGTCCTCCTATATACCAGACACCTGTACCGTTGACGATAAGATCTTTTTCTTTTGCTTTAAATCCATATTTTTGGAGTACGGGGCAGACTACTTCGCGGTATAAATCATGCCTTACTTGATCCAGTTTGATATATTCCTGGTGAGGAACCGCCAATACTACCTGTTCTATGGACTTTGGCGTACCGTTTTCATATCCGACCGATACCTGTGTCTTACCGTCAGGACGAAGATAGGGAAGAGTGTCATTTACCCGCATCTCATCTATCTTTTGTGCAAGTTCATGGGCTAATATAATGGGCAGTGGCATAAAACTTGGACTATCGCAACATGCATATCCAAACATCATGCCTTGGTCTCCTGCGCCTTGCATGTCAACTCCTCTGGCGATCTCCGGTGACTGGGTATGGATTTTTATAATAATGGGTGACTCATATATAAACCTGAGTTTTTTATCCGTATACCCAAGGTCACGTATCACATTTTTTGCAATTTTTTTATAATCCATCTTTCCCTTGACTGTTACTTCGCCAGCCAATGTTACAAAATTCTCAGTAACCAATGTCTCAACCGCAACGCGACTATATTTGTCTTGGGTAAGTGCGCTGTCAAGGATCCCGTCTGATATCTGATCGCAAATTTTATCAGGATGTCCCGAGCAGACAGACTCGGAGGTAAAAGAGGAGTATCTCATATGAGTATTTCCACATTGAAATTATAATGTGGCCTATCTTCCCCTTCGCTATCGCTCAGGGTAAACCCCGGCCGATCTAGCGACTGGATGGATGGGGCACCGTGTCTTTCTGTTGGCTTGCCTTGAGCGAGTACAAGCGAGTCGAAAGGTTCGGTTGCCGGATAGTTAACAAGCCATTTCTTGCAGCCGCATATGCGGCCTTCTATCACTCTTGATAAACAGGCGTAATATAGAGTATACCATAAAAATAATTTATCGTACCCATCTTTCTTGTGCGATAGAGTCCATAAGTCTATTAAATATTGAAACACAAACCGGAGATTCTGTAAGAAGACGTTCAAAAAACGCATCTGGATCTGTCGAATGAAGCTGAAAGATTAAATCACTAATTCTATCTATATATCTACCTGAAGCGCAATATATTCTTACCAAATCTAGTGCCTCTATTTGGTGAGTACCATAGCGTCTATATGGACTTTCTTCCCTCTGCATATCCCTTGAAAAAAATAGTATTCCATTAAGAACCTGATCTTCGTTTGTACCAAATGGTTTTACTTTGCTTCCGATAACTTTAACTAAAAAAATTATCTGTAAAACTGAGGCACGAGCTTCCTCCAGCGCAATCTGATATCTTGTACTGAGGTAGGGAACGTATTGTCTTCCTGACACATCGTCAGACCAATATAGTGTCATAAATCCTGCTTTTTGTACGAAAATGTGTGATTGATCAATTTCACCATCAACACCATAGATAGCTGATCTTTCTCGCTGAAGCCTTGCAAGAAAATCCACTTTATTTTGCTCCGGTAAAAATCGTGCTGATTGAAGTGGTAATTTTTCAATTGGAAAAAGTGGTTCATGCTGATAAAATGAGTGAGCTAATTCTTCCAAAAGATATTGAACAATAGTCTCTGGTTTATTTGCTGGATCAGAAACAAAACTACTTTTTACATAAATTGATTTGGCTTCCGTTTGGATGAGTGGTGGTACATACGTTGCTTGCACTGCTTGAAAACCATTAAGTAACCTCGTGTTAGCCCTCACTGCTTCAGGTCTTTCAGATGGTAATGCAAATCTATTAGTATAGCGTGCAAGATATTCTTCATCATCAAGAAGCTCAATACTATCCATCAGAATTGATCGAAGGTTCGTAGTACCTCTTGGCAAAAACCTAGTCCCTCCAAACAAAGCCTGATTAATAGTACGCTTTACACCATCGAATTTTTTTCTTGTCTCCTCGCTTAATTGAGAACGTTCAGGCATGCTATATTATATCATACTATAGGTTATAATGAAGATTGATTGAGATTGGAAGATGCACTTCAATATTTAAAGTATCTCCGAATATTTTTTTGTAGCTTTTGCTATATCGCCAAAAAAAAGCTGGTTTCCCTGATCAAGAACAAGTCCTTTATCGCAGTATTTTTCAAGTTGTTCGGCCCCGTGGCTTACCATGACCATGGTGCTTCCGCTTGCCCTGAACTCCTCCATCCGGGTAAGGCATTTTTTCTGAAATTTGGCGTCACCGACCGCCAAGATCTCATCAACCAGGAGGATATCAGGCGTCTCGGCAACGGCAACCGAAAATGCAAGACGGGTGTACATGCCTGAGGAATAATATTTGATAGGCTGATCCATAAACTCCTGCAGCTCGGAAAACTCCACAATTTCATCATAAAGCTTATCCATATGTTTCCTCCTTATTCCCAAAATTGAACCATTCAGATACACGTTTTCCCGACCGGTCAGCTCCGGATGAAATCCTGCTCCAAGCTCGATAAGGGGCGCTATGCGGCCGTTTACCGTGATCCGCCCGTCTGAAGGCTTTGTCACGCCGGCAATTATCTTGAGAAGCGTTGATTTTCCTGATCCGTTTCTTCCCAATATCCCCAAAGACTGCCCCTTTTGTATCTCGATATTGATATGGTTTAATGCATTAAACTTGATGACGGTCTCCTGTCTTCCGATAAGGGCCGGTAAAAACTCCTTAAAAGTTTTCTGTTTCTGCAATGTGTATCTTTTTGAAATATTCTCAGCACGAATAGCGATTGGTCGATGGTCGTTGGTCGATGGTCGTTGATTAATAGTTAAGGATTGTTGGTTCAATTGGCTCATGAGTGTTTCTTAATAACTGATATAAGTGAGTTTAATTGCTTACTCAAACTAATATACTCATTTTCAAATTCAGAATATTGTTTATCAGTAATATATCCCAAATCACGAGCAAGTAAAAGATGATTCAATGTTTCAGATAATGAACCACGTGAAAGATAAAGAAATCTCATATAATCTTTCTTTGTATCTCGTGAAAAACCTTCAGCAATGTTTGCTCCAATAGAAGAGGCTGACCTTCTTAATTGACTTTCAAGCCCAAATGTTTCTTTTGTTGGAAATTTTTTTGTTAATTTGTACATTCTGATTGTTAATAGATGAGCTAATTGCCAAACACGTAAATCAGTAAACTTCTGTATCATGTTGCTAACAACCAACGACTAACGACCTTCGACCAACGACTAACTTACACATAGTCCGCAAACTCTCCTTCCAATTTCTTAAATACCAAAAATCCAAAAAGAAATACAGCAATTGACATACCCAGTGCTATGCTTAGGCTATTTAGATTTGGTCCGGCGCCAGAGAGCATCACCTGACGATATGCATTGACAATAACTGCCATGGGATTAAGCATGAATATAAATCGGTATTGCGGTGGCAACATCTCAACCGGATACATGATCGGAGTCAGATACATCCAGATCATGAGTATTAAAGAGAGAAGGTATTGGATATCGCGGTAAAAGAGATTAAAAGCCGCAAGAAGGAGAGACAAGCCCATGGTAAAAACAAGCTGGATAAGAAGGATAAGGGGGATCCATAAAATATGGAGGGAGAGCGATGTCCGGAAAATTATGAAAAACGCGACAAGCACAATACACGAATAAAAAAAGTCTACAAGCTTTGCGATGATTGTGGCATAGATGAGGATCTCACGGGGAAAATAAATCTTTGTAATAAGGTTACTGTTTCCGACAAGTGCGCCTGTTGATGATACCAGGCTCTGGGTAAAGAGGTTCCATGGGAGGAGGGCAACTGATAAAAATATGATAAACGGTACTCCAAGCGAATCAACACGGAGTATTGTCGAGAACACAAAACTCATGACCATAAGCTGGGCCAGGGGATTGATGATGACCCATGCATAACCCAAGATAGACTGTTTATATCGCTGTGTTATCTCACGATGCGCAAGGTTCCAAAGCAGCTCGCGATAAAACCAGAAGAGCTTAAGATTATCAAGCAATTTCCTTGATTTATGCGTAAATGAAGACATATATCCTTTTATTCTAGCATATTTACCGCCCTTTATTTGACTTTTGAACTAAAAATTCATATAGTATGAAATCCGATGGATACCAAAGAAAAAGACCTAAGGGTAGAGATTGTAAAGCTGCGGGAAAAGCTCCTGTTTTCAGAGGGGCAGTTTTTTTATGTGATATTTCATCATCTTAAAAAAAATATTGCAGTATCTGATCGGATAACTCCACCTTCCCCATCACCAAAGTCATCAAAAAAACAAGAATATGAAGGCTTGACAGAATATAAAAATAAACTGTTGCGAATTACACATTCTCCCTTTATGATGTTGATCTGGGCTGTTACCGCTCTTCGTACTCTTATTTTTTTTATTCCGGATAAAGCGCGCGAATACAAACTATATCGGGAATTTATTGGTTTCAAGGAATCGAATTTTGCCGATGTTATCAATTTCGGTGTTATTCCCTACAACTTTCGTAAACTCCGCCAACAGCATCTTGTTGAAAAGCTTGCCATTATAGGACATCGTATTTTTTATATTGAAAATCGGTTTAAAGTAGCGGATAAACCCGGATTTAGCGTCTACAAGAAGAAAAAAAATATATACATAGTCAAATTGCATTGCCAGCGTGATATCGCTATATATCATCAAATACCTACCGCAAAGGAAATAAAATTTATAAACGCATCTTTGGATAAATTAATGCTTTATGCCAGGATCAATAATCCGGTTGCAAAGATCGATATCCGT
>JBAZKI010000022.1:0-8236 GCA_041650875.1 Patescibacteria group bacterium
GTCCTTAATCGGCTATTACATTGTATGCACTCAAAAAGGCGTACCTTTTAATAATTCAGATGACGGAACTCCAAATTGTGTGTATTTAAGATTAAAATTTTGGAAACGAAATATTCTTTATACATTCTCAAAGGATTTTGATAAAATATATAAAAAAACTTGGAAAACATGGGAAGGTAAAATAAACTTAGATGCTGATTCTAGAGGGCATGGTTCTGGATACTATTTATATGAGGATAATAACGAACCTGGGATACATGAAATATTTCTTAAAGAAAAGAATACTATTATTGTTCGAATTTCAGATTTAGGTAAGGCCAATCTTGGAAATAAAACTGACAATGAACCATCCACACAACTTTGGGAAAAGATAGAAAAACAAGATCCAATTTATAAAAAAGTAAAAGAAAGAATAACAGCCTAATGCTAACATGCAATATAGCCAAAAAGGGTTTTAGTGGTTTGCGAAGTTCATCACCCGCATCAAGCTCAGTGTATCTTGATAGTGATGTTCTCCGCAATCCCTTTCATTCCATATTGCCGAAAAGTTAGCAACAAGGCGAAAAAAGAGAACCTTCAAGACTGATAGGTGCAGTTTAAAACAAGCAGATTAAAATATTTAGCTCTTTGACAAGTCGGTGCAAATTTGATGGAATTTATTTTGTTTTTTTTCTCCCCCCGCAAAAAGAAGAAGGGAAACCCTGACCCACATTGCAGCACATTTCCAAGACCCCACAAGCCAACACCCAAACCAAAGGCTTGTAAAAGAGCTGCAATTCTGCCTACGCACCGGTGCTTAATTGTTACATTTGAGCTTTGAACAAACCGAGATTCTTGAAATTAGTAAAATGAAAAAGGAAATAGACAACAAACTCAACTTGAAAAATATCAAACCAACCGCAATGCGACAGTTGGTTTTACAAGTTCTGACAGAACAAAAAACGGCTATTAGTTTGCCTGAATTAGAACAAAAATTTGAAAAAGCTGATAAAGCAACGTTATATAGAACTTTAAAAACTTTCCAGGAACATCAACTCATTCATTCAATTGAAGATGGCTCTGGCTCTTTAAGATACGCACTTTGCGAAGATTTTTGCACTTGCGAACCAGAACATTTACATGTTCATTTTTTATGCAACAAATGCGGAAAAACGTATTGTATGAAAGATTTACCTGTTCCCCAGCCAGACTTACCCAATGGATTTGAATTTTCCAGTGCAAACTTTGTTGTCAAAGGTATTTGTTCAAATTGCAAAAAGTAAGTTTGCAACTCGGTTGCACGAACTATATAGTATTTTTGTAGTTGTAATTATTAGAAATAAGAATTTGCAGATGAAATATATAGCAGTAATATTATCAGTGTATGTAATGGTTTTAACAGCCATACCTTGCAATGATGTACATGCTGGCACAAATTCTGCCACCTTGGAATTGGCGGAACAAAGCCAAAATCACACAAGTGATGTTGATTTATGTTCCCCTTTTTGTTTTTGTCATTGTTGCCAAACACTTTCTTTCCCATCTTTTTTTAATGGTTTATTGTCCAATGTTGAAGTGGTTGCTTTGAATATTACTTTCAAAGAATCAAGATTTTCAAATCATTTTTCTTCTATCTGGCAACCTCCCAAAATATAATCGTTTCATCTTAACAATTTGCTCATATCATTATTATTAATCGTATTCACATTAAAAATTTATAGAAATCAAATGATAAACAGTATAATATCCTTTTCAATAAAGAATAAGGCACTTATCGGGCTGATGACAATCGGACTGATTATTGGCGGAATATATTCCATGACGAAAGTGCCACTTGACGCCACACCTGACATTACAAACAATCAGGTTTTGGTAATTACCACCGCACCCAATTTGGGCACGGAAGACATTGAACAGTTTGTAACCTATCAGGTAGAATTGGCAGTAGCGAACCTGCCCGACGTGACCGAAATACGAAGTGTGTCACGTTTTGGGCTTTCGGTTGTAACCATTGTTTTCAAAGAAAGCGCCGGGACATATCTTCCCCGGCAGTTGGTAAGTGAAGCCTTAGCCGAAGTGAAAGAAAAAATTCCACAGGGATTTGGGGAACCGTTTATGGCGCCAATCAGCACCGGATTAGGCGAAATTTATCAATACACGCTTGAAGTGCAACCCGGTTACGATACCGTTTATAACGACATGGAACTGCGCACCATGCAGGAATGGATTGTAAAACGACAAATGGCTATGCTGCCCGGAGTGGTAGAAGTAAACTCTTTTGGGGGCAGGGGTAAACAATACGAAGTCGCTGTTAATCCTGATAAACTCAGAAGTATGGGTTTAGCCATTTCGGATATTTTTGAAGCACTTGACGACAACAATCAGAACACAGGCGGCGCATATATCGAGAAAAATTTTCAGGCCAACTTTATCCGTGGCGAAGGGTTGATGCGTTCGTTGGATGATATTAAAAACACTTTGGTCGCAAACATTGACGGGCAACCCATTTTCATCAGGGATGTGGCAGAAGTGAAATTCGGAAGTTTTGTCCGTTATGGTGCTTTTACCAAAGATGGAAAGGGAGAGGCCGTTGGCGGAATCGTGATGATGCTGAAAGGCGAAAACTCAAACGATGTGATTAAGGATGTAAAAGAGCGAATGGCTTTAATTCAAAAATCACTGCCTGATGGTGTTGAAATTAAACCTTTTCTTGACCGCAGTAAGCTCATTAAAAGTACCACATCTACCGTTGCCGAAAACCTGTCGTTGGGTGCGCTGATTGTTATTTTTGTGCTGGTTATCTTCCTCGGGAATTTAAGGGGCGGTTTAATTGTGGCATCAACCATTCCGCTGGCCTTGCTATTTGCATTTATCATGATGAACCTGTTTGGGGTGTGGGCTAACCTGATGAGTTTGGGGGCGCTCGATTTCGGGATATTGGTAGATGGTGCAGTAATTATTGTTGAAGCCATGATATTTTACCTCCATCGTAAAAACCTTATCGGAACAAAACTTGACCAGGCGAAACGAAACGAAATTGCCTATAATTCGGCAAGCAAAATGATGAACTCGGCATTTTTTGGACAACTGATTATTTTGATTGTATTTATACCCGTTTTGGCCTTACAAGGTGTCGAAGGCAAAATGTTTATCCCGATGGCTATGACCTTTGGTTTTGCTGTTTTGGGCGTAGTTATCTTGTGCCTCACGTACATTCCGATGATGGCAGCCTTATTCCTCCAACCACCAAAAACAGATAAAAAAACATGGGGCGATAAAATTATTGGTAAGCTTGAAAAAATTTATACCCCTGTAATCGGATGGTCGCTTAAAAGGAGTTGGATTGTAATTACCATCGCATTCGTGCTGTTAATTTCCGGTGGTTTTCTGTTTACCAGAATGGGAGCCGAATTTATCCCAAAACTCGATGAAGGCGATTTTGCTTTTCAGGCATTTTTAAAGCCGGGAACTTCATTAACCGAAGTAACAAAAACTTCCACCCGACTGGAACAAATTGTCTTGGAAAACTTTCCTGATGAAGTAGAAAGTATTCAAAGCAGGATTGGTGTGGCAGATTTACCCATGGACCCAATGCCTTTGGACATTGCAGATATATTTGTGATATTGACACCAAAAGACCAGTGGACACAAGCCGAATCGAAAGCCGAATTAATTGAAAAAGTAAGGGAAAAAGTAAGTGTTTTGCCGGGTATAAATTTTGAATTTACGCAGCCTATTGAAATGAAATTCAATGAATTGCTGACCGGAATACGTGAAGATGTTGCGGTTAAACTTTATGGCGACGATTTAGAAATTCTGGCAGCCAAATCCGAAGAAATTGCCGGGCTGGTTTCGGGAATTGAAGGCGTGGCAGGTGTAAAAGCTGAAGCCACACGCGGATTGCCGCAGATAACCGTTCATTACGACCGTAACAAACTTGGAAGGTATAACCTGAAAATTAAAGAACTAAATACCATAGTTGAATCGGCTTTCAGTGGTGGCGTTGCCGGAAGCATATACGAAGGCGAGCGGATGTTCGACCTGGTTGTGCGTCTGGACGAGGAACATCGACAGAGCATTGACGACATCCGAAACCTTTTTGTCAACCTGCCCGACGGTAATCAAATCCCTTTAAAAGAAGTGGCAGAAATAAGTTATCAGCCGGGGCCAATGCAAATCAGCCGCGACAATACCAACCGGCGAACTTATGTAGGGATTAATGTTTCGGGTAGGGATGTAAAATCACTTGTGGAAGAAATTCAAACCACCTTAGATGAAAAGCTGGATTTACCTACGGGCTATTATATCCGCTACGGCGGCGCTTTCGAAAACCTCGAACGGGCATCAAAACGCTTGTCGCTGGTTGTTCCGCTTGCTTTGGCATTAATTTTCATGTTGGTTTTCTTCGCTGTAAAGTCGTTTAAACAAACGCTAATGATTTATGTGGCTGTGCCGTTTGCCGCTGTTGGGGGTATATTTTCGCTCTATTTGCGTGATATGCCTTTTAGTATTTCGGCTGGCGTAGGTTTTATCGTCCTGTTTGGCGTTGCGGTACTTAACGGTTTAGTGTTGATTAGCGGTTTTAATGAATTGAAAGAAGAAGGCAAACTCCATATAAACGACATTATTAAAAAAGGTTCAATCCGGCGTATCCGTCCAATTTTATTAACAGCTTCAACCGATATTCTGGGCTTTCTGCCTATGGCGGTTTCCACGTCGGCAGGAGCAGAAGTTCAACGCCCTTTGGCTACTGTGGTGATTGGAGGAATGTTGACATCAACCTTGTTGACGCTTATTGTGCTACCTATTCTCTATAAATTTGTTGAAAGTGGCGTTAAAAAAATAAAAATGCCAAAAACAGCTTTAGGGATGTTTACCGTTCTTGTTGTGATTGCAGGTTTGGGAATTTCAGGAAATGCCAATGCGCAGGATTCTACGATAACATTGCCACAAGCCATTGAAAGGGCAAAAGAAAACTATCCGGCAATTAAGGCAGCCAAATTGGAAGTTGACAAACAGGAAGCATTAAAAGCTACGGCATACGAACTGGGAACGACTTCGATTTATACCGGGAAAGAAGAAGTAGGCAACAACGCACCGGGTATTCAAAACAGAATTGGGATTGGTCAGTCGGATATCGATGTTTTTGGTATTCCGGCAAAAAGCAAGTTAGCAAATGCACGTACCCAACAAGCTATTTCGGGGCAGTACCTTACCGAATATTCGTTAATCCGTGATGTTAGTATCGCATGGTACAATGCTGTACATGCCAAACAACAATGGCAGCTATTTAAAGACCTTGACACCTTGTACACCGATTTTCAGAAAGCTGCGGAGTTGCGTTACAATACACAGGCAACTTCAAAAATCGAATATCTTTCGGCATCGGCCAAATACAAAGAATTGCAGGTGAATTTAAGGAAAGCCGAAAGTAACTATTTGGCAAGCTTGCAAATCCTTAACCAATACCTGCTATATCCGGGGGCTGTTGATGTGAATACTCAGGATTTAGGACAATATGTTTTTGAACTTGTTTCAGGAACTGATTCTTTGGGTGCAAGCCCTTTACTTGATTACTATTCAACCGGAATTGATGTAGCAGAATCGGCGTGGAAAGCTGAAAAGGCCAATTTCCTTCCAAAGTTAGACTTGGGTTATAAATGGCAATCGGTTGACGGCAATTCAGGATTTTATGGATGGGAAGTAGGTATTTCTGTCCCGCTGGCTTTCTTTTCACAATCGGGCAAAACCAAAGCTTCAAAAATTGACTTCCAAATTGCAAACCAACAGTACGAGCAAAAGGAACTGGAACTGAAAGCCGGGTACAACCAGCAAATCAGCCGTTACCTTACTTTGCAACAGGTTATCAACTATTATCAAAAAGAAGCATTGCCTCTGGCCGACGAACAAATTCAGGCTTCCAACCTGGCGTACCGTTTAGGCAGTATCGACTATGTCCAGTTTATTCAGAACACAGAAGCAGCCATACGGACAAAACAAGACTTTTTAATGCAACAGGCAGAATACTTCGAATTGTCTGCCCAATTAAAATTCATAACAGGTAAATAATCAACAAAATATAGTAACGATGAATACAAAAATAATTATAGCATTGATGGCAATCGCCACATTAATATCGTGCAACACAAAAAACAAAACAGCCGGAGAAGGCGAAGAACACGAAGAACATAGCCCCGAAGGCATTGTGATATTAAATAAAAACCAACGGGAAGCCCTGAAATTAAAATTGGGGTCTTTTCAAATGCGCAACCTAACCACGGTAGTAAAGTCAAACGGGCAACTCGAAGTACCTCCTGCAAACAGCGCCGATATTACAGCCGTTATTGGCGGGAATGTAAAAGAGATAAAAGTATTCCATGGCGACCGGGTAAGCAAGGGTCAATTATTGGCAGTACTTGAACATCCGGATTACATTGCCTTACAGGAAAGTTTTGCCGAAGTTGCCAACAGGCTTGAATTTCTGGAACAGGAATTTGAACGCCAAAAAGAATTGTTTGAAAACAATGTTGGTGCAGGCCGAGACTTCCAACAGGCAAAAGCGGAATACAATACGGCAAAAGCAAAATACGAAGGATTAAAATCACGCCTGCAATTGCTGAATCTTTCGCCCGATAAAATTATGCAGGGCAATATTTCAAATACCATAAACATTAATTCACCAATAAACGGTTTTGTAAATGAAGTTAATATAAAAGTAGGCTCTTATGTTGATGCAAAAGACATACTGCTTGAAATAACTGACAACACCGCAATTCATGCCGATTTTATGGTTTATGAAAAAGATGTGCATTTGGTAAAAGAAGGCCAGAAAGTTCATTTTACGGTTTCGAACCGCCCCGATGAAGAATTAACAGCAACCGTTTTTGCAATTGGAAAAGAGTTTGAGGCCAATTCGAGGGCAGTTCATATCCATGCAAAAATTAATGAAAAAGTTTCGGGGCTTATCCCGGGAATGTATATTTCTGGCCATTTGCATACCGATGAAAAATATACCCGTGCTCTGCCCAATGATGCTATTGTTACGGAGGGGACAAAATCCTTCATTTTTATACTGGACAATCAGGCTCTTGAAGAACGAGAAAAGGACGAACCTGCAAATGAAGAAATCCATGCCGACAATGAAGATAATGCGGAAGAAAATAGTATGGCCTTCCGAATGGTCGAAGTTATTCCCGGACTGAAAGACGATGGATATACGGAAATACATTTGATAAATTCGTTGCCTGATAACACACAGGTAGTTTTGAATACAGCCTACTATTTATTGGCTGATATGAAGAAAGAAGAAACCGGAGATGATGATTAAAACAATAAAATTATGAAAGAAATAAAAGCATTTGTAAAGCCATTTAAAGTAAATGATATTTTGAATCAATTACTACAGGCTGGTTATCCTAATATAACAGTTTCGATGGCCGAAGGTACAGGGAGTTTTAAAAGTGATGAATTATCACTGTCAACCCATTTTTCTATAACAGATAGCAAAGTGGCTAAGATTGAAATTGTGTGCAATGATGTTGATGTAGAAAAAATTGTTAGCATTATTTCCACTAAAGGAAGAACCGGCAATCCGGGTGATGGTATTATCTATGTTTCTGAAGTCGAGAATGTTTATAAAGTAAATCAAGACTTAAAAAATACAGCAATGTAATTCCGATTTAAGACAGCTTGGTCAACATGACTGGGCAGTCTTTTCTAATTAATCAAAAGTATCTGTGACGATCAACTTTGCAACTTAGTTGCACGCTCATTTTTAGTACTTTTGTAACAGACAAAACCTATTATGGTTTATTCTGATCTAAAACTAAATACAAATTAGATATGAAAAAATATAAGCTAAACAATTTAGATTGTGCGTCATGTGCAAATAAGATTGAAAACAGTCTGTCAAAACTGGAGGGCGTAAAATTCGTAACCGTCAATTTTGCAAATGCCACTATGACTATCGATACAGATGATATCGAAAAGGTCAAATCCAAAATTAAAACAATTGAACCGGATGTCGAAATTCAAGATATTGAGAAAGATAAAACATTGGTTTCGGTAAATGAACTTGCAGAAAATAAAGGAACAATAATTAAAAGCACCTTTAAAATTTCCAAAATGGATTGCCCTTCCGAGGAAACCCTTATCAGGATGAAACTCGAAGGGCTTTCCATGATTAAAAGTTTGGTGTTCGATATTGAAAACCGAAAACTTACTGTCTTTCATTCTGAAGAAAGCTCTGAAATTGAGA
>JBAZKI010000023.1:0-8055 GCA_041650875.1 Patescibacteria group bacterium
TGTTGTAGTTCCCTAAACGCATCAAGCCCAGCCCTCGTCTTCGGGACGCTCACGTCGATTTCATCGTGCACCGTAAGGTGGGGAACAAGAAGGTCAAAAAGACCAGAGTCCCAGGCGTCAAGCATCCCTTTCTTGTTGATGTCCGCCGCGGTGCCTTGGATGAGCCGGTTGAACATTGAATATTCTTTTTTCTCCGCGCGCATTTTCTCAGACACCCTTGAGCGCCTCCCGAGGAGCGTTTTGATATAGCCCCTTCCTCGGGCCACTTGCACGACTGCGGTGCGTGTGGGCTTCATGAAGGGCATGGCGGTATCGTACATCTTTACGAATTGCTCGGCCTTGCTCATCTCCCAATGAAACTTCCGCTCCATCGCAGAGACGCCCATGAAGTAAGCAAAGCCGAAGTTGATTCGCTTCGCGTCGCCTCTTGTGATCTCATACCCCAGGGCCTTCGCGAAGTCTATCACGAGTTGGTGAAAGTCGGTATGGGGGTTCGTTCGGTACATGTCACGAATCTCTTCGCTCTTCGGTCCCCTCGCGTAGTGACAAATAGTCCGGTACTCGACTTGTGAGTAGTCGAGGTGCCCGAAAAAGCAGTCCTCTTCCGGGATGAAAATACTTCGGACGAGGGTCTTGAAATCAAGGCCCCCTTTCTTCTCGTCGTCTTTTCCTGGAACTTGTTGGAGGTTCGGGAAGCGACTTGAAAAGCGGCCTGAGACGGTGCCGCCCTCGTCCTTTCGTAGAGGATAGAACGAACAGTGAATTCTCCCGTCAATGTCGTATTCGAGGAAAGAACCCATGACAAATGAATTGTAGATCTTGTCCATCTCACGAACTAAGAGGAGGTCATGAATAAAGGGGTGCTCGGGGAGCCCTTCGAGGATATCTTTTCCCACGGACGGGTTCCCGATCTCGGTTTTCGGATAGGTGAGCCCGAGCATATCGAGGCGCTTCGCGATCTGCGGAGAGGAATTGAAATTGAACTCTCCGTACTCTTCAAAGAGCTTCGAGGAAAGTACGTCGAACTTTTCTTTGATAACTCCCGCCGTCCGTGTCCTTTGAATCCTATCGACTCTCGCGCCTACTCTCCGCATGAGAAGGAGAAGCGGGGTAAGGCGCACTTCCATGTCGTACACGTAATCAAGGCCCTCGGCAGCAAGCACAGGGCGTTGCTTCTTGAAGATCGCTTCCTCTTGCTCCGTGTCCTTGTTCGCGTAGCGGCCCACGAGACCTGAAGGCATCTTCCACAGGTGCTTTTGTGCTGGGCCTTTCCATCCTTGGCGATCACAAAACGCCTGGATTTCGTCCGTGCCTTTGTGTTCTTTCAAATACTTCTCGGCGAGGGCCCCGACAGAATAGGACGCGGCGTACTCGTCGATCAAGGGTTCCGCAATTTGGACATCGTGCACTTTCCCGAGAACCGGGATCCCTTCGGATTCTTGAAGCCATTCGATATCGTACTGCGCGTTTGCCGCGAGTTTCTCCTCTTTTGTACCGAGGAGTTCTTTCACTCTCGCGCGGTTCTTCCTGCGGTCTTCTTCACACGTGTCGTCATGCGCGAAGCTAAAATACTCAGGCTTCTCTCCTTCGCGCTTGATGGACACGCCCAACACGAAGCCGTCTTTCCTGTAAACGCCGGGCCCTTTGGTCTCGAGGAGAGGGTCTTTTGTCTCGATGTCAAAGGTGATCACGCCTCTCCCCCTTCTACTGGGTACTCGTACCGCCCGCTTGAGTATACCACATGAAGCGCGTTCTTCGCTCTCGTCGCCCCGACATAGAAAACGCGGTGCTCACTATCAGGGTTTCTTTGCAAGTTCTGATAGGTTTGGCGGGTCATGTCGAGTAACAAAATGACGTTATCCGCCTCCGCGCCTTTTACCGAATGAATCGTACTCACGTTCACAAGAGGCGTGAGGCTCTTCGGTTTTCTTTTTATCACGTTCCGGAGGAACATAGCGTACTCAGGATCGAAGTTGAACGAATCGTACCAAGGGTTCTTGATCGAGTACCCCTCTTTCAAATACGGAAAGAGTTTCTGTTTCTCGTCTGCGCTCACCTTCCCGCGCGTACGAGCCTTTTCGTAAGAGTTCACGGCCTCGACATCCGAGCTCTTTATGACAGGCTTTCTTTTGTAGGCGTACGGGATTCCTTGATCCTCGAGCCATGTCTTTACTTCGGTGAGATACCACGAGTTTCTGGACAAGAACATATAGGTTTCGTCTTCCTTGATTCTAAACTCATCAAGGGAGTTCGCGTACGTAAGGATCCCCTCGCGTCCCGTGTCCTCGTACTCTTTTTCGACCCGGTGAACAATCTGCTTTGAAATCCGCTCCGAAAACGCCTTGATCCGCTTCGGGACCCTGTGGCTATGGCGAAGGATTTCGCGCTCCCCTGAGAGAGAAAGGAACTGCTCCACATCGGCCCCGGACCATTGATAGATCGCTTGATCGTCGTCCCCCGCGATATAGATGCGCTCACAGTCCCGGAAGGCACACCATGCCATCGTCCATTGTAAGGAGGTCAAGTCCTGGGCCTCATCGATGAAGGCGACATCTACAGGCGCGGCGAGACCTCGGTTCACGAACTCGGAGATCATGTCTGTAAAGTCGAAGAGGTGAAAGGTGTCTTTGTACGCGCGGTAATTGCCCTGGACGTACTTCAAGGTTTCCGTGTCAACGAGTCCGTCATAGTAGCTCGCGGCCTTTGGCGTGTTCCGGCATAGCTCGTCATAGAACAAAAAAAGGTCGTCGTCGTTCCGAAGGTCTTCGGTGTAGTAGCCCGTGAAGTGCATCCCGAGTTTTTTCGAGAACTGCGAATAGTGGTACTTTGACATCACTGAATCCCGCTTCATTCCGCATGCGCGGAAGGCGAGGCTATGAAGGGTACGGAAATAGGGGAAGTCGTCTTCCTTGAGTTTGAAGGCCTTCATTGCGCGGCTTCGCCCGTTCTCGGAACCCTCTTTTGTGAACGACACGAAGGCGATTCTATCGGGCCTCACACCGCGCTCGAGTTCCGCCTCGAGGAGTTCAATGAGCCGCGTCGTTTTCCCCGTGCCCGGCGGGCCGTAGATTATTTTTTGTTGCACGTTCGCCCCTTCTTGTTATTTTTAGAATCGAAACCCTTCCACGTTGTACTCGATTCTTCTTGCCCCACCTCTCACGTTAAGCGCTCCTTCTTTCCGGAGGGCCTTCGCTCTTCTTTGTCTTCGGCGCTTTAAGCGCACCGCGGTTGAATGGTGATGAAGGTTTCGTTTCATGTTGTGCGCGTTGTGCCCGCCGCATGCGCACCATTTTCTTGAGCGATTCTCCTGGTCCTTGCAATCCGAAGAACAGGTGAATTTCTTGTAGCTCATCCTCCCCTCCTCAAAACGCCTCGTCCTTGTATTCTTCCTTGAACTCGACAATGACCTCGTCCTGCACTGTATCGACAAAGTTCACGATGCTCTTTCTCGGGATCGACCACACTCTTGTTGCCGAGTTCTTTTCGCTCACGTAGTACCGTAATGGCCCCGCGCCCATGTCCCTAAGCCGTGCTTGCACGTCTGTTTGACCAAAGAACCGGAACTGTTTCTGGTAGATCAAAAAGGCGAGGAAGTTTTTGGGCTTGAAGATATAGGCCTCGATCGCCTCATCAAAGAACACCTTGTCAAAAAGGATCTGCTCTTTCGTCGCGGCCATCGCGCGACGGGTAAGAAACTCGATCAAATGGTCACGGAACAAGGCGCCTGGGGACACGTCATCTTCGTCATCGATTCTTTTTATCACCACGTTCTTGAGCGCGTTGTTTACAATCCGGCCCCATGCGTCGTCTTTCAGGCGCTTCGGGAGGACGTGGAGGCGGCGCATGCACAATTTCCGGAAAGCGTTCTGATAGATTATCTCCTCTTCGTCCAAAAAGCGCAAGATTTTCCCGTTCACTTTCCACTCATAATATGGGGGGTCTGCGGTGTATTGGCACAGCTCCTCGAACACGAGTTCGCTCACCGAGTCCCCGCCCACGCCGTATTTTCTCTGTGCGCATTCGCGCTTTGAACAAAGGGCCTTCGACGGCTCGTCGGTGCACTTGTACGAGTACTCTTTTTTCTTGTTGCTCGTCACTGCCGCCGCGACTTCTTGTGCGGTCAACGGGTGCGAAAGAAGAAGGTTCGCTTCCATGGTGTAAGAATCGAAGGCGTCTCCGAACTTGGCCTTGTAGTACCGGGCCATTGAGAAGATATAATTATTCCTGTTTTCCGTCGTCCCGCGTAAGTAAATCGTTTGAAGGCACGGGGGCGCGTCTGACAAGGGGAGCGCTTCGAGAAAGGATTCCATGGCCTTTATTTGCGTACGTTTTTGTTCGCAGTACAAAAGAACATCGAAAAGCGCAGTGCGTTCGCCTTCGAGTGCGAGCACGTGCCGCGCGGTTTTTTCACTGTCGTAGTAGGGGAGATTCACTCCGTTTCCGATCATGCCCTCTTTCCGGGACGCTTGTTTCGGGAAGATCTCGGCCTTCTCCCCGAGGCCAAGAATGCTCTTTATTCTCGTGAGAATCTCAATAACGTCGTTCGCTTTCTCAGGGTTCTTGAAAAAGGCGTACAAATGGACGCCCCCGCTTTTTGACCTGAAAGGCACGAGCGGGAAATTGTACTTGAGCACCACGTCAATGAGAAGCGTGTGATCCTTGTACGTGTCTACGTCGATCACGCCAAAATAGCAGAGCCCCTCTTCGTTGATTGGAATTATCGAGAGGCCCCGGATTCCGTCCAGGTGCTCACCGTACTGGACTTCGGTGAGCTCTTGCTTCTCGATGTAAAACTGCCCCTTTATTTTTTCTCCTGGCGTTTGTTCCGTAGCGGGAAGAAAGACCCCATAGGCGCTATGAAGCCCTTCGAAGAGGAGCATGAAACGCATGGTTTCAGGCAGGATTATGAGGTTCCCGTCTCGGGGCTTTTTCACTTCCGTTGAAAGACTTTTCGAATCTGACACGACGGCTCCTTTTTCTTACAAAAAGCGCCCCTCCCTCTTTCGAAAGAGGGGCGCGTGCTCACTTCACGAAAAGCCCTTGAAGGGGTCAGAACTGAACGTCGTCCGTGTTCGCTTCGTTCTTGTCGTCGCGGAGGTATTCAATCTGGAGCATCGGCCTTTGGGTGTCGAGAAGGGTTCTCGAGGGGCCGACGAAGTTCTCGTAATCCGCGCGCGCGATGTAGCGCACAAAGGAGATCGTCGTTTCTTTCCCCTTCCCGAGCGTCCACCATGCGCCTTTGTCGTTTTCGTTTAAGGCGAGTTCGAGTTTCCACACGCCTCCGAAAAAGGGAGCCTGGGCGCCCGAAGGAGTTTTGAGGTCGCGGATTTTCTGGTTCCACGCCTTCCCGTGGCGGATCCCGGAACTCTGAAGCGAAAGGACCGCGAGGCCGGAGGACATGTTTTCAACATCGAGGATGTAGAACACCATGGCGTCCGTTACCTCGTTTCCTTCCTTGGTCTTCATGCCGGTGTACGGGTCCCCTATCACGGTGATAGACCCGGGGAGATGGCGCCCGAGGAATCCGCCGCGGCCCGGTGCCCATTCGAGCCACACGGACTCGTACTTCACGGGGATCACCTGGAGGCTCTGGGCGAGCTTCTTCGACGCGGTGTTGAGGAACATTCCCGGTTCCGCGCCCTTGATGTAGTCCTGTCCGCCTTTCAAGGCCTCGGGGCTCCCGTTCGTCAAAATCTTCCAGAACGGGACGGGAAAGTCCCCCGCCGTCATCCCCTCGAATCCCTTCCCCGCGAGTGCGGAAAGGAAGTCGCCTTCGAGATTCGGATCCATGGTCTTTTTCTCTTCGCTCATGCTTCTTCTCCTTGTAGTGTCATTTTTGTTCAAAGGCCCTTGACCTTCGTGGTCCATGGCCTAAAAAGATTCATTTCAGGAGGCACGTCCTCTACTTTACAGCGTGCGACGCTCCCCTTCTTTAAGCCCAAGGTATCCTTGAGCCATGCGACAAGGCTCCTCGAGTTCACGTCCTTTTTCCTTTCGTAGAGGACGCCTTTTTGTTCAAGGGCCTCGAGCACCTCGCGTTCCGGGGCCTCGATCGTGAGGACATCCTTCTCGAGATCCCCGCCCCCGTTCGCGCGGAGCCAGGCGAGGCAGCGCGCCTGCTTCTCCGGGTCCTTCGGCACGCTCGCATAGACTTGCTGTTCGATCGATACGCTCACGCCCCCAAGGAGCTTCAATTCGGTCGTCTCGCTTTGAAGTAAGAGTTCAGGAATTATCTTTTCGCTCAACTCTCGCTCCGTACCGCGAAGCGCTTCGATGCTCTCTTCAAGCTCCCGGATCTTCTCCTTCGTCTCGACGAGCGTCCTCACCACCTTCGCCACGTCCTCAAGGACGATGGGCGAAGCCTCTTTCTTTTCTGTCTCGAACGATGCTAAAAAATCGTCGCTCACCTTTCACCTCCTTCATTCACCCCTAAAAACTCCCCTACCGAAATAGGTTCCCGCATATAATCGAGAAGATCTTGTCCATCCTCAAGGACTCTCAAAATCCTCTCGTCTACCGTACCTTTCGCAATCAAGTCCCTGTAGATCACGTGATCCGACGTCTGTCCGTCTCTGTGGATCCGGTCTTCCATCTGCGCGCGGATCAAGAAAGAAAAGCTATTCGAGTAAAAAAACATATTGCACGCGGCTTGGAAATTAAAGCCCATCGAGCATACTTTCGGCTGGGCCACGAGGATCGGGACTGCTCCTTTCTTGAACTGCTCAACGGTCTCGCTTCGTTCGCCTGCGCTCGTCTTTCCATAAAGAATCCTCGCGCCCTGGTCCTTGAAGGCATCAAAGATCGTCTCGAGTTCCGCGGTAAACCGCGCGCAGACGATCAAGGGTCTCTCGTCTGTCTCCTCGATTTCTTTCTTGAGCGCTTGAAGTTTCCCGTTCCCTTCGATAGGTGTGGGCTTTTCGCCCTCGTTCGAAGGGAAAAAGCCCCCCGTCACTTGGGAAAGCCTCGTGATGAGGGCCATCTTCGCCATGACATCGAGTTCTTTGTCCTCGTACTCGGCGTGGGCGTCGCGGATTAAGTCCTTGTAGATTTTCGCTTGCGCCGGTGAAAGTGTCACATGGACTTTGATCCGTTGCTTTTCGGGGAGGTCGTAACAGTCTTTTTTGAGCTTTACAAAAGAGAACGGCGCCATGCGCTCTTTCATTTCTTGAAGATTTTTGTAGGGCACGGTGCCCTCTCTATGGGCTTGGAGATATGCGACGACGCTCGTAGAAGTGAAGTTCTTGTCCGCCACATCCTGAAGCCTGAAACCTGCGTCCAGTTGGCCCCGGATCCTCACGATGTCTTCTTTCGAGAGAAGTCTTTCTTTCGGCCTCTTTGTCCCGTGAACGTAGAACTGTTTGATGAGTCCGAAGTGATGTTTGAACGTGGCGTAGTTCATTCTCCAGAATCCAGGAAACAAGAACTCCCCGTAACTGTACTGGTCGAAGGGATTGTTCGTGCTCTGTGTTCCCGTGAGTACCGCTCGTACGATGCTTTTCGTAGTGAGGCCCACCACGACGCGGCCTTGATGCTCGAGGTCGTTTAAGCCTTGCACAATGTTCGTGGTGCAATGAGCAGAGGGGTTTTTGATCACGGTCGCCTCGTCCACGCACACCGCGACCGCGTTTTTCTCAAGGTAGGCCTTGAAGATAGGCATCGCAGAATCGACCGAGAACGCTTCCACGTTCACGAAAAACCATTTCAGTTTTCCAGGCGTCCGTTCGAGAACGAATTCACGTAACGCATTTTGCCTTACTTTCGAGGTGGGCAGTCCTTTCCACAAGTACGAGACACAGGGCACGGGGGAGTGTAGAGGGAGCTGTTCGTCATACCATTGTTCATGCACCCCGTTCGGTGCGATGAGGAGCACGGCGTTGATTAAGGGGCCTTCCCCGCTACCTATAGCGTAGTTTGACAGAATATCGATCGTAGTTTTCGTTTTCCCCGTACCCTGCTCCATGAAAAGGGCGAAGGAGGACAGGCCGTATACCTTGTCATAGGCCTCGGCTTGATGAACTCGAGGTGTTGTCTTATAGACGAGGGACACGGGCCCCT
>JBAZKI010000024.1:0-7911 GCA_041650875.1 Patescibacteria group bacterium
CTGCCTCCCCGCCTGTGATTGTTACCTCCCCTCCGTTCCCGGAGTTTGTCCACTTTGCCGCATCGAGATTGGTTCCGTCGAACTGGTCGAAAAAGAGATATGTCGCGTCCCCATCGCTCGTCGTCGTGACCAGGATATTGCCGTAATACACCATAAGCGTCCCGGCAGCCGTCGCGTTCTCAAGGCGCACCGTGAACCGGGCGCTAGAACTCGTATGGTCCGGCCAGAGGTAGTAGGCGAGTTCTGCGCCGGCCGCGTCGGTGAACCGCACGTCCCCATAATCCTCCTGGCAGTGGTCCCCGACATAGATGTGCCAGGTCTCCAGCCCGCCGCTCGTCTCGTTGTACGCGGTGCCGGTGGTGCGGTGGATCACGATGTCCTGCTGATAGACTTCCTGGTCGCAGGCGGCGTACTCGATCGTCTGGTAATAGTCGTAGCCGTCGAGGGCCGAGGCCCCGGCGACGAGCAGGAGGCAGCCGAGGAGGAGGGCGAGGGCCGGGCGCCGCACGTCACTCACTCCCCTTCAACGACCGGCCGGTGAAGAACTGCACCACGGCGGCGACGTAGACAAACCAGATCGGAGCCTGGAACATCATAGCGACGATCGGGTCTATGCCGTAGCTGGTCAACAACGGGACGATCGTGAGGGCGGTTTTGAGCGCCTCGAAGAACACGCCGCCGAGGGTGAACAACACAGTGATCGGGTAGAGGGGCGATGCCCCGCCTGATGTGGCGCCGGCAGTGATCTCCTGCACCTGTGATTCTCCGATGGCCATATCGCTGCCGGGGAGCGCGGTGCTGAAGATGCCGAGCGCGTTGACGCCCCCGACGACGAAGCCGAAGGCGAAGAGGGCTAATGCGATGGTATACGCTCTGCTCATGAGTATCCCTCCTCCCGGTATCGGGTGACGATGACGCCCATCACCGCGAGGGTGCTGACGAGACTGAGCGAGACCGGGGCGATGAGGCCGAGGTCGTCCAGCCAGCCGAAGGCGTAGAAGAGCCAGCCGGCGAGAGCGATCACGACCACACCCCGGGTGGCGCTGGTCGCACCGAAGATGCCGCCGAGGAGCATGAGGCCGAACCCGGCGACGTAGATATACAGGCCGTCCGGGAGCGAGCCGAGCGGGACCCGGACGCCCTTGAACGCGACGGCATAGTCCCGGTGGACGGTGCCGAAGTCGGGGTGCTCTGCCTCCAACCGGACGAAGAACGATTGCCCTTTGTAGACGGAGAGGTCAAAGGTGTGGGTGACGTTGGCGTCGTTCGCTACGGTGTAGGTGGCGATCACATCTTCTGGTGCTGATGAGTCGGTGGCGTTCTGCTGCGTGACCTGGATGCTGAGACCCGTGGTCTTGCGGGTGGTGTCGTTGTAGTCGATGTGGATGTGGCCGGTGTCGCCTTCGGTGCTGGTGGTGATGTTGATGTGGATGTCCCGGAGCGGGTCCCCGGCGTCAGGGAGGAGGGGGCCGCCGGCGGTGGAGATGATGATCGGGTAGGTGTCTTCTTTAGGGTAGATTTCGAGGGTTTGGTCGACGACATCGGGCTTGTAGAGCGAGATGCGGTATTTGACCACCTCGATCATCATGAAGTTGATCTCCCCGTTGGTGTCGGTGGTGCCGCTCATGAGCTCGGTGTTGATCGGGGTCGAGGTTGTGTTGAGGCCGAGCAGCCGCTCCAGGAGGTTTGATGAAGGGGTCTGCTGGATCCCCTGCGCGGTGACGGTGACGCCGGGGATGGGGGTGCCGAACAGGGTTTTGACCGTGAATTTGACATTGTGTGGGGAGTACTGTACGCCTAGTCCTGAGCTGGGTGTCGAGGAAGGAGTTAATTCTATGTCCTGCCAGGTGAGGTTGCCCTCGGTGAGCGTGACGGCGTAATCCTGCGAGGGTTTGTAGCCGGTGGCGGAGGCGCTGACATAGTAAGCGCCGGCTGCGAGGTCGTCGAAGAGGTAGAAGCCGGTCGGGGAGGTGGTGGCGTTCGGGTGGCCGGGCAGGGAAACCTGGGCGTTGGCGATCGCGTTATGGGTGGCGGCGTCGGTGACAAGGCCGGCGAGGGCGGTGCCGTTGTGGGTGATGGTGTCGGGGATGAGGTAGAGGTCTACGGTGTATGGGGTGCTGCTGGTTGGGGTGAGGGAGACGGGGGTGTGCGAGTAGCCGGCGAGGGTGGCGGAGATAGTGGTCTCGACGCCTTTGGAGAGGCCGTTGAGGGTATACTGTCCGGCGCCGGTGGAGGTGTAGGTGTAACTTGAGGTGCCCTGCGTGGCGGTGACGTTCGCGCCGTTCAGTTTCTCGCCGGTTACGGCGTCGTAGACAGTGCCGACAATGGCGACGCCGGAGACGCCGAGCGAGATGTCGCGCTGCACGACGGCGCCGCTGTAGAGTTGGATGGCGTAGCTGGGAGAGGTGAGGTACCCAGCCTTCTCGCCCTTGATGGTGTAGGTGCCGGGGTTGAGGCCGGAGAACTGGTAGAACCCGCCGCCGTAGGTGGTGTTCGTGGTGCTGTAGGTCTCGTTTTCAAGAGTGATCGTCACGCCGTCGAGGAGAACGTTGTTGGTGTTGTCGTAAGCGTAGCCGTTCAGGATGGCATCGGAGGGTTGCGGGATCTCGGTGACGGTGATGTATGCTGTTTTTGTCTCAACGTCGCTGCCGACGCTGTTGTGGGCGGTGAGCGTGACGGTGTAGGTGCCAGGGGCTACGTAGGTGTGCGTGGGGTTCTGGGCGCTGGATCCCCAGCCGTCCCCGAACTCCCAGGACCACGCTGTTGCGCCGGTGGACTCGTCGGTGAAGGAGACGGTGAGCGGGGCGGTGCCGGAGGTGGGGGAGGCGGAGAAGTCGGCAGTTGGTGGGGTCTGGCCGGTGACGGTGATATAATTAGATTTCAGAGTCTCGTCGTACCCATAATCGTTCTGGATAGTGAGGAGGACTGAGTATTTGCCGGGATAGAGATATGTGTGAGCTGGGTTTTTGGCTGAGGATATATACCCGTCCCCGAAATTCCAGAGTTGGGTGCCGGCGGGCAGACATGTTGATCCATCGGTAAATTGGACGGTGAGTGGGGCGGAGCCGGAGGTCGGGGAGGCGGAGAAGTCGGCAACCTCGATGTGTACGGCTCTGGTCACTTCGTATTCTGTGAGATTCGTTGGCCAGATGTAGAGAGTTGCTGGGAGATTTGCGCCAGGTACAGAGATGGTTGTGACCCCTCCAATTTGATCGTATACGTCTGATGACCACAACGATCCGTTAACCCAGACACCTGTATGGTATGACTCGCCATCTATTGTCCTATCAATATTGACATCTACACTAGACCCATTTGCGGTAAAATCTAGTTGGGTTTTCCATTCGGTATCGCCATAGATAGCCACCACTGGGACTGTACCTCTACGATATTGGGAGTCGCGATCACCATATGTAGTAAATATGGCCCGTCCTGGTGGAGATGAGCTGGCTGATTGCAGACGGTGACTCGAAATGAGGGTTGGAGATGTTGAGATCGCCGTTTCGGCTCGACAATAGACTATAACATCGCCTGTTAACCCTGTGATGTCCCACTCGTCAAACTCAACTAAAATATCATATCCTCCATCAACCTGCTGGAGGGAAACATATCCCGATCCAATCTGTTGGCCTGTGGGAGAACCACTATATGCTATAAACGATGCGGGGCCTTTCCAGTAGTCTGGGAAAATTATACCCACCAGGTAACCCTCCGGGTAACTTCCTCGAGGGGTGACTCGCAATGCCGATAATCCCTCTGTTCGTTCGATGCCAGATACATGAAACTTGAAATCAGTTAACGGATCTAAGTGTCCCGGCCAATGAGAATAATAATTGCTGGAATACGTGCCAGGAGTAAATGTTGTGGACACTGATATTGTGTCGCTTAGTATCTCTGCTCCTGCGACAGGACCTACCGTGTAGAGCGTCAGGATTGCGAGGCAGACATACCCGAATATCCGTAACGCCCTCATTCCAACCCCCCCATGAGCCGGTTGTACCGGATTTTGCGGATCACGACGAGGTGGACGTACGCGAACGCCGCGATGACCGAGAGCGCGATGATGAGCCAGAGCCATTTGAAGAGCGGCATGACGGTCGAGACGAGCGGGCTGTCGAGGGTCATCACCCAGACCGCGAGCCAGTCCCAGAGCGGGCCGATGCAGACGACGATGCCAGCCGGGGTGAGGAGGGTGTAGAGGCAGTGGAGGGTCGCCCCGAGGACGGAGGGGTCGCCGTCGAGTATCTTTTCGGAGAGGTGTTGCCCGGCGGGCGCGTCTGCCGCCAGTGGGGGACTGTGCGCGCACATCATATGATGAAGATGATGCGCTCCGGGGAAATATAGGTTTCGAGAGCCGAGGCTCGTTGAGGTGGACCTTTGTGCCTTTTGGTCCGCTGTGAGGGGCAGGATTTGATAGTTCAGTGTATGATGAACAATTTACGCTTTGCGGCTGCCCCACCCGCAAGTATGGAGTGCGCGGAAGAGAGAGAAAAGGGTTTCTGTCCGGTGTGAAGGGATGTGGGGCAGGAGGTCAAAGAGGCGGATCGAGACCTGTTTGTCGTCTGCCCCGGCCGACACTGAATCTATAGGAGTCGAGGCATAAATACATTGCCTGTGTGGAATTGTTCCTCCCGCGCGGCGTTTTGCGAATGGGGGTTCCCCGGGAGGCTTGTGCGCGGGGATCTTGTTTCTCCGGCGTCGGACAGCGCAAGATATTTATATCTAGGTGGAGATTTGGGTGTATCTCTAAGAATGTCAGAGAGGTGGATCAGGATGAGCCCTAAAACACTCCTTTTTTGTTTCCTCCTGCTCACTGGACTTCTGGCGGCCGATATCCTGACAACAGTATGGTTCACGTCCCTGGGGATGCCGGAGCTCAATCCTGCGATCGCCCCGATCGCCGGGGATCCCCTGGCACAGATACAGTATAAGACCCCGTTCATCGCGGCCCTGCTCGTCGGGGTCCTGGCGCTGTCGCGGGGGTGTGAGCGCCTCCGGCCGGGGAGCGGATGGGGGCCGTGGGCCGTGGTGCTGCTGATGTTCGCGGTGCCGCCGATCTGGAATCTCGCACATATCGCCGCACATTATTGGATGTGAGTTGATGGTTTTTTGAGGGGTCGAGGGTCATTTTCGATCAGTTTTTGTCAGTTTTTGACGGGTTTTAGGGTGCGGCACCTATCCCGGATCAGGGTACTGTTCCGGGGGAGGAATCCGCGCGCCCGGGCGCTTGCGGCAGTAAATTTATTTCTTTTGATATGTCTCGCTTAAACCGTATTTCTCGCAGAGTTCTTTCTTAATTGGTTCTGTCACGAACCATACGTCCGGATTCAATTCAACCTCTTGAAGCGAAGAGATAGCGCAGTCGATCAGTGTTCTTTTGATATATTCATCCAGTGTGATAGGGTCAATTTCAGCACCTTTGGGAAGATTGGCGCACGAGATGTCAAAATGCAACTGCCTTGCATTCTCTATGCTCTCATACTCTGCATCAGTCAATTCAAGAACAATTGTTTTCATGCCTTCAGCCTCCTGAAATATTCATAGAGTTCATCATGCGATACCTGAATCCCGTGCGCTGCCTGGATCACTTTCTGTAGATCATCCCAGACTTCGAGGAAATCGCCCCTTGGATCACGTTCGGGGAGCCGCCGAACATAATAGTTAACAGCCCCGTTCACAGAGGCTTTGATCGCCGCAGAGATTTGTTGCTGCCGCTCGGTACTGGCTTGCTCATCTGCAGCCGACTTCCTGAGATATTCCCTGACACGTGAAAGTAACTCTGAATCTTGCTGCATTTTGACATCGAGGTACCTGTAGAACTTGTCAACCATATCGGCCGGGACAGATTGATTTTCAGCGAGTGCTACCCCTAACTCTTTCCGGAGTGCCCTCCGGCACACATCAGAGACGTTCAAACCAACAGCTTGGGCCATATCCCGTACTACTTCCTCCTCATGGAAGGCAATTGTGACCCTATTTATGAAGGTTTCACGCCTCATGATCCACCACCACTAGAAAATGATGGAATCGGAGGCATCTCCGTGGTCTTTCGGTATGTACTAGTACAGTACATACTGTACTGTACTAGTACATACTGAGTACTAAAGAGAGAGAGAGAGAGAGAGAGAGAGAGCGCATTTAATACTTTCGGTAAAACTGCTTCGGTACATACCGAATCTCCATGTTGTGAGCGTAGTTTCATCATTTCACCTTTCGAGACACCCGGCGGCAACCGGGAAAACGAAGCTATTTTTTATCCCCTATATAATCCTTTAGTTCAGACAGGGGGATTCTCCACTCTTTTCCCCCCGAAATCTTGATCCCGGGGAGCCTTTTTTCACGGCACATCTTCCGTACTGTGAACTCAGATAGCCTGAGACGCTCGGCCACCTCACGTACGGTTAAGAGTTGGTCATTCATTACAATCTTGTATCAACACAGAGATATATAAAACTACGCTAAACAACGAATAGCAACATATATATGTTCTAGCGTAGAATGAGGTATTGTTGTTAGATTCGACAACAAAAGTGTCAGAAAGGGTTGCCGCCCTTCAGACCAGGAGAAATGTATGTCTCGAAAAGTTACGCAGCCACAGAACAATGCGGCTAAACAGATTGGCTCCTCTGGATACTTCACCCTTTTGGTATCCTCAGAGACTGAGTGCAGACCCCCGAACGAAGACCGTATCAGAGGGATCGCCCAATGATAGCCGCCCCCTCACCGACCGCCCGGGTCTCCCGGCCCCGCTTCATGGCGGCGCGCCGGTGGGCGACCCTGCACCCCTGCGACTGCGGGGGATACTTCGCGCGGGAGACTTTCTTCCAGGCGTCCCGGCTCGTCCAGTTCACCTGCAACCGCTGCGGGCAAACAATCCTCGTCCCCTACGAGGACGCGGGGGTGCTCTGATGTCATCCCCCGCCGTCCCCCGGGCCGTGATGCGGGCCGCCTCGCGCAAATTCTGCGCGGCCGTTCGCACCCTCTGCACCCCTCCAACCATCGCACAGATGACTCTGACCGGCATGCACCTCATCCTCCCGATCGACCCCACCGGCCCGGTCCGGATCAGCGACGAGCGGATCGGAGAGGAGCCAGACTGCTTCTGGAAACTCTCCGGCACCCTCGAACCGGACCTCTGGATCTGGGGTCCGGACCTCCTCCGGGGCGACAACCTGATCCCCGTCTACCGGCTGCAGGGGGGGCGCTCATGAGCTCGAAAACATTCCGGATCGCGGACCTGCGCCGAGCGCCCACGGTCGTCCACCTCCCCGGGTGCCCGAACGGCTGCGGGGAAATGCTCGCCCTGGATGACGGCTGGCAGTGCCCGGTGTGCAACTGGTATCGCGGATACTACAGGGGGGAGCGGCACCCATGAGCGGCCTATCTCAATCAGTATGGGCGCACGACCTCGCAAACGGACTCACAGGGGGGTCGGAATGTGCATGAGAGTGACCGGACACCCCTCATCCTCACAACCGGGCGCTGGCTCTGCTCAAAATGCCTCCAGCGGATCCCCACTGGATCCAACTCCTGCCCCCAATGTGGCGGGCAATCATTTCGGCCAGAGTACAACCCGGCAGCCCTCGCAGAAGCCTACCGACGAGCAGCTGCCAGGAGGTCCCGTCATGACCTGGGATGAACTCGAGGAACTCCGGGACCGGCTCAGCTACATCCTCGAACGCGAACGCGCCGAGGACGGGTTCTGCCCCATCGAGGATGATTATTATGTCCTGTACCGGCAGGCCGCCCGGCGAGCCGTCGCAGACATCGACCCGAGCCACTACCGCGACCGGGACCACTACCGGATACTCCAGGAGATCTATGATGCCGTGGGGGAGATTTACGACATCCGGAGTGCAAAACTCCGTATGGCCGTTCAGGACCGCGTAGTGTTCCGGCGCGATGTGGACC
>JBAZKI010000025.1:0-7827 GCA_041650875.1 Patescibacteria group bacterium
AGGGTATGGGGGAGCTGGCGGGACCGGGGGTCATGGTCACGGAGCAGGCGGAGGCGGAGGCGGAGGAGGGGGCCGATATACAGACGGGGAAGGCTATTCCGGCGGGGATGGAGGGGATGGCACCCCGGGATGGGTCCGGATTTGTATCTTTGAACCTATCAGATCATCCCGAATCGGGAAATTCTCCACATTCCTATCAAAGACCATATCTGGCAAGTTCGACGTAATTGAGACAGCGATCAAGCCGATCACCGGAAGATATAACATATTCAACCTGGGAGCTCTGACAGGAAAATACACCGTCACGTTCTCGGCCAGGTCCATTACCGGAAAACATTCCATCAACCTCGAGACAGGGGTCATCGGCCGGTCGAATGTCAACTTTGCGACTGCCCCCGTCACCGGGGTATTCACAGTCCATCTTGAGACAGGGGTCATCGGCCGGTCGAATGTCAACTTTGCGACTGCCCCCGTCACCGGCAAATACTCAATCTTCATCCCGTCGGAGATCACAGGCCGGTTCTCGATCCCACACGTCTACTCCGACTCTGACGAGATCCTGGTCACCCTTGTGGAGACGGCCCAGGTCACCGCCCTGGTAGAGTCCACCGACGAGGTCCTGGTCGAGGTCGATGAGACGAACAGCTCAATGATAGTCACCGGAGATACCATCCTGGTCGCCCTGGGGGAGAGCTCAATTATCCATCGGAAAATCTACCGGACCGACGAGGTCCTGGTCACCCTTGTGGAGACGGCCCAGGTCACCGCCCTGGTAGAGTCCACCGACGAGGCACTCATCTCCCTCGGGGAGGTGGGGTCCGTCCAGGCCCTCATCATCCAGGTTGATGAGATCCTCGTCACCCTGGGAGAGGTCACTACCCGGTCGTTCCATTCCACCGACGAGATCCTGGTCGAGGTCGACGACGAGCGGGTGATCGGGATGACTCTGGTATCCGCAGACGAGGTCCTGGTCGCCCTGGGAGAGGTCACTACCCGGTCGTTCCATTCCACCGACGAGGCACTCATCTCCCTCGGAGAGGGGGGGTCCGTCGAGGCATACCTCTCCCGGACAGATAACATCCTGGTTCGAGTCACTGAAGAAGGGACCAAATCGTTCCAAGCAGTCGACGAGGTCCTGGTCACCCTCGGGGAGACGGCCCAGGTCACCGCCCTGGTAGAGTCCACCGACGAGATCCTGGTCGAGGTCGACGATGAGCCCCAACCAGTCAACATGATCAAAACAAGTTCTGACTTGATCCTGGTCACCCTGGGAGAGGGGTCCACCTTCCCCACCAAGATCACCCGGGCATCCCGGTTGAGGGCGACCACTCGACGTCGGCGGGACCTTGACACCCACCTGCAACAAGCGGAAGCAGTATCCAGGATAACACCGTCAGACGAGACCCTTGACACACCTATCGAAAAAGAAGAGAAGGAGGAACCATAAATGGACGTAACAACCCTGAAAGTCGGGACCATCGGCGAGGTCCTGGTCCTTGATGTGAACATCACCCTCACCGGAGAGGAAGAGACTACCATCGACGTCTTGAAACCAGATCTTTCAAGCGTCACCTGGTCGGCCACACCCGTCCCCGGGACCACGAACATCACGCACACCCTCGAGCCGGGCGAGCTCAACCAGGTCGGGAACTACTACGTCTCACCGATCGTCGATAGCGTCCTGGGAGAGACCGCCCGGATCAGGGTGATCGAGAAGTTCGATTGACCTAACCTCATTCCCGTATAATACCCCCGCCCTCGATCGAGTGATATATGCGATCGAGAAACCCCCTCTCGACTTTTGGAGGGCTGATACTCCTCATAGCTCTCCTGGTCGGGATGACTGCCGCAGCCGGGATGACCGTCCATGTGGACGCGACTGGGGACACCGTGTTCGGAGATACCTGTCTCGAATGGTCAATCTCTGACGGATCGATGATTGGCACCCCCCCGCTCTTTTGTGGTCAGGAGATCGTTACTGGTGTATCTTCCGAACGATTCCTGACCACAGGTGGGTCCTCCTACGAAAGCACACTGGACGTCCAGAACACCGACATCGTCCGGATGGACGTCCAGACCACAATCTCATCAACTGGACCCGGATACTATGAGAACGCGCTTCTTTTATCAGGGTTCGGTGCCGGCGCACCGGAAGGGGGTTGCGATTCAATAGCCGGGTCGATGGTAGAATCATCCACCGACACGACATCGGCAAACGAGACCCCGGCAGAGGATAGTTTCTGTGATTCCATGCTGGTTGAGACCTCCCTCGGAGGGTCGATGATGCAGTACCAGAGATCCGGCGGTATCAACGCCTGGGCCTCTGACGTTCCGGATGAGCTCAGTATAGATTTTACAGGGTCAGTCAACGGGATCGGTCGGATCAGTATCGAATCGATCTCGATGACAGGGAACGGCGGCGGTCCGGGAGTCCTCGGGTATGAGAACTCGATCTCCTCGAGGATCAGATCGATCGGGGACCCTGCAACAATAGGAGGGAGCGTCAGATGGACCTCCTTCAATCCCACTTTCTTCACCCCCCAGGAGGGGGAACCCACTCAACAGGAGACATAACTATGGAGTTTATACCACTGATTGTCGGAGTAGTTACTCCGATCCTAATGGGGGCTATTGCGGCCGCCCTGAAGTATAAGGAGAAGAACCTCGGGAACGGAGAAGAGTTCTCCGATGCAAAGTTTTACAGCACCCTCATCGTTGCTGCGGGTATCGGCCTTGTGAACTTTTTCACGAACGGGGTCCTCATCTCTGAAGTCGACCTCCAGACCCAGCTCATGGCATACACGGGCATCATCGTCCTCACCGAGACCGTGATCAAACTGTTCTTCAGGGCGGCCGGACAGAGTCCGACTGTTGTCACAGCCCTGGTTGGGAAAGATGCCGGTGCGGCCGTCGCCCAGGTCGTAGAGGAGTCCAAGGCGTCAGGAGGGGAAGTGAGGTCTATCATCATGCCGGAAGCGAACTTCAATTGGATGACGTTCGGCCACACACCCGAGGACGTACTCAGGATGAAGATCCAGGTGATGGCGGCCGAGGAGGCCGGACTGAAACATTACTATGTGACCTGGTCGAATGGGGTCTACCTCATCGAGTTCGGCGAGGTATACGGGACGAACCTCCAGTATGCTCGCCCGGGCGAACCAAATATTGTCCCCGCCCCAGGGGCTCATTAGGGGACTAAAACCCCCCCCAAACTTTTTTCAATTTTACAATCCCATTATCCATCATGGGATCCCCCCACACCGAAGAACATCGGAAGAAGATAAGTGAGTCAATGAAAGGACATAAGGTGACCGAAAAAACAAGAAGGAAAATTAGTAAAACTCTCCAAAAGAGGAAGGGGGACAATATAAAATATGTTGCTCTGCATCGCAGGATGGCAAAATTGATTCCAAAACCTACTATCTGTCCGATGTGTCAGAAAGAACCGAATACCCCGTCAAAAAGAATGCACCTCCACAACATAAGCCACCAGTACCGAAATGATGTCAGGGATTGGGGATGGTTATGCCCCCATTGTCACAAAGTCGTTCATTCAGATAGATTGATCTGTAAATCCTGATTAAGTCCTGTTTTAAATATTATAAATCAAACTAATTTTTTATATATCCTATTCATTATTCTGCCCTACAAAGACACCATCATGGCGAAAAGAGGCCGTCCCCCCACTCTCCGGAACAAGGAGATTATTGATAGAATTATCGAGAATATCGAGAACGGGATATTCGTTGAAACATCCGTAAATCTTGCTGGGATCTCAAAAACACAGTTTTATGAGTGGTTGAAGATTGCGAAACAGGCTCGGGTAAAAGAAGGGAAAAAGACCGATCTGGAACGGCAAATGATTGATTTTGCAGATAGAGTCATGGTCGCCCGGGCGAAGGCACGGCGGGACCTCCTGGTCGGGATCCTCACACATCCCGACTGGAAGTCGTCTGCCTGGTGCCTCGAGAGGATGAACCCGGAGGAGTTCATCATCACCCAGAAAGTCGATCTCGAGGCCAAGGTATCAGGGGAAGTCACACACAAGCTCAGTGACGCCCAGCTCAAGGCCCTGGGGGATGCACTTGCAGAAGGATCTCGATCTCTTTCGTGAGGTCGAGCCGGCACTCCAGAAAGATCTTCTCCGGACCTCTGCCAAATATTTCACGAACCGAATCTTCGGGTATACGATCTGGGACCATCACCGGAAGATCCTGGACCATTACCTGGACCATCAACAGACCCTCGACCTCGCCCCCAGGGGGAGCGGGAAGACACGAGTCGGGACGATCGGGTATGGTGCCTGGAAGGCCGTCAACGATCCGAACATCCGGATCCTGATCGTATCGGATACCGACCAACATGCAACCCGGTTCCTGAACACGATCAAGAACGCGGCCCAGTTTCACCCGCTCATCCTGGAACACTACGGGGACCTCCGGGGAAACAAATGGTCTGACCACGAGGCCATCTTCGCCGGCAGGACCAGGATCCTGACCGAGGCTACACTCACCGCTCATGGTGCCAACTCCGGAGCAGTCACCTCCGGGCACTACGACCTCATCCTTGCCGACGATTTGGTGAACTTCGCGAACGCGAGGACCGAGGGGGAGAGGCAGAGGATGGCCGACTGGTTCAAACTCACCCTCCTGCCCACCCTTATCCCTGGGGGGGAGATCCACGTCCTCGGGACCCGCTACCACTACCTCGACCTCTACAAAACCCTGATCGAGGACCTCGGGTATGACCTTCAGATCCAGATGGCGATTGATACCGACGAGGACGGGGCAGAACGGTCGATCTGGGAGGATTTCATGCCGCTCGATGACCGGGTCGAGGGGGGCAAGACGACGGTCGGACTCCGGACCCTTCGCCAGAATGTCGGATCGGTCGTCTTCAACCTCCAGTATCAGAACGATGTCGAGCTGATGAAGAAAGGCGACATCTTCCAATACGACTGGTTCAGGCAATTCGAGTTCACGACGGTTGGTGGTGAGCGGGTCCTCGAGAGGGAAGACGGCCAGATGATCAAGCTCAGGGACCTCAAGATATACCAGGGGGTCGACCCGGCCATCTCGCAGAAGGACACCGCTGATTATTTCGTGATATGCACGATCGGGATCTCGAAGGACAAGAACCCTGACTATTACGTCCTCGACATCGCCCGGGGGAGGTATACCTACGACCAGAGAGCGAGGATGATCGCGGCCAAGTGGACCCAGTGGAGACCCTTTGTTTGCGGTATCGAGGCTGTGGCATTCCAGGAGGATTTCTGTGAGCGTATCCGACATACATTCCCGTTCATAAGAATCAAGGAGATAAAGACAACCAGGGACAAGGTATCCCGGGCCTATAACCGATCCGGAGTGGTCGAGAACGGTCATGTCTGGGTCAAGCGCGGGATGAACCTATTCATCGAGGAACTATGTTTGATGCCGGAGGGACAACACGATGACCAGTTTGATGCTTTTGACTTCGCCATGTTCGCCGGCGAGGTCCCCCTGGGAGGGATCATGATCACAAAGACTCCTGCAATGGAGAAATACTCTGATAAGAGGAGAGAGACGGTCAAGGGGTCCTGGAAATGACACTTGTAGGACTCTTGCGGGAAAAACTCGGGATTCAGAAGGCTCTCACGACAGAATACGACCCGGAATTTAAAAATAGGATGAATACCCTGCGGGGAGCTGAAGGGACGACCAAGGGGACGACCGGATTTGACAAGTATTTCGGACCCCGGGCAGAGACGCACACCGATCACCCGGTCTCCGGGAGGGCCATGAGGAAAGCGGTCGCATCGGTGAACGCGTACTGGGGCATATACGGGATCTACCGGGAAGGGTTCTACCAGGCTGACAATGACCGGCTTGCGAGGAACCCGATACTCGCCATCTGCGAGAAAGGGATCATGGACTATCTCGGGATCGTCGAATGGGAAGTCATCGACCACGAGGAGAACCGGGTCGAGAAGGCAGTCGAGTTCCTTAAACGACCGAACCCCCAGGACACGTTCCCCACACTCCTGAAGATGACGGCCAGGGACATGATCCGGTATGATGCCGGCGCATGGGTGAAGACGCTCAGCGAACCAGATAATGCCGGCCGGCAGGTCCTCCTCGAGTTCAAGGCCTATTCAGGTCCCGAGTTCTGGATCGAGATCGATCGGGACTGGAGAGGCGTCCTGGGAGAGCAAGGGCTGGTCTACGAGGGACCGTATTCCCTGGGATACGTGAAACGGTACTGGCAACATGCAAAAGCCGGGGTTTTCATCCCGTTCGATCCAAAAGAGGTCGTTTATTTCTGTTGTTACCCTCGGGCGGACTCCTGTTATGGCACGGATTTCATGCAGCAGCTCAAGTGGTATCTCGAGTATCTGATCGATTCCACGAAAGCCGCAGGGATGACGTTTGCGAACGGGATCATGCCCGGGATGAAATACAAACATCCCCAGTATACCAGTGTCGCCCAGCTCATCGAGGCGAACGCTGAGCTCGACAGTGCAAACCTGGGACCCGAGAACTTCAACGGGATCGTGAACCTGATCGGGGAGGAGGACATCGAACCCCTCACCCCCACGATGGTTGACATGCAATGGCTCGAGGGCCAGGAGTGGGTCGCGAAGATCGTCTGGGCGATGTTCGGATTCTCCTCGTCCGAGTTCGTCGGAGACGATGTCAACCGGGCAACTGCATACGTCGCCAGGAACATCACGAAGAGCCGGATGCTGTCCCCACTCCTCCGGAAATTCGAGGAGATGGTCAACGAGAACATCCTGCCGGACATCGAAGGATGGAACCCCGGGTGGAGGTTCAAGTTCAAAGACGTTGTCGACCTCGACGACGAACTCAAACAATCCCAGATCGACCAGTCGAGGGCATCCGCAGCTCAGGCATACATGCAGATGGGGGTCCCCCTCGAGGCAGCACTCCGGATCGTCGGAGTCGAGGAGGAGAAGATCGAGAGGGCCGTCAGGGCACTGGAAGAGGCCCAGGAGGACGCCTGGAACCAGGGGATGGAAGGTGGCGGCGGACCTATGGGTCCCCCTGGACTCGGCGGCGGTCTGAACACGAACCCACAGGGAGAACAACCCCTCTCCCCAGAGGAGGCGGCCCAGTACTATGCAGAGGGTGAGGACCTGGGGGGCCCCCAGGTCTATAACCGGGACAACTATGGGTCAGCATCCTCCCAGGACCATGAGGGTAGTGATGAGGATGTCAAGAAAGCCGGTCCCCCGGACGACGACGGGGAGGACGAGGACCATCCGGATTACGGGAGAGTCCGGAAACTCAAGATCGGGCATCCCGAGGATGACAGGACATATGCACAACCCGGGAAGGTCCCGAAAGGAGCGAAACTGTATCGCGGGCCTCGAGGCGGGGTATACTACCTGAGCAGAGAGGCCCCCAAGGTGAAAAAGCCCGAGCCCATGAAGTATGTTGACCTCTCCAAAGAGGCTAAACCCCAAGACGCGAGGATTCTCCCCAGTAGGCCTCGATCGTTCAGTGAAGGGGCACAGGGAGCAGCCCCCTACCCCCCCAGGGAGGAGGATCGACCCGGGAACGAGGTCCGGAGACGTCAGAACAGGCCGGCCGAGGTCTATCCTGTAAGGCCCGGAAGAGTCCCCAGCGGACCCGCCCAGGGTGCCGGCCCTCACGAGTCCAAGTGGGACCTCCGGAAGAAAGTGGCCGCTATCGCTAAAAGCGAGGTCGACGACGAGATCCTGAAGGCAGAACCAATCTACCTCAAACCCGGCGAGGAACCCCCGGAGGGGGTCAAGGTCTACGAAGGGAAGAGAGGGGGCAGGTTCTACCTTGAACGGTCGAGACA
>JBAZKI010000026.1:0-7747 GCA_041650875.1 Patescibacteria group bacterium
TGAGATCGCAGTGCGTCCATTCCACAGTGAAATCAGAATCCCACTGGCATCCAAAATACATTGGACGAGATGGATGCATCCATTTCAAACAGATCCAACCACATTTCGAGAAAGGCCGGTGGGTTGATCTTAACAAAAGTCTAACAGAATAATGGTTTGTTAAGACCTATACATCATTCGATAAAACGTCAACCTACAAACAGCATTGAGATGCATTGAGATACATATATATACCATAACCACCTATACTATATTGTCGAAAAGACAGGTGAGAAAAAATGGATGTAGAAGAATACTTGAAAAAATACCCTTCGGAAGATATGAACGCCCTCATCACACGAGGCAGGGACATATCACAGAAAGAATATGAAAAAGTGATGATGAAGCAGGCCAATAGAATCGCAGAAGGCCGCGAACCATCCAGAACATTCCAGCATGTGATTGATGTATATGAGGCAACCCACTAATAGGGAAGAAATGATCTCCCAAAATTTTTACGCTGTTGAAGAAGTTGCGGATCTGCTCAAGGTTGATCCGCGAACTATTAGAACCGCCATCCACAGCGGCAAACTCAAGGCTGCGAGAGTGGGCAGGCATTTTCGTATTGCAGAGGAAGACCTGAAAAAGTATCTTGAATTCGATAAAACAGATACCAGGAGGAAAGGATGAAACCAGAATTACTCATTTATCGGGCTGTATTCATTGGATTTGGAGAGAGAGATCCATTATTACCAGATGAACCCGAATTTGAGAGGACACAGGCAATGTTCTATTGGCTGGAGCACTTCGATACCAAGAGGTAAAGGGATGGTAGTAGATCCTGAAAAATGCGGATATGTAGTTTATGGCGTGTGCACTTGTGATGAGATGTTTTGCGCTGGTAAAGATTGTCCTTTCGAGGATACTGATCAATGCCCCTGTCATAATCCCGATATTGATCAGATTATGACATGCTTCGATACCAGGAGGTAAAGGATGACACCAGAACAATTCATAGCTGAGCTGATGGATCATTGCCGTGAATCAGGGTATCCCGTGATTAATGTATTCACAGCGGAGGACCTGATCACCCTGCAACTGGATATTGATGAGCTTGAAAAGATTCGATAGGAGGTAAAGAATAATGGCAGATTTAGAACCAGTATGTAAATGCCCTTATTGTGGGGCTAATGTGTACCTCTGTCCGGATGTGCCGGGATGGGAATGTGAGAATGATGAATGCAAAGGATACTGGCCGGACGAGATGGTGATATGATACGGAAGAAAGGCGTTGAGCAACCAATCTGGAACTATTCGACATCTGAATGTGGGCCCGATATCCTCTGTAGGTATTACCGGTCGGGAGCGTGTTGGTATCAGGGGTTGGAAGAGGACACCGGAAAATTTGTTTGCCCCAACCCACGATGCGAAAAACGAAAGATTGTGGGGTATAAACGAGTCTAACATTCGATAAGAGGTAAGGATCATGCCAATAATCTTTGAAAGCGAGAAATGCCCACATATCTATCACGATGATGATGAAGACGGGTTTGAAGAAGAGTTTTGTGATCTCAATGATGAGATTTGTCCTGGTTCGTGCGATGTGTGGAAAGCAATTCAAAAAAGGATTCGATAAAACGTAAACATGAAGGTTTATTTTGGATTTAATATTCCAGTTAAAGGCACGAGACTCAAGTGGAATGATGACGATCCTCTCTGGGATATTACTAAACCAGTTTTGGAATCTTGTATTAGACACAAGGATCTATATTTTGAAATATGTGATATTTGCGGGGGAGAAATCTCAAAAGGTAGGAAATTAAGAGGGATTACAACTTGCTCGCCCATGTGTAATGCGAAGAAATGGGATCGTATAAAGGAAAATGAACGCACATCAAACGGGCGGCCACTCTTTTGGGAGACATTTAAATCAGAGTGTTTCGCGCGAGATAATCATACTTGCCAACAATGCGGCTCAAAAAAACGTTTAGAATGTCACCATATTATCCCCGTGGTTAATGGTGGGACAAACGAATTATCTAACCTAATCACGCTGTGTCATGATTGCCATTCCAAAGCACATCCAAAAGGGTATAGAAAGATGGCAAAAAGAACCAGGGAAAACCAAGCGCTCTCAATATATACATCCCTTCGATAGATGTAAGGTTCGGACACCACTTTTTTATATTTTCTTTATCTCGTCACATATCTATCAATCTCAAACCCTACCGACAACCTGACATCCCTGGCAGACGTAAAGATTGTGTAACCATAACCGCTCGCTTGAGGACACCGAAACGGATATACCCTTTTGGTTGCTATACAAAACCAAAAGTGTTGACTTATGGTGTCAGTTGGATATGTACGAACATCCCGTGAGGATCAGCACCCTGAAAATCAGGTAAACCTCATGGTGAAGGAAGGGTTAAGGCCAGAGAACATTTTCATTGATGCTGGTGTTTCTGGAACAGTGCTGCCGGAGAACCGGGAAGGGTATTCACGTATGATCCGATTCATCGAGAGCAACCAGGAGGCTATCGAGCACCTGTATGTTTTCGAGATCACCAGACTTGGGCGATCTTTTTTGGATACCTTGGCAAGGATTCTTGAATTTGAGAAGGAGCGGGGTATCCGGGTCTGGTCGCTGTCACCACAGGAATCCTGGACCCGCATAGACAACCAGAGCATACGAGAGTTGATGCTGGCAATCTTCTTCTGGGTGGCAGAGCGTGAACGTGAGAACCTGATCGAGAGAACACGGGCAGGCCAGGAGAGAGCCAGAGCCGAAGGGAAACATTGTGGCAGACCGAGGAGACAGATCAACTGGAGGAAGGTTGATGAGAACCTTGCCAAAGGGCTGTCCCTCTCGGCAGTCAGCCGACTCATGGACATACCATATTCCACATTATTGCGCCAAAAGGCTGACCAGAGCAAAGGTACGAAATTAGGCAGGGTGCAAACCCCGTCCCCAGATGAGAACGCCCAACCTCGTCAAGATAATGGCTCCGATATTGGCGTTATTTCTGAAACCCCAAAAACAGGGTAAAATTGGGTAACAATGATCACGCCACACTTACTGAATGCAGGCATCGCATTAGTACTAATCTCTGCTGGCGTTCAGGCAGGTGGAGAGGCGGGGAGCATCATGGTAATGG
Source organism: Patescibacteria group bacterium (assembly GCA_041650875.1). Taxonomy (GTDB): domain Bacteria; phylum Patescibacteriota; class Microgenomatia; order UBA1406; family GWC2-37-13; genus YC2-FULL-38-9. The sequence goes on from JBAZKI010000026.1 coordinate 3,135, forward strand.
CGGGAGTTGTATGTGCAATAGTTGCAATTACTGATATATTAGATATCAAGGAGCGAAACAAAAAATGACAACAACAAGACGGCTTAACCTGAAGTTAAACGACATGTCCCTTGATGGGATGGTAAAACTCCGCAAGTTACTGGAGGATGAGTTTGGGCAGGCGACCAAAAAATCAGTTAAGTTGGAGTTCATTTTCCAGATAACGTGGATAAACACCTGCATAAATGATGCCAAAAGCGGTACGTGGAAACGGAGCGGTACGCGTAAAAAAACGAATGAGAATGTAAAATGACCCTGATGTATCACTTCATTTGCGATTACGGGATCATCAAAATAGAATGGGATTAGTGTGCAATAGAACGTATTGCTATGAGGTATGCCACCTATTATGACTGATATCCTGATTATATTGGGTATCGGGGTGATCTTTTTCATCATCATGAATTGGTGGATACTTCATATGCAAAATTAAAGATGCTGGGCGATGATGGGCACGGTCCCGGAGCTGAGAACCTTAACCTGTTGGCAATCTCCAACAGGCAGGCATAGGAGAAGAAAAACATGAGGCCAGGACACTGGAACGAAGTAATTAGCGGTAAACGATACAGCACAAAAACCGCAAACCTGATTGCAGACGATGCATATTGGGACGGAAGAAACTATGAACGCAAGGGGAGGAACAAGTTCCTCTTCAAGACACGGAAAGACAACTATTTCCTGGTGCATAGGACGCGATAGAGCGGGGAGATCGACAGGCTTACCCCTCTCACCCAGGACGAAGCAATCACTGTTTGGGAGGAGTTACCGGAGCACCATGTGTCGTTTGAAGATGCATTCCCCGGAGTGGAAGTAGAGGATGCATGAACGGAGCTCCCCCCATGGCAAAAACAGGAAAGAATATACCTGGCAACAGCCCGGTTTTCGGGTTGCTGCTGGACAAGGAACTCATCGAGGAGCTTGCCAATCTTGAACACCGACAGTGGGTACACTGGAGCAAGAAGATCGCTGAGGCAGAGAACATATCAGATCCTCGGTTGAAACGCTGGAAGGAAACCTGGGCCACAGTGTATGATGACCTGTCGGAACAAGCCAAGACCGAGGACAAATTCTGGGCTATCGAGGCAATAAAAATTGTCATAAACCACTTCCAAAAACACATTGAAGGAGATCGAATAAAATGGGTATGAAAAAATGTGGGTTGCCCACAATGAACGACATTAACGGGATGTCATCAAACGAGCTGAGAGAACACATCGAGGAATACCGAAAAGCGTTGATGAGCCTGAATGGCCAGGTAAAAGGGCAGCAAAAATCCATCGAGAACCCCATGCGACTCAGACACACACGGAGAACCGTTGCAAGGATGATCACCGTGCTCGTCAGACGAGGCGAGCGGGTAGTCACATAGTTCCGGGGGAACACCGAAATGGACTATCAGAGGATGAACTTGGGGAAGGCAGTAATACGTTTATTCTGCCTCCTATTCCCATTTAACCTTGTGCTAATCCAACTGGAGCCCAACACGTTCTGGTTGATCTCTACCACAACCCTCACTGCATTATCAGCGTTCCTGGTGATCATAACAACTCCACTGGAAACAAAGGGGTGAATGTAAATGAAGGAAGGAAAAGTCACAGGGAAACTCAGAACCCATGATAAGACGATACTCAGTATAGATGCAAAAACCTATGCTGCGTATGACGCCAAAATAATCAAGACCTTGGATACCTTGGAACACGATGAAGTAGTGATTTTTGATATCAAAGGGGACACCCTGATCCACCTTGAAAGGAAAAATCCTCCTCCCCCTAAAACCAAGGGTGAACCAGAAAAACCGTCATCAAACCCACCACACAATCCACAAGCCCAACCAAACCCTCCAAAAACCGTGACCGTCAAATGGGAAGAGGATGGAGTGACAGTCACAGCCAGTAGAAAATGCAACACCGATGCAGAATGCATCGAGTTCGTACGGAATGTGCCCAGGAGGCAGGTGAAATGACAATCGACACATTGGACATCATACTCAGCGTGGGGGGCTCGTTGCTCGGTCTTGGCATAGTATATCTATTCATGAAATGGAGTGGAGGGAGGAGATGACAGATCACCTATCAGTTGACCATTATAATCGCAACCGAAGCATCTACTCCCCGCTTATCGAGCACAACGGGATAATCTGTGGTTTCTGGCTGTGTGGAAACAATTACCAAAACAAAACGGGGTACTATGGTACCTACCCACCAAGTTATATGAAACGCATCAAATTACTTTTTCCAAACGCACAAAAGGTTTTACACCTTTTTTCCGGTGTTGTAGAAAAAGGCATATTTGAGAACGAAACAACTATGGACATCAACCCAGAGATTAAACCGGACCCCGAGAACAGGCCAGCCATAATAATTACCCCGGACGTTGTGGGCGATGCGGCAGAGGTCAGCAGTTATTTTGCAGAAAATACGTTTGACCTTATCCTTGCGGATCCCCCTTACAACAAGAACCACATCAGGTACGACACTAACCCGGTCAACAAGCGCAAAGTTGTGAAACAAGCTGTCACAATCTTGGAACCTGGGGGATATATGGTGTGGCTGGACACCATAATTCCAATCTGGGCGAAAGCAGATGGCTGGGCTTTGAGAGGAACCATTGGGCTTGTTCAGTCAACAAACCACGCAACCCGAGTCATCACAATCCTCAAGAAGAAGGAGTGACCGCCATGAAACACACTATCCTAATAAATGCCATAAAGACTGTTATTCGTGTTTTTGCACTCACTTTTATGGTAGCATTTACGATTGAGATGTGTTACATCTACCTTGTAGCAGTGATGCAGGGAGGGTCTGTTACTATCTATACAAACCTATTTGGTGAGCAACAAACCGAGCTTTGGATTATCGCCTGGGGTTTGGCCTGTATGTGCAGTTATGTACCCCACCTGGTACGCGATCTCGCTCAGGGAAAACCATGAGAAAAATATTATTGACGGTGAAACTATGATTGAAATGACGATTGCAATGATTTTTGCATTCCTTACGGGAATCCTCGTAGGGCTTGTTATTGCATCTGTTTACACAATGTATGAGGAAGCAAGGGAAACGCAGAAAATCCGTGAAGTCGAACTCCAGAGAATGATGATTGGAAGGATGATTGACGAAAGGTTACAGAAGAAAAAGGCGTCCGAGGACTGGTCCAATGATTGATTGGACAACTTGGGGATTCCTTCTATTACTTTTCTGTGCTGCAGGGTGGGTAATAGGTTCCTGGTTAGCAGAAAAATATTGAGCAACCCATCTACTTTTTTTGAACGGTAAAATCAAAGATATATTCAGCCTTTTTCATGGCCATTAAAGCCCCAGCAAACGCTTTCTCCGGTGCAACACCCTTCAGTTCTGCCTCCAGTTCCCTGAGGGCTTTCATATTCCGTTTTAATGGATTTAAAATCACCTCGAACCGATACTCCCCCACAACAAACCTCCTGGTCAATTTTCGTTCTTTGCAGTGTGCAAGGTGTGCCATAAGCGCATGACCATTTGGAAACTCCCGTTTACAATGGAAACAGGTAAGGGGTCGTTTCTTATCCTGGTCCACTCCTTGATCTTCCATACGAACATCGTACGTACATTCTTAATCATAAGATTTTGGTAAGCAGCCACAACGTATTATTGGGTACGTACCTACGATCAGCTTCCCTGTATGCCCGCTCACGCATACATACACGGGCGCATGAAAATACTGTATGTGAAGATATTAAGATAGGTTAATAGGGTGGGAGATACAAGAGAGAGATTGTTTGACTGTGAGTAGGAGGTGTTCGTAGTATGTCAGCAAATGCAACAGCCGTGATGGGCCTGCTTGTTGGGTTCCTTGTGATCGGTGTTATCGGTGTCTACATCGGTGATCAGATGATCCAGGCAGCCAACCTCTCAGAGAGCGACACGCTCTATTCAGCCCAGGACACGGTGATCAGTACCTTCACACTGGGAGTAACCCTGTGTAAGGTTGTGGTTATTGTATCTGTCGCATCCATCGTCTTCATGCTCCTGCAGTCCGTGGGACTTATCCCAAGAGTTGGCGGTGGTGGAGAGTAAATCCACAAAAAATCCCTTTTTTCCTATTTTTAACAGGTTTGAGGAACACCTCGCGTTCTGATTTATATCTTAGTACAGCTAGGAAGGAAGCTCCCGCCAGAACAGGCCGGGCTGCCAGAATTTTGGTAGCGGGGCATCATTCGTATTATTAGTACTATAGTACAGCTAGGAAGGAAGCTCCCGCCAGAACAAGCCGAACTGCTGGAACCCGAGATAGTAATAAATAACATAACCCTCAAACAAAGAGATTGTTTGACTGTGAGTAGGAGGTGTTCGTAGTATGTCAGCAAATGCAACAGCCGTGATGGGCCTGCTTGTTGGGTTCCTTGTGGTCGGTGTTATCGGTGTCTACATCGGTGATCAGATGATCCAGGCAGCCAACCTCTCAGAGAGCGACACGCTCTATTCAGCCCAGGACACGGTGATCAGTACCTTCACACTGGGAGTAACCCTGTGTAAGGTTGTGGTTATTGTATCTGTCGCATCCATCGTCTTCATGCTCCTGCAGTCCGTGGGACTTATCCC
>JBAZKI010000027.1:0-7528 GCA_041650875.1 Patescibacteria group bacterium
AATCTCGTCAATATGGTTGTTAGGTCGGAGTTCACCCCGGATAGGTCGGTTCCGAACGGATCGACCGCGTTTAGCATTTTGAAATTGTCGAAATCGATGTCTATCGTGTCGCCTGCGTTCTCCGTTCCCGCTTCGAGTCTGACGTTGTAGTTGATTAGTTCTGTAAATGCTAATCCCGTCTGGTATTCACCATCGTAATAAATCTCTATTTGGCTTTCGTGTTTGATTAGTTTAAATGTGTGTTCATCGTTGTCTATAACTGCGCTTGTTATATCGGTTGCTGCCTCGCCAGCTCCGCCGATGTTGTACCGCAAATACCCAGACGAGTTTACTGCTCCGCCTGTGTCTCTGTACACTCCCCATTTGATGTAGTTATCCGCGTCTTTGTACCATACTAGAGACGCTTCACATCGTTCGCCGTCTCCTGCTGCTTCTCCGTCCACTACCGTTATACCAACGCTGCAGATCGAGTAGTTTCCATACTCGCGTGCCGATGGTAAGTACGAAATTCCTGCTGCGCCTGCCGCGTTTGCAATGGTTAGGAATCCCCCGGCTTCGTCCACTCTAGATCCGCCGTTTTCTACTTTGGTTCCCCATACTGCTGAGTCGATGTCCGCGTCGTCAAACCCGTCTACCATGCTTGTGTGGCTCGGTACTCCTGCGTATGGGTCTGTTCTCATCACCTCACCCCTTGTTTCTTTCTGCGTGGCATTTCTTTTTCCGGTGGTTTGGGTGGTTCCCACTTCGCAGGATCAATTCTGCGTGCCTCGGGCTGGATAGTGAATGTGTGTGGTTCTCCGCATAGTGTTCCTTTCAATTTGCGCGGTTTCAGTTTCCCCTTACCGTCTCCTTTCGGTCTGATTTTTGCTTCTCGTTTCATATGTTGTTCGACCTCGGTATTGCCTGTGTTTCCCATGCTCGTGGGTTTGCTAGTGGTGCTCTGTCAAAATTTGATCCGGCGTCTACCATGTAGTTGGCTCTGCCGTCTCTGTCGTCGTCTCCGTACCACCCCAAGTATCCAAAAAAATTTTCTCGAATCATTATCCCGCTTGGGGTGGTATCGTCGTCTGGGTCAAACTGATCAAAAATATCGTAGTTGCACAGTTCGTAAAATTGGTTGTGTAGTATCGAATGGCCTTTGTATGCTTCTCCCCCGGTTTTGTAGAAGTATACCCCAACACATCCATCGATGCACACGTTGTCGTGCACTCGCACTCGTTGTGCCGACTCTGCTATTCCGATGCAGTATCCGTTGTTTGTGCATACACCGGCCACGCATCCAGCGTCTCCTATTCCGTCGCCGCACCCTTCTATGTAGTTGTCGTGCACGTTAACGTCTACGCAATCGTCTCCGACGAATATTCCTATAACCTCGTCGTTGCCGTTTCCGTCTATGTGGCAGTTGTCTATTTCACACTTGTCCGCGTCATTTAGCCATATCCCATATTTCGCGGCGCCCGATGTGTTTACTAGGCTTATTGCTAAGTTGTGAAAATGGTGGCCTGGCAATGTCGCCTGGATGGCGTGCAGGTTTGTTGCTTCTACCGCCATGTTCATGATTTCGCAGAAACCGGCGGTGATGATTATTCCTGTTCCCCCGGTTGCTACGATTTTCGCTACGGATGGCCCGTCTTCGGTCATACCGATTAGCTGGACGTGTTCGTACGGGATCGTCACCGATTCCGGATACTCGGTCGATTTCACGTATATTTTGCACCATGGGTTCGCTGCTGCCAGTGCACCAGATATCGTCTTTTTTGGGTGTTCCCATGAATATCCATCATTTGCGTCGCTTGCCGCGGTGTACGAACCGTCTACGAAGAGTGTTGTCCACCCGGATTTCGATACGTTCAACTCGGACATCTCGAATCTTATACTTGACTGGGCCATGTAGACCATGAGATCACTGTCCGAACGCTTTGTTGACGTTGTATCGGATCGTTATGTCCACGACTACAAATTCTCCATCGATCTCTGTTCCTTCCGCTGCGATTCGTCTCAGTCTTCCTGCGAAATAGTCTCCGGATGCTATGTTTGGTGTCAATAAATTCCAGTCTATCGTGAAATCTATTTCGTAGATAGAATATTGGGCGTTTCTGCCGGTGTCTACGTTTGTTTCTACTTCAACGTCTGTCGTGGTTGCTGGCATCACACCGGTGCTCACTGCCTTGTTTACCCAGCTAAGTTGCAGTCGGAAGTCGTCGTTCACTGTTTCTGCGCTGCTCAGGTATCCTTTCACCCGGACCGTGAAATCGCTTTGTCCGTTCCATCTCACTGGTATGAAGTCGTGGAAGAACAGCTCTTCGTCATCGTCGTTGTACACTGGTAGTGAGTATCCCTGTGCTGCTCCTAAAGTTGTTAGGGTTGGTTTGCCATTCACTGTTACTCTGCACAGTTCTATTGTTGGCCGGACGGTCAGCTTTCCCCCCACCCCTTCTAAGAATGGCATGTTACTCCTTCCTTCCGGGCACTGCCCGTACACTCACTACAGTGTTTGCTGCCGATGCCCAGAGTTTCATTTGTTTGACCGTTATGCCATCGAAATAGTCGTATCCTTCGACGTTTCCCGCTGGCACGGTTGCTATCCCGCTCCAGTGTTCTCCGTCTTCCGACAACATGAACGATACCACACCTGGTCCGGTGTTTCGTACCACGAACGACTTCGCTGGCGTGCCGAACCCCTGTGCAGCGTCTCTTTCGAAGTCGAGCTGTAATAGGTCGTCTTCTCCCCCTACCGCAAACGTGTACCCGGCCACTACGTAGGGCATCTGCCTAACGTCGTCAATTCGTGACATTGTATCCTCACGGCAGTTTCAGGTTCATCATCTGGTTTGGTTGTAGTGGGTCTATCAGTCCAGCCGCGATCTTTTCCGTAAGCAGAAACTCGTCGTTTAATGCGTTTGCAGCGTCCTCGTCCTTCTCATCGAAGAATGGATACTGCCACATCAGATGGTCGAATACGTTAAGACCTCTTACGCCGTATATGAACCGCATTGTCACGTCGTCTGTTTCTGAAACTGCTGCCCCCGACTGGTTGTCTACTCTTATTGCCATCTTTTCGAGCGCTGGCATGAACAGTCTGCTCATGAATGTTGCGTGTCCCGACGTTCCGTCTGTTGGCATCGTTAACGCGTCTAGTACCATGTAATCGTTCGTGGCGTCTCGGTCTATCTTGATCCACAGTTCGTTGTTTGCGATCCCCTGGATTGCGGCTGCCGCCGTGGCGTCAAACTCTATTCCAAGTAGTGTGAAGCACTTTCTGTAAGGGACTTTCATTTCCCCGCCACATATCCACTCATCACCATCGGCTATGTCTGGTAGTTGTCTTCCTACCACCAGAATCTCGTCGAACCACTTGAATACGTTGTCTCCTAACAGATCTTCGTTTCTTGGCAGCATTCCCATTTTCAGCATGTTTCGCATGTTGTACTTTTCAACGATTGCTTTTTCTGCTGCATTCATCGGCACGGGATACGATGTTGCCTGTTCCAGCCGCAGTTTGTCTGCAACTGTTGGGTACCGCACGGTCATGTTCCATCTGGCTGTGATGTTCGCGTCTGCGACACCCGTTTCTGGTAAGATCATCAATTCTGCAGTGTCTCGGACTGTTACTTTCGTCGGGTCTGCAATTGGTCCTGACCACGTGTCCCGCGGTCCTGCTCTCGCGTGGTACGTCATCTTTCGCGAGTAACCGTCTGCTGACACCACCACGGATAGGTCTTGTGCACCATGTTCAACAGTCATTCGTTCTATCTCTACATAATACGGTGGCCAGTCATGGTACCTTGCGAACACGGTACCGCCGACGGCCACTGGATTCACGTCTTGCGACTCCAGTAAAGATTCTGGAGCGTACGCAACACGTTTCGGATCCACAAATGCCGGGCACATAATATAATAATAGGTTGATTTGCTATTTAATCCCGACCGTTGTTTACTCACCGGGAAACTATAAATACTATACCAATACATCTGTAATCACATGGTCCAGGTTGTTAACCGGTCAATAATAGCAGCGAGTGGGTCGTACCAGGTGTCCGTTCCCATTGAATGGGCTCGTCAACATTATCTGAAAGGTGGCGAGATCGTCACCCTGATCGTCAATGATGTTATTGTAGTCCTTCCACCACACCCTCTCGACAAGAATAGGATAACTCGTGCACTAGACGATGCTAAAACCATGGCCGTCGTTGCACAGAACGATATTTCTCCTAAACGGCCTGATATTGCGGAGGATATATGATTGTTGGAGTAATCGGTTGCGGAAGCATGGGGTCTAACCACGTCCGGGTTTATTCTGAGCTCCGCGATGTGCATGACGTGCTGGTATATGATCCGGATCCGTCTGCTGCAGACCGGATGCTACAATATGGCGCACACTCGTTTGCTGATCTACACGATATGCTTCAGTTGTGTGACATGGTCAGTATATGTGTGCCTACCCCTCTCCACAAAGACGTCGTTTGTGCCGTCGTTGCAGAATGCGTTCCGTTCCTGGTTGAGAAACCGATCGCTGGTACTCTCGAAGATGCGTATGTCATTAACTCACTCGACCCGAATCCAGGGTCTGGTGTTGGTCACATTGAGAGGTTCAATCCGCTTGCCAACGCTATTGCAGAACTGATTTGCAACCCTCGATACATATCATTTCGACGTCACAACCCAGGGTCTTCTAGGATCTCGGATTCTACCGTCGTTGACGATCTCATGATTCACGATATCGACCTGGCGCGTCATCGGTTCCTTGGGTACGAGCCAGATGCTGTACAATCGTCGGTGTCCGATGGTGTTGCTCACGCTCTGATGAATTTCGGTGATATCGTTGTATCGATGTCTGCCAGCCGGGTCGGTGCCGAGAAAATCCGAGAGATATATGTTGAGTGCGACGATTACACCCTGGTTGGTAACCTGCTTACTTCTGAACTTCTCATAATCCGGCCTCCAGGCAAGTTCTCGTTTGGATCTGGCGAGTATCGTCAGGAGAACGTCGTCGAAAAAATAATTGTCCCCAAGGACGAACCACTCAAGAACGAACTGTCCGAGTTCGTTCGGTGCGTTCGCGAAGGTGATGAGTTTCCGGTGTCTATCTCGGAAGCGGTTGAGAATATGGAGATTGCTGAGTGGATTAAGAGTGGTGAGCATGAAGTATAAGATAGCAGGTCAGCCAGATGGTGGCGCTCTTTATGTTTACGATGTTGAGTACGACACGGTCTCTAGTGCGGTTGTGGCGTTGAATACCATGTTCGTAAATAATCCTCCACATGCGGACGATGAGTATTTTATCATGGTCACTGGGTGGGAAGACGAAATCGTTGATGGGGTGTATGATGCGTCAGATTAGACTGGCCAAACCCTGGATTACCGATGCCGAGAAACAGGCAGTTCTCGATGTCATGGACAGTGGTTGGCTGACTGAAGGCGAAAAGGTGGCCGAGTTTGAGGAAGACCTTGCCAAGTATGTTGGTGTCAAGCACGCGATTTTGGTTCCCAATGCTACTATTGGGTTGGAACTTCTCATGGGGTCTTTTCCCCCTCGTGCTGAAATATGCGTTCCAGCGTTTAGCCATCCCGCTACCGCTCTCGCTGCCCGTAACAAGAAGTGCCGTATCGTTTTCTGTGATGTGAATCTCACAACTGGTAACGTCGATCAGTTCGAGTTTGATAGTGTTGCGCACTGCAACAACATCGATGGTGTTGTTCCTGTTTCCTGGGGTGGAAACCCCCTTCCCGTCGAGTTTTACGATGAGGCGCGTGACTATGGTGTTCGCGTGATCGAAGATGCTGCATGTTCTCTTGGTGCATGTGACACTTCTGGACATAATGTTGGCACTCGCGCGTTTGCGACGGTGTTCTCGTTCCATCCCAGGAAAATCGTCACAATCGGCGAGGGTGGCGCGGTAGTCACTAACAATGACTCCCTTGCACGTTCTATTCGTCGCTTTAAGAACTTTGGCGGTCCTGGTTTCTTAGGTGGTACAAATCTCAAGGTTAGCGATATTAACGCAGCTCTTGGTATTGCTCAACTTGAACGTATCGATGATATAATCGAACGCCGACGCCATCTCGCCCGGTTGTATGATAAGTTATGCGATGGTTGTGGTATTAAGTGGGGTCGAACCGACATTGGTTACCGCACTGCACAGTCGTATTGTGCTTATGTTCCACACCGTGACCGTCTTATCCACGATCTCGCAGAACTCGGTATCGAAACACAGGTTGGTACTTACTATCTTCCGGATCTGTTTGCTTCATGTGATGAATTTTCCCACGCTCGAGCTCTCGCTGACCATCTGTTAACCCTTCCTCTCCACCACGAAATCACCGAGGAAGACCAGGAGTTTGTAGTCGAATCGATCGCAACCTTGCTAAAATCGTACGAGGTGTAACATGCCCGATAAACTTGTTATATATACTACGTCGACGTGCCCCCATTGCGCCGAACTCAAGAAACAGCTCGGTTCGCTTGGAATAGATTTCGATACTAGGAACCTCGAAGATGCAGATGTCCTCACCGACCTTCGCGTGGAAGGGTGTTTTGCAATGCAAGCTCCCATCCTGCAGATTGGTGACATGTATTTCCAGGTGTCGGAATGAAAACCGCACTTGTAACTGGTGGAGCCGGGTTCATAGGATCCCATCTCGTCGAAGAGCTCCTTCGTCTCAATTACGAAGTGTTGGTCGTCGACGACATGTCTCTTGGCAAGCTCGAAAACCTCCCCAAAAGCGACAAGTTGTTTGTCGCTGGTCGCGACGCACGCATTTACAGCAACGTTGAAAGTGTTCTTAGCCGCACCCTTGGTAATGTCGATGTCATCTTCAACCTGGCTGTCATTCCGTTGCCCGCGTCTCTGTCCAGTCCGAAGGACACCTACGACACCAACACCACTATTACGTCTTCTATGTGCGAGCTGGTTAGGGATGGGTATGCTGATACCTTGGTCCAGTTCTCGAGCAGCGAAGTGTATGGCACTGCTAGGTGTGTTCCTATGGACGAATCGCACCCATTCGATGCGATGACTCCATATGCTGCCAGTAAAGCGGCAAGCGACCTGTTGGTCGAGTCGTATGGTAGAACGTTTGGGATCGACTATGTTATCGTTCGCCCGTTCAACGTTATTGGTCCCCGTCAGAACATGGCGGAGTGGGCTGGCGTTGTTCCTGCTACCATCAAACGCTGCATGGCTGGTGAACCAGCGATTGTTCATGGTGATGGATCGTTCACCAGAGACTTCTCATACGTTGGAGATATTGTCGGTGCGGCGATCCGCTTGTATCATACTCAGGGAGCTCATGGTCGTGCAGTTAACGTTGGTAGTGGCGTTGAGACTACCATAGAAGAATTGGTCGTTACTATCGCTGATCTGTTCGATGCTGGCTGTAGTGTCGTCCATGACAGCGAGCGTCCCGGCGATGTCCGCCAAATGGTCGCTGACACGTCTCTGGCAATGAAACTGATTGGATATGAACCTAAGGTGTCTCTGGACGAGGCGATAGAGAAAACTGTTGCATGGTACGTTAGGAGTGGCAA
>JBAZKI010000028.1:0-7175 GCA_041650875.1 Patescibacteria group bacterium
AGCGTTACCCGCAAGGTTCGTGCCGGTAGCGATGTTGATGGCCGAGCCGGTGGCCGCGCCCGTGCCATAGTTGATGTCGATGGCATTGCCGGTATGGACCGCGTCAATGTCGATTTCGACGATGTTCCCACTGCCGGTGTTGGTCTGGTCGATGTTGAGGGCGCAGACGTTCCCGTCCCCGTCGTGCTTGATGTGAACCAGGTCGGCCGTCCTGGTCCCCGCCCCGGCGTCGATATAGAGAGCTTTCGACGCGACGCCCAGGTTCATATCGATGTCGATGGTGTTGCCCGTCACGGCAGCCCCGACGTCGATGTCGATGATGTTCCCGGAAGACGCACCCGTGATGGCGATGTCGATACAATCCGCGGCCCCGGTGCAGTCCGTGGCCACTTCAACCATCGGCTGAGTCCGGATGCCGGACCCCTCGATGTGCAGGGCGGTTGCCGCAACCGCCGTATCGAGGTTGATGAAAATGGCATTGCCCGTCGCTGCTGCCGAATAGGCGATGTTGATGATGTCGCCGGTGTAGACGCCGCCCACGTCGATGTCGATGCAGTCGGCCGAGCCGGTCGAGTCCTCGTTGATGTCGATGGCCGGATTCGTGCGGATGCCTGCGTTTCTGACGATCTGCATACCGGTTGAATCGATGCCGTCGTTGGCGTCAAAGGTCAGCTTGATGCCGAAATTCGCCGGAGATCCGTTATAACTGTCGGTCCAGTCAAGACCGATGGAGGCCCCCGACCCGCTGGAATCGATATCGATAACGCTGTGCGCGCCGGTCGAGTCGTCCTTAACCTTCAGGTCGGCCCCGGTCCGGGCCGTCGCGCCGTTGTCGATGTAGATCGCCCCGGCCGCGATGCCAAGGTTCATGTCGATATCAACGACATTTCCGGTCAGGGCTGCCCCCACGCCGACGTCGATCACATTCCCGCTCTTTGCCCCGGAGATGGTAAATTCGAGGCTGTTCGCCGTCCCGGTCGTCGCGTCAGTCAGGGCAATGGCCCCCTCGTCGAGGGTGACCGCCCGGCCGTTCGAGTACACGCCATCCAGGTCGCCCAAGGCCGTCCCGCCGCTCCCGCCGGAATAGCTCGCGGTGATGTAGTATTCGGTCCCGTTATAGGACCAATGGATTCCGTCCGACTCCATCCAGAGTCCGGCGCTTGCCAGTCCGCTCCCCACGTTCAGGGCGTAACTGGTATCGGTCGGCTCCGCCGTCTGTAGGTCGAACACCAGCCCGATTGAGCTGTGAACACCGTCATATTTGACTAAACTCATGTGTGCCTCCTTCCCGACAGGACCGCTGCCCTCTCATCGAACCCCTCATGCAAGTGGCCGGGGGAATTGCCGGGTTACACCCCCGCTTACCCTTGAAGCCCGGGCGGGGACTTTTGGGGATTGCCCCCGCCCGATGCTTGGTTGTCGTTACGCCGGAATCACGCCGATAAAGTCACGCTCGTCGGCGATTTCCATTGAGAAACGCTGGTCTCCTTTCGCCATCATGTCGCCCGTCTGGAAGTCCTGTTCCCGTCCGAAACGGGTCTTGCGCCGCCAGAACATGATGATCCCGCGGCCGTCCGTCTGGAGGAACCAGGCGTCCGTATCCGACAGGTACGGCCAGACGCAGATCTCGACCGAACGGCCGGACTGCTTCATGGCGTTGATGGCCCGGTTGCCGGTATCCGGACGGTCCGGGGAGTAGACGACCTCGCGGGCGTTCTTCTCCAGCTGAGGAGGAACCCACAGTTTCCGGACCTTCTTCTGAATCCGCTGCTGCCGGTGGTTGTACTGATTCTCCGCCGCGATGACCGCGCTCCAATAGGTGGAGTAGGTCAGGTCGGTGGAGGTCAGGTAGTTAGAGAAGGTGGACCCGTCCAGGCGCGTATGAGACGCGCTGAACAGGGCGACGCTGTCACGCGTTGCGTGGTAGGTCGTCGCCGTCCCGCTGTTGAGGAAGCGGGCCGCCATCTTCTCCGGGTTCACGGCCAGGGACTCCCCGAGGTCGAAGAACATCTCCTTCAGGTCCTCGGCGTTTCCCCCGCCGCCCAGCTCGTACAGGTTGTCTTCGATGGCCTCCTCGGTGATCCGCACCCCGAGGGCATACACGGTATGCACCCAGGCTTGCTTCGCACCGGCGATCTGGACATCGTAGGTGATTCCGGCGCCCTCACCCTTGGCAACGGGGTCGCCCAGGCCGGACCGGATCGCATCCTCTTCCTTCTTCTTTTTGCTGTCCTTGATCGTGCAGAGCTTGGGGTACATCAGCTCTCCCCTCTTGCTCAGGTAACTATCGACGGCCACGGCAAACAATCCGGGGACGTACTCATTGACGAAGCGTGATCGTGTCCACATAATGACGTCCTCCTTTCGTTAAATTGCCGTTGCGCTCGACTTGAAGTGAGCGTTCGGATTCGGCATGACGATCCAGCGGCAGTATGCCGATGCCACGGTGTCGTCCTTGTAGGAACGCAGGATTCTCAGGGCCAGCGTGTTCGTCGTGTTGACGGTGTTGCTGTCGATTTCCTGCTTGGACCGGCCGTTCGTGGTATTGCCCGTATGCGTCGAGATAACCGCCACATTCAGGCCGACGGATGCCGCCGCAATGGGGGTAGTGTCCCCATCTTCCTGCACCAGGAATTCCTGCATCGGGTGGTCCGCCACCAGCACGTACCCGGCAACGACGCTGTCGCCAGTCGTTGAGGCGGGAAGGTACGAGAGGGGATCTCCGTTGCTGTCGAGAACGGCCAGCACGGCGCCGAGTTCGTCGCCCGCCGCGCCGGTCACGTCAATTTCAACACCCATCCGAGTGTCACCGCCGAATACCTTGCAAACAAGGCCCGTATTGGTGACCTCGACCCAGTCTCCGACGAAAATGGCCGTCCCGTATGATGTGGCCACGGGATACCAATCCGCCGACAAAAGTTTCCCAAAGGGGACAAACCCAAAGGGAGAATCGACGTTTGCCATGGTTTCCTCCTATGCTTCCGCGACGAGCCCGTCGGAACCTTCCTCAAGGTCGCCGTCATAGATGATTTGATCCCCGCCCTTGATTTCCTGGCGCGACTCCGGCCTGCCGTCTCCGTACAGGCGTTTCGACGCGTTGAAGTGGGCGGCCCCACGCGCCTTCCCGTCCATCTCGGTCAGGTCGGCGCTCTTTCCGTCTGCGACTCCCTGGACGATGGCCCGCATCTTCTCGCGCATCCACCAGGGCTGAAATACGAGGATCTGATCCTCCCGGACGACGGCTCCGAGGACGGGATCGCAAAGGTGGGCGAGGAATGGCGTGTTCGCACGGTTGCAGATCCACCAGCGAGCCGGGGGCTGCTTGGTGCGGATCTCGTCGATCCGCTCCTTCGTGCGGGTGATCCAGCGGAAGGCGAATCGGCGCTCGCATTGGAGCTTGACCGCCTCCGGCGGGAGTTCAAAGGCCCAGCGTCCAAGCGAATAATCGAGGACGCTGTCCTCGGTGATCGTCTCCCATTCCCTGTCCGAGTCTGCCGCAACACGGGCGGCGATGGCCTGCTCCTCGGATGTGAGGGGGCGCAGGCTGTTCTCCGGCGCTTCCGCCGGGTATTTCTCAGGGGCATTGCTCCCCTGGCCGAATGCGTCTCTTTTGGTTTTCGCATTTGTTCTCATATCTTAGCCCTCCACGCTGATGGTGCGGGTCTTGTTGCCCGCCCGGAGTTTCTTGAGAAGCGCGATCTGCTGCGGCGTCTTCAGCCCCAGCCGTTTCGCCACGTCCGCGATGTCGGCGCTTGACGCCTCCCCCTTCTTTCCGGGAGGCGAGCCCTTCGGGGAGAGAACGGTTTCTTTGATCTCCCCCTTCCTGGCCTCCTCGACCTTGCCGGCCTTCGCGTCCGCCACTCCCTTCTCGTATGCCTGCCTCATCAGCACGGGACCCGCCCGGAGGTATTCGACCGCAACCCCGACCAGATCCCCCAATGGATGGTCCTTGACCCCGATGTATTCCTTCGTCTTGTCCACGGCCGCCCTGAGTTCGCTGCCTTCCTCGTTCAAGCCGGGGAAGGACTTGGACAGGTAAGCGTCGGCCTCGGCCTTCTTCGCCTTCGTCCCCTCGTCCTCGACGGCCTTCTTCGTCTCGCCCTTCGCGGCCTGCTGCGCCTGGTACTTGATGACGTTGAGCAGGGTCCGGGGGTCGTCCTTGTATTCTTCGAGCAGGCCCAGGACCTGCTGGTCGGTCAGGACAACCTCCTCCTTCTCCGTGGCCCCCTTGCGCTTCTGCCGCTCCTCGTGGAGCGCCCGGTTCAGTTCCTTGTTCTTCCGGAGCAATTCGGCCTTCTCCGCGTCATCGGCGGGGGGCGCCTCCTTCTTTTCCGGTTTCTCCGGGGTGTCCTTCGCCCCGCCCGGCGGCTCCTCCTCGCCCAGGAAATCGTCGATGTTGATCAGGTCGGACAAGGCCTCCTCGTCGTCCTTCTCCGGCTCCTCAACGACCGCATCTTTCTCCCCCGCGCCATCGGGGGGCCGTTCCAGTTCTGCATCTCCCATGCGTTAATCCCCTTTCTCGTCTTCGTTGACGGCAAACAGATGTTGTCTCAGGTAGCCCGCCTCGAATTCGGCGAAGTCCCTGGCGGTACACGCCGCGGCGAATTCCTTCGTCTTCGGCGTCTTTGCGATCCCTTCCGGAACGCGTATGATTCTGGAGAGCATATCGAGCGCCCCCCGTAGGTACTGCGGGTCCGGATTGCTCCAGACGCCCTTGAGGAATTCGATCCCCTCGGCGATCTCGGCCTTCCGGTACTCCGTGAATTCTTCCTGGTTGAGCAGGTCCTTGATGCCGCCCATGCGGGCCTCCTTGTCTGTGGGGCAAAGAAAAAGGGCGGCCGTAGAGAAGTAGGTCCCTACTGACCGCCCTTAATTCTTTCTTGCGTCCCGCCAGGCTGATCAGGCCCGAGCGGAAACCCCGTATCTGTCTACTGCATGACAGGACCCTGTGCCGGCGGCCCCGCGCCTCCCCCTCCCGCCGCCGCAAGGACGGCCTGCTTCTGCTGCATATACCCCTGGACGACCTGCATCACGTCCGGATTCTCGCGCACGACGTCCACCAGCATCTTAATGTTTGGGTCGATCCATTCATCCGTGTTCGTCACCCCGTAGGCCCTCAGGACCTCCTCGCGGGGCTTAATCGGGTTGATGTAAGGGTCGCCGCCCAGCATCTGCATCAGGTCCTCTTTCTCCCGGCGGTCGATGTACTTGTTGGCGCTCTCCGTCGAGGAGGCGAGAACGAACCTGTACCCCCGCCGCATTGCCTCGTAGGGGACGCGCACCTGCCGCCCACCGTAGATGAATTTCCGGTCCGGGCTCATCCGCTCATAGTAGAGGTCATAGAGGAGTTCGAGAATCCCCAGGTATTCCTCTTTCAGGGTCTCGCTCTGGTAATTGTGCTTGATGTTCCCCTCCTGAATGACCGACATGACCTCCGTCGCCGTCTTCCGGCCGCCCTGCTCGTTGGTCCTTCCCAACTGCCAATCGCCGATGGAACCGACCCGCTCCCAAAATGACACGAACAGGTTCAAGAATTGAATGTACTGCGCCGGGTTGATCCTGAATTCCTGGAACCTGATCCCCTGGACGTCGTCCACCTTGATCCCCTTGCCCGGAACCAATTCAATCTGCCCACGCAGGCCGCTCTTGGCGTCGTAGAAGAACCACGGCATCATGGTCAGATACCCGATGTTCGTGATCATGTTGAACACGTCCGAGGCCCCGGCCTGGATCGCCTTCAGCTTCGTGTAAATGCCTTTCCCGTAACTCTTGCCGTCCTCCGGATAGAATCGGAGCCGCTTGATGAGGGCGTTGTTCTCCATGCTCAGGTCCGTCTGCTTGAGCATCCGGATAATCGAGCGCGACTGCACGGCGATGGTCACGACCAGCCGCTCCTCCTCGAAATTGACCTGCTCGCCCTCCTGAAGCTCCTCCTGCCAGTAGATCGGATAGGAGACGTGGCATTCCAGGCACTCGATGACCTCCTTGCCCGTCACCTCGACCCCGGCCACCACCTGGCCGGCGGATTCCGTCACCTGCGCCGCCTTCTCCCCCAGGAGGTACGGCCCGATGTTCATCCACCCGAGCTTCCCCACGTTCCGCTGCAATTCGGCGTAGGTGGGCCGCACGACCCGGATCTTGTCGCAGCTCTCCCACTCCTCCACGGTCCCGATATTGTCGGGGACATAGACGTCCTCAAAGGGCAGGATCTCGAATTTCCCGCCCTCATAGACCGCCTCGCGCACCTCCTCCCGCGCCCTGCGTCCGGTCGCCTGGTCCACGGACGGCATCCCCGTCATCGGGTCCATGACGAACCGCTGCTTCTTCTTCTCGACGATCTCGTACTGCGGGACGACATAGGTCGTGCCGTCGAGGAGGATGTTGTGGACCATGCTGATGGTCGCCTGCTTGATGTTCGCCTTGTTTTTCAGTTCCGAGTTGTACCAGCTTTCGATGATCTCGGTCGCCTGGTCCTTCTGGTCCAGCCCCTCCATCTCGAAGCGCACGATGGGTTCCTTGCCGATCAGCCCCGCAACCATGCGAGGCTCCATGTTATCGACCGTTATCGTGACAAGGGGCAGTTCGATATTCTCGGCGTTCTCGAACGGAAAATCGGTATCCTCGGCGATCTGGTCGTATATCCGCCGGGCCGTCTGGTTCTCCTCGATCTGTTTCGCCCGGTACTCGGACTTGCCGATTTCGTCGTACAGCTCGAAGCACCGCTTGATCAGGCGGTCGAACAGCGGCGGATGGTCGGGGCGCGATTCAAGCATATTTCTCCCTCAAGTATTCCGTGAACGTTTTGACGGTCTTGACCTGGACACGCTCAGCCCGGGTCCCGTCCAGGTGCGCCATCCCCCCCGGCTTCGGGGAGACGTAGACCCACTTGCCGTCCTTCAGGACCCGGATCTGGAAGGCCGTCCGGTAGTCCTGCTCCAGGATCTCAAGCTCATCGAGGCTGAACTTTTTCACTTTTCCCCCTCGTTTTCTGGTACTCCGCGAATATGCCATAGCACTTGCCCAGCCGGTACTTCATCTTGCTCTCCGGCTCCTCCCTCGACACGACCGCGACGCACCGCTGAACGAAATCCGCTCTCTTTTCCCCCGGTTCCGGTGTCGGCATGATGGCCCCTCCTACTTTGTCGAACTCCTCACCTTTTCGTATCCCCTCACGC
>JBAZKI010000029.1:0-6997 GCA_041650875.1 Patescibacteria group bacterium
CGATCGTCCGCTTCATGAAATGAAAAACGTGCTTGTGCGCCGAGTCGCCCCACCGCGCGCCCTTACTGTCCTGCGGGCCATGATAGTAATCTTCGAGGAACCCGGTCACGTTCGGCCATTTCGCCCCGTCAACCTTGTACTCGTGCCGGGCTTCGTCGAATTCCACGCCGGGGAGGACGGCCGGGATGGCCCGGCCCCTCCATGTAATTGTCGCTGCGGTCATTCCCCGAACCCGAGTTCCTCGCGCAGTTTCGCCAGGGCGATGTCCGCCTCGCGCGGAGTCAACTTTTCAACATCATCCTTCCCCTTGCTTTCGTAGCCGCTCTTCGTCTTGTACGAGGTCAGCCGCTTGAGGTGGTTCGCGATCATCGTCTCGTTGCCCCGGCACTTCGCGCTCAAGAGCTTCATGATCTCTCGCCGCGCGTCACCAGCCGGCTGCTCTTCCTCGTTGTCCTGGCCGGGCTCGCGCGTAGGCGGCTCCTCGTCTTCCTCCCATCCGGGACCACCCTCACCGAACGCATCCTCCGGCGGCTCCTCCTCGCCCGGCTTCGGCTTCGGCATCCCTTTTTTCTTCGCGAGGACCTTGCCTTCGGGCGTCTCCTTCTTCTTCTGCATCTCCGTCATATCCCCTTCCCAGGGGGCGCCGGCGTCGGCCCCATCCATCAGCGGGACGTCCGGCGGATCGTCCTTCGGACCGCCGCCGCTCATGTCACCCAGGGTGTCGAAGCGGTCGTAGTCGATCTCCAGCGCGCGCGCCGTCTGGTCATTGATCGGGACCCATTTCGCAGCGCGGCGCAGCGGGCACTTCTTCCACATCTCGAGCTCGTCCGTCACCCAGGGCCCGTAGTCCTTCGCCTTCGACCGCGACCAGACCGAAAGGATCTCCGCCTTCGTCATCAGCTCGTACTTGACCATGCCGTTCTTGAAATGGATCGCGACGTAGGCGGCGATCGCCTCTTCCTTCTTCCCGTGCTTGTCGGACTTGAGGTCGTAGCGGTGCCGGACGACCGCGTTCATGTTCCACTCGAAGTCGTCCGAGTCGTACACGATCGCCGCGTCGACGAACGCGACCTCGTTCCCCTTCCCCGGCCGCGTCATCAGGTCCACGTAGCCCTTGTAGTCGATGATGAGTTGGCACATCATCCCGTGCTTCGTGTTATAGGGCACCAGGTGCGCGCGCCGGCCGTCCGGCTCGAGCCCGACGCTGGCGCAGTCGAGCAGCGCCTGGAATACGCTGGCCGGCGAGCAGAGCATGATTTTCGGTTGCTTCTGCATCGCGGTCAGCGCCACGCGGACGAAATGCTCTGGCGGTATCTTGCCGAGCACCTTCCGCAACTCCGCGCGGAAGTTGGCGCCCGTGAGTTTAGCCTCGACCGGGTGTACCGCTTTCTTCCCCGCCTTCTCAATTTTGTTTCCCATCTATTTGACCTCCTTCACCTTTTAGGTGCTACCACTTACCGAGCGGGCAGCCGTTCCTCGCCTCGCAGGGGCTGTTGTCGTGCAGGCACCAGCGCTCGTCGCTCAAGCCCTCGACCGGCTCGCGCTGCTCGAAGTACGGGCACTCGGCCTGCGCCGCGACGATGCGATCCACGCGCTCGTCATACCAGCCGTCCGGGTCGAGTTCCGATCGCCTACTCATCATCGACCTCCGCCAGCGCGAGGCCGCGCTTGTAGCCCTCGTCCGTAACCTGGACCTTGCTCGAGTTCAGCGTCGAGCGGATGTAGCCCCGGCGCTCCAACTCGTCCAGCAGTTCCAGCGGCACCGAACGGAGCGCGCGGCGGAACTTCAGCCCCGGCTCCTTCTTGTGCGGCTCCGTCCAGGAGGTCAGCGCGAGCATGACGATCGCCGCCCCCAGGACCTTCTCCGTTCTGTCTTTTCTCATTCTTCCTCCTTGATTTTTTTTGATCTCCGATTACCTGACTTCCAGCAGGTCGAAGCGCTGCAAGGTCGGGCGGAACGCCACGACCAGGAAGCGGCCGCCTCCGACGCAGTAGCGGTTGAAGAGCTCGATCGGGCCCTTCCGTCCCGAGATCAACTCGCGGACATACTTCCCGCGAAACACGCCGCCCCGCTTCCCGACTTTTTTTTCCTTTTTCATTGTTTCCTCCTTGGCCTCATGGGCCGGTGCTGCCTCCCGGTTCCTCCATTCCGAGAAGCAGCCCTGGCACATCAGGACTCGTCCGTCGGGTTTGTCATGTACTCGGCGATGCGTTCGATCCCGTCGAGGTCGACGCGGTCGAAGATCATACCGAGCGCCGCAGCCTTCCCGCGCAGGTAGGCGGAGCGCGTTATCGCGTAGTGCGGCCGGCACTTCATCTCGTCGCGAACGAGCGCGCCGTCCTTCACTTCCCAGCGCACGCTATAAGCGAGCAGTTGCAGGGAAGAACCGCCGGGCGTGATCGCGATGCTTTTTGTGATATGCAATTCCGCCTTCAGCGTATTCACGGTGTTGAAAACCTCATCGAGCGAAGACCGCCCGATCCTCTGTCCCTGCCGGGCTGCCGGGCCGGCTTCCGTTTCGTGCTTCTTCATGAGCACCTCCTTATTGATTTTCATGCCCTTATTATAAATCGTTGAAAATGAAAAATCAATACTTTTTAGCATTTTTTTTTATTTTTTTTTAATCAC
This sequence comes from Patescibacteria group bacterium, assembly GCA_041650875.1. Lineage (GTDB taxonomy): Bacteria > Patescibacteriota > Microgenomatia > UBA1406 > GWC2-37-13 > YC2-FULL-38-9. The sequence continues at coordinate 2,630 of JBAZKI010000029.1, forward strand.
AAAACCCAATAAAAACGGGCCTTTTCGAGCCCCTGGGCGGCCGACCAGCCTTTCCGGCCACTCCCGGCCGGCTCTGCCCTCTTCGTCGGTTTGCGCGCGCTTTCCGGGCCCGCAGCGATAGCGCGGCCGCCAGGCCGTGCCCCTTTCTTCGCTGATCCTGATCCTGATCCTGATCCTATTCCTAATCCTGATCTCTACCGTCGTAAAAAAAAGTCAGCGATACCCCATCGATGGGATATTAAAGAACCGCCCTATATCTTAATATCCGAGTGATTATCCTTTCGCTTCGGCATTTCCATATAAATCAACTGCATCTTGTCGAGGATCTTCCCGATCTGCTTTTCCATCTCCGCCATGCGGGCCTTGATCCAGCCTACCTCCTGCCGGAGCAGCTCGAGTTTGAGGTCCGTCTTGCGCGAGTCATCAATCCCTTTCTCTATCCCTTTTTCCAATTCACCCATGCGCTCCTCCTCTTTTATGAACCGATCCTCGCAAGGCTTTTTAACCTTCGCACCTGCAAGCCGTACCACCCCGAGGACGATCGCGATAACACTACCGACAACGCTGCCGATAATCGCGAGCGCCTGCCAGCCGTTCACCCTCGCTCTCCTATCGCGATCCAGCAAGCAAGGGTTGTGTAATTTGTTCCATCCGCGATCAATCTACCATATCCAATAAATTGAGTAGCAGTAGGATATCCCTGCATCACAACGACGCGTGCACTTTGGATGGACGTAATAACGATAATAGGCACGGTTCCTGTTTTATAGGCAAGCGGGAATGTTTTTGTCGTCCCGGCTCCGGCAAACTCATCGATGCCGCACTGGATCATAAAATTTTTCACCTTCGCTCCCGAAATAAAAACCAGGTAATCCAGGATGGAGTCGATGCGCTTATTCTCCGAACGCATACGCGACTCTAACTCAACATGGGTAACTATTTTTTCGCCCTTACGTGCCATGCGCCCTCCTTCGGGATGAACTCCCCACCGATCGAAATGCGGTACTCATCGGCCGTCGGTACCGAGTAGGTTATCAGGTAGAAGATCGGCGTCCGCACGGTTAGGATGCCGAAGAGCAGCGACGCCTCCATCGGCATCGAGAGGAGCGCCTCGAGTAACTTCACCAGGCCGCGATCCTTCGCGAGCGCGAGCCGCTCGATCCCGGAGGCGACCGTCTCCGCGCAGTTGAACGAGTGCGGGATATGGAAGCCGACGCGAAGGCCGACGTAGCGCAACAGCGGGTTCGAGTACGGGTGCGCGTCCTCGATCTTGGAAAGGATCACCCCGTCCTTGATCGCTCCGAGCGATCCGGCCTCGGCCGCCTGCCATATCGGGTCGAAGACGCCGGCCTTCCAGTTCGCCGCGAATGCCTCGCGGCAGCACCGCGGGAACCCGAGCATCTCGCCCTGGGCCTCGTGGTCGCCGACGTCGAAGGCGTGACGGAAGACGAGCGCGTCCTCGATCCTGCGCGCGACGATGCAATAGACCGACGAGTCGCCCTGCGGCGTGTAGTGGACGAACCCTTCGAAATTGCCGATCCATTGAACCGGGAGTACGACCAGCCCCTTCCTCGCGCAGCGCTCCGCGAACCCCGGCAGCGCCTCTCGCCTCATCGTCTGCCAGGAGCACGGCCGCTGCCCGGCCGCGACGCTCTCGACCTCGAGCTCCTGGACCATCTGCGAGCAGTCGCGGATCGCCTTCGCCCAGGTTTCGCGCGCGGCCGACGAGACCCATGCCGTCCGCGTGAACGGCGTCATCTTGAACCCCTCGATCAGCTTCACTTCGCGCCTCCCTTCCACTCCGGGTGCTTCGCCCTCCATGCCGGATCGTCCGAGTCTCCGTGTTCCCGGTCGCCATGCGTGGCCGCCTGTACCGGCCCGGCGCCCCTCGTGAATATGTCGAGGACGGAAAGAAAGCCGAACGTCTCCTTGTATGCCTCGCAGAAGCGGGTCCGCTTGCGCCACTCGCCGCCGATGCCGGCGCCCGGACATCCGCCCTTGCAGTACGGCAACCAGTAGCAGCCGGCACAACCGCCGTCCGCCTGCTTCACCTGCGCCAGCGCCTCGTACCGCGCCCGGCTCTTCTGCTCCGTGCGCAGCGTGGCGACTCCATCGATGCCGCCTCCTCCTTTGAGGCAGACGCCGATCGACCCGTCGCCGAGGATCGGCATCTCGGCCTCGGAGTGCCAGGGGTCGCACTCCGTCAATTCGCAGAGGTTCGGCTTGCCGTTCATCGCCCCGATGAAGTCGCGGACCGGCCGCCAGTCGATCTCCTCGGCGATCGCGCGTACCGCCAGGCGCTTGAAGACGTCGGCGAGCGAGGCGTTATCGAGTTCTTCCTGCTCAACCGTCCTCCGGTCAAATCCAATTACCGGATTGAACCTCGCGCTCGTCACGCCGAACTCATCGCGCAGGCGCAGCCCGAAGCGAACGAGGTCCTGCCGCAGCGCCGGCGTGCCGGCATTGTAGCGGCGCAGCAGCACGATCGCCGACAGGCGGACGCCGGCCTCGTGCATCCTCCGCATCGCTCCGAGCGTCCTCTCCGTCATCTTCGCCGCGTCGAAGCCGGGAGCGTTCCAGCGCCCGGCGTTCGTCTCCGCCCGGTCGCCGTCGATCGAGACGCCGACGTGCGTCTTGTAGCGGTCGAAAAGCTCGATATGCTTCGCCGTGATCTGCGCGCCGGAGGTCTGGATGCCGGACTTCCCGTACTTGACGAAGATACGCTCGAGGATCGCCTCGATATACTCGATCGGGAGCGAGAGCGGCTCCCCGCCGTGCAGCGTTGGCGAGTGCCAGGAGTTATCCTTGTCGAGCGCCATGCTCGCGTCGAGAGTCGACAGGACGGCCCCCAGGTCGAACTTCGGGGAGAACCCCGCCTCCCTGGCCGCCTTCTCGTAGCAGCCGAGGCACCCGCCGTGGCACTCGATCGGCTTTATCACGTATCCCATTTTTTATACCTCCGAGTCGACGTGCGCAACGTCGGTATGAGAATCCTCATGGATCGTATCGGTATGGTCGACGTGCGAAGTGTCGACGTGCGGGACGTCGGCATAGGCGACGTTCCCGTGCGCGACGTCGGTGTGCGTGTTATCGGTATGGTCCTCGTGCGCCTCGTCTACGTGCAGCGGCGGGACGACGTCCGAGTGGTCCTCGTGCTCCGCGTCTTCGTGGTCCGTGTAGGACTCATCGCCGTGCGGCGTGTCGACGTGATCCGTATCGGTATGCGAGTTCCCGTGGTCAGAGTCCGAGTGCAGGGCGTCGCTGTGGTCGACGTGCGCGACGTCTTGGTGCGCGACGTCGGCGTGCAGCGTGTAGATCGCGAGTTGCGTGTCGAGTTGCCCGACGAACTCTATGGTCCCGCTCTCCAGGTTCTTGCGCGCCTCCAGGACGACGTAGACCTCGTCCGCGCAGATGGGAACCGCCGCTCCGTCTGCGTTCACCGTGCGGCTCACGTAGACCTTGTCGGTCGGGATGACGGACCGGGCGATCATGGAGGTCGTCGTTGATATTTTGGTCGGCGGGTTCTTTAGCAACTCGACATAGAACTCCAGCACATTCTCCGCTTCCTCGATGACCCGGAGCGCGGTGTCGACCACGTAAGGGTCCTTCGTCCCGTGCCGGTTCTGCGCCGACGCCTCGAGGTTCACGAGCTGCTTCCACTCGCCGGTTGTCGGGTCCTTGTCGTAGCGCAGGAAGACGTCGCGGAAGACGCCCTCGTTCGGCCGCGACTTGCGGAAGCCGGCATGGTCATAGTCGCGCAACTCGAGCGCGCCCTCGGGCACGGTCCGCCGGTAGTAGCGCGCGGCGAAGGTCCCGTCCGCCAGCGGCAGGAAGTGGTAGAGCGAGGTCTGCTGTAGCATGCGATTGAAGTCGAGCGTCGCGATATCTTCATTCAAGTACCAGGCCACGGCCTGCGTGCGGACAGCCTGCAACTCTGCGAACGACTCCAGGTCGATCTCATCGACCGGTATCTGGTTCAGGATATGAAGCACGAAAAAAAGGTGGTCGGCGACGTTCTCCGAGTAGACGCCGGTCGCCGCCCCGAACGGAGAGGAAGAGAAGTCGAAGCCGTTCTTGATCCCCTTCGCGTCGCAGGTCACCTCCGCGTCGCCAGGGTCGAACGTCAGCGAGAACTCGCCGTTCGCGAGATCGACCGTATAGTGCGTCGTAAGAGAAAGCCCGACGCCCTTCAAATAGACCGCGTCGAGCGCCTGCTGCTCGAAAGTATCTGCCCCGCCATTGAACTCCGTCTGCGTGACTTTATAGGTGTGGGCCGTGGTGTCGATGCAGACCGGCGTCAGGTTGTGCTTCTCCCCGAGCAGGACCGGGATCGGCAGCCCCTCCGCGTCCGGGTCGAGGTTCGCGTAG
>JBAZKI010000030.1:0-6790 GCA_041650875.1 Patescibacteria group bacterium
CGAGTCGACCCAGGAGGAGGGAAAACAGGGGAAAGAGTATACCGAAGAGGAGCGGGACCGGATCCTCCGGAAGTATGCGAAGAGAGAACCGGGAAAAGGTATCGAGACCGAGATCGCCGACGAAGACGAACTGGGGCTTATCCTCTCTCACACAAAGTTCGGCCTGATCTCTGCCGGTCCGAACGACGACGAGAAAGAACTTAATCCCATAGACTTCGACCAGGAGAGGTATCGGAAACGTCACGAGGAGCTCCGGCAAGCCCTGAAAGAAAAAGGATACGTCTTCACCCAGGTCCTCGGGAGATACGGGGATTTCGAGGACTCGTTCCTTGTTATGACTCACGATGCCGAACGGGACGACCTTGTCGAGCTCGGGAAGAGGATGAACCAGTCATCTGTCATATTCTGTGACCACGGCCAGAACGAGCTCATCACCACGAGGGGAGACAAGATAGGGTCCGCTGTAACTGGGGAAGGATTCTCCTGGGTCCCACCGGACGCGGATGAGAACTTTACTGCGGTATATCTCGAGGGCAGGAACGGGACCGTCAATTTCGCTCTGAACTTCAACTGGGACAAGGAACATACCGAAGACGTCAAGAAGGAGGCCGAGGAGAAGAAACCAGAGTATACCATCGATCCGGAGAAGGTCAAACAACATGCAGAAACTCTATACGATGAAGGCCGCGATAGGGTTGACAAGAATTACCATGCAATCAAGAAGTCAATCGTCCGAAACGGAGGGTCGTTCAGGGGTCTTGAATACCGACTCAAAACCAGGGAATCGATCCACAGAGGCCTATTGCGCGAACACAAACGGCACCCTCACCTTCCAGAAGACAAACTCCTTGATCATGTGGATGATGTCTGCCGGTTCACCTGCATCCTTTCCCCCTACACCTACCAGGAGACTCTCATCAAGACCCTGGATGATCTCACCTCCAGCGGAGTTGAGGTCGTGAAAGTCTCGAACTTCTGGCGGAGGGGGAAAGGATGCTATAAAGGCGTCAACGCGAAACTCCGTATCGACGGGAAACCAGTCGAACTTCAGTTCCATACTCCGGAGACCTACGACATCAAGCAGAACAAGACACACAAATATTTTGAGATCGCGAGAAGTCTGACCGCTACGAAAGACCAGAAAGATGAGGCCAAAGCCAGGATCAAAGAGATTTATCGTTCATGCAAATATCCTCCCAGGATAGAGAACTGGCATTGGGATAACTCTAAATCATAGTGAGTAGTAAGTAGATTTGGTGATGAACAATGTGGAAATACATGATGCACGATAGCGGCCTCGGCCTGGTCCGATGTGACTGGGACAACGATGCCTTCCAGTCCTATCACGGGGACGGCTCGTGGGCGGATGACGAGGAGGGATTCGACCTCTGGATGGGGATCTCAAGTGATTATATGCACTACACGAAGATCGACGAATCCCAGGCAGTCGAGGTGATGGAGAAGATTGACCACTACATCAAAAGCAAGGCCCCCCTCACATCCCCACCCCAGAACTGACCCCGCCCGTCTCGAGTGCGGCACCTCACTTTTTTTCCTATATTAACCTTTTTACTGTCATCCAATCGGACTCCAATATGAATCCCTTTTGCCCTCCCAGGGGGCACAACTATTAAGTAGTAGTAAGTAGTAAGTAGTATTGTGGATGGCCCGGGGGAGCCCAGTCGGGATCCCTTGTGATAGTCACTCCCCAGTGCGGACGTTGCAGGGTGACCCTGCCAAGGGCGCTCGACCAAGGGATCTCGGGGGGTGAACTGGAGAGGAGATCGTCGCTTCTGATGCTCCGGGTCTGGGGATGAGGGTCCTTCGGGACCTGACTGAAGTATGGAACTGACTGGTGATTTTTGACTCTGGCCTCTTGACCGGGGCCGGGGTCAAACCCTCCACCTGGGCGGGGTCCGTCCCCCCCAGGGGAGACAGGGTGATCTATCATGAACCCAACGAAAAAGAAAGACCTGTACAAGATCATCTGGTGGTATCCTGGTGGTCCCCTCCACTCGGATTACTACGCCCGTGATTTTGCGCGAAAGTTTACTGACTCAATCATCAACTGTGGTGGCACTGCGACCCTCTATCCTCCGGGGGCCTGGTAACATGGGCAAAATCAGGCTTAGTCTGCATGATGACGATACCGGCATACTCCTGGACTCGGCGGTATTAGATCCAGACAATGGTCGGATCATTGAGTGCGAACGAGTGGACTATGTGACTGTTCATTTGGCCTCCGGCACTCTGGAGGTCTGGTAACACATGGCCTCGATATACCGGGTATACTACCCCAAGAACCCTACTTTCAGGCTCAATCCTGACCTGAAAGTCTCTGACGTTGTGACTGTCCCGGGAGAGATAGAACCGAAGGACGACTGGAGATATATCGGTCCCTTCCGGGCCGACGACCTCGAGGACCTCTACTACCGCCTGAACGTCGAGAATCATCATCATGGGATCCGGTCGATGTCCGTCGGAGATGTTGTCTGGGATGTCCTCGATGAGGGCCTCGATGCTGCGTTTTACCAGGTTGATGACATCGGATTCACGGAGGTGCCATCCTGAAACCCCACTGTGACGAGTGCCTCTACTATGAACAGGCCCCTCGGGACCCCCTGGATATTACCCCTCAAACCTACTGCCGGGTCTTCCAGGAGGACCTCGAGACCTCCATCCGGAAGTGCCGGGGACGGTTCTGGGTCTCGTTCGAGAACTACATCCTGGAGATGACTGGATATGACTTATGCAAAACCATCCCGCGACAAATTCCCGAACCGGGGGAGGTGGTCCCCGGCTCAATGGGCGAATCGAAAACCTGCAAAAATCACGAACCCTCCACCAAAAGCTGACGACTACCGGGTCTACGAGGACTGGAACATCCCTGACGTCGAGAAGGACTATATCGGGAACATCAAGGTCGAGATTGCCCCTGGCTCCACCTGGGCGGGAGTCTACTACTACCCCGTCCTGCATAAAGGCGAGGGATACGAGAACGGCCTCCTGCACACCCACCCCGGGTATCCCCCGACACCAGGTCACGATTACTACGAACCGATACGCCTGGCACCCAGGCTGGTTGCGATTGTGACAGGGAAGACCAGGACCAAGGTCCTCGCCCGGGCACGTCGGGAGGCCCTCTACCTCTCGACTGAGCCCGATGAGATCGGTCCTCGGATAGTGTCCCCGGTCCAGATTGACACGCTCAAACACGAGATCCGCCGGGCATCCCCCTCCCCTGGGGTAGCCACGGCATAAACCTTTTTTCGCCCCAGGGCGTCGGGTCAAACCCAGGAAAAGGCATTTTTAGAACCGCTATTTGAAATTTCGGAGGTAAAACCCATGTTTTCTATACGTTCCTTCAAAGAGATGACTCCCTCGGATGCGAAGGGGGTCATCGCCGGCCTGGACAAGGCCACCCTTGTACCGCTCTATGAAAAAGTCCCGTTCGACGCCTCACTCGATAACAAGGTCCTGGGGTATAACGACGAGAAGATGTTCCTCGATGGGTCTCTGAAAGAGACTCCGAAGGTGTGGGGGCTGAAGAACCTCAATACCGGGACCGTCCATTTCGGGGCCGCTAAGAACTACGCTCCCCTCAACCATGAGGACGCGCTCGACCCGGTCCTGACGGCAGTGGATCATCTGGGACTCAATACCCTGATCAACATCGACAACCATCACGACGTCGTCGAGGCGTTCATCCTCTTCCCGGACCTGATGGTCAACGATAATCAGGAGGGGATCCAGATGGGGGTCCGGTTCAAGAACGTCTACAATGACAAGAAGTCGTTCAAGGGGACGGCTTTCGGATGGCGTATCTCCTGCGCGAACGGATTACTCCTCACCCAGACATACGGGGACCTCGTGATCTCCGCCTGGCATACCGAGAAACAGGTCCTCTCGATCCCTCACAAGGTCGAGACCTTCGTCGAGGGGATCCTCCAGCGTACTCACCTCTTCGAGGCCAAGATCGAGGAGGCGGTATCTGCGAAGGTCACATTCCAGGACTACGCGGAGATCGCGAACACCCTGGCCCCTGTGACAGCGAGCCAGAAGATCGCTGATGCGGCCGCCCAGGAGGTCAAGGACCCGGAGAAGACGAACAAGTGGGAGCTCTACAACGCCATCACGGCGTATGCCTCCCACGAGGATGTCTCTCACATCACCCGTGAGCGCCTGATCAACGATGCCGAGAAGAAGATCCTCTACGGCAACCTGGTCCCGATCCCGGTGGTGGCATAGATGGCCTACCCTGACCCGGTCAACCCGGATGTGTCCCTCGCGGACCTCATCCATTTTAAGAACGCATACAAGCGCAAACTCAAGGAGAACCTCGAGCCAGTGGTCCGGGCCTCCTGTATCGAGAACCTGGCGCTCGTCGAACAGCAGATCAGCGACCTGGATAAGGCCGCTCATTCCGGACAGGTGATCCGGATCCTGTGAGAGGTGGGAACACTATGGCTGAATACGTCTGTAACGACTGCCGGTCACCCTGCCGGCTATCTACCCCCGGGGTAGAAGACCCCCCGAAACTGTGCCCCTGGGGCCATAACCGACCGGACGATGAACGAGAAGCAAACTGGAGGTTAGTTGAATGACCTGGGTTGTGTCCCATACAGGCCTTAACGGGTCCAGGTGGGTCACACGCTATCAGCGGTATCGCCCTGCGATTAAATACCTGGAGAAACTTCACCGGCTCGGATTCGAAGACGCTGGGATGAAGGAGGATTGAGTAAAATGGCATACGCAACACCTGGAGCCCTTCAGAAGCATGGGGCGTTCGGAGACAACTCCGAGTATGGGGCGTGGAAGATCACGGTCATCCCGCCCAAGGCGAAAGAGGCGAAGTTCAAGATCGTCGTCGCCGCTTCATTGCGCGAAATTGTGAACACCTATGACAATGTCATAGCTGCCGAGTTCCTGGGAGAGGGAGGGATGGTTGTAACGACTACCCTCACCCAGAACGAAGACGGGATTATAACCCTCACCCCCGCCTCCCCCGGGGAGGTGCCGGCATGATTGATGACGAGATAGTCACCGGCCGGATCGCTGGAGTCAGCCATACCTTCGGATCGGGTCTGGTCTCACTCATCGTCGCCCTGGATGATGGAGGTCTCGAGACGATTCATGGGGACTCAAGTATCTTCCGTATCGTCGATGACCTCGGTATTGGGGCATCAATAGGGATAGAATACCCGGATGACCCGTTCGCCGGTGCGATCATCCACCCCCTGGGGGTGGAGGCATGATGGCAAACCTCGGGGACCTCGAGGCCTACTGCCGGCAGTGCGGATACGTCCCGCCCCCTGGGAAACATCACTTCAAATGCCCGGAATGTGGGTATGACAAGGGATGGGGACTCCGGGGAAAGAAGAGGGTGGATTGAAATGTTACCCAAAAACATCTTCCTTGACAGAGTCGAGGAACTGGCCGATGAGATACACGATGACATCCTCAAGGCAGCTCGGGAACTCCTCAAGACCGAAGCTGTCGACCTGGAGAAGTATGAAGATGATTTCCTTCTCCCGAAACTCTTCCTCACATCATACGCCTCAAGGATGTATCGTCACTGGTCCCCCCCTATGGGGATCCTTAATCGGTACAAAAACGAGATTGAGAAAATGGAGGCAGTCTTATGACCCCCTCTCTTTACTGCCTGAAATGTAACCGGCCCCTCTCGAACCCGAAAAGTATCCGTCACGGATACGGTCCCGAGTGCTGGTCGAAGGTCCAGCGGACCCTCCGCCTGGAAGATAACCAGGCCCCGGAGAAAGTCACCATCTCGGACCAGAAGAGAGCCCGGGACACCCGGGTCCGTCTCCGGAAGGTCCTCCATTACTCCTCGAGGAGGAAGAACTGTGACTGTGGGACCCCCTTCTCCGAATGTGAGCTCATGACCTGTGACCACGAGGAGGGGGGAGTCCCCCTGGATGGATACGCGGTCCCTCAATGGATCTGGTATGAGTGCCCGAAGTGCGGGTATCAAACCGCCTGGTGGAAGGTCCTCCACCCATACGCGAGCCTCAAGTCCCTGGCCCCCAGGGACCCCCCACCAAGATTAAGTAGTGGTGAGTAGTATGGAAGAGGTAATGAAACTCAAATGCCCTCGTCCTGACTGCGGCCATGAATGGGACTATACCGGGTCAACGAGATTCTATCTTACCTGCCCCCACTGTTATCGCAAGATCCCGATCGAGAAAGCCAAGGCAGCAGCCCGGGAGGCTGGCATCCTTGAGGAGGAGAAGGGGGGATGACGTTCCTTCATGTCACTGACGCCCTCGAAGAGACCAATGAGAAAAACCATTTCCTTGAGATGATCAACTATTGCATTAACCCGAAACCCCAGGACCCCGAGGAGCGGGAAGAGGCGGTCTACCCCTTCCTGGACGAGCTCGGAGAACACCTGGAACAGAAAATCATAGGGAAAACGAGCAGAAACGAATTAAAGCGGACTATCAACAAGTGGATTGACCAGAAGATCGCCCAGGTAGCCGCTGAACCAGAGGGAGACTGATTTTCCCGGACGTGAGAACTATGCCCGATCATAACCGACTTAAAGTCCGATCCTGCCCCTTCAGAAAAGCTCTGCGGATCGCCCTCTGTCGACCTCCCAATGAACCAGGTGGGGTCTGTCCATATCATGGTAATGCGGCCGTTCGCAATTGTGAAATTTATCGGAGGCAATGAACATGGACCAGAATGAGAAACCCCCCCGGCACCCTCAAACTGCACGGAACCAGGCAGAGTATGAGGCCCTCGTCGAAGAGAACAAGAGATGGGTCGA
>JBAZKI010000031.1:0-6661 GCA_041650875.1 Patescibacteria group bacterium
GCGTCGAGTCTGGGTCTTCTGGCCGGAGAGGATGTTGTCAACAAACAGCTTCGAGAACGTGATCATACCAGCTCGCCTCCGACCCGGAACCGGGTCTCTGGATACCTGTACAGGAACATCTTCAGGGTCCGCTTGAACTCGCGTGTCAGATACCCTTTCTCGTCCTCGACTTCCACGGTCCCATCATAATATGTGACCCGAAAGTCTGCTTTGTACATGATCGCACGGTGTTTCTTCCCATTACGGACGAATGCCGGTTGAAGAAGGAACGAGGGTTGGAGCTCGATCTGGGTCACTATACCCTGCCGTTTCAAAAGGAGGAGTTCCTGGTATCGCTTCGCTTCTTTTTTCGATGCGAACCTGATACCCTGAAATTCTGTCGGTTCCGCGTGATACTTGTGTGTGGTCTTCATTGTGCCTCCTGGGAGACTTTACGGCTCCGGACTGGTTCGTGGAGTTCGGGGATGAACCTCTCGAGTTGGCACCCCGGGATGGGTTCCACCCCAGGGGGGAGGACCAGTTTCCGCCGTTCCTGGTCAAGGTCATAGACCCAGATCGCCGAGTCGATAAGGTCCTTCCGGGCTTTCGCAACTGCTTCTTTCTGAGCCTCGAGGTCCCTGGCCTTGGCGTCCAGGATGGCCCGATGATGCAGGGCGAGCTCGAGCTCTTTCAGATGGTGATCCTTGACCTTCCGATACTCTGCAACCATCTCGGGCGTCACTCGAGGGTCAGAGATGTTCGAGAGGCGGTCCTCGATCAGGACCTCAAGACCTGCGTTCGCGGCCTCGGTGAATCCGATACCGAGGAGCTCGGCAATATCCCGGTATGCCTTCTCGAGACGGACTGGGGTGTAGATGGGGTTCACCCATTTTCTCGGTGACGCCATTAAGCACCCACCCCTTTATTTCTCGTGGAACTGTTAAAAATGAAAATCGGAGCCACTGCGGGCTGCATTATGTATGTATGTATGTATGTATGTACATACTTCTTTGATAGCTCTCTCTCTCTCTCTCTCATACCGTTTCGACACGAAATGAAGGGGGGGGTTTTGGAAGTATGTACATACTTCAATTCATCACCCCTGGTCGCAGCCGGTATATATGGATGGGTCTGTTGTATCGCCCGGTGGTCTGATCGTATGCCTCAACATACCCCCACCTCCGCAGGTTCGAAACCGCCCGGATATAGGAACTATGAGGAGTCCCTACCGGGAGGACAACGCGATCCTCAAGGTCCTCGACGGTGAATCGGGTCAGACGTGTTCTGACATAGGCGAGGATCTTCTCTTCCTGGGTTTGCGCCCGCCTCTCATAATCAGAGAGTTGTGCCTGGGTGAGTGTATGGCCTGTCGGATGGTATGAGGTGGTCATGCCTCAACACCGGGGATCTGGGTTTGGGTAGGGTCTGATATAGCCTTCTCGGCCCGAACCTCGACCGTGGGTTCGATCATTCCTGCTAGGACGAATCCTGCATCTACCCTGTCTGGATCCTGATCAAGAGGTTTTAAGACGAGGATTTTATCTCCATTTGGTTTTACGAGTGTTCCGAGTTCGTATTCCTCGACTTTGTATGGTGCCATCAATTTCATCAGGTCTCGCAGAATTGATGACCCGACCCGCATGATAGGGGTATACCCATCCTGGGATTCGACCACGGCAATCCCGATCACATTGTCCGGGTCAGCCATGACCCATTTCACGGTAAGGCCTCCATGAGGGTTTTCAGGATAAACGTGTTCAGTGCGTACGGGATGTCAGGGTTGACTCCTGCCTGGACCGCCGCCTTCACGATCTGGTCCTTCTCTGCGAACGTCATCCTGAGCGGGAAGGTTGTATCGCTCATGAGGCAACCACCACCTCGTCCCGGGAGGGGGTCTGCTCAGGTAAAGGGACAGGGGTTTTCTCCTCATGCGGTTTGGCATTCCCATCAATCAGGTCCCTGGCGAGCTGGAGACGCCGGAATCCGGATCGGATCAACTCGTCCGCCTCCTCCGGCCGTGCTGCATTGAACCTGATCTTCAGGACCCCACCTTTCCCAGGGGTCCCGATCTCGATCGAGTCGTCGAGCGTCGGCACCGGGACTTGGACGTGCCGGATCTCCTGGACTGATGGGAGTCCCGTGATCGTCACTGGTGGCGTTAGACCTCCTGGCTCCACCCGACCAGGGGGGACTTCGGTCGTGGTATCCTGTCGAGACATCTGGGACGCCGGGACTGTTGATCTCTGGATCCCAGTTACGGACCCACTGAATACCTTCACCGTGACCGTGTCCCCTAACTCCATCCCTGCTGCCTTTGCTTCACCCCTACTGGAGACAGTCATGGGATATGTCTTCCCGGAGATCGTGATCTGGGGCTGGCCGGCAACCATCCCGAACTTCTCGATGATGCCCGAGACCTCGGTCATCTGGACCGCCTCCCAGGGCAATAGTTTTTCTGATCATTCAACGATACATTCTCGACGGGCCTGCTTCCACTGGTGCCATCCTGGGGGAGTGGACCGTCAACAGCGACTTCTTTCATCAGCATTTCGCCTCATTCCTTTCGACATTGTTCTTTTTCCAATACCCGTGTTCGATCATGACATTCCCGATGTTGTCGTCTCGGAAATATGCGTTCACTCTCTGGATCATTGACTCGGACACTTCCTTGGGAGTCATCCGACCAGAACCCCCTCCACCCGGGCGAGGTGGACGAGCCCCGCAAGTATGACTGCGGAATTGGAGTCATATTGGGGGTTTTTATTCCGGATCTTGGCGATAAGATGATACTGGTTTTCTGTCATCTTCACCGGGACCCGGTGCGTCTTGTGTGTGCCTTTTGGGGGCATAAGTATCCCTATGGGGATATGGCCTATATATTTGTATCCCTTTGGGGATACATAACGATAGCCGCATGGCAGACATTTAAATAAAGCTAATGATATTGATCCACTTGTGACAAATGCCCCCCGAGCTGGGCGTATGGAGAAGATCCAATTCAAGCTGCCCAGATTCCTGATAGATATGGTTGACTCTCTGGTCGAGACTGTCAATTTTGGCAATTTTTGCGTCACAACTTTTTTTATCAAGTCAAAGCCTCTTTTTTGATATGGTGATCTTTCATCATGATATACTCGATAAGCGTCTAATAGAATATATTCTCACATTAGACATAACAATAGATGAGGAGGGTAGGGTGGAGATCAATAGCCATCCAGAACCTTCCCGTGGGTCCTTTCAAACGCCTCTTTTATCACCCACGGTCGAGCAATAACGTCCCGAATGAGCTGCTCCATTTCGTCAGTTGCCTCGTCTGTCAATGGTGTCATACATTTTCCGCAGAACTCGTTCGATGAGATATTGACATGGTTACATTTCGGGCATACGATCGGTCGGTCCGGGTCTGGCATATTCGTCCGAATCTCTTTGGCGACCCCTGCCTTCTCCTCGAGCTCAGCGTCGATGTCACCATCCGCGAGGACCCCATACGTTTTCAGGACCCGGGTGTCAAGGTTCGACCATACCATCTTCTTGATCGTGGTCTCGGTATACCCCGCCTGAAGCATATGTGTCACCCTGGCCTTCCTGAAGAGATGCGGGTGGACCCGTTTCTCGATGCCTGCCTTCTCGGCCATGATCTGGATCCGACGTCTCATCGCTGGATATGACATCGGCCGGCCCCGTTTCAAGTCAATAAAAACGATCGCTTCAGGGTCACCCCCGTGTGGGTGGTCCAGTCTCCAGGTCGCGACCAGCTCAGCATATTTGATCACTTTCGAATGCCGGAGTTTCCCTCCCGTTTTCTCGTCTCGGATGGTCACGGCGATGCCCGGATCGTCCTCCATGAGGTCCTTCCATCTCATCCTGTGCATCTCGCCGATCCGAGACCCGGTCTCATAGAGGACAGCAACCAACGCGCGGTCCCGACTATAACTCCCGGCCTTGATGAGTCGGTCAACCTCGTTCGTGGTGAGGATCTCATCGGGAGATGTGGTCTGATAGTCCCTGGGGGGGACCTTGATCTTTCGGACCTGTTTCTCCTCGATGTCGCTCCTCCCATTCTCGATCAACCAGTAGAGATATGCCTTCAGGGCCTTGACCCAGTCGTGCTTCGTGTTCGGTTTGAAAGGGTCCCCCCGCAATGACTTCCCGGCCATCATCGCGCTTATGGCCGCATGGATGTCCTTGATTCTCGCGTCATGATACGGGACCTCCAGGAATCGTTTCCAATAGATCAGGTCCGACGTGGTCTTGATCACCCGGTGGATCTTGATATGTCGAGTTGCCCGGGCCTCCGCGATATATTCTCGAAGGTCCTGCTCCTCCTGGGGGTCGATAAGGCCGTTCTCCCTCCCTCGGGGGAATAGACCTTCATACCTCTCTTCAGAAAGATTGGTGTAAAATCGCACGGGGGATGATCTCATACTTATCCTTCTTCGCTTCGTAGGTCTTGAACATTTGTATGAGTGTTGAACTTGTAGAACGGACGCCGAGGGGGAGAGTTTAGCCTTGAAGTTCAACTCTCTTACATGGTCCCAGGTCCGCCCCCGTTTCGACCGCCTCTCGTATCCGACCTCCTTGAGGACCCTCGAGATACAGTGGAAGAGTCGGTTCGATGCGAACCTGGCAACCCCCTTGGCCTGGATCTGATCATATATCTGGGTGTCAGATACTACTGGGGGGAACTCCCCATCCTCGAGATATGATATGACCAGCGGCCGGACGACAAGATAATCCCACGAATATTGCGCGTAGAAATCCTTTGCCATTGAGTTACTGTGACCGTCCGGTAAAAAATAGTTTCGCCCTGGGGTCCGAATGACCCCTTACCGGCGACTGCCCCGGGAGGGCCTGCGGCCGTTAGCTGGCCGGACATAGGTCTGGACGTTCGTCCCGCAGAAGGAACAGGGTTTTCCCTGCACCTTCGCTCCTGGGAGAACTACCCCTCTCATGCAGGGGGTCATGATGGCTGATCTTCGTGCCATAGTAGGTAGTAGGTGGATAGAGGTCTTATACGTGATTTCAAAGATATATGGTTGGAACTCGAGCCGGTCCTTGATAGAATACGAGATGGCTCCTCGGGGGGACGTGTGTTCCTACATATCCTACACCCGGGACATACACATAGATGGTAGACTCCCCGACCCCATCCATTCCGATCGTGTCCCCCCTGACTCCGGAAGATATGTTATTCAGGTGATACCATTGTGTCTCTCCCGATGCCGAGAAGTAAGTATAGTCCAGCACTCCTCGGTTGCAGATGAGATACTGGTGGCAATAGCTTTCATACACTCCCGCCCTCCACAGAGACGAGGCCAAAGCAGCACCATAGTAGTAGAACGGTCGTTTCAGTTCGTCCTCCTCATAACTCCCTTCAACCGAGTGATCTGGGTCATCCGATACATTGAGGACACACACATATGACTCTCTGACTGGGAGGTAGCCCTCTGTATTATCCCAGGGGACCCCCCCCATATGAAATATCGTCATGAAGAGGGTTTCATAATATTCGTAGTATATCGGGACGAATTGACCGTTCCAGGTCCATCTGTTCGCCCAGAACGCTGTAGGGGACCCTGGGGGATCCTGAGTGATCCGTGTCCAGGGCCCTCCTGCGGGTTTCTCGTATACTTCAATGTTGACGATGTAAGTGTGATATGGGCTCCCAGTATTCAGATAGTCAGTCATCACCACTCCCGACTTCCCCTCATCAGAGATAGCCAGTTTGGGGTACTGTCCAGACGAATGCCCGGTATAGGGTCTGATCACCTCCGGGGAGGACCACACCATATCAGAGAGTTCTCTCATCTCAAAAACACCGATACCCACATCTTCGGGCTCAGTATAGATGTATCCGAGATCGTTGAAAACAAGCCGTGCGAGGGTGCCCCAGGGATAGGTCTTGATCGATGGCGGATACATGACCTGGGACCGCTTGACCGTGAACAGTTCCGCCATTGACCAATTCTCGGGATCCGGGGGGTCGTTCGAGCTGGCCTTCTTGAAGACGTAGAGTTTTACATCGAAATTCTCGTACGTGACCTCCGGTCCCTTCATGATGGCCGCGATATAGACGGACCCGTCCGGTCCGATGTCCATACTGTAATCATAGGGTGAGACCTGGTATCCTGCAGGGAGGGGGATCTCCTCTTGATACCAGGGGCCTTCCGGATTGCCGAATCCGGTCGCAATCTGATAGTAATGTATCAGTTTATAATCATACTCCCCCGCCGCCTCTAACCAGGTGAGATGAGGTGTCCCCAACCCCCAGAATTTATCCAGTTTGAATTTGACCCGGAATCCGTTCCAATCCTCAAACAACCGGATCTTCCTCCATCCCGGGTCCGTCCCCGTGGGCCAGGTCCGAGGACTGGATCCGTTCGAGATCCAATACCAAAGGCCTTTCGATATGCCCGGGCAGGTGCCGATATATCCACCTTTCCCATCAGGCGAGTATTCGATCGTGTCGCCTACCCCAGGGAGACCCCCCCCGGCCCCTATCCGGTTTGGGGTATATACAATTGTGTCCCCTACCCCGGGAGCTGACCCCATTGAGCCGATATATCCGCCTTTCCCATCAGGAGAGTATTTTGCAGACCCGGTCATAACTGCATCCGAACCCAGATCGGCCCGTCGGGACCCATAACCTGGGCCATCTTCCCGTCTTCAGACAACTGGACGA
>JBAZKI010000032.1:0-5608 GCA_041650875.1 Patescibacteria group bacterium
AGTAGAAATCACTATGTCAAAAGGTGGTTTAACAATCGGGCGGAAAAAGGAATGAACAAAACCGCCCGATTGCCCGTACATGGAAAACCGATCCAAGGTGTGTATTGTGGCACTTATGAAACCAGACTCTGTGATGCTTTGAGGCCGCCCTCATGCGTATGGTCGCACATAAGGGTAAATTATCATGTGTATCGCAACCTACATATAGTTTCCGATATACACCGCGAGAAACGCCACGGCGAGGAACGGGACCACTGGAACGCGGGTATGCGTTGTGCCATCGTTGTGACGCAACACCCCTACCATCGTGATGATATATCCTGCACCAAGCAGCATGAACAACACCCCAATATCTGCAATGGTCGGCAACGCGGTTGCGCTGCATACCAACGCAAACGTGTCACCACCACCCCACATGTTGAACTTCGCCAGGACGAACGCAACGATACAGACCGATGCAACCACAATGTGCCATGCGGAAACACCGGATACGATTACTGAATACAGAATGGTTGGCACGGCGGCCGACAACCAGGCGACCCACAACCGGACCGGGACGATCCGGTAAAAGTAGTCGGTAACTCCGGCAAACACCACGATTGGGAGAAAAATGTGGGTTAAGATGGTTGTTGTTGCCGGCATTTCACCGCTTCGATGTAGTTGCACCGGCCGGACCGTACATAGTCCACAAAATCCTGGGTGAACTGGTATACTGCAGGAATGTAGGTGTTGTACTTCGCCCGCGACGCAGGGGTGATCTCTTCTATCACTTTGATCCGTATCAACGCTGACACGTACCCTCGCGGGATACTCCTGCCGAGGATGGCATCAGCATCATTCAACGACCACGGGGATGTCCCCAGCACGGGAAGGATCCCGGCTATCACTTCGGCGTGTTTCCATTTCAGATACGTGAACTGGCCGTGAACCTGGTGGTCACGATACTTCTTTGACGATGGTTGTCTTGCCACGTTCATTCGCCCCTGTCGTCAAACAACTCGATTGGTACATGGTGTTCTGCACCGCACACCTGACACTCGTACACCTCAATGACTTTCTTGTTGACCTTATACCGCCGGACGCCCCGGTAATGAAAATCATCGTGGGTACACTTGTGGGCCTGTGATATCCCACCGGTCTTTATGCACATCCAAACATCTCTCCTATCTCTTCAACCGATTTGACCCGGTAGAACCGGGGACCTTTACTGTTCGTTCCGTATACCGCGTATCCCACAACGTCTGGGTCCGACAGGCATATCGTCACCTGGCGGCGAAACTCCTGTTTGTTCCGTTTCCAATCGTCATACGCAGGACCCCTCCGACACGGCGGGGGTAACAGTTCCACAACGACATCTTCACGGGTGACGATCCCCGGGAACTGTTTCTCTTTCAGCACATTGTAGATCATGTATGGGAGGTCGCCAGCCTTGATGTTGCGTTCCCGCGTCACCCTGCTCGCGTGTTTTGATCCGCTCATGCCGCATCACGAAATAGACGGTCATATCCTGCCGAGAACGAGTATGGTATATCTTTGTATGCCTCGCACCCAAAAGTCCGGTTACGGTGCCGCTGTGTGGCTCCTGTGAAGGTTGTGGTGGTCATGATGATACCCCTTGACCTATTTCGTCGTCAGGGGTGACCGATCCTTCACCAACAGCAACACCAAAGTCATATAGTAGATTCGGGTCTGTTGTTGCCATCCTGCGTATCGCCTCTTCAAGTGATGGCGAGCGGGACAGGATGAGTTTTATCTTGTTGAATTTCTCGTCAGGAAGTTTGTGCCGGATGTTCCGCATTGAGATCGAATCAAAGTCTATACTCCATCTCACATCTTCCAAGTCGCCGCCACGGTATTTCTTCACCGGCCGGGCATAGAACAACAACCCGCGTTTGAAATATTTGAACGGGTCCGGTTTGCCGCCTTTATCTTTGTATCCGGTTTTTACCATGATGTTGAACAAGATGCTGCTGCGGATGTCTTCCGGTATGGTAATACGTTCCCGGGCGACAACCGGTTCTTCAACGCATCCGAACACAAATGTGATGTAGTCGTTCTTGTTTCCTTTCTTCGTTCCGATTTCCTGTATGAACCATTCATACTTTTGTGTTGTGTTTAGTTCTGACATTTCGTTTTCACCTCATGTTTTTGTTTGGGAAGTCTTGTCTAAACATTCTTTCTGTAATACCAGGACATTGTTTCATGTTGTTCTTGAAAAACACCGGTGTATCCAACGCCCGAAGTAATACACTTTCAACAGATTCAAGAGAGGGATATTTCATCGGGTTTGTTTGTGCTCCAATAATCACCCACTCTATTCCTGCCAAGCTGCAGTCAATCATACCTTGTAGCGGTTCGAACGACACAAACTTGTGGAACTGTGGGATTTTGCACAGGTCTGCAATCCGGTGAATGTTTGCATTTTTCTCAACGGTCGTACCAAGCCAGATATTCGGGGCATACATATCGCCAGAAACGACTTGATTTATCTTTGATGGGTTCTTTGTAAGGATCTGGAATGTATGATGGGGACATTTTTTCATAGTATTGAATATCAGGTCAACCCAGAGTTTTGGGACCCATTCACCAAACATGTCCCCCATCGAAACGGTGAATATTTTTGATGGTTTTTTGACATACAACGGTTCTTTTAACCGGCTGTGATAGAAATGCGGCTCAAACCCATATGGGAAAATTTTGGGAAACCGGGTAGTCAGTTTTCTCGCATAACAATACTCGCACCCATGACGACACCCTGTGATCGGGTTCCAGGTGTAATCGGTCCACTCAATATTTGTCCGGTTCATTGTCACCACCAATATTCATCAAAACTCCATTTTTGAGATGCTTCCCAAGAACGGCGAATGGAAACGATGGTCTTTCTCGTCCATTCATAAACCTTTCCACAGAGAGAGTGTAGAGTGTGTAGAGTACACCCCGATTTACCTAAAGTCAGCTTATATTCCTCGCGAAGGGGGTACTTTGGGAAAAATGACCAAACTCTACACACTCTACACAGTGACAAAATCTCGTCATTTATGGCCCGGTTTGATTCTAATTCCAACATAATAAACTCCTTTGTTTTTTCTCACTTTTTTGATACCTCGTTCCTTCAATAAGTTGCCAAACATTGTGTTTGACATTGGTTTTTCGTTGTTGAAACTGGTCCATTGCATGTATGCACTATATACCACCGATCCTTTTTCTTCAAAAACAATACCAATTGGCTCATCTCCTGTGGCAATATCGATCATATCGGCAAAGAAATCGAATAGCTGATCCTGATCGTTTCGGTATTCTGTCGTGGTCGTCACAACAATTTCCGGTGGGTTCAACCCGCCATTTTGGTACTCTTTCAACCCATCAATCGCCCAATTCAATATACCAGGTAGCTCTTCCAACAGCTTCTCACTCATGTTTTTGTCCTGTTCTGATTCGGGGATACTCTCTTTGAACGGTATCAGGTGTATCCGTCGCCAGGTTGAATTGGTAGTATCCCTGATACGCGGCATATGGTTAAAACACCACCAAATTTTGAACGTGGGCCGATACTCGAAATATTCTTGAAACAAAAACCTGGCAGCGATCTTGTCCCCTCCTGTGAGTTGTTTGATGAGTGTTTCATCCAGGTTTGAATCCATCGAGTTCTCTGCTGCAGTCACAAGCCTGGCACCGACCAACCGGGCCAGATCGTTTCTTACGTTATCACTTCGGTTTGTGGTGAATGTGGACGATTCGGTGTTTACAGAATAATCGCCTAACAATGCTTCCAAAACATTCAACAACGTAGATTTCCCGTTTGCCCCACTACCATACAACAAGAACAAAATATCTTCCTGTGTGATTCCTGTAAGAGTATACCCGATTGCACGTTGAAGATACGGAATAATTTCAGGGTGGCTTATGAAAATTCTGTTAAGGAACGCTAAGAACAACGGACAATCTGCTGTAGGGTCATACCATATCGGTGCCTGTTTGGTAATCAACAACTCTTTTCGATGCGGCTCAAGTATGTGGGTAGACAAATTGTATGTCCCGTTTGCAAGGTTCAACACCATTAAGTTCTGATCGAACGCATCGTGTTCTGTAACAACAAACGGGTCGGATTTTGCCAACGTGATAATCGCGTTTGTATGAGCTGTTGTTTCACATTGCATCGCCCATTTTGCTAACTTGCGTCGTTCGTCGTCAGAACCGGACCTACCGGCCTCGGCATAAATACTTCGCACCGTTTCTTTGGCGCACTCTTGGATCGCACCAAGCAAATCTTTTTTCCACCGACCTTCTTCCTGCGTCCAGAGATACCATGCATCAAACACCTTACAATATTTTACATCTGCACCGTGTAGATTTATGAATCGTTCACAGTTTCCGTAATCTGTGCAATGTCGTTCGTCAGGTGGCGGGATCCGTTGTTGTTTACCAGGATCAACATACTCTTCGGTAACTTTGATTATGGCAGATCCGATTGTTTTCAACCGGTAATCTTCACGGTCCCATTTTTCACGGTATAGTTTTGATTTACGAAACAACCTATCGATCTGTGTTGGATCCTTGGTGTAGAACGAGAGCATAAAACATAACGCTTCATCGGCCTCGCTCTGTGACGGATATAATCCCGACCACGAACCGTTCCACAACGATTGGAATTTCTTCCCGTTCTTTGCGTTTGATGCCCGGCTGATTATCTCATCGTCTTCCATCTTCGGCGATGCACGGGTTGATTCACCCTCCCTTTGCGGTTGTGACGGTGTTGTGTCATCCCCAAGTTTCCGGTAGAACGCTTCTATCAACTCGGGTTTAGCAACATTAATTGTAGGTGGTGATTCGGGGATGTGGTGCCCGGTAAACGTGAAATACCGGTCTTTCGAATACATCTCGTAGTTTCCTTTTCGGCACCGGTCCCCTGGTTTCTTTCCTTTAACAATACAATGCGCCCCCGTCTGTGACGGTGAAATTTCAGCATAGGATTGGAATGCCAGAATCTCTTTTAGTGTTTCAGGGTCCCAATCTCCCGTTTCAGCGTCACGCATGTGGTCCCAATCAATCCCAACAAGTCCGTCATTTTCGTGAAACATGAACCCGATACCATCATAGTTATGTTTGTGATACGCAACTATAGCCTGTTCATAATTCCCCCATGTTCCGGGGTCTGTTGAGCTTGCCTTATCGTGCGTTCGGATGTCATATGGGATCTTTGTGAGTTTGCCGTCACGGTTCTCCTGTTTCCAGCAAACCCACCTGGTCTGGTTCTTTAACTCGGCAGGGATCTTATGAAAAGTATACCGCTCCTCTTTTATGGCGTGATGAAGCAACCACTCGCGCAACTCTTTTTCGTTGTCTGGTGGCGTTTCAAGCGAATATTTTTCCTGAATTGTCGATGACCAGTTAACCAGCTTGTCATACGGGGCGTTTTCAATCAATGTGGCTAGACTGGTTGGGTGGTTCAATTGATATCCCCCACATATTTTAATTCCATATTATTCTTCCCCGCTCTCCACAAAATACGGGCAACACACTACCGGCACACCCGCACCTTCCGCTTCGGCAGCTACCCCACACTTCAACGTATCGCCATACAACTCGTCTTCGTACCAGTACTTGTCAC
>JBAZKI010000033.1:0-5597 GCA_041650875.1 Patescibacteria group bacterium
AAATGCCCCCGGGGGATCTCCTCATGCCCCGGGGCCTACGAGGAAGATGGATGCGGGTGCCCGGGAGACTGTGAGCACTGTGATTCAATCTGCGGGATTCTGTGGAGGAAAGCAAGCAAACTCGTGGGAGGGATCTATCACTCCTCCCCCGAGGAGTGATAGGTAATTACTTTTCAAATACCCCTCGGCACCCATCTGGCCCCTAAAAACGGCCAATTAGGGCCCCATTCAGTATAGCAGAATATGGTTTATTATTGAGTTTCAGACTGATATATCAGTTTCAGAAAAAAGTGATAGGCGGATTGTCCGATAACTTACCATTTATTGAGCTGTCCTAAATAATTTAGGACACCTATCTACCGTTTAAGAGCCAAATAGCAGCAGCAACATTTACGAACCCCTCCCACTGCGGGCACTCCATCTTGACATCTAGGTTCTGAGTGCAGTGGCGGATCCCCCTACAAAATTTAGCCGGGCACCTGGGGTTCAGGTTCTTGTGTGCTACCCTTGATTTAATTCCAGTCATCTCAAACAACCTCCCTCTCTTTCGCACTCTCCGCAAGCTCCGACTTTGACGGCGTAGTATAATGCTCCTGGATTGTCCGGAGCGTATCCCCGATGATCTCCGCGACCTCTTCCGGCCGCCACCCGGCCGCCTGCATGAACTTGATCGCCGTCGCCCGGAGCGCGTGGAACGGCCTCTCCTCGATGCCAGCGATCTGGCAGACCTTTTGAAAGCGGTTGTATGCCTGCCGGTCTTTGAACGAGAACACCGTCTTCTGTGCCTTCGGCTGCGTGTTCCGCAGGATCGTAAGCTCTTGTGCAAGCTTCGGCCCGATCGGGACCGTCCGTAATCGGTTGCCCTTCTTCTTCTCCTGGTAGGTGACGGTCGCGCTCTCCGGATCCCGGATATCGATGTTCGCCCACTCCAGCCGGACGATATCGGAGCGCCGCAGGCCGAGGGTGCAGCCGACCATGATCAATACCCGATCCTCTAGGTTCTGGCAGGCGGCGAGAACTTTGTCGTACTCTTTCCGGGTCAGGGCATATTCGCCGGTGCGGTAGGGGGCGGCTTTTCCGTGTGGTTTCACTCCCTGATCCACTCCCTGTAACCCCTCATCGGTACGCCGAGCGCCGCACCCATTTTCTCAACCCAAAGGATTGAAAACAAGAGTGCGAACGGCAGACCCATTAAGAGAGCCGGGATATACATCTCCCCTACGGCCTTCGATAACTCCTCGAAGGGAACAGATCCCTGGGCGGTCTGACACAATATGATCCAATTGCTCATCGTGTGCCAGAAAACGAAAAACTCAACAACGACCGCCCCGCAAAGAGCGGTGGTGTTGATGAATAAAAACCGGATCAACCGGTTTGCCGTTTTAAGTTCCATACTTGTAATTAAGTGCCAAACATTAATATACCTTTCGAGCGTAGTAATGGTTATACTGCCTTTACTGCAGAGTTTAGGCAATACCAAAACGCTAGGGAGATGTAACAATAAATGAACCTGAACCAAAACCCCCTTTTCGGCGCATTCCTCGCTGCCACTTCGGTTGTCGCGAGCACGGGCAGGAGGTCCGGGTCTCCGTCTGGGGTCGCGGCCCCCGTCGCATCCTCGACGCCCCCGCCCGGTTCCGGGTCGTCTCCCGGCTGCCCTACCTACGCCCGTGGTCGCAGGAAAAAGAATAAATATCTAGCAATCAACCAGTATCTGTGCGTAAATCCTCCCAGAAAAGGATGAGGCCGCCTTGAGGCGGGTGGGACGAAGTAGGGGAGGGTGCGCCATCTGAAACGGACGGCTCGCGGGCGGAATAAGTAAGCGCGAGATCAATCGAGGTGCAAGTATGAGACTCAAAAGCGAACGATACAAGGGGCACACTATCAGGTTCGAGAAAAAGAACGATGTAGTGTATGCCTCAATCACCGGCAGGCTCCCCGAGCAGGTGACTACACAGCGGACCAAAGAGAAAGCCCTCTCGATCGCAAAGAAGGCCGTTGACCAGATGGTCGCCCGGGAAAAACGGTACTCCGTGAACACAGATAAAGCCGCTATGCGATCCTATCGGTGACGAAGATGAGCAAGAGGAAAATAGATGGCCGGACCTATATCTCTTGGGGGACGGATGGGCCAAAAGATAGAGTAGTGAAGAGGGCACAGCGCGTCAGATCCATAAACCCCAACACATCTGTAAGAGTGCTCAAGGTTTCCCCTAGTAGATATCAGATATTTGTTAAACCTTGAGAATCTCCTCTTTTGTCAAACCAACTCACAAAAACGCCGGAAACAAACACCTTCACAGATGCCCTAAAACCGACGATCTCCGGGCGGGTGGGGTGATACATCCTCCCATTTTTCCCGGCCCCTTAAATCGCCATGATACTCAAAGATTTGGGCTCGGATTAATCAGAACCCTCCGACCTCGAAGAAGTCCGCCGGCGGCCCGGCCACCGGGGACCGGCGGGAAGATTTCTTCCCCTTCTGCCGGGCAGGAGCGTCGAACGACCCCGCCCCGCCGAGGGAGAACTCGATATCCGGGACGGGGTTCCGCACGATCCAATCATACGGATCCCGTGCCGGCCGCCGCCCCTTCTTCCGCTCCGACCGCTCCGCCTCATCGAGCCGGAACCCCCGGGGCGCGGGCTCGTCCCGGAAGAGGCCCGGGACCCTGCCGGGGACCCGCCCCTGCCGGGGTCTGCCGGGGACCCGCCCCTGCCGGGGTCTGCCGGGGACCCGCCCCTGCCGGGGTCTGCCGGGGACCCGCCCCTCTTCACGGGGGCGCGGGGGCCGGGGATCTACTTCCCACGGCCGCGACGGGCGGGACCCCTGGCGGACGGTATCCTGCTCCCGGCGACCTGGCCGGATCTCCTGGTCCGGGCCGCGTATCGCCCGGTCGAGGGATGCCCTATCCGGACGCACTGCACCACTCCCCCGGGCCTCGGTCGGCCGAGTCTGCCGGGCCGGCCGGACGGTGAACGTTCCTTTGGGCACATCCATAACTCCCCGGGTCCGGGTGCCAGGTGCACCCCGGCGGCCGGAGGCCGGACGGGTCGGGGGACCGGCGAGCACCTCCTCAACCGTCACCGAACCCCGCCGGCGGCGGCTTGTCTCGGCCGCTCCTACAGCCGGGGCCGTCATCGGGCTTGAGGAGTGGTCCGGCAGGCTCGGCAGCTTCGCCCGGATCCGCGGGATGTCAATCAGGATCGGCGGAGGCGGTGCCTGCGGGACCGGGCTGGTTGAGAACTCCATGATCTCCAGGAGCTCCCCGGTTGCAGGGTGGATCGTGTAGGAGCTCCCCCGGGTCATGCCGAACCGCTGGAAGAACCGGGACCGGCCGCTATGCACCGGATACAGCCTTGTTCCGGGCTTAATGACATACTCATGCTCTGGCAGTCCTTTCCACTCGTACCCCGATATCGGTTTCGGGGAGACGAGGATCTCCCCTCTCGGTGCGTCGAAGTATTCCCGGTATGCCGCGACGGAGAGCTGTTGCTGCAGGGTCCGGGGCACTCGCTCCCCGCTCTGCCGGAGAGCTTCCCGCTCTTTTGCCATCGAAGCCAGCCGGTCGGGGATATCCCGAACAGTGCCGCGAACCTTCAAAAACCCGCCCGACGAGAACGGGCCGTATCCAATATCCGGCGGCCCGAGGAAGAGCGCGTGCTCCACGGCACCGAACGCCGGCTCGACCTTGCCCCGATCCAGGGCGGCGGCGGCCGCCCGGGTCTCCGGGATCGCGGAGGGTTTGTGACTGGCGACCTCTAACCGGCCCTCTTTCACTCCGACCTCCAGGAACTCGCGGGAAGTGCCGTGGTAGTAGTTCCGGGGAACCTCGAAGATGTCCGGGGCGAGCTCAAACTTCGTGGACCCTCGCAGAGTGGGATGATACTCTAAGGGGTTCTGCCATCGGGTGATCGCCTCGATCGGTCCCGGCGATCCGGTGTAGACCTTCATCCCCCGCTCGAAATATGGATCGAGGTGTGCGACACCCCGCAGGGCCGTAGCTCCGGCTCGCTGCTTGAGTGGAGCGGTCTTCCCGCCTATGAAGATCCCCGCAGCCATCTCTCCGGTGAACCGGGCAGGGTTCTCCTTCGCGGCCTGGACGGTCCCCGCACCGACCGCCACGAGGCCGCCGGCGGTCATCTCCGCAGCTCCGGCCGGGTCCCGGAGAGCCATCCGTGCCGCTCGCTCAACCCCGAGCGGGGCAGCGGTGACAAACTCTATGGTATGCTGCGGAAGATCGATCGCGGCACCTTTGATCAGGTCGTGCCCGATATCTCCCTCCCAATTCGGCCGGAGGCGGGTGCCCCCTCCCGTGAGCGGGCCGGCCGTCACCGGGATGACTTGCCCGCCCTCTATCCTGTGGAGGGTCCGGGGGCCGAGGTAAGGGAGCGAGTCGATCGCTCCCTCGATGGCCGGGGCTGCGTTCTGCGTCCACCACTGGCTCGCCCCCACTCCGGCATCATAGATCGGTTTGGTGATATCCTGCGGAATCCCCCGCTTCGGCTGCTGCACGGGTCGAACCGCGATCGGCTGCTGGATAGGTTTCGGGGCGAGTGCCTTCTTGAGCTCCTGCACAGGCTGTACTGGCTTCGCGGCCGTCTGCCGGGCCGGGGCCGTGGCGGCGGGGTTGGTATACCCTCGACCGTAGAACACGGTCGCCGGCTCCTGCCGGGCCGGGGCGGGGGTCTGCACCGGCTGCTGCTTTGGGATGAGTGCCTGTCGGACGTTCCGGCCCTGCTGCACGAACCAATCGATTGCCATCCTTACCGCTCCTCATAGATAGTGTAGTCATCCCTGTATCGGTCGTACCGTTTCCGCTGGTGGATCGTCACCAGGAAGATCGCCACGCCCATCACGGGAATCATATACATCAGGAAGTAGTAGAGGTTGATCACCAGGTTGATCGTGCCGCTCTGGTCCCACTCCGCCGGCACATCATAGACGCCGGCCATCGTGAACCCGTCCACGAGCCCGTCGAGGATCGTCCCGCCGGCGAGGCTCATCATGACGCCGATCGCAATCGTGACTATCATGATGATGAACCCCTGCCACACGGCGTTAAAGCTAGTCACTTGGATTCTCCTCCAGCGCCCTGATGTATGACCAGTATCCGATACCGAGGAGCCCGATGATCGGGATAGCTGCGAACCACCCGAGCCCCCACTCAACCGCTCCGGCCGTCTGCACGCCGACCTTGCCGTCCCCGATAAGATCGTTGGCAGCCCCGATCACCCCGTTCATCGCCGGGGTGAAGCAGATGAAGATCAGCGCGACCATGCCGATGAACATCACGACCGCGATTAATCCGTATGCAATGCCTTCGTCGTTTTTCATTTCAACCTCGCTTCGGCCCCGGTCGGGGAAAAAGAGAGTTTCAAGCCTGTACAAACTATATAATTCGCATTCCGAGCGCCCTTGTTGTTGTTACAAATCAGTAACTCGCTATGCCGTACCACTCTAACACGCCCTGGTCCCGCCAGTAATTCCACTTCGACGGCGACTTAATCCCGGACTCCTTGAGGGCCTCCTTATGAGTCATGCCCCTGAGCCGGCATTGCTCGTATACTGGGAG
The DNA here is from genome assembly GCA_041650875.1 of Patescibacteria group bacterium. Taxonomy (GTDB): domain Bacteria; phylum Patescibacteriota; class Microgenomatia; order UBA1406; family GWC2-37-13; genus YC2-FULL-38-9. The sequence continues at coordinate 5,574 of JBAZKI010000033.1, forward strand.
GAGCTTCTGAGCCTCCGCATACAT
>JBAZKI010000034.1:0-5558 GCA_041650875.1 Patescibacteria group bacterium
TCGACGAAAAAGCCATTGCGGAGATCTCTGCGAACTACGATCGGCAGATCACTCAATTTAAGGAAGGGCAACTCGACGAGCGGACTGACGCAGTAGAAAGCTATGCGGAAGAATTAAAGAGCATAGAAGAGAAGAGCGGGAAGGACGTCGTCGCGGAAGAGACGGACACTACAGAGCGCGTCAAAGGATTATGGGAAGGCGCGGTTTCTGGCTTGTCTTCCGCATGGGAAAGCGCGGTTGCCGACATAAAAAGGGACTCTGAAGACTGGTCTGATGTTCTTGGATCGGTGCAAGGCGCTCTCGGGGACATTGCCACAGGTGCGATTCACAATATCGGCGCGGCGCTCGTGACAGGTGAGGCGGACTGGGCGAGCTGGGGTATCGCGGCTCTCAAGATGATCGCCGATGTCCTTGATTCTTTGATGGCGCAACTCGCGGCCCTTGCGGCGACTAAGCTCTTACTCGGAGATTTTGGGAGTGCGGCCCTTGCGGCGGCTGGCGCGGTAGCGGCAGGCGTTGCAGCGGGAGGCCTTCGAGCGTGGATAGACGAAGAAGAAAACGCGAAGGACGAAACGGACGAGTTGACGGGCGCGATTGCAGATCAAAACGCCGCTCTTGAAGGAACAGGGGAGGCTTTCGACATTGTTACTTCTTCAATGGAGCGGTACGGTGTCGTGATGACCAAAATAAAGGAAGCGACAGAGTCTTTTTATGAGGGTCTTAAAGACACGGGAACGGACATCGCGGGGATGCTCACTTCAGGAATCAACGAGGGCCTTGCAAAAGAAGACTTCATGTCGGGAATTAAAGACTACATCATGAATCTTGTGACTCAAGGGATCATGTTCACTGGTTCTATAGCTTCGAAGATTGCTGAAATAGGCGAAAAAATCAGGCTCTTGATAGCTGGAGGAAAAAAGGAAGACATTGAAGCCGCAAGAGCGGGTCTCGCCGCGCAAGTCTCTGCCCTGTGGGACGAGGCTTCGACGAAAGCGGCGAGCGCGTCGGCGCTGGTCTCTTCTTTGTTTGAGGGCTACGCCGGTGGCACCCCGTATTCAGAATCAGGCTATAGGCTTGTCGGAGAACAAGGCCCTGAAATCATAGATTTCCCCCAAGGCGCGAGGGTGTACAATAACTCAGAGACAAAAGAGATACTTAAAAGCGATAGTAAAGTGCTCAACTTTACGTTCAACTCCCCCCGCGAAGTGAACCAATACGAAGCCATGAAAGCCGCGAGCGCCGAGGCAAGGCGCCTTGCTGCAGAAGGGGTGTTCTGACGTGCGAAAACTTACCTTTACCAATAGCGAAGGATCCTCGGTAGTGTTCTCAGATTCCTCGAACTACCGAACGACCAAAGTGAACGGCCTCGGGGTTCCTGATATCTCGGTCGAGGAAAAAGGCTCCCCCTTGCAGGACGGAACCGTCGTTATTGATCAGATGGTCGAGGCCCGGCTCATTACGGTCGAGGGGATCCTTCCGACAGGCCAGGACCACGCGTCCCGGTATCGTTACCGGAAAGAACTTATCGCGGTCTTGAACCCGCATCTTGATGACGGGGTGTTACTCTACGAGAACGATTACGGGAGCTATGAAATCCCCTCGCGCGCGATTGGGATCGAGTTTCCAAACAAGAACTCGAACGACGCGACGCAGAAGTTTCTCGTTTCTTTCTATTGTCCCATGCCGTTTTTCGAGGATGTGGAGTACACAGAAACGCGCCTTTCTTCGATCCCGGTTTTGAAAGCCCCCTTTTCCCGCTACACCTTCGACTCAACCACGGCTCCTGAAAAGGACTTGTCGGGAAACGACAACGACGCGACTCTCACGGGAACGACGAACGCGACAGGCATAAGCTCGAACGCTCGCGCGTACAACGGCTCTTCGGACTATGCCGAGATCCTGAATCCTTTTTTCTTCTCCAAGTCCTGGGCGCTTTCCTTGTGGTTCGATCCGGGTGAGCAAGTCGACGCTATCGCGACCGTGTTCGGCTGCGGGGCCGCGGGAACCGTGGACTATGGCCTTCTCATTCGAAGCCTCGCGCTTTCTGGCGCGTGGTATGTGGTCGCAGGAACCACGACCGAGAACGTCGAAGTCCCCCTTCCCGCTTCAACTGCGTTTCAACACGTGGTCGTGAACTACGACTACGCGCCCGTGGTCGTTGCCATGAGCAGGCGGAACGTGCGCCTCGCATCTCTTCCCACTGGCGCGGTGCTCTCGTACTACGGGTCTGGAAACGAGATAAGAGTCTATAGGCGCGGGGCACTCTTGCGCGCCGTGTCCGGGATTCCGAAGGACGGGGAATGGTCTTTATCTGTCACGGAAACAGGAATCACAAAGGGCACGGTCGATGTCTTCGAGAACCATGTCGCGCTCGGGAATGCGAAAGCACTCACCTCGAACCCCGCAACCCTCGCCTTTGCGATCTTGGTAGGCGAGGCGGACGGGAGCGTGAGGACGTTTGAGGAAACGCAAACCTTCACGAAGGGTCTTTCCTCAACGCTCTCGAGTATCGTGTCGTATTGGCTTGAGCTCTCCGCGCACAAGGAAGACGAGGGGGCTGAGGCCTGCGTCTTCGTGTCCTCGTATTCAAGGGCGAACGGCGAGGATCCAAGGCTCACAGGCGGGAGAATTCTCGTCGAAGCCACGTGCGACGGGGTGAACTATGATCAGGAGTTGCACTCCTCCACGAGTGACGAGGAGACCGCGAGTTTCATAATCCCTGTGTCCATGGACTATAACGGCGTGCAGCAGCCTATCACGAGTATCCGCGTGCGCCTCTATGCCTCGGGCGGAATGACGACGCTTCTTGACGAGGAATACCTTCCCATAGTCTCTCGCACGAAGGCGCTCCTTTCTGTCTACCACGACGACGTTCTCGTAGGCTCTTTTTTGAAAAACGTCACATTCCCGAGGAACACGGCCCGCTTGGGCATGGACGAGGTTCTCGACACTGCGGATTCATACTTCGTGGGCGCGATCGACGAAGTGCAGACTTTCACGCAGAGCCTCGATTCTACGGACGTCGCAGGCCTTTACGGAACTCCGGGAAGCACGGTCTTCGAAGTGCTTGTCCCGAGTACCGTGTCCGTGGACAATGACGGAGATGTCGAAGCGCCGATTGAAGTTGAGATTTCAGGCGCCGGCCAGGCCGCAGAGTTTTTGAACCGCACCACGGACGAGGTACTTGAAATCGCGAAGGCGGTTCAAGGGCCTATTGGGATCTCGACAAGAGAATACCAGAAACACGCCCGCCTTGCAGACGCGCTTTTATTCACGCCCCTTGAGCTCGGGAGCGTACTTCGCGGGGTCGCGTTCTCTGCCTACAACGAGCAGGGCCTCGCGTTCGGCGATTCCTCCGCGCTTCTCTCGTTTTCTTCGACCGCGGAACTTGTCGTCCGGAACGCTCGGTTCACAGGCGCGGTCTATGCGGCCTGTTACGCGCGAGCGCTCCGCCTATGGTGCGCGGTCGGGGCCGGAGGGGAGGCGAGTTCGTCCCGAGACGGGATCGTGTGGACCGCCCTCGAATGCGGGATCACGGACGCGTTCCGGGGAATCGCGTATTCCGAGAGCCTCTTTCTTTTCTGTGCCGTGAGCGACGGGACCTACTTTTGTCTCTCGAAGGACGGAAAGACGGGAACCCCTGTCGCGCACGGCGGGACCGCGCCTTTCTACGGGATCGCGTGGTGTGAGGCTCTGGGCCTTTTCTGCGCGGTTGGGTCCTCTGGTTCCATTCTCACCTCCCCGGATGGCGAGACCTGGACCGCGCAAACCTCCGGAGGGGCGGACGACTTCTATGCGGTGTGCGCGTCCGAAGACCTCCCTCTTTTTGTCGCGACTGCGGCGGACCACGATGTCTACTGGTCTTCAGACGGCGTGACGTGGAATATTGTCGCAGGCTCTTACTACTGGTACGGGGTCGCGAGGTCTGATACCCTCGGCCTTTTCGTCAAGGTAGGAACAGACGGCTACATCATGACTTCCACAGACGCCACTTCCTGGACCTCTCGCACCTCCCCCACCTCGAACACGCTTCGAGGCGTTGCGTGGGACGAGGAGTCAGGGAAGTTCGTCGCGGTGGGCGATCTCGGGACCGTGGTAGAGTCCTCGAACGGCACGACCTGGACCCTTGTGCGCGAGAACACGGCGGCGCTTTTTGACTCTGCGACGCACTACGCTTTCGCGTACTCCGAAGACCTCGAACTCTATTGCGTCGTAGGCGCGGCAGGCGCGATCCTCACATCTCCTGACAAAGAGACCTGGACCGCGCAGACGAGCGGATCGACTGAAGACCTGAACGACGTGCTCTGGATCGAAAGCCTTTCTCTTTTTGTCGCGGTTGGAACGACAGGCGAAATCCTCGCTTCCCCTGACGGTGTCACCTGGACCGCACAGACGAGCGGGACGAGCGAAGACTTGAACGCGGTTGCGTGGTCTTCCTCGTTCAAGCTCGCGGTTGTCGTGGGCACTACGGGCACCGTGAAAAAGAGCCTTGACTGTGTGACCTGGATCACGATCACGAGTGGAACGACCGCCGACCTTTTCGCGGTCGCCGAGTCCGAGGCATTGTCCCAATGGGTAATATGCGCAGAACTCTCGCTTCTTGTCTCTGACGATCTTGTAACCTTCGCGACCCGTGCCACCTACACCGGAAACTACTCCTCCGTGCTTTTCGACACGGAAACGGACCTCTGGATTGCAGGGGGGTCTGACGGGCGAATCGTTTCGTCCCCGGATGGCGAGACGTGGGAGAGCCTTTACGGAGGGAGTGAGGATTTCGTCGATGTTGCGAGGCTCTCGTCAATAAAGGCCCTCGTCGCAACAGGAAGCGGCGGGGAACTTGTAACCTCAAAAGAGCTTCCCGAGGTGCGCACCTTCTCGTCCACTTCCGAGATGCTCGCGGCGCGAGGCGCACGGGATAGGGAGCTTGTGACGTGTGCGGGCCTTGAGTACCGATGGAGCGCGGCGGGTGCCGCATGGGTCCCGAACGACACGGAAAACCTACCGCAAGCAACTCTTCAAATCTCCCCTCGTTTCGTTCCCGCATACCCTGACTCTCCCGCAGGGACAACCTACCGGAACACTCCAGGATGGACGACGGGCGTGGATGGGTGGGCAGGAAATTATGGGACAGAATCCTTGTCAATTGTTGGTGGAAAACTACATATCACAGACGCAACAAGATCGGCATTCGGGATATATAAGTCCGGCGTTGCGCCAAACGGGAAACAAATTATATTTCGCATAACAGCCGGAGAACCAATCCTCGGGTTGAGGTACTGGAACGGTAGTGTAGTGACGATATTCTCGAAGGTGATAAAAATATCAGATTATGAGTGGATTGTTTCTGATGTCGTGGCAAGTAGTTTCGGAGCTCCGATACTTCTCATTTATTTGACGAATACAAGTGTGCCAGTAGACATTGATGACATCTACATCGGCACCGGCGCGTACCTTACTCCCGCTCTGGACGAGTCGGGGAACGGGAATCACCTTACGAACACGGGCGTAGTCCCTGGCGAGGAAGACGGGCGGAAGGTACTGCTTTTCAACGGGCAGAA
>JBAZKI010000035.1:0-5540 GCA_041650875.1 Patescibacteria group bacterium
AAAAGACTATGCATTTAGAAAGGAGGAATGAAGAAATGGTATTCACTGTGAAAATCAACTATGAAAACAGACTCGATCTTATCGAACCGAATTATCCGGGCAACTACCCGGAACAGATGCCGATCTATCTAGAGGTAGATTGGGAACGCCAAGAGATCACAGCCTTCACCCGGAACTATCAGATTGATGGAACCCCTGCGAGGCAATGGCACGGATTGGCAACAGTGTATGAGCTGCCAGGCAACACCCGGGCTGATAAATTGGCTGAATGGGTGAAAAAAGAAGTCATCCCCCGCGTTGAAAAACTCACTACTAAATTTGAGTCTGTTTGGAATGGATCTAATTGGGTTGGAGAGTGGAAAGACGATGCCCGGGACGACCTCTTTGACCTCGAATATTTCCTTGACGGTGAATGTTCTGGCATGGGATCCATCCCCACAATATCCGATGAAGGTGGTCTTTACCATGTCATCGATTGGCTCGAAAATTTCCCGACGGCCGACAAGTACAATATCACGGCAGACACGACCGATGCACGGCTGCAGGAGATTGCCGACATAATTGTATCAGATGCCGAGAATGATGACGTGGTCCTGACTGGTGATGTATTTTACTACCTGCAGCAGATCCGGGAGGAGATGCAGGGATGATTGACACGTGTCGGATCTGCGGAAAACTCTATGAAACCAACAACGAGGAGGCAAACATCCCGCTCAACCAGGTCCGGCCGCTAGACCGGATCTGCAGGGATTGTTACCAGGCAAACCGTGGAGGGTACGATATGCAGGGCAACCCCCTCCCGGACCCCTGCGGGGGGAGGTCCTGCGACGAATGTGAGATAGGGGGATGTGGGTATGGGAGATAAATCACACACAAACCGATTGGAGAGTATATGTACGGAACGATTAAGAGACATGTACCGTATATATCTCTGGAATAAAAAAATACGTCCGCTGGCAACATTAAGTAAAATTGGATCGATAGAAGACATCTGTGGGCAAGAGAGAGATGATCATGCATCTTAAATGCCCCCGATGTGGGTATATCTGGCATTACCAGGGCAGGAAACCGATTGCCACGTGCCCGGGGTGCAAATACACCCTCCGGCACCCGGACCAGTGCCTATCAACAAAAAAGGAGATGGAGAACCAGCGGCAGGAGTCCCGGGAATGGTGTCGTGACCAGGCCCGGATGCGGCTCCATTTCATGGATGCCTAGCACGGCGATGCCTACACGTTGTTCTTCAAGTCACTCCTGTTTTTCCTGGTTTCCCAATATTTTTTTCCACTGGACGACCGCCGCAGTCCCGGGGCCATCGCATGAAGTTCTTTGTCGATAGGCACCGTTGTTTTCCCTGTCTGCCGGCCAAGTTTCTTAATCGTTTGTGGCTGGGTCTTCTTCTTCGATCCTTTCCTTCTTGCCATAATGCCTATTGGGTGTCATGTTGCTATAAAAGTTTTTATACCCTCGGTACCTATTCTCAATCAAGTGGAGGTGCAATCCTAACCCGTGGCAGCAAAACGCAAGACCAAGAAGAAAGGCGGTAAACGCCGTAAGTGTAAAAAGTGATTGCCGGGGGCGGTCTACCCCTTCATTTTTCTGGTTTCTTTTTTCCTGTTTTGTTTTCGTTCTGCGTCTATCGACAGCAACCATATCTCAAACGGGATGCCTGCAAAGAAGAAGAACATCGTCCATTCTATGCCGTGCATGAACTCTTGAAACCGCATCTCTGGCCGTGCAAGCGTGGTGCTTATCATGGAAATCACAAATATGACGGCAGGCATCATCTGAAACATCAACAGGAGCTTGGTCCCTTCCCGAAACCCGCCCCACGTTTTTTCGATAAACCGTATGATGCGATATATGTTCCATGTGTTCATTTTTCCATCTCTTTAGTGTGTAATTTTAGATATTCTACTCCGTCGTGTATCCTGCACAACAATGGATTTAACGACGATGTGTATTCTAATTCGTGTTTCCAGACGCCAAATCGTTCGTCCAGGTATCCAATAACAACAGTCACAACCAAATATGATACCACTGCGATTGCCAGGACGGTGCGGAGTTGTAGGTTTATTCCCCACTCTAGCAAGTAGTCGTAGAACAACGCTACGTTTGCAGTAATAATCCCCGTGTTGACAACGAACTGGATCCACCCACTCCCCCTGGTCTGCCATGCCTTGACTACCCCCATCGTTCTTCGTTTTGGTTTGGATGGCGTCTCGGTGCTCATATTATTAACGACTCCACAAGGAACTTTTTCGAATAATAAACCATCGTGTCCAATTTTGGCTTATATGACGAATGATCGGTGAACATTTTCTTTTGGGGAATACCGGCCGAATCGATCAAGAACCTCGTTTTGTGGTTCTGTGGGTGGACTTCAACCGGTGCGTTGCAGATCATCGACAACACCGTGCCATGAAATGTGTCAGTGATAACGCTTTCTGCATTTTGGATATACGCAAATATGTCTAATGGGTGCCGGACGCGAACAGATGTGTCACACCAGTTTAGACAGTTGCCAACTGATACCAACTTACACCCTGTTTCTTCCTTCAACCGGAACGCGGCAGATCGTGTGTGTTTGTCACCACGGTAAGAGTATACCATGATATATGGGGTATCGTCTTTCGGAACCTGGGGGGGTGTAGAGAAGACATCTGACCAGTCGATGAGGAAACAGGGGTCCACAACAAACGGCACATACGTGTTGCATATCTTGTTTACGATGGTTGCTGTGTTCCAATCCCTGGCAGATACCGCTGTCATGGTACGCAACCACAGGATCTCATTTTGCGAATATTCAGAGTATTGTGTTTCCCCACAACACGGGGCATACAGAATCTTCTTCTTGAAAGAATAGTTGTTCATCCTTGCGAAGTGTTGGATGAACTTTTTTTGGAGTACGATATCGCTTCCGATAACCAAGGCATCGGGGGGTTCTGGGTGTTTCTGTTTTCGTTCGTACCACCACAATGAGATGAGTTTAAGTATTTTTTGCGTGTCGAATGTAATACACGGTGAACTGAATCCGGCAGTTACCGCAAGATGGAATGTTGGAATCATTGACACAGTGTGCCCGTGTTCTTCGAGGAACGATTTGAGAGCGTATGCCTGCAGATAAGACCCGATATTAAATCCTTGCACAGTAAGAATTGAAATGTTCATCGTTTTATCCACCCTTTACGTTTTGCTGTTTGTAACACCTTCCATATTTTCAAGACCACGAACCATCCGATATAATCTGGATACAGCCGGTCATAGAAATGGACTTTGTGTGTCTCGATTGTGGGGATACTCCAGTAGAAATCAGATCCTTTTTTTGTGTTGATATCCACTACAGATGTGCCAAACAGGTTGTATTTTTTGCGGGGAACCCCCCAAAAATCACCAATTGTAATATCCCCTACGTGGTGTTTTCTGCACGTTTGGCATTGTGTTCTTAGCATATCGGTGTTTTCCAAGTATCCAACAATATACTCGTCGTATTTGTCGTACACATCCCCGTTTTCAAACTCAATGATAAGCGTCTGTGATATCGGCCCGTTTTCCCACCCTCCGATTTTGTCCCTGAACCGGATAGCCTGGATCTTCCGGTTGCCAGCAATGTTTCGGATATGATCCTCAAACACGCCTGCACGTGGCAGTCCATGACACCGGATGTCAACTAAGATCATGTTGGATGTATCACACTGTTTCTTGATAGCCTCGATGTGACACGGCAACCCCGTTACCAGAACAGGTATATTTGCATCCCAACTCCGCAACAAAGGAAGGATATTTTTGGGTGATGATGGAGCGTATTTGCTCCCTCTCATTTTTTTGACTACACACGGATCGTTGGAGATACTATATTCTGTTTTCAGGGAGTCAACATCCATTTTCACCCCTACAACATACCCCCCTTCTGCCATCATTTTGTTTGCGAACTCGGAGAACAACCCACCAGAACTAGATTGCATTAGAATCTCTTTGTCTGTGCTCCACGCTGCGAGGTTTCTCTCTCTCATTGAATGACACCTCGTCTTCTCAGGATAAACAAAATAATGTAGAGTGGGTTGGCTTTTTTTATGGTGTGCCACCACAAAGAGGTGTTTCGGAGGAAAGCATACACTTGGACTTTTCCGATATAGGCTTTTATTAGGGCAGCCAGTTGTGGGGATGGGTTGCTGTTTTTCAGCGTATCTTTTAGTGTTTGGACCACGGGCATTTCAGTTAGATATGGGTAGTGTGAGTACAACGTGTCTCCATCCCAATAATATATCTCCCCGATGTTATGAGAGAAGACTATTGGATATACGAGTGCAATTTTGAACCACAGAACATGATCTTCGTTGAACGACCATTCTTTTGGGAACCCCCCACATTCGATGAAAACCCGTTTCGGAATAACAACTCCCGATGTATGGACAGGGACCCGGCATACGATAGACTGTTTAAAAAAGTCTACCGTAGATATGGGTCCTTCCCACGGTGGTGGTGGCAGCGTTTTGAATTCTGGTGTCTCTATCTCGTTTGGTTTCTGCAGAAGGTATGAATCAGTATATATCCCCGCACCAGGATATGTATGGATCAACCTTACGATAGTGTGAAGATGTGATGGCGTCCATTCGTCATCGGCATCAAGAAACGCAACATATTCGTTCCGTGCAAGGTCAACACCAATGTTCCTTGCTTCTGACACGCCTGTTCCTGGTTGGATCGTAAACCGGATCTGGTTTTCGGTATACTGTCGTATTTTTTCAGGACCGTCGTCTGTACTGTGTCCGTCAACAATGATGATCTCGTCTACGGGGTAATCTTGGTTGAGAACGCTGTTGATTGCGCGACAAATTGTATGTCCGTTATTTTTTACAGGTATTATAACAGAAAATTTTGGCGGGACGAAGGCGTGTGTCATCTTATCCACTCCAGAAGATCAGCAGGATTATTCTCCGGGATGTAGTGCGGGCATTTGAGTAGGAATACGGTTGGTTTATCAGCATTCATGTTGAGCATATCCACATCTACCCGATAATGGCAGGGAAGAGGGCCACACCTTTTTCTTACCTGACATGTAGTGCATGGTTCTTCCCAGAGGAGCGGGTCTTCGATGTCAACATCAATCATCTTCACTCCCTCTTGGTGCAAGAACTACCCAAGCATCCCCTTTAAGATTCTTTGGTTGAATGGCCAATAACTTCATTTCGTTCTTCTTTGTTTTCATAAATCCAAACCTAAATGATTCGGTATCGTAATTTTTACCCATCTTTTCAAGAGATTTACAGAAATCAATAATTTCGTGGAGACATGTTGCACCAAACAACCCAATTTCTATTATCTCTTCGTCTTCATCTGGGATTACCAGCCCAAATGTGTTTTCCTCATTTGTGAGCAGTGCTTTCATTTTGTAAACCTCATCCTTTAACAACTAAATCTATTTCATTCATCTCGTATACCTCGTTTTTGATGGTGAATCTTCATTAGATCAACAATCCTAATCCAATGCGGTTGCCACAATAGCACCCATACCCCTGATGTAACAATCAGGATGGTAA
>JBAZKI010000036.1:0-5409 GCA_041650875.1 Patescibacteria group bacterium
AGACGCGTATTCACGGAAAGCAGCATCGGTGCTATAGGGGATAGCAGATTCTATGACACCTGCTGCGGCAGACTTGGCAAGATCGTTGGCACCATTAGTAAACGAGCCAATTATATCTTTGAACTTGGAGGATAAACTGCTTAGTTTGTCAGAGACATCTTTTTCAGCGTAATCTGATGCTATAGCAACACCGACCAGGTTGCCAGACATGTCGCCGAACTGTCGAGCGATATCCTCGGCAAACCGAGAATAGTTATTAGTTAGCGCACCATCGGCGGCAGAATACATATCAGAGATTGACTTGAAGTCATTAGTGAGATTGCGTATGTATTCATCGACCTCTTCTTCGGTAGACGCTGCCGCGATCTTGTCTGATATGAACCCAGTATAGTCTGATATGGTGCGTTCGTATGATGCCACGAGATCGCTAAGAGACTGTTTCGTTACATCTGCCGCACCAGAAATCAGATCCTGTGCAGTGTAGTATTGTTGATCGACGTGAGTAGGAAGAATATCATTAAGAGAACTAAGAACATATTTGGATTGGGAAAGAGAATTATCGGCAAGGAGATCAAGACGAGCACTGATATCAGGTATATAGGACTTGTTTTTAGAGATATAATTGGCCAGATTACCAGCAAGCTCTTGTGTTAAGCCATAGTTTTGAGAAGCCTGATTGATTATGTCATCTGACGCGTTTTTCCAGCCGTTTGCTATGGCTTTATCTACAGTGCTAGCACGCCCGATCAGATCAGGAGTAGGGCGAGTGAGGTCAATTAGGTCAGGCGTGGGGCGAGTGAGGTCGATTAGCTGACCAATAACAGCTTGCACGATATCGTTATTAACACCAATTGGTTTGAAATCGGGGATTTCGACTGTCTTGATGTTAGCAAGCGCGTCAGAAACCAGGTTGCGAGACGCCAGTGTAGCCGAATCAACACTCGCTTTCAATCTATCGCGAGCCGCCTGGACTGAATCCACCGTGCCAACACTGGGTGCGTTTGCGACGAGCTTGTTAAATTCAGCGATTTGCTGATCAATTATGGTGGGTGGATTATACGCAGGCGCGTAATAATCCTCGTAGTATTCATCACCATCATCATAATGTGGAACGTAGGATGGATTATAATTTTCGAACGACAACTCGGTGTAGCTCGGGGGGGAATACGAAGTCGCGTGTGCGACGGGTGAGGAAATGTCAACAGACACTGGCGTGTCGAACCACGTGGCACCCATCACTTCACCTTTTTGATATCGGCAAGCGCCTTTTTCCGCATTTCTTCAAGCCGCTTCTGAGCATCTTTTTTGATTTTGTCTATATCCGAGGAAGGCATAATGTTATCTATGCCTCGGCCACTATATAACATATATGATTCAGGTCGTAATAGACGTCGGTGAATTGCCGACCGTGGAGTGCCCAACCGTGGAGGAACCATGCCAGACGATGCCATCGATATCAAAGCAAGAAGCAGAGTAATGAACGTACTGGGTGATATTTGGCAGCTTGGCCTAACCAGAGACCGGGGGAGAGACGCCCAGAACAACAAGATGCCATCCATACCGTTTTTCGAAGCAGCCAGGGCAGACCTGGAAGCAACAAAAGCCGACCTGGTGACATTGATACAGTTCGTCAGCGACAATGCGTCAGATCTCGACGTGGACTTCTACACGAACAAAATCGAGGCACTGCAAAAACAAGTGACAGGGTTCGAAGAAACACTGTCCGTGCCACAACTGACCGTTGACGAAGAATCTGCAGAAGAGATGGTAGGAGAAGTGACCAGCGTTGACGACGGCGACACCATCATAGTAAACGGTAGAGAGATCCGACTGGCCGGGATAGACGCGCCAGAAAAAGGTACGGAACGTGGTCAGGCCGCGAAGAGATACCTCGAGAACATGGTATTGGGAAAAACGGTTACGGTGAAAATCGACAAATACCAGGGGATCGAGTTCTATGGTCGCGTGTTAGGTGTGGTGTTCCTGAACGGAGTCAACGTGAACATCGACCTGGTCAAGAACTGTATGGCCGAACCAAACACCAAGTTCGGAAGACACAACTTCCTCGACCCAGAAGAGATCAAGCGAGCTGGCGAGGCTTGTGGAGAAACGTACGTCGGCCAGGGCGTAGTGAAAGTGTATTCCGGGAAGACCAACTCAGAGATCTACGTGGACGGCGTGAACACGGGCAAGGTGACACCTGCAGAGATCAACGTGCCAGTCGGCAGGCACGAGTTCATGTGCACAACAGTGGGAGCCGCGCCAGACAGCAAGGTGATAAACGTCAGACCTGGTAAAGTGGAGATCAAGCTGTTCCCATTCTCGATGCCGGTCGCGACGGGAATTGTTGAGGTGGAATCAATACCAAGTGGCGCGGAGTTCGTGGTGGACGAGACGCCGATGGGTCGAACGCCTACTGCGGTTGAGGTGTCTTCTGACGGACCACACGTGATAGCGTTCTATCTCGAGGGATACTCCCCTGACGTGGTAAGTATAATGGCACCGGCAGGAAAAAGAGTGATGGTTGAGGCGACTATGGAAAAAGAGTGAGCGACGGGCTTTTATACGATATACACGTTGTAGTCTCCGCTGGATAGGTCGACGGACCGAACAAGCGTTTTCCGAGACGCTCTTCCAGCAAGTACTATCTCGGTACGATCGGAGGTGCAGTTGATGAAAAAATGTGGTAAATGCGGTAAGGTTAAGCCGCTGGATGATTTTACTCGGAGCAAAATTCGCGCAGACGGTAGACACGCGCTATGCAAAGAGTGCCGCGCAGAGTATGTACGGAACAATCGAGACTTGGTCAACAAGACACGGAACGAGTGGCGGTACAAAACCGGAAGAGCAATGCCTATGGGGGAAAACAGAGAGTGCGCCGCGTTTTTAGGGATTCATGTTGCCGAGAATGTACTCGCGGAGACGTTCAAGAACGTGACCAGAATGCCAAACGGGAACACGGGGTACGATTTCATCTGTGGCAAAGGGTTCAAAATAGACGTTAAGTCGTCGTGTAGGAATGTCCAGGAAGGTGTTGCAGATAGCTGGAAATTCCATATCCACTACAATGAAATCCCGGACTACTTCCTGTGCATAGCGTTTGACAATCGTGATAGTCTAAATCCGGAGCATTTGTGGTTGATCCCAGGTGATGTGGTGAACAAAAAAGCTTCAGCACGTGTATCAGTGTCTACGTTATCAAGATGGGCGAAATACGAAAAACCAGTCGACGGAGTAATAAGTTGCTGTAACGCGCTAAAGGACGGAAAAGACACAACTGGGGATAAACAGTGATATGTTATGTGTAAAGTAAACGGAGAAAGGAATATCGGGCGAGTGCCCGATTATTTCAACTTTCCAGATATACAACCCCGCATAGCTCTCACATGATCCATTCCTTGGAGGCCCTTCGTGTCAGAAGCGCAAGCCCGCGCTGCATCGGCGAACTTCGCAGTGTAGCCCTTGAGGTGCTCAGGAGTAGTCCCCATCGGGAACGATTCCTTGGCGAAATAGACGCCGCCGTTCGGATTTTTCTTCACGATCAGTTTTCCCAGGTCACTAAGTCTGTGTGCCATGCTCTTTTACTATGCCGTGAACAGTATATAAACAATGTCTAATAATAAAAAATAATCTTACCGACCGACACATATAGATAGATAGAAGGTGTCTATATGTGCTGATGAAGGCAGTCCAAATAGACCTGGATAGCGTCGAAGTAGACCGGGCAGAAAAGGTGAAAGGGAACCACACGTGGAAAGAGATACTGATGATGGGAATAGAGGTGCTGGAGGAAACCAAACGATGAGAAAAACAATACAATTTCGGTCGAGCGAGACTGATTTGACTGCCAAAATCAGCAGCATGATATTTGATGCTGCTGTGAAGGCGTCAACTGCTAAATATGTAGTTGACGGTACAAAAGCGGTGGACTCCATCGCAGCAGAGGCCCAGAAATTGGTGGGCGGGTTGGAGGCCGAGGTCGCCCAGAAGGACGCGAGGATCGCCGAGCTGATCGGGGAACGCGACTCGCTGATGGATCAGTGCCACGGCCTCCAGCGGCTCGCCGACGAGCGAGACGGCCTGAGAATGAGGGCCGCGACGCTGGAGAAGGCGCTGATCGAGGAGATGGCCGCTCGGATGTGGGCGGACGAGATCTTTCGCTACGAGGGGCATCTGACATGGGCGGAGGTTCATGAAAGTGAGAAGGAAGCTGGTCGCCAGAAGGCCCGCGCCGTTCTCGAAAAGAAGGAGGTCGCCCCATGACCCCCACCAATGCTATAATTCTCCTATCATCTGTGGCGGTGGTGGGGGTGGCGATACTTCTTGCGTGGTCGCTAGTTCAGTATTATCTGGGGGATATCTGTGATCCCCGCCGATGATCAGCTCGTCGCCGTCCTGGCGAAGATCGCCGAGATCGAGGGACGAGAAGGATACGAGGGGCCGAAGATCTCCGATATCGAGAGGTACATCTACGAGCTGGAATACCGGTCCGAGGGGCAATTGCCCCCGGAATGGAAAAATGATATCATCGTCGGTGAGATCGGGCGAGCGTGCGATGCACGGGGATGGGCTCTGAAAATAGATGGATCATACGGAGACGAAGCTCTGGCCGAAGACCGTGTCATCGCTGCTGCCAGCGCATACCTGAAGGCGATCGGAGGGGGTGATCGAGGATGAGCTTGGACGGTGAGATGATACGACTACGAGACGAAGCTCTGGCCGAAGACCGTGTCATAGACGCCGCGTCTTACGGTGCCCTTATCATCCCGTGGGGCTCGGATTGCTGTCATGGCTGTGAATATTTCAAGTGCGGGAAATCCATTACAGCTCATGGGTTCTGTTTGGTCCACCAGAGACGGGTGAGCCCGCATTATTTCTGTCAGAACTGGGAGCAGGATTAGGGAGGAGGCAAGGATGAGCTACATAATGACGATGGTACAGTCTTGTGGGGATGACATGATGCAGATTAAGGAGATATTTATAAGGAACGAAAAAAAGGCATCTCCGTCGCATGTTTGCCTACCAACAAAGACGGGCACTGAAGAGTACGCCACGCTTTTCGGGAGTTGGTGATCACGGATGAAACGACTGCATTTGACTATAGTTGGCATATACGTTGTGTACGTTGCTCTAATGATCAAGGCAATAGCCGCTGGACTAAGCGCGGATATAGCAGCGAACATGATTGTGATACCAATTTATATTGCTGTAATAATCATGTGTATTAAACTGGTTAGAGACATTCGTAGATTAGAGCGAGGCAACCGAGAATGAAACCAGAAGTGATGCGAGTGTGCCTGTCACCAAACGAAAGGGGTTCAGAGAGACACACCGCACTAGCAAACGTGTTGCAGCGACACCCAGAACGATACGTTGTGTCGTGGGAAGACCCCGGGATCGATGCAACAA
>JBAZKI010000037.1:0-5277 GCA_041650875.1 Patescibacteria group bacterium
AGTTCTGCCTTGTTCCGCTCAATATATCGCCTGTACGCCGGGCTCTCCGTGTTCCAGAGATCCTGATAGTATTCTTCTTTCCGCTCCGGGGTGACGCGGCCGCGGCCGGCACACGTCGGGCACGGCTCGTCATCACAAAAGTTTGGGTATCCTTCCCCGATGCACTCGGGGCAAATCTCCAAGTTATCCATGATCTTTCACCTCTCTACCAGTTGCCGTTCGGCGCCGATCCTGTCGTGGATCAACTCATGCAGCCGGAGCAACCCCTCCCAATCTATGACGAGCCGCCCCCCACACGCATCAGGATCCCCTGCACATCCATACCGTACTATCGGCACGCCGCAGGATCCGCGCCACTCCATGCTCGGTCTCGGAATAGCGCTCGCACAATCCGCGCATGGAACCGCTTCCCGATCCGCCCGTCCAGGGAGGCCGGCCTCGCGTGCGGCATGCTCCGTGGCCGCAATCAATATACGATCGAACGTACCATTCGTCATATTTTCACCTTCTCCATATTGAGGTATGCCCGCAGCGCCATCTCAGTGGCAAACGATGCGGACACCCCCACTAATGAGGCGTAATCTCTGAGTTGATCCGCAACCTCCTGGCTAACATAGACCTGGAGTCTTGGTTTTGGTTTTGCACTGTTCTGCTGCCCCATGATCATAGATTCGTCTCATGGATATATAATGTATCCGGTTTGGCTCTACACCGATGATGGGTTGTTTTCAAGAATGGATGTGAGGGGTAGATTCAGATCTTTCCCTTGCATACAGGGCAGTTGTCGCACGTTTCGCAGACGCAGCCCTCCATTGCGATCCTGTCGTGGATCAACCTATGCAATCGAAGCAGCCCGTCCCAATCTATGTTGAGCCGCCCCCCGGAGCCGTCCGGGTAGGTCTGCTGGATGCGGTATAGGGCCTGCTCCGGCGGGCCGTCAGGGGCGCCCGCCTTGATCTCAAACGTTTCGTCCATCGTCCTTCACTCCATCACAGTCGCGCCTCACGGATCTATCCGCACGATCTTCACCCGCTTCTCCCCTCAACGGCGCTCGGGGTTAAACCGATTATAGTCGGGGCAGCGTTCTGGACGGGCTCAGCCCTCGCGATTCTCCGACAGATCGCTTCCAGGCGGCAGGGGTAGTTCACGCGGGCCATGTTACCGACCCAGGCCATATAATTGGCACAGTATCGTCGCACATGATTTTTAGGGTACCCGTACCATTCCACCACTCCACGCCACTGACTGACAAAGTCACGATATCTCCCGGGGCAATAGCAACGTCCGCCGTTTTAACATCGTCATAACCACTGTCGGTGCCGCCGCTGAGGACCGTGACACCATTGATCGCCACATTTGCACTCATAGCTGTGTAAGTGTCCCCGTCGTATCCTGCTTGAACCCGTAACTCCATACGCACGTATCCGGGGGTGTATATTGTGGGTATCGTTATAGAGACATTTCCTGTCCCAGTCCACCGTACGACGTTTGATGGGATTGGGCGTACCCGCGTCGCAACAATATATCTACAGGCAAACGTCGATGCCAGCATCCGCGCATCGTAGACGTTCCCGGTCGCGATCACCGTCGCCCCTGCCGGCACGAACACGATCGCGAGCAGGCAGGTGCCCGTGGGCTGCGGCGGGCATTTGCGTTTTGCTACCCCCTTCGTCACGATCTTAGAGCCCGTCGCATTGACAGATATCAGATCATAGCGGTCGAACGTACTGCCTGCGTCGAGCGTGACCGAGCCCGCCCCCACCGCGATGACCTCCCCACCGATCTGCACCGAGCCCGCTGTAATCGATACCGTGCGACTCGTCCCCGTCGCCGATACCTCGCACCCACTCATTACCGCGGTGCCCCGGAACGCTGCGAATAGGGCGTTCAACATCGGCGCAAAGCACGGATCACCGTCCTCAAACAGTTTCATGGATTTCTCACCCTGAACAATATTTCGTATTCGACCTCAATCGTCTCGTTTTTCTCCAGCGGAAGGTACGTTTTCCGGGTTAGCAGGGCCCCACCCCCATCTGTCACCCCGACCTCCGCCAGGAGCGTTCCGTTCACATCCGCAGACAACAACCGGCCACGGCTGACCACCTCACCGACCGCCCTGTTTTCCAAGCCAGCCGGTTTTGTGATCACCTGAGCCTGGAGCGAGGTGTCCGCTTCGCTCTCGGCCCGCGTCCCGGTCCCGGCGACCACAGATACAAGGACCCCCCTCCAGAGGTCCCGCTGCACGTTTCGTCCAGTCTCCGTTAGCATCTCATCTCACCTGCACTGCATCTCCCCGCTGATCCCCGATCCGGCCCCCGCCGGCCACCGGATCCCCAAGCCCTCCGCGAGCAGTCCCGAGCACAAACATGTCCCCAGGCACCAGCCGGGTATAGACAGCCAGCTCGACGTCCACCACGATCTCCTCAGTTAGATCGACGATCTCGAGGAGCGGGGCATCGCCGTCCGCAGCCCGGGCATCGATCCGGCTCACCTCATCGGAGAGCTGCGCGAGCACGTCCACGACACCCTCGGAGTTCTCCGCCAGTTTCACGACTGTCTCCCCGGAGTCCCAGTCGTACTCAATCTGCGCAATCTGATACGTGCCGTCAACCTGCTGATCGGGGACCCTAACCGCACAGACATCGCCCGGCCGAATCCTGGCCCCGCCCCATGTCGTCACGGTCCCGGTCCGGATCACCTGCCGGTCGGCGAGGATCGTCGCCGCTTTCAGCCGGGCTTCGGCCTCACTGCTGATCTCCGGGTAGGTCTTGACGACCTCTACAACCACCGGCCGCGGCGCCTCGAACTGCTGCTGCAGCCGGAGCTGGGACGCCCGGTCCTGCACCGAGACCGCCCCGGTCGCACCAGACTGCCCCCAGTAGATCGTGACCTTGTTAACCTCGGCCTGCGCATCGTCCTCGAACTCAGCATCAAGATATTCCCCCTCGATGAAATCCCGCGGGCTCCGGGACGACCGGCGCGGGCGGAAGAAGAACCGCATCTGGTCGTCTGCCCCGAACTCCTCCCCGTCGCTGGCTGCCGACAGTTCGGCGAGCACGGCATCCAGAGCATCCCCTTTCCACGTCAGTGAGAGGGTCTTATCGTGTGTCACTGTGACCAGGGTAGGATCCCACGCCAGGGGGGTCAGGGTCGTGACCAGGTCCTCGAGGATCTGGGATATGGTCTGCTCAGCGTAGGCCTTGAAGACGGTTCGCCGCCGAAGCCAGAAATCGTGCGCGAGGAGTTTCCAGGTCGTGGTGTCGGCATCGGTCGACACTTTTGAGATAAATCCCCCGAACCGGAGCTCGAACGGCGCCCCCTCCTCAGAGACCCAGAGTTCGACCGGGGTGTCAAGTGGGTATGCGGTCTCGATTGCAGAGTCCGGGTCGTAGACCGCAACCTCCGCGGTCCTGGCAAACCGGGAGAACGCATCCTGCACCCAGCAGTCAAGGAGTTCGGCGATCGGCTCCCCCGTCCGGGGGTCGAACAGCCGCCACACGACCGGGATGGGGGTGGGGGTCGGATCGGTCGGTTCCAGACCGTAGAACTCCACAAGCGGCAGTCCCCGGGAAAACGTGATCTCCATCAGCGCGACCACGGGATCGAATACGACCGCGACCACAGAATGCCCCACCTGCACTGTTGCAGGAGGCTCGTAGATTCCCCCAACATCAGTGTCCCCCGGCGGTTCGGGGATCAGCGTCGGCTCAAGGCCGTAGAACACTGCAAGCGGTAGGTCGGGACGGAACCCGACTCGCACGCCGTCGGACACGCCCGAGAACTCGAACGAGGCCGTCACGCTGCCGGCTCCTCCTCACCAATGGACTTCTCGAATCCGGCGACGAACCTGACCGTATACCCGACGCGCGTCCCCCTTGTGGTCTGATTCCGCCGCACCTCGTCAAACACGACCTGGGGGAACCGGTTTCCGGTCGGACTGTAGACGAGATCTGCCTCAGACGTCGCGGAATAATTATCGTCCCCCAACTTGAGGTCGAAATTCCCACCGATATACATCGCGAGATTCTGGAGCCATCGGAACTGCATCTCTGCCGTCACGTCGCCGCGCCCAAACAGCCGTTGTGCCGCTGCCCGGAAGTCTGGGGGCATATCCGACGCGTCGACGAACTCTCCCTGGAGTGTGACCTCGTGCCGGTAGATTCTCTTATCTTTGCCGATCGAGCCCTTTCCGTCTTTTCTGTCACCAATAAACGCCTTGTTTTTCAGGACGACGTTGATCTCATCGAGCGGGGCGAAGTAGAGGACTACCCGCCCCCCAGCGCCAAGGCGGCAATAGTCCCAGGCGTTCACCGTCCCCGCCCCCTGAGCGCATCCCGGATCTGTTCCTGTACCACCGTAGCGAGTCGGCGCTCATCGAAGTCCTGCGCCTGCGCCCCCGAAACGTTCACCACGACCTCCACCGGCACGTGGTAGGTCGTCCCGCCCCCCGGGGCCGCAACGGTGATCTGAGGAGCGGGGATCGCCGCTACGGGCGCTGGCGCACCCCGCACCCCTGCGGCGAAGTGGCCGATGAAGTCACTCCCCCACCGTTCTGCCATCAGATCGTTCCGGACGATATCGAACGAGAGAGCACTTTCGATCGCGGACCTGATCCTGGCAAGGGTCGACAGGAGCACCGGGTATTTCGAGTTCACCCCAAGTATGAACTGGTCCATCAGGTCAGACCCCCATTGTGGGGCTCGTTTGACCAGCTTATCATATTCTGTTGCCACGGTAGCTGTGGTGGTCTGTGTGGTCGACACGACAGACTGTGAGGAGTTCGTGGTGTTCGTGGCCATCGTTGCCATGCTCTGCGACACCCGAGTCATACTGCCGTCCGCGGACGTTTCGAACGTCCCCATCTCGGCCTGCAGGTCCTGGAGCTGCTGCATCGAGTCCGCGTATCCAGGGATCTCGATCGGGGGCATGCCCGCGAACATCTCCTGTAGTCGGTCGGCCTGGGTCTCACCCGCCGAGCCCCCGCCGCCGAGGAACTTATCGAGCCAGTCAGTGACAGGGTGCGTGAATTTCGACGGATCTGTCTCCCAGGCGGGCGTGACGACGCCGACCTCGAGCCCCCCGAGGAACCCATGCGTCTCCCACTCCGCCCACCGGGACTGGAGTTCGGCGCCGGCGGCGTCTAGAGCGGTCTGGAGCGAATCGATCTTAGGCTGGAGCAGGTTCCCGAGGAACGGGACCTCCTGCAGTGGTTTTACGAGGTTCAGCGCGAACTGTGCCCCCCAATGGGCCGCCCCAAGAGCAGTCAGTTCCAGCCAC
>JBAZKI010000038.1:0-5068 GCA_041650875.1 Patescibacteria group bacterium
GGGTCGAGGACGACCTCGCCGGGTTTTGTGTAGGTCATAATCAGATACTCTAGGAGAGGGACGGGTTTTTGCGTCGGGTGACCGCCGATCTCCCGCGTGTTAGGGAACTGGTCGATGATGTCCGTAGGGTACCGCGTCCCTTCATTGACTATCTCGCTCGGGGCATATGCTCCGTAATTCCGTCCTGTGGTGTTACGCCTTTTCCGATAAGAAGCCCCATCGGTCTTTTGGGGATAGTATGTGGGCGCCTTCTTCGAAAACACAGAAATAACTTCGTATCGTCGGAGAGGAGCACGATTCGCGTTTAGGAACCCGACTGGGGCGTGTTTGTCCCATATCCACGAGTACCGAAACCATTTCGGATTTGAGACGATTGCCTGCGATGAGAATGGAGGTATTCCGAACATGACCGTCGGGGCGCGATCCTTGACGACCCTGCCGAGTGCCGCCCAAAGATCCTCAAACGGCACAGGCACATCCCACCGGTTTTGGGTCACCCCATACGGCGGGTCGGTGAGAACTAGATCCACGCTCTGATCGGGGATCTCGCGCATCAACTCCCGGCAATCGCCGAGGTAGATCCGGTCAAGTTCAAACGCCACGTGCCCGCCCCCGCCAGACCTTTTCACGAAGCGGGCAGTTTGCCCCCACCGGGCACCGGGACACGTTCGCGTCACACGTATCCCGGTCGCTGATCTCGTAGTGGACCACGCGGTAGTGTGGGCATAGTTGGTGCGCCTCAACCGACGGTATTGGGTGGCCGTCACGTGCGGCGTAGATCTTCAACCCACGTGCGACCGCGCGCTGGCGGTCGACGATTGCGTGCTGGTCACGGAGCCAGCCTGGGAGCATCAGCATCGCGTCGTAGTCCGGGTCTAGCCGCTGGATCAACGCCTCCCCGGAGCGCCACGGCTCTGCCTCCGGCCACAGAGACGGGCAGACGGGCAGCCAGCCGGCATCCGCGGCCTGGGCTCGGTAGAACTCCGCGACTCCGACAATCTCTTCCAATGAGATCTCACGATGCCCGGGGTATGGGCCGGACATGTATAGTACCGGATTCATATCCATCCCTTCTCAGCCTCGATCGCATTGATCGCGCGATCGGTGAGCCGCCATCGGCGCGGGGTTTCGCGTCGGTCGCGGCACGCAATGATCTTGTTCGCATTGAGATGGGCTAGGTTGCCAGGGGTGATTTTGTACCCATTATCCCGCAGATCTGTATACGTCCAGGACGCAGATCCATACCCCCGATATATCTGTGTGACGAGCTCCCCGCGCCTGCTGGTCAGCCTCAGTCTAATCCCAAACCGTCCGCTCACGCGATCGCCCCCTCGGGCCATGCGGGCCGGCGCTCGTAGGCCGAGCACCCTTCGGTGTCGATGCACCCGATCGGGCACTCGAACCCGACCACATCGCCGTCCAGGCCGCAGAAATCAATCTCGAAGATCCACCAGTGCCGCTCGCGGTAGTGCGACCGGCAGCCGATACAAGAGTGAGGATGACTCATACCCGCACCTCCTCGTCGCAGAGATACCCGAGGATACGGAGCGACGCGGACGCATCGGCCAGTCCTCGCCGGTCGCCACAGGCTCGACACCGCTCGACCTCTGCCGTGAGGTGTTGCCGGCGCGCCTCGACAAGATTATCAGTCATTCAGACCGCCTCCATCTGCGCGTCGGTGAGGACGATCATATCAGGCATCCCGTCGATCGCGACGAGGTAGTTATCCGTCGCCGGGAAATACCGTACAATCTCGCCGGTATGCCCTCGGTGCAGCGGGTGCACGATCCGCACCCTATCGCCAGGGCGGTATGTCGGGTGTGGGACGATGAAGACCGGATCTTCGTCACACTGCGTCACCAGGGGCGTGTCGCCGACAAAATCAGGAGTTGGGGCGGGCGCGATGAGTTCCCCCGCCGCCCGGAGTCTATACCATCGCGAGGATACGGCCGCCACCGTCCGGTTCGATTCCGGGAACGCATCGACGTAAAGGCGACCGGCCTCCGCCGCGCTCTGCGCCCGTCGGATCACCTCTTCCTCTTCGTCGCTCCACGCGTTCGGGTGCGGTTTGCGGGTCGCAGGTACGGTGTAGGTGTGGAGCGCCCCGTCATCCGGCTCCGGTTCGACCCACTCGGGTGCGGCGGTCTCGTAGACTGCCTCCCCCGCCGCCATATCGGCGTCCTGCTCATCCTGCTCGGCCTCGCACTCGTCCCGCATCCGGGCAACCTCGGACATCGCATAGCAGGCGTCCTTGACCGGGCAAAGGACATCCGGGTTGTCGAGGTGCGGGCACATCCCGTCGTCGCGAGGCACCTCGCACCCATACGGGCCGTAATGCACGCACGGCCCGCTCGTCTGCGGCCGGAGGATCTCTGTCTGCCGGGCCTCGTCCATATCGAGCAGCGCCGCGACCTCGTCGACGTCGGCGATGATGATGATCATCACGGCGCCCCCATGCACGATTTGCAGAGCGTTTTGCTCTGGAAGAGCTGCGAGAGTTTCGCCTGGCTCGCCGACACGGCCGCACCACAATTCACACAGACCTCGCCGGGGTGTGGTGCACCTGACACGGAGGCCTCCGGGGTCGGTGGTGCACTCGGCGCGGGTTCTTTTGGTGCAGTCGTGGGCGGCTTGATGCACTGTGCGACGGCTGCCGCCGCTTGCTCTGCCGCTGTAGGGGCCGGACCCACCACCTGGGCCGGGGCAGCCACAGGTGGCGCGACCTTCGCAGGCTCCTTGACCGGGGCCGGAGGAGTCGGCGTTCCGACGTCGGGCACCTTGTCGAGCGGCGTCGAGGTGATCGAGGAGATCACCTGCCGCACCGTGAGCCGGTCCGCATCGGAGGCGGAGTTCGTGTACTTGAGGAGTTTGCGGCCGAAAATCACGACCGCGTCGTCGTAATCCCGTTCGGCCTCGACATGCCCGGCAATGGAAAACGTGACGGTGCTCCCGTTTTCCAACGGAAGCGTCGCTCCGAGGATGACCTCTTTCGGGGTGAATGTCATGCCTGCACCACCTTCTGCGCGTTCCACCACTCGCTGAAATGCTCGATACAGAGCACCCTGGGGGTGTGCTCCTTGGTCCTCTCCCGGATGTCGGCAGGCACGGGGATCCCGCAGACCTCGCAGCAGGTCGGGGACGCTGCAGGCACCGTGCCGACGTAGCGCGGCTCCGGTCGGTCGCCGGTATCAATCTCCTCCGGGGAGTAGAGCCCGGAGATCGAGAACGCCCTACGGAGCGCGTGCGCCTCGGCGACCTTCTGAATCATCGTCCGGGGCTTGTCCCGCCAGAGGTTCTTGCCGGTGGAGTACTCGGAGGCATAGACCTCGACCTCGATCGGGTGGCTCATATCTTTCCGGTAGACTCTGCACCATCCGATGAGTTCGCCGTCCTCGACGCGCGATCCCGACTGGATGCCGTCGAACTGCCCCGAGCGGTGCGCGATCGCGAGGTATCCGTCGCGGCCGCAGAAGATCTGCGCGGGGTTGTCGCCATACTTGACGAGCCAGATCTGCCGCGCGAAGGGGTCGAGCTGGTAGCGGTTGGCGAGCTCCATCATGACAAGGAACTCGTTGTCGGTCGCTCCTTTGGCGCACATATCCCGGATCAGGCGGAGTTTCTCGGGATCGTAGGTTGCCGGGGTCGCGGGAGTGGTGGTTGCGGGAAGGTCGGACATCAGGCCACCCCCACAGGGAGTACCGCGATGCAACCGAGTTGCCGGTCGCCGAACCGTGCCTCGCCGTCGAGGCCGATCAGGAGTAGATGTGTTTCCCCGCCGCGCTCGATGCTGCCGATCTCAACGTCATCGTAGCCGCAGGCCTGGAGCGCCCGCAGCGCCCGGAGGACGGTCTCGATCCGATACTCGCCGACGTGGTGCGTCTGGTCGCCGTCCTCGAACGCGGCGACGTAAAACGCTCCTGCCGGAATGTCGCCGTCGGAGTACGTGCCGCAGGGGAGTGCGGGGATCATTCTGATCCCTCCGGGCGCACATATTCGACGGAGACGCCGGTCTCCTTGATCTCGACCTCGCAGCAGTCATCGAGCGCCGCCTTGCCGAGCAGCGCCTCAGCTTTGCCGATTGCGATGGTCGCACACTCGACAAACGCCTCTGCGCCGTGTTTCGCAAAGAAGAGTTTCGGGATCACCGTGCGCTGCTTGCGGGTGCGGATCTTGAGGAGGTAATTTCCCTGCTTGCTGATCCCCGCCGCCTTCGCCTGCGCGATGCACTGCCGGCGCTCCTCTTCGCAGCGGTCGATCAGGCGCTTGATCTCGATGACGTCCGGCCGCTCGTCGAACTCCCGCTGTAGGGCGGCGAGCGCCTCCCGGTACTCATCGGCCCGGATCCGGGCCATGAACGCCCGCTCCAGGAGGTTATCGTCGGACATCAGGCCATCTCCTCAGAATTGAGTTCCGCGACCAGGTTTTCTGCCGCCGCGAGATCCTCGATATACCCCCCTCGATACTCGACGTTACCGCCGTGCAGGGGTTTGTTTAGATCCAACTGCCGCCCGACGATGTACATTTTCTTGCCGCCGATGACCTGCGTAAAAACGCGCCACCACGTGCCGGACATCAGTCCACCACCACCAGAATGACCGCGGGGCCGAGGTCGAATTCGACGCGTGAGGCCCCGTCGTCGGCTTTAGTCCTCACGAGGTATCGATCCTGTGGCCCGGCGACGTACTCGGTGACGCCCTCCCGGGTCGCGAGTTCGGCGACCAGGTCACAGGTCGGGACGTCGGCGAGGCTACTGGGGCCGCCACTGTTGCAGGCCATCAGCACCGCCCCCGGTAATTCTCGCGCTCAGGGCTCTCGCAGGGCATCCCCGCGCAGCCGTAGCGTGTCGTCGGCACTCCGAGGTGCCCCTGCCAGTCGATTGATCGTCGCGGGAGCGCATCGGTGCACGAGGCACAGGATCGCTCGCGGTCCACGCGGCCGAGCAGTTCTGCCTTGTTCCGCTCAATATATCGCCTGTACGCCGGGCTCTCCGTGTTCCAGAGATCCTGATAGTATTCTTCTTTCCGCTCCGGGGTGACGCGGCCGCGGCCGGCACACGTCGGGCACGGCT
>JBAZKI010000039.1:0-5015 GCA_041650875.1 Patescibacteria group bacterium
CGCACGGTTCTGTAGGTCGCGTATCTTCCCGCCGTTAAACGGGTCAACGTGCCGCAGTTCCATCCCGGCAGCAGTTATCTCAGACTCGGCACGGTCCCATAAATACTTGCCAACCTTGCCAAGCATGAACTCTTCCATCTCAATCCCCAACTCCGCTTCGTATATCTTCTCTTCCATATCAACCCGGCCAGTATCCCGGCTCCTGCAAATGCAACTTCGCCTTCAGGTCGTCCGCCTTCTCCGTCCGCCTGCCTGCTATGTCCCACTGCTTTAATTCAAATTCCTTCTTAATATCGGCTACCTTCATCCCAGTCGCCTGCGAAAGTTTCATCATCTCAGTCTCCCGCCGCAGCTTCTCAATCTCCAGCTTCGCCTGGTCGCCCATCTGCTGCTTCTGCAACTGTATCTTCCCTTCAATCTGCTTCTGCTGGATTACCTGCTGTAACTGCTGTAACTGCTGCTGTAACTGCTCAACCTGCGCGTTCCCCTCTTCCTCCGGCATGAACCGCTTGCCATCTTTGTAGCCCAACGCCCCGAATATCTCCGCGCTTATCTCAGCATGGTTCATCTGCTGTATCCGTTCCGGCCCAAAGACCTGCGCTAAAGTCGTCAGCCCCATCATCAGCTTCTGTACCTTCGCCTGCGGGTCTGTCGCACCAAATCCCACGTTCACCCGCAGTTTAATCCCGCAATCCAACTGCGCCCTCGTCATCTGCTTGCCGGATACCTGCTGAATCATCTCATCATCTTCATACGTCTGCACCATTTTCAGTACATCCCGCAAAACAGGTTCAACCCACGTTTCGGTGAATATCCGCAACTGCAACTCGGTCAGGACATTTGCATTCTCCGACAACAACTTCATTCCCCCGACAGTCTCGTTCAACTGCCGGTTCGTGTTCACCGATGCTCCGCTAAACGTCCCGGCCAATTCATCAAAGTCGGCATTGACAAGGTGCTGCTCCTGGTAACTGCTCCCGGTTACATCGTTGGTCGTCAGTTCTTTAATCGAATTTATGTCGTCCGTTATCGTTACCTGCCCCGGAACCTCAGACCACAAACTCTTGAAGTCGGTATTCTTGTTTCGTTCCGCAATCCATTTCTTCCTGAGTGCCTTCTGGATATTGTCAAACCGCAGATTAGCAACGTCATTCGCCTGGACCTGCGACCCTTCAACCCGCTCCGGTAATCCGGTCTTGTACGTTACATGCGGTTCTACATCACAAAATCCAGCCGTGTACGGCCTCCGGCCATCCTTGCAGTGCGGGAAAGCAGTCTCCAACGGAACAGGCTGAGACAGCAGAATATGCTCGCCTATCGTGTAGTAAACCCATTCCTCTCCCCCGTATCGAATGAACACCCGCCGAACCCACGCAACGTCAAATTCATTCACGCTCGTCTGCTCGTCCTTCGGGTCTGAATCACGGTCACGCGCTGTTCGTACTGATTCAACCCCGTGGTCGGCATCCATCGCACTCAGTATCTCCGCGTCTGTGTACGGTAGCCAATCGTCTTCCATCCGTTCCTTGATGTCCCCGACAAACATCGGCACCAGGTCTATCAAATACGGGGAGGAATTAATCGGGTCCAGCCAATCGGCATGAGGGGAAAACCGTACATTCTCTATCGGCCTTAACTCAACCACGGGCCGGTCAACCACCTTCTTCGAGGCGGCAATGAACCCGTCATCTACCGTTACCGTGTCGTAATCCCAATACTGATGCGAAATAACCGTGCCTATCGCCTGACAATCCCGGTACGCACCCATGCAGATCAGAAACCACGGAACGCTGTTCTCCATGTGATAATTCACCAGATCATGCCCCGCTTCCGCCGCTTCTGTCTGCGCAGTATTGTTGTCGTCCTCCGGTTCCACTGAAACAACATCCTGCGTCCCGAATAAGGCCACCGCAGCAGCAGCAATGTTTTTCCGAATAGCCGCGTTCGTCTTGCCCCGGAATATCTTGGAACGGTGCTTGTACGCGTCGGATAGATACTTGCTCCCTGCAGGATGCTTGCTGTTCGCCAGGGCAAGGTTCATCTCCCACCGTTTCCGCAATCCTTTATCAAGGAAAGAATTGCTTTCATGGTACGCATCCCGCGCCATCCCCAACCAGTCCGGTTCAATTTCAGTCAGTTCCCCGGGTTCGGCGAACTCGTCCTGATATTCCAGTGGGTGATTGTCAGTCATGGATTTTCTCGCCTCGTATATCCTTCGGAACCAGGAAACAAGATTCCGGGTTCACCCATCCCCGCTTCTGCCGATATCGCTCCAGCACCTCGCCCCCGGCTCGCATGATTACCCGCATCTCAGCATCAATATCCTTGAGCGCAATCTGGAATCCCCACCGCCCGGACAGCAGCAGGTTGTAAATCTTCGCTACGCCGTGCTCCACACCGACAGCCCACAGGTGCCCCGGATAATATCTGTGCAGGTGGTCACCGATCCGTTTGGCCCAGGCTTTCTCCTGCGCCGGGGTCATTCGGTAGTATTTGGCTTTCTTCTTTCTCGCTTCGGATTTCATAATTTCCTTGCAGAAAAGTTACATGGTGAGTACTTTGTATTGGGAATCCCCGTATAAGTATTTACATGGTGTAACAATGGACAATGAACATCTTGTAGCCACCCTTCGCGAGTTGGAAATAACCAAAACAGACCTCGCTAAACTCACCGGGGTGTCAAAAGCCTCCGTTAGCAGGTGGGCAGCCGGGAGCCAGCCTATCCCCAAATGGCTCGAATCCTGGCTCGCCCTCTCCTTAAAGCTGAAAAACATAGAAAACATGGCCTCCTTGAAATAACTCACTGAATCCACGTTGTTAGTCCCGTTAGGCTTCCCTGTATTTAACATATTATATATTCTGCGACGTTCCCCTGATTTCAACTACTTACGCGTTCCATTTTCTGTACTTCGCTTCGATGTTTCCCGGTACACTACATATAGTGTGTTAATCCTCGGTATATTGCTCCCCGTCCAGTATCTCAAACACCCGGCCATTGCTGAATTCGTACTCCGTGATGTAAAGAGATTCCTCCGCGTTATAAAGTTCAGCTAATCTCGCTAAATCAATCACTTCGTATGATACGGGCTTAGTCAGGTCGTCGGCCATTGCTCACCTCAATAATACGCTTCCGCCGGGGGGCATAAATCCTTCGCCGGGATGAACTCCTCCGGTTTTTCTATCTTCAGCCCTACCGCCCCTGTGCGCATGGAATCCGCACCATTGCTTGCCCAGTTGTGCAGCGGAGAAGACTTCCATGTTCCCCGGTTCTCGTCCCATTCCTTCCGGTAATTGTCCAGGGCATCAATTCCCTTTGAACATTTCGCCTTGTCTATCCAACATGACTTGAGGAAATTCCTCGTGGTTTCGATATCATCCGCTAACTCTTCCGGGCCTTTGGCTCGCCGGATAGGAACCACTGGTTTAATGCCCAAATCTTCCGCTACCTCTATTCGGGTGCGCCCATCGCCAAACAATTCAGTGTTCCGTGAATCATGCGGCATGTAATGTTTGCCGTACACATAATCATCTTCCTTTGCTCGTTCTTTCAGGTAGTTGGCGTAATACGCAATAGCCTCCCCAGACCCGGCAAAGTGATTGATAATGAAATGCTCCCGGCCAACCTGCTGGTGAAACCAGATTTCCGTTGTGTCATTCCGCCCTAAATCCCAGAATGTATTCACCTCTGCCCCTGGATTATGCGGGACTTGTGTTATCCTGCCATGCCGCCGAAGCCATGCCATAGCTTCCGCATAGTATGCCCCTTCGACGCTGGCCTCAAACGCCTCCTCAGGGGTTGATGGGTATTCCTGCTTCATATCCCCTGCAAGCGTAGCAGATTTCGCCGTGTACCAGGCTTTCTGTGCCGCATCGAGGGCAATCCCATGCTTGTGTTCCAGCGTGTCAAAATACTGCTGCAGTTCTTTGGGAACGGCCACGGCAACCGGGTTCATCCGATACCCAGCCTCGGTGTACCACGGCTCAAAAAAGAATTTCCAATCCAGCGGAGACAATTCAATCCCCTCGTCCTTCCGCTTCTTAGCCGTATGGCATAAATCGTAAAACTCTCCGCCCTTCCCTTCTGCAGTGGATTCCACAAATATCATCCCCTCCAGCCCCACAGCTTCAAATGCGCCGGTCTTTATCTCCCTGGCCTTCTCCGGGTATTTGATGCTAATTTTCCCGTACTCTGATACATGCAAGAGTTGCAGGGTTGCTGACCGATATGAGGTGCTGACACGCACCGTGCTACCGTTGCTGAATACCAATTCCCCCGCGCGGTCTACCGTGGCGGTGATTGTTTCCCTCAGGGCAGAGGGCAGATTCTCATACGGGAATTGTATCTTGTGCCGGAATATAGCCGTAGCATCATCCAGAGAATGGGCAATAATCCCAAAGTTGAAATTGCTGTTAAACAGGGCTGAATCAAGCCCGAACAGGTCTATAAACGTAGTAAACCCCTTCTGCCGTGCTTTCAGGATTACGTTGCGATAGTGCATCTCCCAATAGAGATTCTCCTGTACGGGATTCATGCGGAATAGAACCTTGCGCCCTGCCTTGTCTGTTATCCAATACAGGTTGTTCAGCCGCCAGAACTGGTCTTTGAACTTATCTTGCACTTGGCGGGCCTTTGCTGAGTCCATCTATCTGCTCAAAGAAATGCGCCAGTTGCCCCTTTACATCCACATCGGCCTTGATGTTATTCGGCAATATCTTAAGCAACAGGGTGCAGAATGTCTTTCTGTCCTCCTGCGCAAGCTGAATGAGATACTGCATCCCGCCAAGCTCCTTGTACGCAGCAACTATGTCCTCTGCTATCCGCGCTGCTCCTTTGTTTGGCGCATGTCCTCTGCCTTTTGGGTTACAGACCTTGCCTTTTGTTGCCGCCATAATTCTTTTTTCCTAACTACTTGATATTGTTGTGGTTTTCCATTCCCACCGGCTCGCTGTTCAAAAATGCGTACAGATTCGCCTTCTGACATCCTCCCCGCCGTAAACGACGTGGATTCCTTTCT
>JBAZKI010000040.1:0-5007 GCA_041650875.1 Patescibacteria group bacterium
GAGGAACCTCGAGAGTTGTTTTGCAAAGTCATTCGATGCCATCTTCTTTGCTATATATAAAGTTGTTCAAAGATGAGCACTGCTGCAATAGGTCTGGATATTCACTACATGTAAGGCGCACATATCCTTCTGTTGCAGTTAGAGTCTTATGCCCAAGACAAGCGGCCAACAACGGAAGTGCAGCATAGATATCCATCTCTTCCCCTATCATCTTTACAAGTGAATGAGATGCCATGGTATGTCTTAGATCATGAACGCGTGGGCCGAAGTGTTCCCCTCGATACGCAATGCCACAACGCGTATATACTTTTTTGAACCATCGATAGGCATTTGCTGAAGAAACTGCTTCTCCATTTAGTTTCACAAAGAAAATATGATCAGCGTCGGTTATGCCCTTGATTGGCAACCTATTCCTATAATACAGATATTTCAAGATATTGTCCTTGAGCGAACTGCATATCGGTACCAAACGCTCTTCTCCATTCTTCGTATTGCCCCATGTCCCCACTCGCAGCATATTCTTCTCCAAATCCACATCCTTGTTTCTTAAAGTGACAGCTTCCGTGATTCTCAAACCGGTACTGTAAAGAAGACGAAGCAGGCAAGGTATAGATATGATTGGGTCATCCTTTCTGTGACTTTCCCGTAATAGAAGGTCCGTCTCGCTGAAAATATCCTGCATTTGTTTTTCCGTGAAGATATACGGTATGAACGCACGGTCATTATCGCATTTTGGCAATGGCATTATGTAAGACTTGATGCCATGTTCATTCATGTATTTTGCTAACTGAGCTATCCGTGAACATTTCCCATGGAATGTCCGGCTACAATCATTGAGTCTTGTCGCTGCCCATGCATCCGTAAGTCCCTTGGTGATAATCGGTTCTGTAAGACCATATTGTATTGTGAACTCGTCGAGCTCCTTATAGGTCCATTTCGTCGATATGATGGTCTGGCCACAGGCTTCTTTCATGCGGATTACGGCCTTCATATAGGGGGATAACACTCCCTTGTAATTGAACGGATCAGTCATAGAACCATCCTCCTCTTTGAGTATAAAAGACATCACTGGTATCCGGAACATCTAATACGCACCCCATCATGTGAGTAAGGTCTATTCGAACATATGTTCTTGTTGTATCCACCTCCGTATGTCCCAGTGTTTCAGATATGATAGGTATTGGGGTTGATTTGTCGAGCATCCTCTGAGCCAGGCTGAACCTCAGGGCATGACCACCGTGATGACGATCACCGAAGTCAACTCCTGATTTCCTGAAAGCAACAGCGATTGCACCATGAACTGAACCTGGACTCATTTCACCATATGGTGGACGGCAACTCAAAATGACTTTGTTTGATGTAGACTTTGGACGTGCATTCTTGAGATAATCGATTATCGCATTACCTATGATGGATAATAAAGGGAGGGTCAGAGGATTTCCAGTTTTGTACTGTATAATGTTGATACTATTGTTCTCCCAGTTAATATCTTTGAAGCTGAGATTTGCAACATCTGATACTCGTAGTCCAAGTCTGGAACATAATGTAACCATTGCATAGTCACGTTTCCCGACATTGCTGGTTCTTGATATCGATTCTTCCAATTGCCGTATTTCATCTGGGCTATAGAATGATGGTGCTTTGATATGCTTGACATTCTTGCCAAGAGACCGAAGAACATAAGAATAGTCTTTGGCTATAAGATGCTCTTTATAAAGATAATTCAGGAAGCGACGTGTCGTTCCTATATACTCCTTCTGGCAGTAGTGACGACTTTCTATAAACTTGACAATACAGTCTTCAAATATCCCAGATAAAGAGCTGACTCCGTTCTCAAGCAAATATTCGACGAAGTTACTGACCCTTTTTTTGTAGCTCCGTATTGTCTTCTTCTCGCTGACACCAAGGGCTTTCAAGGACTCAAAATAATCATGAGCTGCTGATCCGATTTCCCCTCTAAGGGGATACTGCGCTGGAGTACGTATCCTCTTGCCCAGATTATCGTTCAAAAATACATTGACCAAGACATCAATGCTTTTGATCAAATCACGATGGTGGAATGTGACGGAACCTCCGTCATGGAAGCAAAGTGTACATTCTTTGCCTACCTTCTCATCGAAGTCAACCAAGCTTTTGGACTTCATATACGAAAAAATTCCTTTCTTCCACAACCAGTTATAGGTGTAGATTCGGGATTTCGTATACCGAGCCTCTGTAAGCAATTGGTTGGCACGTTCAATTACTTTTTGAATTTCCATAACTCTTGTTTTTAATGTTTTTTTGCAATATGCCACATTAAAGTTATGGAAAGTGATTATGGTAAGTCTACATAATAAAAGCTTTGTTCCAAGGAGATTAGATGGAGAATGCGCAGCACACTTTACATAATCAGATTGTTTCCATAACCTTTTAGTTCGATTCGTATGGATTTGTGGACAACCCTGTCCAGACAGGCTTCTGCAAGCATTTCGCTGCTGAAGATTGAGTACCAGTCGGCTACAGCAAGCTGACTTGCTAAGATGAGGGATTTCTTATGATATCGGTCGTCAATGATTTGTTCGAAGTC
Organism: Patescibacteria group bacterium; assembly: GCA_041650875.1. Lineage (GTDB taxonomy): Bacteria > Patescibacteriota > Microgenomatia > UBA1406 > GWC2-37-13 > YC2-FULL-38-9. The sequence continues at coordinate 2,567 of JBAZKI010000040.1, forward strand.
GTTCTGCTGCTGTCCCTCAAGCTTTTTCATTCCGAAGTCATCGATGATTAAGAGGTCCAACTGTTCCGTTTTTTCAAAGAATTTGAGTTCATGGCCTTCCAGTCTTGCCAATTTCAGCTCATCAAAGAGCCGTTGTACTGTATAGTATCTAACTTTATAGCCTTGTCGGCAAGCCCTTTCCCCCAGAGCTGTAGCCAAGAAAGACTTGCCGGTGCCAGTTGGCCCGCTGATTACGATTGTGGCACCATTTTTAAGATATTCACCCGTTGCCAGACGATGAGCGATGCTTTCGTTTATACCTCGCGATTCGCTTAACTCCAGTTCCTCTATGGTTGCACGTTGCCTGAAGGAAGCATTCTTTATCAACCGTTCGATTTTATTGTTTTGACGATTGTCCAGCTCACTTTGAAGAAGCATTTCCAGCCCGTCGGTGAGAGATAGTTTATCCGTTTGGTGTGTCTCGGTTATTGTTTTCCAGCACATTGCCATGCCGGGCATGTGTAACCGTTGTAACGATGATTGTATTTGTATTTCCATTTCTTATTGACGTTTTATTGAAAAGATAGTCTGCCACGCATATTCTCGTGGTTGTTGGGCGTAGGTGTTGATGTAAAAAGATCATCTTCTGCAGTCTGCTCGATTGTCTTGACGATATTCTCAAGCTTTTTCCCTGAGAAGAGCCGGTTCTCGATGCATATTTCACAAGCACGGTTGAAGGTTTTTGCCCTATAGATTTGTTGGAGACGGAGCATCATATCGCAGGTTTTGTAGTAGTATTCCGGAGGAAGCGAACCGTTTGATTGTCCGAACATGCTGTCAAACAACCTGTATAATGGCTTTGACACATACTCTGCCCTATGTTTGTAGTAGTCGGCAGAACGTCTGGTGATAGCCAGTGTGCTTGATGCAAGGTGCTCTTCCTTTGATGTGTATCCGAAGTTTCTCACCCTGAAATGGACCGCCACTTGTTCCCCTTTGACGAAAATTTTAACAAGAGATGTGGTGAAGATGATTTTAGCTCTATTGCCAATAAGTGTATAAGGAACAGAGTAATAATGCTTGTCGCAACTCAGATATACGTGTCCATTCTGCTGTATGGTCACATCCGCGTATCGCTTCATTATGTACGGCTCTGCCGGAAGTGGTTTCAATGCTTGCTTTTCCACGGCAAAGAAGTGTTCTTCCCTGCTATATGGTCGTTGCTGCATCCTTGTCTGATTGTGTGCTTTTAGTAAAATTGAAACAGCATTATTAAGCTCTTCAGCGGAAAAGAATGTCTGGCCACGGAGCTTTGCATAGATTCGATGATAGATGATTTTTACTTGGTTTTCCACCATACCTTTCTGTGTCGGAGAATGGGGCTGGCAAGGAATGACTACAAACCCATAATGATTCCCGATATCTTCCATCGCTTTATTGAGGGTAGGCTCGTATTTGTCTGCTTTAACCACCGCTGCTTTGAGATTGTCGGGCGTTACTATTTTTGGTACGCCCCCATAGAATTCAAGACATCTTCGAAGAGCATATAGGAAGTCCTCAGTCTTTTGTGATGGTACGCATATCGCAAAAGCATAATCGGTACAAGCTAAGGTCGCAATGAATACTTGCATTGGAATGTATTCCCCCGTTTCTGCATTAACATAACCCAATGTGTCTCCGGCAAAGTCAACATATAGTTCAGCACCAGGTTCGTGATGTAATACCGATACAGATGGCTTTTGCGCCTTAAGATGCTGAGCAAGATGGAAGAAAAACTGTGACTTTCCATAACCATCGGGATGTCTTTCCCTATATTCTTCCCAGACCATAAATCGGGTAACATGTTTGTGCGTCAGTTGTTCAACGAAATCAGGAAGCATCTCAAGAAAAGCATCCATCCGCTCGTCTGTATAAGCTGGATTCCCCGAATGAAAGCGCCGTTCAAGAATGGGATCTTCCAGTTTTTGCAGTCCAATGATTCCCAAAGAGTCTTTTTCTGCCAACTTTACATATTCGTTTACCTTATCCCTACTGATGCCTATTGTTTTCGCTATCTGCCTGTTGGAAAGACCGTCTCTGCTCATTTGGAGCACCTGTTTGATTGTGCTCATTTCAATAATTGTCCCTGCCATATAGTTTCATTTTTAATGATTGGTCAACCGTTAAAAACAAAACTATGGATTTTGTAAAAACACTGGCCGACAATGCTCCGGAAAACATTGTCGCTGAATAAATTAACTTTTCCGATTGGCCGAGTATGCTCCGGAATTGAGCATCGGAAACATCTTTTTCCCACCCTGTATTGGGTAGTGGCCGACAATGCTCCGGAAAATGAGCGCCGTAACCGCGTTTTTTGACTGTTTTTTTCACTTTTTCACCATTTTTAGTGGTGATCGAGCATCATTTTATTCCACTTTTTGCCCGGAATCACTGGCCTACCTTGCTCCGGAATATGTAGGTTG
>JBAZKI010000041.1:0-4924 GCA_041650875.1 Patescibacteria group bacterium
CACCGCCAGCCACACGTACAGCAACGACACCGAGACCAAAACCGCCTACATCACCGTCGCCGTCCTCCAGCCCTTCCCCGGCCTCACTCTCATCCCCCGCGACCTCACCGGCAACGGCCTCTACACCGACATCAACGGCAACAACCGCCTCGACTACAACGACCTCACCGTCTTCTTCCAGAATCTCGCATGGGCGAAAACCGCCCAACCAACGAGTTGCTTCGACTTCAACGGCAACGGCTGGCTCGACTACAATGATGTGATCACCCTATTCACGACAATCACAGGAGAACACACATGACCCGAAAACTCTTGCTCGTGGCGCTGCTCGTCGTCGCCCTGCTCGTAACTCCGGCACTGGCGGCGACCATCTCCGCCCACAGCACCACGGCATACGTGGGGCAGGCGCCCAAAGAGGTCAATATCGTCCTCGACAGCGCCCCGGCCGGCCTCTCCGGCTACGACATCACCGTATCGGTATCCGACCCAGCCCTCGCAACCATCGCGGCCGCCAATAAACCTGGGTGGGCCACGATCGGCACCGTGGGCGCAACCCCGGCAAGTTCCGTCCAGATCACCGGCGCGGACCTCAACGACCAGATCCAGTCAGGGGCAACCGGGATCCTCCTCGGCACCGTCGCCATCCGGGCTCTCGACGCCGGCACGGTGGACCTCACCATCACCGCCAACGCGCTTGACGACGACACCGGCGCCCCGATCGAGACAACCACACAGTCCGCCACAATCACCCTGCTCGGCGGCTCCCGGCCCAAAACCACGGCCCCGATCCCGACCCTTGACGAAGGACCATACACAGCCTTCATCAATGCGTTCGGCGGCAACAACCAGCTCAACGAGACCACCGAGGGAGTAGATTGGCTCGGCATGAAAGACGCCGCCGAGCGCCCCTACACCGACCTCATCGGGCCGTTCTTCTACGTCATCGTCTTCTCGATCCCCTTTGTGATGCAATGGCTCCGACAGGGGAGCATGGCGGTGCCGGCCGCGATCGGGATCATCCTGGGCGGGATCATGCTGGCGAAAACCCCCGCAGAGTATCACCTTGCCGCGATAGCGTTCATTGCGCTCTCCATCTTGGCGGTTGTGTGGGGAGTAATCAAGGATAGGAGCTGAGAACATGGCAACAAAACTCTATTTCGGGCGCCTCACGCTCTACGATGAAGAGGGGCGGATCTACGAGGTCAAGAATACCAAAGTTACCCGGGCAATCCCCGAGCTCAACGAGATCCTCCAGGTACGAGGGGTAGATATCAGGTTCACGCTCACGGAGGAGGAACGATGATAGCAACCCCGCTCTTCATCGCCCTGCTCCTGCTCGACGCGGCCCTGATCGCGATCGCCTTCTTCGCGGTCGAGAACCGCCTCTTCGCAGACATCCTCTCGGCGGTCGGCTCCGCGATCCTCACCTGGTATCTCGCCATCGTCACTCTCGGCGGCAACGTGGGGGACGCCGCCACGGTCCCGCTGACTACAGCACAGAACATCACCACGATCGGGGAGAACATCACCACCGGCATCACGACGCTAGAGTACACCACCCTCACCGCAACCACCGTAGACCCCGCGCTCGGCCTCCTCCTCTCCGGGGTCGCGGTGGTCATGACGATCGTGTCTCTCGGCCTCATCATCTCGCTCGGCCTCGAAATCATGAAGGAGCTGCAATAATGGCAACCGGACTCAACACAATCTTGGGGGCGGCCCTCGTGGTCTTCGCCCTGGTTATCGGCCTCACGTACGGCATCAGTGCGCTCGGGGCTGCGGACAGCGCGACGAACATGACGGACTCCCCATACTCGGACCAGTACAACGCCACTGTAGACGCATCAACTGCATCAATCTCGTTAATCTCCTATCTGCCGGCGATGCTCGTGATCATCGCGCTGATCGCCGGGTTCGTCATTCTTCGCCGGCTGATTTGACCGGCACCTCTCCTCCCTCTCCATTCGGCAGGAAACCTATAAATAATCGAAAGGATGATATATCATCCATCGGAGGTCATCAAAAACACTATGCTTGAGAAGCCTCTCAAAACCTGCATCGCTCTGAAGGAGTGGGCAGAGGAAGCGCAGAAGAATCTCTTTTCCCGGCGCATGAACGAGTCCGGAAACACCATGATCGACGTCGCTGTGACGATGGCGATCGGGCTGATCGTGCTCGTTGCTGTGTACTCGCTCGCACCGCTGATCGGTTCCAACATCGACACCGCATCGACCATCCCGCCGGGCTCACAGTGGAACGCCACCGAAAACACGGACATTCCCACGGGCGTCGGCATCTGGGAACAGAACGCCGGTCTCCTGATACTCGCCGTGATGGTCTCGATCCTCTCGCTGATCATCTGGGCCATCATGAGGGTCCGGGGCACCGGAGGGAGTGGAGGCGGGATCTAGTCCCCCCTCCATTCCTCCATAACACTATGACTACACAGGAGATATTATGGATGGTTACGACTCCCTCGACTTCCCGGACCAGGACGATTGGGGCGGAGAGTGCGGGGCCGATTACGGCACCGACCCTCAGCAGCACCCTGCAGCACCCACCGGCCGCCCGGCCGTCCCGTACATAGCTGAACACTACAACTATCTCGAAAGCCTCTATTCTTCAGATTATCGCCCCTTCTTAATCGAGCGCATCAATGCCAGCCACCTCTCACCCGGGGCGAAGCGGGCCTTCATCTCGACGATCCTCAACTTCTTCTCACACACGGCACTCCTCTCCTACCAGCGGGACGCGGAGATCGCAGAGATTGACCTCGACATCGCGCTCAACCTCCTGGCGCTCAACTGCAACAAGGTTGATATTAATCTCCCCGAATACCCGCACCTGATAGAGCTGATCCGGGCGCACTTTAACCGGTTCATCGTCAGCCGCACTCTCGGTGCAGAACGGGAACGGATCCTACAGAACAGAACAACCTATGAGAGCGTGAGCAAGATCACCAATGACGAAGAAAAGAAACGAGCAAAACGCGGGCTCGGCATCATCGACCGGGTCTTCGGCGGAGGTAACTCCTAATGCCGATGGTACTTGACGACCTGACCCTCGCAGCGGTAGGGCTGGTTGCAGCCGGCGGATATGTCGGTCTCGGCCTGCTCGTCTCTGAAATCTACAAGTGGATCCCCGAATGGCGGATCCTCTCCCAGGCGCGGAAGAAGAACCTCCCGGTTCTGGCCCTCACGGTCCCCGGTACAGGGGAGACGGACTTGATCTTAGGCGAGAAAGACGAGAAGGGCGATCCTGCCTTCTCTGTCAAAGGGCAGAGTTTCGGGATTCAAGTGGATCCGAAGTTCAGCGGGCAGATCGCCCCCGACCGGCTCGCAAAGGGCCTGCGGATCTACCACTACGGCACCACCACCCCGCTCGCCCTCGACGGCCGGCACTGCATGGCGCTCCAGACTGTGATCCTGACTATCCGGGATGAGTACCCGAAACTCCAATTCCTGACGGACGATCAGGTTCTGGCGCTCCTCAACACGCCCCGGAACGACCTGGAGAAGTACTGTGATTCTATCTACAAGATGACCGCCACAACTGCCGTGGAGTTCGATATCCACGACTCTCGCGCCCTGATGAACCTCATCATCGACGCCCAGGACCGCATCGCAGAGGTCGAGGTGCCGAGCAGCGGGATGTATTCCTACGCCTATGCGTTCAAGAACATCCCAACCGCCTACCTCTCGCAGGACCTCCACCAGTACGGCTTACTTATCGAGCGCAAAGTCAGAAAGCAGATGGAGGATTTCACCAAGAAGTTCGGCCTGATCCTGACGGTGGCGTTCGCGGCACTGATGATCATCATCGGCGGCGCGGTGGCGCACTCGATCGTCACGTGAGGCAAACATGGCAGAATCTCTCCCGACCCCCAGAACCGAGCGGCCCGCGATTGCGACCGTCATCGACGCCGCATACATCGCCACAGTTCGGCAGGGCACCCGCCTCCGCCTCCACCTCATGGATCCCCGGGGGCCGCTCGCCCCGCCCTTTTTGGAGTTCTATGAGTGTTTCTCGGCGCTTTTCACCCTGACCTCTCCCTACCAGGAGATCGTAGATGAGGAGGATGAAGAGAGCGGGGCGCTCCTGAAGAGCATCCGGTCGTGGATAGATCCCCGGAACCAGAACATCACCGAGGGGCGGGCGGTGGCCGGGATTGAGCTCTTCGAGAAGTGGCAGCGGATCCTCGCACGGAGGGATGTGATCTCATGGCAAAGGTAAGCCTCGGCACGCCGCCGATGGCGGCAAAGGATGAGTATCTTCACAGTCATTTCATCTCATGGAATGCCCTTGAGCAGATTATCATCCAGATGACGAACATCCGGGACCCCCGGATCCCGATCTTCACCGACCTGATGATCTCGGCAGTCACCGACGAGGGGATGCGGGAAGAGTTCCGGGTGAGGAAAAAGCAGTACTACGAGGAGGGCCTCAAGGAGTACAAAAAGCCCTCAAACGATGACGAGGCCACGGCGATGGTGAACGCCTGTACGCGCGTCCTCGGAGACGTCCGGAGCTGGTACGATAACATGCTCGGCGTCACAACCGTGATGACCTATGGGGTGTGCGGACCTCAACCGGGCGAGGAAGAAGACGAAGCTCAGTTCGGAGGAGGTGAGTGCAATGATGGCGGTGCCGATGGCGAGGCAGCCTGCGTCGATGTCACATAACCCTCTCCCGCAGAGGGGCACCGGACTATCCTATGCTGCTATGCGGGGCGGCTGTGACTTCCTGGCGCAGCGGTTCGCGCACACCATCACTGGACCGTACAAGCAGGATATCGCTATGCTCCTCCAGGGGCCGAAGGGCTCCGGGAAGTCCTATGCGTCGCTCCGCATCGCCTACAATACGGCCCGGTGCGTGGCGGAGATCCTCGACGACGACTGGCACAAGTGGACCAAATACTTCAGCA
>JBAZKI010000042.1:0-4795 GCA_041650875.1 Patescibacteria group bacterium
GATGGTTTGAAGAGCAAAGGGTTTAAACTTACCCATAAGCCCGTGAGATCATCCGAGAAAACATACTCCATTATTATTGAAAGAAAAGAAGCAATATTTGAGGCGATACAAATTGCGCAAAAAGGAGATGTGGTTATTATTACCGGTAAGGGACATGAAAAAAGTTTATGCCGAGGAACGGTTGAATATCCTTGGGATGATAAAAAAGCAGTTAAAGAAATTCTATCATTATGATTTATTATAATTCTCAACAACAGACATTTCTCTCAACTAAGCTTGAGGATATACGCCTATCATCAGGTTTTACTGCACGTGACGTTGGTGATGCAAGAAGTATTGCTGACATTCTGTCATACCTTCGTCTGAATAAAGTGCTTTTTAGAAAACTCGTAGTAGCGGAACAGATACACTCGGTTAATGTAGTTTTTTATGAGTCTGATAACAATAAAGAAGTTGAGGTGTTGTCTGAAACCGATGGCATAATAACCTTGGAAAAAAGTGTAGTTATAGGAGTCAGGACGGCTGATTGTATTCCGGTTTTATACTATGATGAGAAGACAGGTATAATTGCCGTCTCACACAACGGTTGGCGGGGTACCCTGAAAAACATTTCCAGGCGCGTAATCAAGACTATGACAGAGCACGGCGCTCAAAAGGAAAATATTATTACTGTTATGGGACCGGCAATCGGTGCATGCTGCTACAATATTGATGCTGACAGATATCATCAGTTTATAGAAGAGTTTGAAACAGATTTTGGTTCATTTCGATCTTCTGGGTCATCCTATTACCTTAACTTGACTAAACTTAACTACCATCTTTTGATGGAGGCGGGTATACAAAAAAAACATATTGATTTTCATCCGTTTTGTACGTTTTGCGATAAACAGAGATTTTTTTCTTTCAGGCGTGACTACAAAAAGCATAGTGACAAGTTTGGAGAGATGTTTAGTTTTATTACAATCAATTAACTCATATGTTACAGAAGGCAAAATACATATTTATTGTTGGAATAAAAGGGGTTGCAATGTCCAATCTTAGCGTTATTCTTACTCAAATGGGGCATCAGGTTACCGGGTGCGATGTCAAAGATGATTTTATTACGAATACGGTTTTATCACAAAATAAAATCCAGGTTCACAGTGGATTTGACTTCAGCATTGTCCCTGATGGAGTTGATTTGGTTGTGTATTCGGCGGCTCATGGAGGGGACATGAACCCTTTGGTAAAAAAAGCTATACAAAAACACATTAAAGTAATACCTCAGTCAAAGTTGTTAGGTGAAATCATAAACATGTTCAAAACATCAATTGCTGTTTCTGGTTGTCATGGTAAGACGACCACATCCGCTCTTCTTGCATATAGTCTAAAACGCATGGGGAAAAAACCAAGTTATCTGGTGGGAGCGCCATCTTTCCATGAGTTTCCGGGCGGAGCATATGATGGAGAGGACTGTTTTATAGTTGAGGCAGATGAGTATGGGATCAACCCGCCCTTTGACAAGACCCCGAAATTTTTAGATCTTAATCCGGATAATATCATCTGTACCAATATTGATTTTGATCATCCTGATGTTTATCAGGATATCGAACAAACAAAAGCGGCTTTTTTACGGTTTTTCAACAAAAAAAAATTATATCTTTGTATTGACGATTACAATATTCGGGCACTTATCAATGAAAATAAGATTGAGAAGACGCATTTTGAAACATATGGCTTTTCCAAAGATGCAGATTTGCGTATAGAACACGCCGACTATAATGAAAAAGGTTCATCGTTTGATTTGATATATAAAAATAATAACCTAGGCAACTATAAAATTGCACTTTACGGAGAAAAAAACGTGCTCAATTGCACAGGCGCAATACTTACTCTGTTAAATCTCGGATGTCAATCCGGTCGAATTCGGGATGCAATTAAGGATTTTTCATCGGTAAAACGGCGATTTGAGCAAATCTATTATCAGCATGATATCTATCTGTTTGATGATTACGCTCATCATCCCGTTGAGATTAATGCGCTACTTATGGCTGTGCAAGGAAGATTTAAAGCAAGGCGTATTGTCTGTATATTTCAACCCCATACTTACTCACGGACTGCATCACTAAAAGAGGAGTTTAAAGCGGTTCTTGGTAAATTCGATATCTGTCTTCTTGCTCCAATTTTTCCTTCTGCACGTGAAAAAATAATCATGGATACTGTAACATCTTTTGATCTGATAGATGAATCTGTCAAGGAACACGTCATGGCATTTCACACAAAAAAAGAATTGATTAAAAGTCTTGCAAAACTCATACGAAGAGGAGATGTCATCCTGACAGTGGGTGCTGGTGATATATACGAACTTAAGGATGATATAATTCAGATTATTCAAAAAAAATATTGATGGACATTTCAAAAAGTCTTAATAAAAAATTAGGCGAGGGTAGAGTAGAAAAAAACAAATCTCTTTTCCCCTTTTTTACACTACGCGTTCAAACTGTTGCCGAATATTTTGTGGAGGTTTTAACCCGGGACGAGTTTATAGGGTGTGTGCAGTTTGCCCGGAAAAAAAATATACCGTTTACGTTGATTGGAGGAGGGTCAAATATGGCGCCAGTTGCTGATCTTCTTCCCGGTATTATTATGAAAAACAGCTATGCAAAAATGAATATCATAAAAGAAGATGACAATAATGTTGAGCTTCTTATCTCATCAGGGTATATTATGTCTCTTTTAGTCAATAAATCAATCGATATGGGATGGGGGGGTTTTGAATACCATAAAGGACTGCCCGGAACATTGGGCGGAGCTATACATATGAATTCCAAATGGACAAATCCGAAAAGTTATGCAGGGGATCATCTGGTTGATGCTGTCATTTTAGACACGAAAGGGGATATGCATACAGTCGACCGATCTTATTTTCAATTTAGTCACGGATTCAGCATTTTACAAAAGAACCATGAGGTCTTTTTGGAAGGCAGGTTTGTGTTGAAAAAAACAGACCCATCGCTTTTACGGGCTCGAGCCGACAAAGCACTTGATCACCGGATGAAAACACAACCTATAGGTGTTGCTACATCGGGCTGTTTCTTCCGTAATATCTCAGAAGCGGATAAAGAAAGACTCGGTTTACCTACGACTTCTTCGGGATATCTTATAGAGAAGGCAGGTTTGAAAAATCTGTCAGTTGGATCATTTAAGGTATCAGATATTCATGCAAACTTTATTGTAAATACTGGAGCAGGCAAGGCTAACACAAAAGACCTGTTACAATTGGTGCATATGATCAAGTCAAAGATACGGCAACAATTTGAACTTGAACTAAGGGAAGAAGTTGTGGTCATATAGATTTTTATTATGGAAGACGCATTTATCATCCGCGGAGGAAAAAAGCTGCATGGAACTGTTACCCTGTCCGGTGCCAAAAACGTTGCACTCAAGGCAGTTATTGCGGCTTTACTTTTTGACGGACCGGTTGTATTGAAAAACATTCCAAGAATCGGTGATATAGATGAGCTTCTTCATCTGATCCGTATTCTTGGTGCTTACGCTGAGTTTACAGGAGTTAATACGGTTTCGATTGATGGGAGAAATCTGCAAGAAAACAAACTTGATTTTTTGCACGCATCAAAAATCAGAGCATCATTTTTATTGTTTGCGCCTCTTTTATATAAACTGAAACATGCTTTTATTCCCAATCCAGGGGGATGCAGGATCGGTGCCCGTCCCATTGATCGCATTGTGAGTGGAATGAAGAGTCTGGGTATTGCGGTTTCATACCAAACCGAAACAGGATATTATGAAGCTCGTATGGTTGGAAAACCTGAAGGCTCCTTTACATTCAAAAAACCTTCGCATACGGGAACGGAGCTAATGATAATGCTTTCCGTGTTTTGTAAGGGGACCGTCGTTATCCGTAACTGCGCACTTGAACCTGAAATAGATGACCTGATATCGTTTCTGAATGAAGGAGGGGGTAAGATTGTCAGAAAAGAAAATGATATCTTCATTGAAGGAGTATCTTCTCTCAGGCAAAAACAATCCTTTAGCATCGTATCAGATCGAAATGAAGCAATAACGTATGCAATTCTCGGAATAATAACCCACGGTGATGTCACCGTATTTTCAATTCCGGATTATTATATAGGTACGTTTGTTGACTTTGTGCGCAAAATGGGAGCCGGTGCCGAAAAGACCAAGCAAGGCGGATGGAGATTTTATTATAAACGCTCACTGAAACCAATAGATATTGTCACTGGTACACATCCCGGTTTTATGACTGATTGGCAGCCAAATATGGCTGTGCTATTGACTCAGGCCAATGGCATGTCTTTTATACATGAAAGGGTTTTTGAAAACAGATTTTCTTATGTGGATGAACTGGTAAAAGTCGGTGCAAAAATTGACTTAGTTAAGCCTGAAATCGAAAATGCCGCAGCTTTTTATCTATTTAATTATGATCAAACAAAAGAATACTTGCAGGCAATAAGGGTATACGGTCCACAGCGTCTACATAGCGGTGTCATGAAAATATCAGACTTGAGGGCTGGTGCTACCCTTGCGATTGCCGCGCTTGTTGCTGAAGGCGAATCTGTCATAAACGGCGCGTCTATACTGGAGCGGGGTTATGAGAATTTTATTGAAAAAGTAAGGGGTTTGGGTGGAGACATACAAAGAGCGTGATACCGAAAAACCTGTATAATAAGAATATGAAAAAAATTAGAAACATCATACTTCTGGCAGGAGGAGACTGCGATAGATTTTGGCCGCTTCATGATAAATTTCTGTTTTCTTTTAAGGGTAAGCCCCT
>JBAZKI010000043.1:0-4739 GCA_041650875.1 Patescibacteria group bacterium
CGTGAAAGAAGGGGTACAGGACACACAGTTGTACATTATCGAGGTAGAAAAATGACAGTATTAGTTACAGGTTGTTGTGGGTTCTTAGGATACCACGTTTGCAAGTATTACCGGGACAACGGCGAACGAGTAATCGGTATAGACAACCTTACAAAACACGAGTATTCCCGGTCAGGTTACGATACCGAAGTGGTCAGGGACTACGTTCTTGACAGGTTGAAGATTATGGGTGTCGAGTTCCACAAAGATGACGTTCGGACAGAACTCACGCACCCGGACTACCTTGACGCGGACAAGATCGCGCACTGTGCCGCCCAACCCGCCATGACGGTAGCCATCGAGTCACCGATGTACGATTTCGATTGTAACGTTATAGGGACAATGAACGCCATCAACTTGGCAAGCAAGGCTGGCGCGGCTATGGTGAACTGTTCGTCTATCCATGTTTACGGTAACAACGTTGATGTGAGAAGACCAGTAAACGAGAAAGCACCCGTGTTGAAAGGTACAGTAACACCGCTACATGCGTCTAAACTCGCTGCTGAACATTACTGTCGTGCTGCTGCTGATACGTACGGTGTGTTGGTAAGCACGTTCAGGCTAAGCGGGATGTACGGTCACATGCAGTTTGGTGGTGAAGACCACGGTTGGGTAGCCAACTTCATGATCCGGCATATATTGAACCGACCTATCAAAGTCTTTGGAACGACAGAACAGTACCGGGATATACTGTATGTTACTGACGCGGTTAGAGCGATGAACCGTTTCTTCGAGAATCCGGGTGTGGGCGAGATGTACAACATAGGTGGAGGGAAACAATGCCTGTTCAGTATCAGTAACCTTTTCGACTGGCTTGAACAGAGAACGGGGAAAACGGTAGAGTATGAGTTGTTACCCGAACGGAAAGGCGACATGCACTGGTTCTGTTGTGATATCACCAAAGCGCAAGCCGAACTTGGCTGGTCACCAACCGTAGTACCGGGAGACGGGTTAGAGAACATGTATCAATGGATAACGTCCAACAAGGAGTTGTTCTGATATGAAAGCGTTGCTTCTTGCAGGAGGGAGAGGCGAACGTATGGGCGAATTCACAGATACCCGGAACAAATGTGTGCTGCCCGTTGTAGACGACAAAGTTCTTCTTGACTACCCGTTAGCCCACGTCAAAAAGATGGTCCCCTACATAACTGAACTGGTGATCGTTATAGGTTACCGTGCAAGAGATATCATCGATCGTATCGAGTCATGGTACAACGAATCGGATGTAAGTGACGAGCTGATCGGGTTTGACATCTCGTTTATCCACCAACCGTTAGACTCTATTGGTATGGTGAACGCGCTCTCTCTTGCCCGTGAACGGATCTTTGATGAGGACGATTTCATGTTAGTGTTAGGTGACGAGTACATAGGAGACGATTTCGCTACCTGGAGTATGCACCACAAGTTCAAATCAGCGCACTGTGACGGTGTTATCGGGTACGTCACCGACGACAACCCACGATCTATCGAACGAACGTTCTCTATATCGGTTGAAGGTAACGATATGGGGTTTCATGAGAAGAGGGTAGTAAACGGTTCCCGGTACAAAGGTACAGGTATGGGTATGTTCCACGGATCGTTCCTGAGCGCGATAGAGTTGTGTGAGGATTACCCGGACGCGATTGAATCGTACATTGAAGCGGAAAACCATGTCGAGTTGTGCGAACTCAAGAAACCTTACTATAACATCAACACGGTAGACGATTATGTCGAGTTGGGAGTTTATCTTACGGGTCGTAGCCCTCTTTAAGTTGAGGTGGGTATTATGGATAGAAGAGTTGCGGTTATAGGACCGGGAGACAAGTTTATATCGGGTATCGCGTACTTTACATGGCGGTTATCTACTGCTCTTGACGCTACACCAATCCTGTTTCGTGACATGTTACCCAAATTCCTGTTCCCCGGTAAGAACAGGGTAGGGAAGATACGGTCAAGGATACGTTACGACAACGTAGCAGCGTATATCGACTGGTGGAACGTGTTGTCATGGTACAGAGCGTTGAAAGTCTGTAACCAGCACGAGTACACGATAATCGAGTGGTGGACTTCCAGTGTCGCGATGGTATATGCGTACATTGTAACGTTCACAAAAAGTAAAGTCATCATTGAGATGCACGAAACGCTTGACGTTATGGAATCGAAGAACTGGTTCCTGAACTGGTACGGGAAAATCATATCAAGTTATATAATAAACCGTGCGTCAGCAATCGTAGTCCATTCACATTACGATCACGACAAGATATGTTCACAAATAAGTGACAATTGTTCATATAAACTGAACATAATCCCTCACGGGCTGTACGACCAGTACAACAAGATCCCTGACGCAGAACCGTTAACCGACTTCTTCGACGTGCTGTTCTTCGGTCTTATCAGGGACTATAAAGGTGTCAAGTACCTCGTAGAAGGGTTCAAGAAAGCCAACTTACCGAACTCCCGGCTTATCGTGTTAGGTGAGATGTGGGACAAAGTAGAGTTCGACGACGATCCCAGGATACTTAAGATACTGAACTATATCAGTGACGACACTGCTGAACATTACTTTTCAATAGCAGACGTAGTAGTGTTACCTTACTTACGCGCGTCAAGCAGCGGTGTGGCGCATATCGCTATGAACTACGAGATACCGATAGTGTCTACTCTGGTAGGTGGGTTACCCGATCTGGCGTTGTATTACGACGGTATGTTCTACATCGATCCTGCTGATTCTGATAGTATCGCTCATGCGTTACGAGACATCTACTACCACTACCAGGGAAAGAAGTTCCCGAAACCGAACGATTTAAAATGGGAATCAATAAAAGGTAAATGGAAGAAACTCATGTTCAAGATACAGTGGGAGAGTATTGAATGACGTTATACCTTGAAAAAGAGAAACTTGTGAGATGGTTGAAACAGTCAGAAGGAGATTACTTATACCTTCTTGAACTTATTGAGACGGGTTGTTTCGACTGGCAACCGGAGTCAGAATGATGAAAACTGCACTGATTACAGGGATCACTGGTCAGGACGGAAGCTATTTAGCTGAGTTGTTGTTGGAGAAAGGGTACGATGTTACAGGTCTTGTTCGACGGTCAAGCACGTCAAACTATGGGAATATTGATTATCTGTTTCCTTATGTTGATCTTGTTGTGGGTGACATGTGTGACATGCCAAGTCTCGTTTCCATTGTGAAACGGGTTCAACCCGACGAAGTGTACAACTTGGCGGCAATGAGTTACGTGAAATCGTCTTGGGATACCCCTGTATCTACAATGGATACTAATGCTTGCGGTGTTATCAGGTTACTTGAAGCTGTTCGGAACCACGCGCCTGACGCCAGAGTGTATCAAGCGTCGTCGAGTGAGATGTTCGGTCAGGGAGACGAACACAAAGATATGGTCGTGTTCAACGAGTCTACACCGTTCCACCCGCGCAGCCCGTACGGTGTGAGCAAAGTAGCTGCTTATCATGCTATGGTGAACTACAGGGAAAGTTATGGGATGTTCTGCGCGAACGGTATCTGTTTCAACCACGAGTCACCTCGCAGGGGTGAAGAGTTCGTTACAAGGAAGATATCCAAAGCCGTAGCGCGGTTAGCACACGGTGAGAAGTTTACGTTACGGTTAGGTAACGGTGACGCGAGACGCGATTGGGGTTCAGCGAAAGATTACGTTAAAGCGATGTGGATGATACTACAGGCAGACAAACCGGACGATTTCGTTATAGCGACGGCATCGTCACATTCTGTCAAGGATTTCGTTGACGTGGCGTTCGAGTATGCTGAAGTTGACCAGGACTGTGTAGAGTACGACACGCCTGAGAACGTAAGACCGGCAGACATCCGGTCATTAACAGGAGACTACACCAAAATCTTCGACACGTTAGGCTGGAAACC
This sequence comes from Patescibacteria group bacterium, assembly GCA_041650875.1. Taxonomy (GTDB): domain Bacteria; phylum Patescibacteriota; class Microgenomatia; order UBA1406; family GWC2-37-13; genus YC2-FULL-38-9. The sequence goes on from JBAZKI010000043.1 coordinate 3,917, forward strand.
TACCATGACGTTTGAAGAGTTAGTAATATGGATGGTACAAAATGACTACTGTAGCTATTCTGACACACTTAGATCCAAGACAGACTGGCGGTCAGGAACGACTTATAAAGGATCTTAAATCGGCACTGTCAGCCGACCTGATCTATACTACCGTCGGTAAATGGAAAGACTGTTACTACCTTGCTGACGCTATCGACTTCTGGAAGATGCGGAAAGAGGTTCATGGCAGTTACGATGTAGTTATCGGTATGGACGACTTATCGGCACGAGCGTTCCCCGACATAACGTACATGACGACACCGCGCAGGGCGTTCTACGACATGTACTTCTCGGAACCGTGGTACCGTAAACTTCCGATATCCGTGTTACGTCAACTTGATCAACACGCTATCGCTCACCAAGACGCTATAGTAGCTATATCGCATACCGTCAGATCCCGGATCTGGAAGTATTATAACAAACAGTCACATGTTATCAGCCCGTGCGTCCATGTTCGAGACTACTACTGGAAACCACCGGAAGACTATTGGTTGTCCGTACAGCGTATAGACAAATGGAAACGTGTTGACAAACAGGTACACGCTTTCATGCTGTTACCTGACCTTAACCTCAAAATCGTAGGTAAAGGCGAGTACAACGGACCTGTACCACCAAACGTCGAGTTCTTAGGTGAAGTGCCAAGACACCAACTGTTAGACCTGTACGCTCATTGTAGAGGGTTCATAACTACTGCTATCGACGAGGATTTCGGGTTGACACCGATAGAAGCTATGGCAAGCGGTAAGTTTGTTGTCGCGCCAGCTGAAGGAGGTTACCTGGAAAC
>JBAZKI010000044.1:0-4693 GCA_041650875.1 Patescibacteria group bacterium
CGCTCTATTCAGCCCAGGACACGGTGATCAGTACCTTCACACTGGGAGTAACCCTGTGTAAGGTTGTGGTTATTGTATCTGTCGCATCCATCGTCTTCATGCTCCTGCAGTCCGTGGGACTTATCCCGAGGGTAGGAGGCGGCGGTGGTGGACTGTGAGACTACAGCTACCAACGTAATGGGGGAAACCTTCCCCCAAACAAAAACAATTCTCTTTTTCAACGGCTTACCTAAACCCTATATAAAAGAACAATACTACACATATCTCAATAACTGGGAGGTAGTGACACATTAGCCCGTTTTACAATTCTCAAAGGTCAGGGGAAAACTCACACAGGCCGGAAGATCATGACCCGATAAAACAAGATCGTGATCCAGATCCATCAATGCTTGAATACGATGAAGATCAGGACGATTCAAGAGCGTTGGTGCCAGTTGACGATCCAGACATCTCATTATACGATCCATCCATCACAGAATCGCCGCATTTCGAAGACGATTCAGTGAAGATCATCACCGAAGTTGCACGGGACGAATCATTGGCGAATGTGGTCTATTATATCGAACACCTCTCTCACATGGACCGCCCGGCAAAAGCAAGACTGATTGCACGGGCGGGTTGTTTCATGTCCAAGAACTATGTCTTCTCGAACATATCAGACGCGATGGATCTGATGAGAGTCGTAGACGATTACGAGTATGTCAAGAAGCTCTCCCGGATCGGACTCAACACGTTTGACAGGAATATTGACTACCTGACGGCAGAGGGTCTGATTGAAGCGCAGCACTCGATACGGATTCGCAGGTCAAAGGAAGCACTGAACCTCAAGATGATCAATACAAGACGGCAGGAAAGTTCCATGGAACAATCAGTACGAAACCAGCAGGAAGAAGGCCGGTTCCGCAGCAAGATCCCAATCATAGGTTCCTGGTTTGGTGGCAGGGATTGATAGGTGATACCAGATGTCAATGGTGATACCGGATCCAATACTGTATATAATTGGAATAGTGATCTTGGTAGAAACAATGTGGATACTGGCAAGAGAAGGACAGATCAAGTCAAACGTCCTCGCCAAAACCGCCTTAAAAGCTGCGAAGGACGGTAGGATAGCACTCACTCACTACCCGTCCGGCCAGATTGAACCCGATGTTCCTAAGTTAGAAGATGTAGGTGGCAAACAAGCCCCCATATGGCTCATTGGTGGCACCAGGCGGTTTAAGGACATGACCGGGGAAAAATGGCAGAGCATTGGCAACCTCAAGGTGATCAATTACTTCGGCAGGCATCCCACACCTGGCAGCATGTATCAGGCAGTATCTATTGATCAGATGAACGATCTCCTCGCAGAACACGGTTTCTCAACAAAAGGAATCAAGAAAGAAGTATTCTTCATGATTGGCGAGGCTGCGAAAGGTCCACAGGCCGAAGCATCAGCCTGGTTAAAACTCGGTGTAACGAACACCGAAACCGTCCAGAAGATCGAGGAGATACTGAATTTTCTGGACGAGAACCCAGACATACGGTACCAGATGTTCAAAGAAGGGATGTTTACCTACCAGACTGCAGTCAGTGTTGTGAGCCAGATCACGGCTGAAACCATTGCAGAGATCAGCGACCTCATCTCGTTCATTGAAGATCGCCTGAGACGGAAGATGGCAGACAGGTTCAACGAACTGATGAAATACGTGATTGTTGCACTACCATTGATCATCGTGTCAGCCATTGCAGCCGTGGTGCTCCTGATAGGGTTAGGTATAGTTGAGGTGTAAAAGATGAGCGGAATATTCGAACAGAACTTCTGGCAACTGGCGAAACTCGTTGAAAAATGGGCAGTAATCTTGCTCATGCTCATCGCCATCGTTGCGATTATGATATTCAGTCTTAGCGGAACAGAATTTAATTTTGGGGATCTCGGGTTAGGAGAGATACTGAGCAGGCTATGAACATGAGCAGGCTATGAACAATATAAATGCCCCTGCCGGGTTTGTGCAGGGCGAGCAGGTACAACGAACCAGTTCAGACATCAAGAACATCCTGCCAGTAGACCTGTACGAAGGCATGATGAGGGCATCGTTCCTTATCACTGAGATTTATCGCTCGTCAACAACCCCCAGCGAAAGGAAAATTGAAGATTTTGTTCATGTGTTCTGGACCACATTTCATTTCACCAGGCTCAAGCTCAACCCGGAACTGAGTGCCCAGATTGATGAATGGTTTTTCAAGATGAAACTTCCCGTGCCAAACAACCCGAACTTCCCGAGGAACACCTACCTTATGATTGGTATAAAATTGTACGGGAAATTCTACAACGAGCTAGTAAAACTGGGAATCGGGTCGATGTTTGACGAACCGATCATCCCTGCAATCGCGTTGACTGCCGAGCTTGAAGACGAGAGCATATGGGAGGAAGCCCCGCCGTGACAGAGTATGATCACAACAACGAGATTAGCATTGAATTTGTCATTCTTCAGCACCTCGTCCAGATCGGAAACCTCTCGACTCACCTCTACACCTCAACCCGTGCAGAGTGGCAGACAAACGCGCTCAATTATGTGACTGCAGTAGAAAATCTTGAAGCCCTGGCGCAACCATACCTCTCAATCAGATATCTCAAACGTGTGTCATTGCTCGATATAACATACAAGAAAAAGATAGACAGTTACAACGCAGACAAAGCACAACTCAACGAAGCATATCTCAGAAAAGGCCAGAACTACGAGATGGGTCTGACAATTGCATATGCATTAACAAAACTAAAGTATATCCAGCTAGAACTCAACGGTCAAGGGATTCTGAGGAAGAGGACAGCGAGCGCAACAGACGATGGACAGGGGGCAGACATTCCAGGAGAACCAAGCGATGCAGGCAGCACAGATAGTGCAGAGAGCCCCACAACCTGATTATTATTACCCATCACAAGAACCGGAACAAGATCGGGTATTTGAATTCCAGGTTGTAGAATGCACACATTGTGGCACGATCATCCCACTTGATGAGGTGAAATTCCGGTGCCCGGCCTGCAAAGTATTTCTGGACGGGCCAATTGCCATCGCGCACTATGAGGACGGGGACTTCACCTTCCAGCTCACGGGTGAAAGTTACACATACAGGTTTGAGCGGTCAAGCTGCAAAATCTCTGCGTGGGATGTGCTCAACCAAGGGCCGGTATCCCTGCTGAACCAGAACCGGAACTGGTTATCCATTGTATGTGGTGCTACCGGAACAGGCAAGAGTTACACCGCAATCCGCATATGTGAGATGATCTGTCCGAAATTCCAGTCAGATCAGATAGCCTTTTCAATTCCTGACCTACTTGATCTTTTTGAATCATGTAAGGCGGGGGACTTCATAATTTTTGATGAAGGTAATGAATGGAACGCCAGAGAAGCGCAGAAAAAACAGAACGTGGTGTTCTCAAAGATTCTTTCAATGTTACGATTCACGCAGATTAATGTGATGTTCACCCTCCCTCACATGGGGATGATTGACATCAACGGCAGGCGACTTGCTCACAACTACTTGTATGCAATCCCTGTGAACAGGAACGCCTGCCCCCCCTGGCAGAAGAATATGTCAGGCGTATATTGGTATGATATTGTATCGCGTAGACTCCCGAGCAGCAGCCAACAGGATATTCCCATCGTGTACCGATTTCCCGTAATAAAAGGAGAACGTGTCGGGAAAGTATGGTTTAGAAAAGCGAGCGAAACCCTGTTGGAAGAATACGAGTCACGCAAATCCAAAGTTTTCACAAAGAAACTGACAGAGGCCAGAAAAGTCACCAAGTTTATTGAAGACGTATCTGACATGGACAAACAGATTGAACGTGTTGAAAAACTGAAAGAGAAGACACTAAAAGCCAAGAAAAAGACTGAAACAGTCAAAGGGGCAAAGAACGAGTTAGATGCGATCCTGAACTCTGCAGGATAATAATATATAGGATAATACTGCTTAACTCTCAATGTGTATATGAGAGATAAACCGTGGTGTACGTAGTTGATCCCGTAACAGGGGCGGCAAGACATTTCCCCAGCATGTATGCTGCGGAGATAGCATTCAAAACAGAAGGAAAATCATTATCCGCTGCACAGGCAGCTCAATATGCCCAGCAAGCTCAGGCAGCCCAACAAGCCCACTTTGCTGCTGTTTCAAGATCACAGTCTCAACAGCAGCAACAGTACGTTCAGCAAGCTCAGGCAGCCCAACAAGCCCAAACAGTACGTGCTGCAAGACAACAGCAACAGGCTACGATGGTAGCTGGTCCAGCCCCCCCACAACCCATCTCGCAGACAGATCTTAAATCATCAGTGAGAAAGGCATTAACAGACAAAGCCAAGATGCAAGCCCAGATGGATGCGGCAAAGGCACAACAGGCGCATTTTGAGGCCGTTGCGAAGATGAAGGGCATAGAACAGCCAGTAACCATCGTCTCCAAACTTCCTGGCGCAGAGATACGCGGAACCCCAAGCGGAGCACCAACAATTCGGGCAGCAACTCAACCACAACAAGTGCAGGCACCGCGACAGCAAGCCCAGATGGATGCGGCAAAGGCACAACAGGCGCATCTTGAGGCCGTTGCGAAGATGAAGGGCATAGAACAGCCAGTAACCATCGTCTCCAAACTTCCTGGCGCAGAGATACGCGGAACCCCAAGCGGAGCACCAACAATTCGGGCAGCAACTCAACCACAACA
>JBAZKI010000045.1:0-4401 GCA_041650875.1 Patescibacteria group bacterium
TGAAGGCACTATCCAGCTTACCACTGCTCCTGCTCTTACTGAAACAGCAGTTGCCGAAATTTCAGCTGGTAAAGCCGAAGCTACTCCGTTCTCTGCTGCAAGCACTGAAAAAGATAGCAGGAACGCTGAAGATATTACTAAAAAACGCTCGCATGACACCACTCACATCGAAGTATCCGAGCCTCGTCGAGTTATCTCTATTGATAACCCTATATATTCTGATGTCAAACTCGCGCATGACACTCCTGAATCCCAGCGCACCGCAGCACAGGTTAAGCTCGTCGAAGCCTACGTTCCCGAAACCATCCCTGTTCCCACCGAACCAGACCGTCTGCTTGAAATCGAATCTCCTCCCGCATATCTTGAGTTCGCCAAAGTTCTTCCAGAATCCCCATACGTCGGCTGGATAGGTAAGCTTGCATCTTATGTAGTACCTGGTGCTGGCGTTGTCGAAGTCGCTAAAGACGTTTACGAAGAGGTTCCTCTTGTACAGCAGGTCGTTAATCTATACAAAGTCGTTGCTGATAAACCAGAAGAGCGCATGGTTGATCTTGGACTGATGACAGATGATGGTCGTATAACTGAAAAAGGCAACAATCTCTTGGTCAACCAGGGCGTTACAAACATGCTTGTCACCGGTTCGTCTGGTCCAATCATGGTTGACAACGTTACGTTTGAACCCGATGAAGTTCGTGATATCGTCCTCAAGTATGGTAGTGAAGAAAATATCGCTGCCCTCCAGTCGTCGCCTACCGTCTCTAAATATCTATCATTATCATCACCAAGCGAATGGTCTGATGCGAAGCTCCGTGTTTCAGACTCCGAAGACAAAGCGGCTACCATCCAAGCGGTTAAGAGTGACAACACTCGCACATATGTCCGAGTTAACGAGAGCGAATTTGGCACTGGCAAGCTTAATATCTCTGACTCTCGTATCCTTACTACTGAAGATGGTGACATAGTCGTTGAAAAGTCCGATTTTGATGCTCTTCGCAGCGAGTCTGGATACAACGCTGGGTATGTCCAGTCATATACCGTGCCGACTGGCATGGATCCTGAATCATACATATCACTCCGGTCCAGCGACCAGATTCGTAGCACAAGTTACCGTGGTAAACTCGACCTGACCGATGAAGCGCAGTCCAAGGTCAATACTTCGTTCAATGATCTCCTTATCAGTGCGCTCGCGTCCGACGAAGTCGAAGTTCCAAAAATGTCATCCCAGGATAAAGAACTCCTGGCATTTGGTCTTAATGATTCACAGGTCGAAATGCTCACCACTGGCGTCGAGTCTGAGTACGATGGACAACATGTGTCCCTCCAATCTGCTGCCGGTAGGATCCTTGACGATGAACTGTATGACCTTATAGTTGACCGTCAAAAACTTACCCTCGTTTCCGAGAACCCTGGCCTTGCTGTCGCGCTTGATTATCAAGACGACTGGATTGCTAAAGGTTGGCTCGACGAATCTGGCAATCTTACCAGTGCTGGGCTCGCTTCCCGTGACTCGATTTTCAATGACTCTATACTAGGTACATCCTACGTTCGTGATAGCGACAGAGCGTTTGCATTCAGCATGATCGACGATTCTCAGCGCGAACAGCTCAAAGCTAATGCTGGCGCATATGAACGTCTTGACCTCGTTGAACAATCGGTCGTTGGTGAGCGCGAGCTCTCGTGGTCCGAGCGGTTGCTTAAAACTGTATATTCTGGTACTGAGCTCGCTGCAGACATTTTGTACAAACCTGCATTCGATGATCCTACTCTCAACTCGGCGCTATTCGTATTCGGGTTCTTACCAGTTGGCAGGATAGCTGGCGTCGGTTCTGATGTTCTTGGTCGTCTCACTAAATCTGATAGTGGCCTTGATCTACTTGTCAAATCGTTCAAGAAATCTGATAACATTGAAGAACAAGCCAAAGCTCTCAAAGACGCCGAAGCTCGCTTGGATCCTGCTGACTTTAAGGCTCTATCGTCTGCCATCCGTAATTCACTTGGCGACGCTAGATATGGCGAGATCACCTCTGCTGCATCTAAGCTATCATCGTCTACTCTCGTATCCAGTTCGGCGTGGGCAAACAAATCTACGTTTAATGAAGTCAGGCTTGCTAGTCTCACCACCGAAGGTAAAGCCGCTCTCGCCAGTAAAACTGATCGCGAGTGGGCCACTTATCTCGCTGGCATAGGTGATCCCGACAAAGTGTCTCTGCTCGAATCCGCCAGGGCTGAAGCAATTAAACTGTCTGGTGCCGCAACCCGTGAACCAGAGCACATGACGTTCACAGAGCTTGCCAGCGTGCTTGGCTGGGGGTCCACGCAGGAGAAGCTCGCTACTAAGTCTCCCGAAGTCATTGATACCATAAAAACAAATACCAAACTTGGTGCCAGCATTGATGATGCCGCCTCTATAGGTAAAAAGCGCCTTGCCATCGAAAGCACGACTGGTAAAGACTTCTACGAATATGTATCTGCTAAACCTATCAGTAACATAACTAAAGAAGAAGCTGCACTTCTATCTAATTCTGAATTCCTTAAGCTTCAGCAATCCGCTCCTGAACATCTTAGTGAAAAACTCGTCTCTGATCTTCTCGATAAACGCAGTGCTGGCCTTGCTGATATTGTTTTGTCGTCTGGCAAACCTCTCACCGATGAACAAGTTGCTATAATCACAAAGCTCAATAAAGGCGACACCATAACTTCAAAAGAAGCCGCTCAATTACAGGAGATTGCCAACACTGTTGGTCAAAGCACTCTGCAGAAGCTTTTTAGCACCTATGCAACAAAACGTAACATAACAGCTCTTGCGGCTGCTGGCGTTGCAATCCCCTACACTGCTTACAAATTCATCGGTAACGTTGCGTTTGGTCAGTTCATAGTTGAAGAACAAGATCAAACTGCTATCCAGTTTAATCTTATGGGTGCTACTGATGATCCTATGATTTACCAGAGTGCGCTTCAGAATGCTCTTGGTATATGGACCGTCGGTGATATGTACTGGGACCACGATCTTAATCAGTTGATTCTTAATAGTGATTTCCTCAGCACCTGGGTGTATCCACAGACTGTTCCATTGTACTCCTATCACTACAGTGCTGCTACCGCGTTTGCTGACACGTACATTAAAAACGCCACTAAAATTGGTATCTGGGATGAAAACGCCGAAGGCTTTACCGTTAATATAGCTGGTGTCGGTGACGTATATGTCACTGGATTCGGTGGGCCTGTATCTCGAGACGATTACCTCGATAAGCTTAACTCCGATCCGTCTCTTCTTGGCCAGCTAGATCCCAGCACTACATTTCCTGAGTATCTTGGATACTTATATGAAGAACGCGGCTGGGACGATGATCGTGCATATCAGGAGTTCATATCTGGCAACCTTCCCAAAACTATCCAGTTCAAGAATTCTCTTCCAACTAGCGTTGTCGAAAAAATTGACGCATTTGAGAACTTAGCTCTCCCAGACGCCATCAAGAAACTCTCTCCCGAAGACCAGAAGAAAGCTATTTTATCTGGCGACTTCAACCTCAATGATACTTGGAAGCTCACCACTGTCCAAGAAGCATTTCTTAACCCAGACGGCACGTGGGACACTTCATCTATTGTCTACGCGGTTGAGTCTGGTCGACTTAGTTTGTATCAGTTGAACACCCATTCCACTAGCGCAGTTGACGCTATCATTGACGAATCTAATTGGAATCCTGAACTCAGTGATATCCGTTCCAGGTTTATGGCCGATGAAGACACCGCGTATGGTATATTGTCTCGTGGCGACTTATCCGACGTCACCGTAAAAGCAATGGTTATGAGTGGAACCCTGGCACCGAACGTTGCATCTAAAGCTGGATATGATTACTACGATGTGGCTGGTCTTCCTGACACCATTCCAATACTTCCTGGTGCGTCTGATGAATACTACGCTCGTGTCGTGTTATATGACGAAAGCATACCAGTCGATGATCGTCGCGAATTCCTCGAGAAACTTGAACCCCCTGCAAATGCCATTAATGAGGCTGGTTGGTCTTACTTATACGCTGCCGGAGTAATCGACGACGAGACACTTGGAAAACAGATCGGTTACGATAGAAAAGACATCGTTAAGCAAAATGTCCAGATAAAGGGAGCTGATGCCGCTAGGCAAGAATACCTCGCGTCTGCCAACACTGTGACTGCGCCAGTTGTCGAAATCACTATCACAGGCACCATGTTTGGCACTGCTGGTTATCCCGTAGGCTGGTTGTCTGGTATTCGAACAGGCGCTGAAACACCTACCTCTCCAGCTGGATACCTTCATCTCAACGCACTAGATGAAGGCAAGTATTCGCTTGGTGAAATCAGTTCCAACCCGGAGTTCTGGGAAAATCTATCTGATTACTACAGCAAAGACCCAGCTGGCGCAGC
>JBAZKI010000046.1:0-4381 GCA_041650875.1 Patescibacteria group bacterium
ATGAAACATCTCTTCCAGGTTGTCGGCTACCTGTTCGGCTTTCTGCATCCCCAGAACGTCGCCCCGCTCTTTTGCGGTCATGTAGAGGGTGAAGCCACGCTGTTTCTGCTGGGAGATCAGGTCTTGCCGCCGGCGGAGCTCTTTCATGGAGAGCGATTCAAAATAGCGGAGGTCTTTTGCCCGCTGTTTGGGGGTACGGTTCTTGAGGTTCATTTTCAACTCCCTGAATAGATAAAATTCCTGCCATACGTGCGCCGGTAGAGCTGCTGTAGACGGTCCATGGGATCGTCTGGCTGGAAGTGTTTGCCCGGGACGTACCCGGCCCTGACGAGCGCGGCCTTGAGCGCTGTGCGTTTTCTTGCTCTCCTTTTGCTGTCCGTGCGTATGCCATGTTGTTACACCTTTGTTACACCCTTTCCGGGGCTGTTACAATCTGTTACACCTCAGTAGACGGGTACCTTTTTGACCTGGATATCCGCAAAGACGCGGTGAATGAGCCCGTCAAGTTCGGTGAATACTTTTGCTCTTCTGGCTTTCGAGTACCGCAGGAGGGCGAGCTGATACGTCCGGGCCTGCTGCCGGCTGGGGAACGACCCGACATACTTCAGGGTGCGTTTCTGTTTGGTCGGGCCGACCCGGAGTATCCGGGTCCGGTCTTTGAACTCGTCTTCCCAGATCCCGCCGAAATCCTTTACTGTTGCTGACATCTGTTTCCTCGAGGGCGGGTGTAGATACACCACTTCCCGAAACTGCGGACGACCCGCGTGTTGAGTCCCTGCCGGCGCCGGGTCAGGAACGCAATGCTCTGGGCCGTGTGTTTGGTCGGATACATTCCGTGGAGGGCAAACCATTGTCCCTGAAACTGTTTAGAGGGGTTGGGGGGGGCCATTACCGCGTGGTCCTCCGCTTTGAACTGGTTTTCCGGTAATACCGTTTGCAGTAGGGACACTGTTTCGGGCTGGGTACCCGGGGGGCTTTGTTGACGCGCCCGCAGTGAGGGCATTTCTTGGGGGGGTAGGTCTTCCGGTTCTGGTTTGCCATGCTCTGTCCTTACCTTGGCTTTTTCCTATACTCCACCCACCATTCGCGTTTCGGCCCGGTTCTTTGAGACTCGGGAACCAGCTTGCCGATGGTGCCGTGCCCGACGCGATCCCGGTGGGCTTTTGCATCCCTTAACAGGACGAAAAACCGATTCCAGTCTGATTTCCTATCCGGCTTCCATGCCCATTTCTTGACTCCCATTTGTGTCGCTCCTTTTTGGTGGTTTACGGGGTTTTCCGTACGTACATGTCCCAATGCACGAGGTTTCCGTGGAAGTGCTTCTTGCCGAACGTCGGATCCACCGGGATGTACTTGACGCGCTTGATGGCCCGGACTTTGTATCCCAGCTCTTTGCAACGGTCTTTGTACTCTTTGACATCCTTTTCCTTGAAGAGCCGCTTGTAGAGGCGGTAGGTCTTGCCGTTGAAGGTTCTCCGCTCGTCGTAGGCTGGCCGGATGGCTGGTTTCTCGGTCATATGTTTGTCACTCCACGATCTTTCGGTAGGTGACGTTCCTACCCGCGTTTGCTGACTCTACCCGGCCAATAGCGGCCTTGAGACCGCGCTGACTGCCGGAGTAGAAGTAGTGGTTGGTTCCGGCCTTGATGAGCCATGTGGGGGACCAGATTTCGGTCAGCCCTGATTTTTGACTTGCGATTTTTGCCATGTTACCGCTTCCTCGTCTTATGGAGATTCCGATGGGTTTCGGTCAGGTAGATGCGCCCGTAATCTCCCGTATCGACATAGACGGCACCAGCCGCGTTTACCTTGGTTTCGTAGAGCCGGGGTTTGGTGTACAGTCCTGCGTTGCTTTGGAAACGTCCGACGATGTGAGTCTGGGAGATGCTTGTCCGCTCCCAGATCAGGAACGTGCCGCGACCCGCATCGCTGACCTTTGTTTTGTTTTTTGCCATGGAAAATAATAATATTATCATCTGTAATAAACCTTCTTATCTGAACCGGGATTCAGGCAAAACGAGAGGTAAGAAAGGAGGAATTACCCTACCGATTTTTCCATCGGCAGGGAGGGGGTTATGTGTCGGCCCGCCCGGATATCGTCGTCGGTGACGCTGATTTCCCCTGATTCGCTCCGGTACGTTCCGGGATACGGGACCACCCAGCGCCCGTCCTTGCTGGTCTGCTCGTAGGTGAAGGTGCGGTTCCGGCTGGTCGTGACCTCGAGGGCGAGGGGGAGCCCGTCTTCTTCCGCGTCGATGATTGCCCCGGGAACGTACTCGAAGATCTTGACAAGCCCGGTGTCGGATTCGTAGATCAGGCGGTAGTGCTGCAGGGCGGGGACCGGGGGGATGGCGGGGTTGTCGAACGCGATCCGGGTGCCGTCGAAGAGGTGGAGGCGAACGAGCGTGGTGGTGTAGTAGGCCGGGGTTGGGCCGGAGGGGGAGGCGTAGGGGGCGAGGCCGGCGGTCTCATTCGCCCACGTTGTTATCGCCCAGAACTTTGTTGTGGGGAGGGTGGATTCGGTGATGATGTATTTCGCGTTGAGGGCGTCGAGGATGGCGGTGCTCTCGTCTTCGGTCTGCGAGACCATGTAGGCCGCTGCGCCGGTCGGTCCCGATACGCCGTGCTGGAAGGGGTTGGCGACGGGGATCCGTTTGCCGAGGAAGGTGATGAAGTGGCCGTAGTCCCACCAGGACATGACGCCGTAGGACTCGTCGGGGTAGGTGAAGGTGTCGGCGCGGTAGATGCGGAGGTAGTCTATGCCGGGGTCGGGGGTGTTCTGCTCGAGCCAGGCGAGGGAGGCGGGCCAGTCGGGGTGGAGGCCCCGGATCCCGGTGGCGATGGCGGTGTCGGCCTGCACGGACCCGACGATGAAGAGGAAGGCGAAGAGCGCGGCCATGAGGAGCAGGGGGAGCCCGGAGTTGTTCTTTTTGCTGAGGTGGTGCCGGCCTTTGTTGATGAGGGCGGCGATGAAGAGGGCGCTGGTTATGGCGATGCAGACGGCGCAGTAGTATTCGTATCGCATGTGCTGGACGGTGCTGGCGACGATGACGGCGGTCCAGACGAGGGCGAAGAGGTGGTCGGGTCGGGTGTGGGCTTTCTGCCAGAGGAGGATCGCGCCGCCGACGAGGAGGAGGAGCCCGATGCCGAACGAGTACCATGCTTCGATGAGGGTCCAGGGCCGGGCTTCTCCCACGGTTTCGGTCAGGCTGGTGCCGGAGAAGAAGGTGTTGGCGTTGGTAGTGAGGGCGGTCGTGAGGTCCGGGCTGACGAGGGCGATGAGGGCGGTGCCTGCAAGGGCGAGGAGGAGGAGGGCCGGGAGGATGGTGCGGGCGGGGTACTTCGTTCTGGCGGTGACGGCGAGGGCGAGGATCCATGACCCGGCGATGAGGGCGAGGCAGGCGTAGAGGTGGCCCACCCCCATCCTCGAGAGGGCGAGGGTGGGTTCCTGGGCGTACCCGAGCAGTGCCATGATCACGGTCGCGGTCCCGAAGATGAGGGTGTTTGCGGCGGCGATTTCGAGGATACGGGTGTCGGGGTGTTTGCTGATCGTCTGCCAGATCGCGTATACGAGGGTGAACAGCGCGACTATGAGGGCGAAGAGGATCATGGTCGGCATGATCCCTACCCCCACGGCATAGATCGTGCCTGTGAGGAGCGATATGAGGGTGAGGGGTTTGAGCCCGAGTATCCGTGTTTTCAGGGGTTCGGGGTCGGTGCTGGGGGATCGGGTTTTTGCTATGGCGAGAAGGTAGCCGAGGATGAAGAGGGTGCTGACCAGGACCTCTGCGATGTGGTGGTCCACGAACCCGAAGAGGCTGCGGTAGAAATACTGGCCGCTGACGATTGCCATGAACCCGGCGGCGAGGAGCCCGGTGAGCCGGTCGGCGAGCAGGGTGCCGATCCGGTAGAGGAGGGGGACCATGATCGCGGCCATGAGGGGCGGGACGAGGGAGGCGACGAGGAGGAGGTCGGGCCGGGCGGTCATGCCGGTGAGGAGGCAGAGGCCGGCGATGAGCTGGACGAAGACCGGCCCCCAGTGGATGACGTTGCCGTAGGGGTACTGGGTCATGGGGTCGAACCAGGGGTAGGCAGGGAAGTTGGCGGTGATGATTTCGATCTGCCGGAGGTTGTACCACGGGTCGTTGCCGAGGATGCCTGCGCCGGTGGTCATGGGGATGAGTCGTATGATGAGGGCTATTGTGGTGAAGAGGAGGAGAAGGGCGAGGGTTTGCAGGGTTTCTCGGTTCATGGTTTCTCCGCGAAATCGAGGTCGGTGACGGTGAGGATCACGAACCGGCCCATGAGCCGTTTGGCCCGGGTCTTCATGGTCATTTCCCAGATGTCGTAGTCTTCGAGGGTGAGGAACCGTTTTTCGTAGA
>JBAZKI010000047.1:0-4340 GCA_041650875.1 Patescibacteria group bacterium
CAAGAAAGGGATGCTTGACGCCTGGGACTCTGGTCTTTTTGACCTTCTTGTTCCCCACCTTACGGTGCACGATGAAATCGACGTGAGCGTCCCGAAGACGAGGGCTGGGCTTGATGCGTTTAGGGAGCTTCAACACACGATGGAAACGTGCATGGACGAAGTCGCGCCTCTCTCTGTCCCCCTCATCGCAGAGGCGGAGCTCGGGGGCTCCTGGGGCACGGGAAAAGAGATCGGGAAAGAGGCAAGCTGGGAGGACTTTTATGCGAAGACGTGAAAGCGCATTCAGACGGGCGTTGGTTCAGGAGCTTAGGAAGCACGGAGCGTTCGTCGTGCCGCTTGAATCCGGGGAAACGGCGATCGGGATCCCGGATCTCTACGGCTGCGCGGGGAGCCCGTATTTCCTCGAACTCAAAGTCGAGAAAGGAGAGGGGCCGAACTACAAAAGAAAGATCGCCTTCAGACCCGGCCAATTCCCCTTTTTGACCCGAAACGAGAAGGAAGGGGGAAGATCTTTTATCGGGATCCAGTACGAGAACGGAGTGCTTTTCTCAAGGATCTTTGGCGTAGACCAAGAGACAAGAAGGTTTTCCCTCAAGAAAGGCTATTTGTGGGTCCCGTCCGCAAGAGGACACGGGGAAGAGGTTCTTCGATGGCTCACCGTGCGTTGATCGCCCTTCTCCTCCTCGCCCTCATTCCGAGGACTTGGGCGCTTTCGAGTGAGCTTTCCGCGCATCTTGAGCGCTGCGCAACCCGGGAAGGAGTTCCTTCTTGGATCGTGGAAAGGCTCATTGAGGCGGAAGGCATGCACGAGAATAGAAGCGTGGAGAACGCGAACGGGACGTTTGACCATGGGATCATGTCTTTGAACGATCTTACGATCGAGGACATTCGGAAAGAGTGCCCGGATTTCGACCCCTACGACGAGAAAGAAAGCATCGCGTGGGGATGCGCGATCCTCGCGCGAAGGCGGGAAATCTTTGGGAATTGGTACGATGCTGTGGGAAGTTGGAACCTTGGCGTGAGAGGATGGACGGAATATTTGAACGGGGAAAGAGAACTTCCCTACGCGACAAGAAGGATACTTGAGTACGTGTTTGAAGGAGGCGATTGAATGACATTGGTAGGCGGATCGACAGAAAACGTGAAGGCAGTAGTGCTTGTCCAGCTTGAAGGAAGGACAGAACAAGAAGAAAAGAAGATCGAAAGCATCTTCGCGGATTTCCTTGCGGAGTTTTTCGCAGCGGAAAAGAAGCATCCGAAATGGCCGAAGGACGCAGTCCGCGCCGTCTCGATCTTGAGCGAAGAGGCAGGGGAAGCCGTGCAAGCGGTGAATTCCTACGAGGACGAAGGCGGAGCGCTCGAGGCCGTGCGCCACGAGATAAGGCAGACCGGCGCCATGGCGATCCGCTCCCTTCTCCACATGTAGAGCGTTATTTCAAAAGCCAGGCGAACCCGAGGCCTACGGCGAGGATGGAGGATGCAACGGTTCCTACGATCCACCATCCTCGTTCTGTTTCAAGGCGAAGGATCTCCTTCTTGTGCGCCTTGTCCTGCGAGTCCAGAATATGCGCTAAGTTCTCGGATATGGTCTTCCAGGTCGATGAAAGCTCGATCGATTGCGTCAACAAGGAGTTCAATTCGTCTATTTCGATCCACGCTTCCTCGAGCAAGCTCAAGAGCGCTTCCGAGTCCGCGGACGAGGCTTTGAGCTCGTCCTTGAGCTTCGACCAAGAGTCCTTGAGCGCGTCCAAGGGACTCTTGGAGTTCCCCAACGGTTGCGTCTCGTTCGTCTCGGAGGTCGTCGTATTCGGACTGACCAACTCGGCCCCACGTGCCTGCCCAATAACAACCAAGAGCGACAAGCACACAAAGAACGCCCAACGCGATAGATTTGAGAACCTTTTTTGTCGTTTCATTCATTCCCCTTCCCTCGGTTTTTTAAGGTTGTTCACGACCATCGACGCGTCAATGGGCGCGAAAATCCCTGCGATCGCCACGGCCGCCGCGACAAGCTCCCCCGCCGGGCGCGTGGAAACAAAAAAGCCGACAATGATGAAAATCCCCGCGACGATCTTCGAGATCAAAGAAAGCTGTTTTCCCTTGAGCTCTTTCATTCGAGCACCTCGTAAAGTCGTAATCCCTTCGGCCAGCCCTCGCGCACCGTGACAGAGCCTCCTCGGATCGGGTCGTATTCCACAGGCCTCGAGAGCCCCACCACGAAATGCGTGAATTGCGTACGCGGATTGAACCACGGGACAATAGCGTAGTGGTTCTCCTCGATCTTCTCAGTCACCGGGAAATGCTTGTCGAGGTAGCGCAAGGGAAGGTCAAGGAGACGGCACAAGCCATTCGGATCCATGATGCAGCTTTCCCCGTCATCGTCCCGGTCGCCGTCTCCGTTTAAGTCCCCTGAAATAATCCCGCCTTTTACGGCCTCTTCCCAGGTGTGAAGAAGCCCTTTCACCGTGTACTCGTGGCCTTTTCTCATGCCGAAGTACGCGAGGCATAGGAAATAGCATCCCCAGCGCCTTACGTCCGCGTTCCACGGAAAATCTGTCTGGTACAATAGGCTCATGAATCAGCGCTCCTTTCTACTTGCGGGGCGCGCAACTGCTCCGCCTGGACCTTTTCAATCGCGCCGAACTTCCACACGGCGAGCACGAAAAGCGCGATATAGACGAAAAACTTCGTATACTCCATGACTTGCGCCCGGAGTTCTTTTGGCTTGCTGAGTTGTTTTTTCACGAACTCCATGAATGCGCTCATCTCTTCCCGCTCCTTTGCTTTCACGACGGCTTCCTCTTGTTGGAGCCTTTCAATGGCCGACAGGCGTGCATTCTGCGCGATCTGCTCTTCTTTGATGCGGGCCTCGTGCGCTTTCTGGTTTTCTTCCATGCCTTCCATCCACGTCTTTATGCTCGAGACGATTTTGTGGAGTTCGAGGATCTCCTTGTCTTTCGCTTCTTCATTCATGATTCCTCTCTCTTCTCTTATCCACGATCAAGAGGAGCCTTTCCGAGGCCTCCACAAGTAGGGATAGATTTTTTCGATATTCTGAAACCGCCTCGGCGATCGCTCGCGCCTTCTCTTCCTCGACCGTCTCCTTGAGGTAGTTCTCATACGCTCGGCATTTTTTGAACATGTCGAGGAAGATGAAATAGACGATGAGGATGAAGGCATACACAATGAGCACAAAAAAGAACGCGTCAAGAAGCCGGAACGATCCGTCTACCTTGGCGCACAGGATGAAGGCACCGTACCCTAAAGGCGCGAGGATCGCGAACTTCGCCCATCGGTGCGTGTCAAAAAATCCGTAGGAATACGAGAGCACGAACGCGATACAAAGGACGCAGGCCGAGAAGTAGATATTCCCTGTAGAGAGAATCGCGAGGCCCGTTCCTACAAGCACCACGATTTGAAATCCTTTTGTCCATCGGTTCTCGACGAACAAAGAAACGAAGGAAACGAGGGCCGCGGTGAGGGGGATTGAGTCAATAGGGCGAAAGGGGAAAAGGCCTTTCGCCGCGCGCGTGAGAAGTTGCGCCCCGAACACCGCGACCGCGAACACAAGAAGGACGAGCGCGGTCTTTTTGTGAAAGGACCAGCTCATTCGTGCCATTCATCCCACCATGAGGACATAGCCTCCTCAGCCGAGTACAGGGCCATGACTTCCGTGTCCTTGCTCGAGGAGGCTTCCTTGACAAGCGCCTCTCGCAGCTTCAAGAGTTCGACGTCCCCGTGCTCCTTGATCCTGTGGGAAAGCACCTTCACCATGACAAGGTTCCGGCAAAGCCGCAAGCGCGAGGCGTATTGAAAGCGCTTCGGAGTGAGGGCGAGGGCCGCACGGAGCCAAGAGAAGGGGATCTTACTCAAGGCCCGGATCCCAGGGGGAAGGGCGAAAGCGAAGGGAATCGCGATCCTGTTCCATGGGTTTTTCTTGTCCGCCTTGTTCTCGGAGAATGACGAGTTCTTGTTTTTAAGCTCGAACTCGAAGATGAGCCGGATTTTGTCAGACTCGCGGGCCGCGTCCTTCGCGCCGCACAAGAAAGGGACTTGCTGGATGAAGGCTAAAAATCGTTCCATGATCGGTGTCCTCCTCTTAGAGATCGTTCAAAGGTGTGTCGGGAACTAAGTTCCCGTCGTCGTCAACCCATACTTGATATAAAAGCCTCGAGCTATTGAGCGTGATCGTGCACGAAATCGTGTTCGCTCCCGCCGTGAGATCGAGGACTCGGTCAGTGGCGTCTTTCGCCGCGACGGAAAGAATCAGGTTGTAGATTTTCCGCCCGAACTTCCGCGTCGAATCAAAATAGAAGGTGAACGTTCGGTCTCCGTCCATG
>JBAZKI010000048.1:2500-4285 GCA_041650875.1 Patescibacteria group bacterium
AGGCTAATGCTCCAAAAACTACAATCGGAGTATAGGAACGCGCAAATTTTGTTATAAATTTTTCTGTAGGAGCTTTCTTACTGCTGGCATTCTGAACCAGATCCAAAATTTTAGATACAGTTGAATCACCAAAATCCTTTGTTACCTCTATTGTCAAAACGCCATTTTTATTAATGAATCCGCTCAATGCATCGTTTCCTGGCTCGAGTTCACGAGGAACAGATTCCCCTGTTAACGCTGCAGTGTCAACCATTGAGTTTCCTTCTATAACCTTGCCATCGAGGGGAACTTTTTCTCCTGGCTTAACAATAATGATGTCACCTATGTTTACCTCTTCAGGAGATACTTTCCTGATCTCATCGCCAACTTTAAGATTTGCATAGTCAGGACGTATATCCATCAAAGCACTTATTGATTTTCTGGAGTGACCTACAGCTATATCCTGAAACAATTCACCTACCAGATAGAACAGCATAACTGCTACACCTTCTGGATACTCTCCAACGAAGAAAGCACCAATGGTAGCAATACTCATTAGAAAATGCTCACTGAATACCTGTCCACGGGCAATACCTTTTATTGCTCTTAAGACAACCTCTCCACCAACTATAATATAACTAATAATAAATAAGGTAAGCTCAAGCCAATTTTGGAAATTAAAGATGATTCCCACGGCAAATATTGCTCCACCGACCACAAGTCTTATGATTTCTTTTTTGTTGACACCTTCTTCTTCCTCTTCATTATTTTCTTTTATGTTGGCCTTAGATGTATCTTTCTCAAAAACAATCTTTACATCCGGTTCGATTTTTTTTACAATGCCTTCAATCTTCTCATTTAATTCAGTGCGGTTGACTTTCGGACTTATTTCCATTGTTAGTTTCTTCGAAACAAAATCTACTGCAGCAAACTCCACTCCTTCTAAACCGCTTATTTCTTTTTCCATTTTAGCTGCACAATTCGCGCATCCAAGTCCTTCAAGCATTACTATGCTTTTGTTCACCTTTTTCTTCTCTGCATCAACTATTTTAACATCCGGCTCAAGTTTATTTACAATGGATGTTACTTCTCCAAGAATTTTACCAAATTCCTTTTTATCGACCGCTTCAATTGTCAGCTTCTTAGTAACAAAATCAACGGTTGCACTATTTACTCCTTCAAGGCTTTGTGTTTGAGCTTCAATCTTTGCAGCACAATTCGCACAGTCAAGTCCTTCAAGTATTAATACTTTTTTATTGCTCTTGTTAACGGATTTTTCTTTCACTACCACATCCGGTTCGTGCTTGTGCACTATGGTTTCAACTTGCTGTAGTGTATTCTTATACTCTTGCTCTGATTCAGTTTCTAAAGTCAATGTCTTGTTCATGAAGTTCATATAGGCTTTGACTCCATTTAATTTATTAACCTCATCTTCAATTTTAGCTGCACAATTTGCGCAATCTAAACCTTCTAAAATTACTTCCTTCTTTAACATTACTGGCCCTCCTTTACTTTCTTTCTTCTAAAATATGAATTAATCCCTGGTCAAATATTTGCTTTACATGTTCATCTTCAATAGAGTAGAATACAATCTTTCCTTCTCTTCTGCTCTTTACTAGTTCAGCCTGCTTTAAGACTCTTAGCTGATGAGAAATTGCTGATTGGGTCATATTCAATAAGAATGCAATATCGCAAACGCACATCTCGGCTTCATCTAACGCCCAGAGTATCTTAATTCTTGTTGAATCCCCAAAGACCTTAAATAGCTCCGCAAGATCATATAGGGTTTCTTCTTGAGGCATTTTT
>JBAZKI010000049.1:0-4217 GCA_041650875.1 Patescibacteria group bacterium
TGTCTTCCTCGAATGCCTTGACCGCGCAGTATCGCGCCGGAAACGGACACTCGCCGACCGCGAGGATCTTCTCCGTCGTCACCCCCTGAGGGAGTCCGCGAGGCGGCCCGCCTGCTCGACGATGGCGCCGAACTCATCTTCCGTGATCGCGTCGTCCTCCCAGGCGTCGCGGATGGTCGTGAGGAGATCGACCGTCTCGTCGAAGGCCGCCTTAACCCTGCGGTAGACGAGGCTCCCTGTGAGATAACCGATCGCGAGCGTCACGAGCGGTGCGGCGATCGGGGCGAGGTCGGGGAGGTCCTCGATCACTCCTCACCCCTCCCGGAACCGACGACCTGTCCGTCCTTGACGAGGTAGTAGCCGCCAGGATACCGGAGCGTGTAGGAGGTCTGCCCGGCGGCTTCGTAGTCGCTGATCTGTTGTTCGAGCACCGCCCGATCCTGCGGAGTGTGGCCGTCGAGGATGAAGGCGCGGACGGTCGGCGAGAGCGCGCGGGGCCGGGGTGCGGCAGGGGTGCCGGGATCGCGCGGGGCGAGAGGATCGGGAGGCGATGCAGGGGAGAAAAGTGCGCGGATCGCGTCGAGGACCGCGATCAGGAATGTTGCCAGTCTTGACATGTCGGAGCCTCCGAAATGGCTTAGGGAGTATATGGGCGCCCGGAATAGATAAAGATATCTGTTTTTAGTGGTTTTAGTAATAATACTACTTTATACGGAGGAGGTCGCGGATAACCTCGGAGTATGACCGCCTGCCGTATGTGGTTTTGAGTGCGGCGAGGCGGGCGACGATGTCCCGGTCCAGTTTCACCGTGACGAGGTTGTCCTCCCGAGGTGTAGCAGTCACGGCGACCACCTCCAGTCGAGGTTAGAGGCCGAGGTGCCGTCGGTCGTGCCCCGAGCGTAGCGCGGCGGGCCGTTGAGGTCGATGGTCGCGGGCGGCCTCCAGTCAGGGGCGACCTGCTCCAGCGGGCACCAGTCTGGGATGAGGGGGAAGTCAGAGAACTTTCGACAGCGGAGGATGCCGCCCTCATCGCACCACTGGCTTGCCCGGCAGCTCCGGGAGCCGGCGGCATGAGGGCACTCGTCGCAGAGTTCGATGCGGATCAGGCGGGTCATGGCTGCTCACCCTCTGATAGAGAGTATACGGCGTCTTTCGCGGCACTCTCTGGCATGGTGGATTCGATGGATGCCTCAAACCCAGTTGCTCGGACTTCGAACCCTGCTCGGCAATCCTGACACCAACAGGAGAACCATGCCCCCTTGACTGCCGGACCGCGGTCATCCCGGCCAGGGATCGGGATCGTATAATCATAGTCTGCCCAGAAGTTCTCGACTGATACCCGGTGACTGCCACACCTTGGGCAGGTGATCGGATAAGTCATGGCCGGCCCCCTGTCAATCCCTCGGCGAGGTTCTGCCAGCGAGAGTCTTGCCACGAGAGCAGCGCGAGGAGGTCCTCCCACCGGAGCACGGCCAGCGGCTCCCGCCGGCTCTGCTTCAGGATGAGGAGGGGGGCGAGCCCCTCTGCTGCCGCGTTCCGGGTGCATTGTTCCCACCACTCCGGCAAGGCGATCCGTTCCTGCGCTTTGCACTCGACCCCGAAGGGGAACTGTGCCCGGGCCGCCGGCGAGAGGTAGAGGTCGCAACCGCCCTGCCCCATCGCCGTCGACAAGATGTCGCCCGGGTCGATACCGAGGCGGTCGACCAGGTCCTGCCGGACCGCCTGCTGCAGCCGCCGTCCCTTGGCCTTGCGTGAGGCGGGAGTGTTCGCAGTCATACACCCTCCTCTGGGACGAACGTCCCGACCATCTCAAGTGCTGCCCGTGCCTGGTCGACCTCGTCATCCTCGACCATGACGAGGTAGTGTGTCAGGGGTCGCGCCGGGTCTGGGATGAAGGCGGGCGTAACACTTTCGGTAGCAAGTGCCCGCTCGACGACCATGACAAAACTCCGATCCACAGAGCATGCGGCAACCATCAGATCACCCCTGGCGTGAGCGGGGCATTTGGGGTATATAGGATCGTAACTTTTCCTATACCCCCCCCACATGGGAAAATTACGATACTAAATGCCCCAAATGCCTTTTGGGGCATATAGGGCACGAAGGGCACGAAATTCCGGGAAAGGTTCCAACTTAGGATGTTACGGAACTCCTGAAACTTTCTGCCCCTCGTACCTTTTGGGGTATTTAGGGCACGAGAATCCGGAGAGTTTTCCAGACTTATCATACTGTAAACACTTTCCGGTTTTTCCTGCCCTTCCTGCCCTGCTGAGAACCAGGCCATAATCTCCTCTTTCAACATCTCAAAGACCTGCTTGTAAAGATCCTTCCGTAGCATCTTCCTCAGCCTCAGTAGCACTCTTTATGCGTATACCTGTCCAGCACATGGCCCCGCCGAGCTTCCGCTCGCCGAACCCGCGCTCCCTGAGGTACTTAATCACCGCCCGATTACTGACGGGTCTCTCCCCCTCATCCTCGCACCATTTCAGGTAGATTTTGTAGAGCGCGGTCCGCTCGATTGTGCCGATGACGTCGACCTTCATCTCCTGCGCCAAAAACCGGCCGAGCACATCCGACTCCGACCGGAACCGTGCCGTTGCCGCGACGACCTTCGCCGGAGGCGCGAGTCTGCAACCGTTCTCCTGATACCGCCGGAGCCCTTCCAGGCACCAGTTCAGGATACCTGATCCCTCGCTCTCCAGCTTATCGAGGATGCCCGGGTCGCGCCGATCCTCGGGGATTGTGACGGTGAACGGCAACAGCCACAACCGCCGCCAGATCCCCTCATCCGTGCCCCGGATCCGGGGCTCGTGGTTTGTCGCGAGAAAGATTTTCGCCCCGGGCCGGAACTGGAACTCATTCTCGTAGAGCCTTCTCACGGTGATCGCGTCGTCGCCGGTCAACTGCTTGACCACGCTCTCCGCGAGGTATGCGCCCGCCTCTCCCTCTGATGCCGTGACGAGCCGCGCCCCGCACAGCCGGGCAAGGTCCGAGCGCGGTCCCTCGCTCCGCTTCACCATCAGCGACTCAGCGGCGATATTGACGGCGTAATCACCCCACACGCGAGCGAGAGCGCCGATGGTGACACTCTTGCCGTTCTTGCCCGTGCCGTAAAGGATCGCCATGATCTGCTCCGGGTTGTCCTGCAGGAGCGAATACCCGCAGAGCTCCTGAAAACCGTGAATATACGCCGCGTCCCCGCCGAACACGAGGTCAAGGTGCGCCAGCCACGTAGGGCATTCGGCCGCAGGATCGTAATCCACCCCGCAGCACTTCGTCAGTAGGTCCTCGCGCCGCGCCTCGCGGAACGTCAGCGTATCGAGTTCCAGCGTGCCGTTCTTGCAGTTCAACAGCGTCGGATGAGCGTCAAACTCATCAGGAGTCACTGCGACGGCCGGGGCAGCGCAGGCGATCATGGCCTTGAGCCGCGAGAGCATCCCCGACGTGAGGGCCCACTTCCCGACTTTCTCGCGCCGGTCATCCGAGGCCATCGACGCCTCAAGATGGATCGTCCGGGCCACGCGCTTCGCCAACGCGAGCATCCGGCAGGTCTCGTCGCGCTCCCACCGCGAGCCGGACCAGAGGAACCATGCGTCGAACGTCTTGCAATACCGGATCGAGTCCCGATACTGCGCCACGAGTCGGTCCCCGTTCCCATCGTCGGTGCAGGGATATTCCAGCCCGATCGCGGGCTCAGGGTCGGGGAGCGGCACACCTACATCGATCGCCCACTGCGATACGAGCGCGTCCCGCTGCCGCTTGATCCCTTCTTGTTCGGCGGCATAGGCGCGGAGAACCTTCTCCGACCGCGCTGCCTCCTTGAGCCCCGCCCGGACTTCTTCGGCCGGCTGGTCGAAAAACCACGGCGGGAACCGGGCGCCGTAGTGCTCTAGGCGCTGCACCGTCTTGGTGAACTCGGCGGAGCCGGGCTCGAGTGTGTCGATATCGGCGTCGGGGATGATCGGGACTGTCGGGGCCTCCGGTGTGTCACTGTCCACATCTCCCGCCGCCACGGGCGCTTCATCCTGCGCCCCGTTTGCTGTTTGCTCGCCATTTTCCCTCGATAAACCACATGTTGCTATACACCTCCAGAACTCACCAACCACGCGCCCCGAAACCCGCGCGAACTGCCCGGCCGCGATCGCCGCTTGCACCTCTGCCGGCCACCTGCCCGCGAGGAGCACCGCGACCCCGTCAGCGGTCCGGCGGTCCCTCGG
>JBAZKI010000050.1:0-4188 GCA_041650875.1 Patescibacteria group bacterium
AAAGAATGAATTATAGAGTGAAAATAGTTTTGCTCTTGTTATATTTGTATGGGAACAATGAATAAAACACTTTTACGTTGTATGCAAGTGTAAAAAGACAAAACTCGATGCTTTGAAATAAAAGATAAATTAATAGAAAGAAAAATTTATTGATTTGGTGCTTCGTAAAAAGGTCAGTGCATATTGAGGGTAATTTATTTTGTTTTTTCTCTCCCCCCCGCAAAGACAAAAGAAACCCAACCGCACAAAACAACACATTTGCAAACCGCTGCAAGCCAGCCCTGCAATCCAAAGTTTGCAAAAGAGTTGTTTTTTTGCCTGCGCTACATTAGCTTAATCATTGTACATTTACATTTATGAAAGGTAAAACAGATAAAAAATTAGAACAAAAGAATATCAAACCAACCGCTATGCGCCAATTGGTTTACGAGATTTTAGAAAAACAAAAGAAAGCATTAAGCCTTTATGAAATAGAACAGCAGTTTGACAATGTTGAAAGGTCAACTATATTTCGTACGCTCAAGACGTTTCAGGACAACTACCTTATTCACAGCATTGACGATGGTACGGGAGCGGTAAAATATGCCTTGTGCGATGATGATTGTACCTGCAAACCCGATGACCTTCATATTCATTTTTTATGCAATAAATGCGGTCAAACTCACTGTATGAAAGACATGCCAGTTCCAAAGATGGATTTAGCAGAAGGCTTCTCGTTTGAAAATGCCAATTTTGTGGTAAAAGGAATTTGCCCTAATTGCCGATAAAACTTTGCAATACTGTTGCACGTACTCATTCAGTAGTTTTGTTACATAATTTTTAAAAGTTATGCTATGAAACAAACATTCACTATTCTATTACTTCTTTTTTCAACAGGTTTATTATTCGCACAAAACAAAATAACTTTTGAGGTAAAAGAAGAATCTGGCGAATCCTTAATTGGAGCAAGTGTAATTATTGAAGGAACGACGACAGGTACAATTACAAATAATGAGGGTTTTGCAAGATTGGAGAATTTACCCAATGGCGAAATAGAGTTTGTAATTTCTTTTGTCGGCTTTGAAGAAAAGGAAATTACTTTATCTTTTCCAGATGACAACAACAAAACGATTGAAGTTGAGCTGGAAGAAGGAGAAGAACTTGAAGAAGTTGTAATTGCAGCAACAAGGTCTTCCCGAACAATTCAGGATATTCCAACAAGAATTGAAGCAATTACAGGCGAAGAATTAGGCGAAAAAGCAGCTATGAACTCAACAAATATTGGCATGCTTTTAAGAGAAACCACAGGTGTGCATATGCAGCAAACCTCACTTAGTTCTGGAAATATGAGTATTCGCATTCAGGGTTTGGATGGTCGATACACACAAATATTAAAAGATGGAATGCCACTTTATGGTGGTTTCGCCGGTGGGTTATCTATTATGCAAATACCACCGCTTGACTTAAAGCAAGTTGAGCTAATTAAAGGGAGTAATTCTACTTTGTACGGTGGTGGAGCAATTGCAGGTTTGGTAAACCTTGTAACCATACGACCAGAAGAGGAAGCAAAGCTTGATGTTATGCTAAATCAAACAAGTGCTTTGGGTACAACTGGCAATTTGTTTTATGCGCAGAAATACGGAAAAGTTGGTCTTTCAGTTTATGGCTCAGCTAATAATCAAATCGCATTCGACCCCGACGAAGATGGTTTTTCAAATATGGCCAAAGCGCAAACTTTTAGTCTAAATCCAAAATTCTACTACTACTTCAATCCTAACACTGAATTAAGTTTAGGGTTAAACACTACCATCGATAATAGAACGGGTGGAGACATGGAAGTGATAAAGGGAAACACAAGTACTGAACATATTTTTTCCGAAGAAAATAAATCGGAACGTTATGCTACGCAATTAAGTTTTCGGAATACAACCGATGACAGAACATTCTCTTTTAAAAATAGTGTTTCCTATTTTGACAGAAAACTAAGTATTCCAGACTACCGATTCAGTGGAAATCAATTATCCAGTTTTACCGAAGCCATATACAATTTGCATAAAAACGATAATACAGAATGGCAATTGGGATTAAACCATTATCTCGAACAGTTTACAGAGACAGACGCTGACTCATATTCTGCAAGAGATTATACACATAACACCTTTGGTGGCTTTATTCAAAACACTACCGATTTTAGTAAAAAACTTGGGTTAGAAACTGGCTTACGAACCGACTACAATGCTGACTATGGGACATTTGTGCTGCCACGTTTTTCATTGTTATTTAAACCTAACAATAAATTAAGTTCACGACTTGGCGGTGCTATGGGTTACAAGCTTCCTACAATTTTCACCGAAGATGCTGAGAGAATTTATTATCGGGATATTCAACCATTATCAAAAGACCTGGTAGATGCAGAAACTTCAATAGGAGGAAATTTCGATATAAATTACAAAACCGCATTGGGCGATGAAATGACTTTCTCAATCAACCAACTCTTCTTTTTGACTCAGCTAAAAAATGCATTGGTTTTACGGGAAGACGAAACAATGGGCATGGCTTATTTTGAAAGCGCTGATGGTAACATTTTAAGTTCAGGCTTTGAAACCAATATAAAACTAACATACGACGATTTTAAACTCTATTTAAACTACGCCTTTGTTAATACCGAATTACAATACGATAATATCAATAACCAGAAACCACTTACACCAAAGCACAATGCGGGTGCAGTATTATTCTATGAAATTGAAGAAAAATGGTCTGCTGGATATGAGGTTTATTACACTGGGAAACAGTTCGATAATTTATACAATCAAAAAACAGATTATTGGACAATGGGAATAATGATTATGCGACATTGGGAACGTTTATCTTTATTCGTGAATTTCGAGAACTTTACAAACGTTATGCAATCTGATTTTGAACCTTTGGTTTTGCCGCCAACAAATAATCCTACTTTCCCTGATATTTGGGCACCGGCTGATGGATTTGTATTTAATGGAGGAATAAAACTTAGATTATCAGGCGACAATGATTAAATCAGAATACCACATATCGAAAATGGATTGTCCATCCGAAGAAAACATGATTCGTATGAAGTTGGATGGAATAGAGGTTATCAGGAAATTGGAATTCGATATTGAAAATCGCAATCTTACTGTTTTTCATTCTCGGGAAGATGAAGAAATATTATCGCGTCTGGAATCATTAAACTTTGGAGCAAAACATACATATTCAAGTTCTATTGATGAAAAGGAAGTAACAATAGAAAGTTCCGATGTACAATCAAAACTGTTATGGACGATACTCATAATTAATTTTGGATTTTTCATAATTGAAATGACTACCGGACTTATTTCAAAGTCAATGGGTTTGGTGGCAGATTCTTTAGACATGTTAGCTGATTCTTTTGTATATGGATTAAGTCTTTGGGCAGTTGGTTCAACAGTTCTGAGAAAAAAGAAAGTTGCACGTTGGAGTGGTTATTTTCAATTATCCTTAGCCTTTTTAGGTATTATAGAAGTGGTAAGACGATTTATAGGTTCTGAAGAAATGCCAGACTACAGAATTATGATTGGAGTTTCAGTTTTAGCATTAACTGCCAATGCCATCTGTTTGTACCTACTCCAGAAATCGAAAAGTAAAGAAGCACACATGAAAGCCAGTATGATTTTTACTTCCAACGATGTAATAATAAATTCAGGAGTTATTTTAGCTGGAGTATTGGTGTTGCTGACCCAATCAAAATATCCTGATTTGATTGTTGGTTCTATTGTTTTTTTGATTGTATCTCAGGGTGCATTTAGAATATTGAAACTTGGGAAATGATAGCCATCCCTTTTTGTAAGCACATTGTCAAGTCGCACGAGCCACTCTAAACCTAAACTTGCCAAAGAGCTTACAAAGCCAACCCTAATTACCGCCTTTAAGGGCGGTTTGGGGATTTACCCACCCACAAAAACAAAATAAATTTGTACTCCGAATCAACGTCTGTGCAGATTGATAAGAAAACTGTTAAATTTGTTAAAACTTGAGACGGATTGACTTTGAAGGATAAACACCAGCATACAACAAAGTGTATAAATCATTGGGCGGTTTGTGCTGATTTCAAGTGTGTTACATTTAATAAACTGCGTAGCGGTTTGACAGGAAAGTGCTTCGAAATGCCCAACGCTTCATACACCAACCGTTAGGTGCAAGCGTAAAAAT
>JBAZKI010000051.1:0-4185 GCA_041650875.1 Patescibacteria group bacterium
TCGGAATAACCTTTTCTATTTTCTACCTATAAGACTCTTTAACCCTCCCTGTACATTTCTGTACTTTTTTTTTTGATCATCGATAAGGACTTCACGTTTAGCAAGTGCTTGTTCCAATTCCTCGCGACTGATGCCAAGATATATTCTCGTGGTTTCAAGGCTCTCATGTCCAAGATAACGCGAGATTTGTGCGATATTAATATCATCCTGAAGCCAATGGCTCGCTGAAGAGTGCCTTATCTGGTGACAGTGCATATGAACAGGAACTTCAGCGCATTTTTTGTTAGCCTTCTCCGATATTATATACAGTCTGTTATTTACAGCGTCTTCAGACATCAGCTTAAAAATGCCACCATGACTGGAATAAAACAGATAAGCTTCAGAATTAGGATTATTACCCAAAAACATTTTTATGTAGAGCCTGATTATCTCAACTGTCTTTTCTGATAAAATTAAAGGGCGCTTCTTGTTTCCCTTTCCGTTAACTATCAAATAAGGGTTTCCCACATCTAAATACAAATCTTTAACTTTAATATTCAGTTCTTCACCTATACGACATCCGGTATCGTACATGAGGGTGAACATGGCATAATCTCGTTTCCCGGTACGTGTAGTACAGTCAATATCGGCAAAGAAGGCTTTCATTGCTTTCTTGCTGAGTCCTTCAACCTTCTTGCCACGACCATGCGATATGTTTCTGATCTCACACGCATCAAGGTAGTTTATAACTATGCTGTGGTTCTTTGATTTCAGGTACCTGAGCATGGATCTGATTATAGCGAGACGCTGGTCCCGGGTCCTTTTCTGGTTATTTCTTTTGCTTGATAACCATGTCAGCCATTCCTCGATTACATCACGATTAAAGCATGTTTCATTGAACTCATTAATCTTGATATGCCTTTCGGATTCCAAAAAATCAATGAAAAGAAATAAAGCGGTTTCATATGTTTCTATTGTATTGCCACTGTAACAACGAGTCTGTGGCAGATATACTTTCAGCCAGTTGTTTATCTGATCAATCAGGCTTCTGCTTTCTTTTTTAATCTTCATCGTTTATAACGTATTGCTTAGGGTTTGATATAATTTCATTAAAAGTCTCAGCCTTGCGCTCTTTTAATACTTCAGCAAGCTTGGGAGTATAGTTATAATAGTACATCGTTGTTTCGAGAGTAGAATGCCCCATACTTCTGCTCAGGTAAAGCAAATTCCGGTTGAACTTCTCTGCCTGAGCCGGCCAGCTATTAATATTGGTCGTCGCAAAGTGATGCCTTAAGTGGTATGCGGTAGCCTGATTATGATTATACTTGAACCATAATATTTCAAAATTGTAATCCATCCAGGAAAGTGTATAATACTTATCGTAGTAACTGGGGAAAAAACATTTTCTGTTGGGTATTAATCTGTTTACGGCGGCATCATACTCTGCAAGTCGTTCGTTCATTGTTGGATGGAGAGCTACCCGATGTTCTGTATATCCTTTAGCGTGGCGTATATTTATTATGCCATGCTTTAAGTCAACATCTTCCACATCCAGGCTCCGTGCTTCATTCGTTCTCATTCCACTTGAATAAAGCAATCTGAAGAATACAGGTATTGTGAGTTTCATCAGCCTATCTATTAAACCATAACGGCTAATTTGTATATGATCGCAAGCATAGAAGAAATTATTAAGCTCAACATCAGTAAAGACATGAGGTTCTTTTATGACCATATTCCCCGGACCCTTAGTCGGAATGCTATTCCATTCAAGATCAAGAAGTCCCCTATTGTAAGTGTATTTGAGAAAGGAATTGATGACGGCAATACGTTTACCACAGGAATGCGGATTCTCTGTTTGACGTTTTGCGCACCATGTATCAACCATTTCCTGCGTAAGTACCGTTGCTGTTGGATATCGTGTCGCACAATGCATATCGAATGAACGCAAATTTCTGTCATAAATACCAGACCAGCGACCTGAAGTTTTGCGGTGACTGACAAATTGATTAATCAATTCGGAGCCTATACCCGTACAAATCTTCATAAGTGAAGCTCTCTTCCGCTTATCTACATTTTCTAACTTTGGTATTACGATAGCAGAAGCGTAAGTGTCAGATAAATATGAAACAAAATCACGAACGGCATCAATCCTTTTAAAGTAGGCCTTACGGCTCTCCCCGGCCAGAGGCTTGCACCATTGGTTAAACATTTCCTGAGAAAACGAAGAAGCACCAGGGTAAGATGCAGCGCAATAATCATCAATAGAGCATAACATTCTGTTATAATCGCAACACCAGGTGCCTTGTCCCATACAATGATCAACAAATTGCTTTATGACTCCCCGGGCAAAACTGCAGAACGGCTTTATATGAGCGCTGCTGATTTCTGAGAACCGGGCAATACTTAATGCGCACTCTCTTAAATGGTCAATGTCTGCATCAAGATATGGATTGAGCGATGTCAGTGTAGCGTGTCCCAACAGTTCGCTCACAACATTGCCGGGGACATCCTGAGCAATTAAATCTGATGCAAAAGCATGTCTGAAAAGATGAAGTCCTTTTCTTCGCCCCTTTTCCTGCCGTATATCAGCCTCCTTAAAAATAATTTCGGAATCGTTTGACACTCCTGCCGGTGACAGTTTGATAAAAGGTCTGACAGCCCTTATGAAAATATAATCAGAGGCGCATTTTGGTCGTTCATTAACAATGTAGTCATATATGGCATTTCCAACAACAGATCTTAATGGTATGCAAATTTCCAATCCGGTCTTCTGCTGTATGAACGTGATTTCATTTTTTTCGAGACTGATGTTTTCAAAATGAAGATTGGTGATATCAATACGTCTCATACCGGTAAAATAGGCCAGTTTCCCTATGGCTTTGCTGCGGTATGTCAAATTGCTTTGGTCATCAACTAATGCTGCTATAACTCTTTCATTCTCTTCCGGCTGCAAGTTATCATATAGTCGAATCCGTTTTGGAAATTCAGGTATCATTCCCCGGATTTTCCGACACTCACCATCAGGGTATAGGTGCATACATCTCTTTAGTGCGGCAGATATTGCTTTTGAAGCGGAATAACTATTATATCTTTTTTGGTTATCATTGAATGCCTGAAGAACGATTTGCGCATTTCTTATACCGGACAATGTTGTAACTCCTGTTTGTTGTATACAATAAAAGAAGGATGCAGTACAACTTACAATATTTACTATTGACGATTCCCTGAGTTTTCCCCGTTTTCGTTCAATATCGATATAATTGTCGATAAGACACTTGAAGTCTGAAGATAAATGGTCATATGATTTATAACGCAGAAAGCCCGATGGCTTTCCGGTATCTCCCAGGAAGATCCCATCCTCTACAAAAACCTTTAAGCGTCCTATCAGATTTTTATACTCAAAACATGTACCTTCTGTATAGTTATGATACTCTACCATATGGTAGTAGAACTGCTCATAGGTGCGAATAGATTCGTCTTCTCCTTCATCTAAAACTAACCGGGCAATTCTGTCAAATTTGTGTACGTACCCACGATAGTATTCCCTCTCTTTCATAAAATTCAGGAATATCGGATACCGCTCTTTGAATTTAGTTAGATCCATAATTCATCTCTTTAAAAGTATCCATTAAAGAAATGAATATTATTCAGAGAATTACATGTCTAATAAATTGTATTTCAATATCGTAATCATATAATTCGGAATAATAAATATATCGGAATAACCAAAATTATTCCGAATTCGGAATAATTTTGGCCACTTTTGTTTTGATCATGGAGGGGGTCCGGCTTCAGTCAGTGCAGTACCGCCAGCGGTTTGTAATAAAGTCAAATATCTGATTAATAATAATTTATAGATAATATTTAGTCATTTTTTCTTGGCTATCCCGATTGTTATGAGTATCTTCACAAGGTGAGTAACAAACGGATTATAGCATTATTGGAAGACCAGTTAAGGCTTTCCTCGGAAAGGGAAAAGGCTTTAACAGAGCAATTGTGTCAGCAATCGATACAGATCAAAGAGCTGACAGCCTCCATCCGTTCCCTGGAAGAAGCTCTTTTATTAAAAAATGGTCATATACAGGAGCTTACAAATAAAAACCGGGGACTTGGCAAACTGCTGTCCAATAAATCCGAGAAAATAACTGTTCCTGCAGGCTCCGACCAGGTAAAGGTTCCCGGTGAAACTGTCGCAGCCAATCTGAA
>JBAZKI010000052.1:0-4173 GCA_041650875.1 Patescibacteria group bacterium
CCGACCTCGCCCCGATCGCCGCACCGCTCGTGACGCTCGCGATCGGTTATCTCACAGGGAGCCTCGTCTACCGCAGGGTTAAGGCGGCCTTCGACGAGATGGTCGATCTCCTCACGACCATCCGCGACGCCTGGGAGGACGACGCGATCACGGAAGATGAGTTCAGCGCCATCGTCGAGCAGGCGGGCCAACTCGCGGACTCCCTCAGGGGGTGACGATGGAGAAGATCGCCGGGGAGGTGATCGACTGATGGCCCGGACGAACGTCGGCGCGGCCGCGAAGAGCTCCGTCCGCCGCATCCGCACCACCGAGAAGACACTCAAGGCGCTTGAACTCAGGAAGCGAGGGATGAACTACACCCAGATCGGCGAGAAGTTAGGGTGCAACCGGAGCACCGCCTGCCGCTATGTCTTATCAGAATTAGAAAACCTCGCCGACAAATGCCGGGAGGAGGCCGTGCACGTCCGCGACCTCGAACTCCAGCGGCTCGACGCTCTGTATCTGAAAGCATGGGAAGCCGTCGAGGGGGGCGACCTCGCCGGGATTGACCGCTGTCTCCGCATCATGGAACGCCGCGCGAAACTCCTCGGGCTCGACGCGGCGGAGAAAGTGGAGCACAGTGGGACGCTCTCCTGGATGGAGTTGGTACAGAGTGCAGCAGATACAGACGAAGGACGCTAAGGCGACGCTCGACCGGGCACAGCGTGACCCGGTCTGGTGGGTCGAAGAGGTCCTCGGCGATCGTCTCTGGCAGCGGCAGCGCGACATCATCGAGTCCGTCCGCGACAACCCGGAGACTGCCGTCAAGAGCTGCCACGGGCCCGGTAAGTCCTTCACCGCCGCACGAGTGGCCCTCTGGTTCCTGATGACGCACCGCCCGTCGATCGTCATCACCACTGCCCCGACAGACCGGCAGGTGCGGGGCATCCTCTGGAAAGAGATCCGGGCGGCGCACGCCCGCTCGCGCTACCCGCTCGGGGGCACCCTACTCTCGCAAGAGCTCAAACTCGATAGCGATTGGTGGGCCTGGGGGTTCACCGCCCCGGACTACGACCCGGACCGGTTCCAGGGATTCCATGAGGACCATATCCTTGTCATCGTCGACGAGGCGGCCGGTGTCAGCGACCAGATCTTCGAGGGGATCGACGGTGTGCTCACGTCAGACCAGTCCCGGCTCCTGATGATCGGGAACCCGACAAGCACCACGGGCCGGTTCGCGGACGCGTTCAAAACGCCCGGCATCGCGAAGATCACCATCTCCGCTTTTGACACGCCGAACTTCACGACCTTCGGCATCACCGAGGCCGATATCGCCACCGGGGCCTGGGAGGAGAAGGTCGCCGGGCAAGAGATGCCGTTCCCGTACCTAGTCACGCCGCAGTGGGTCGCGAAACGATACCAGCGGTGGGGGCCGGAGTCGCAGCTCTACCAGGCTCGGGTCCTCGGCCAGATTCCGACGATCGGGAACGACACCCTGATCCCACTCCACTGGATCGAGGCGGCGGTTCAGCGCACGCTTGAGCCCGGGACCCCGAATGAACTCGGCGTCGATGTCGCCCGTTTCGGCTCCGATGAGACCGTTATCTGCCACCGTCGCGGCTCCGTCGCCCGGATCTGGAAGGCGATCCCGATGGGCGACACCATGGAGACCGTAGGGCAGGTCCGGGTTGCGCTCCGGGAGACTGGAGCAACTACTGCAAAGATCGATGCGATCGGGCTCGGGGCAGGAGTCTACGACCGGCTTCACGAGCTGAAGGACCCGGCCGAGGAGATGCAGAGCGGTGCCGCCTCGTCAGACCCGGAACGGTTCGCGAACATGCGGGCCGAGTGGTGGTGGGGCCTCCGGTCCCGATTTGAGTCAGGAGACATCGACATCGAGGATGATGAGGAGTTGATCGAGCAGTTGTCGAACATCAAGTACAAGGTGAACAGCCGGGGGCAGATCGTCATCGAATCGAAGGAGGATATGAAGAAGCGCGGCAGGAAAAGCCCGGACCGCGGTGACGCCCTGATGCTCGCGTTCGCAAAGGTCGAGCGGCCTGCAGGGCTCGCATTCGGCTCAGTCAGCAGGAGGTAGACAGTGACGACATACAGAGATCGATTCATCGCCCGCCTCGCGGCGTTCCTCGGCGTCGAGGGGCCGGTCCGCGAGGTCATGGTCCCGGCACCGCCCGTCGAATACGTCGAGATGCTCCAGGATGAGCCCGGCCGCGTCTACGTCTGGATCGCCCGGGCGGACGCATCAGACGATAGGCTCGCAGCGATCGCTGAAGACATCGGGCGACGGGACCCGAAAGCCCTGCACATCGTCGTCCGGGACATCGTCGAGATCCGCAAACTCTCGCCGAAGGACGTGCGGCAGCACCTGTTCCCGGTCGTGAAGGCCTGCGAGGAGGCGGGATGGCAGTAATCGCACCCGGGCTGAAAGGCCAGGGTATCCGGACGTTCAACGGTGCCGGGAGAGGGCCGGCCGGCCTTGACCTCTCCACGTCGATCTTCTACAACGCTTCACGTGGAGTCCCGCGTTACGAGGACCTGCTGACCATCCGGATCCTCTCGCAGACGCACACCGTCTCCGTCCCGATGGATACGATCAAGGGCCAGATCACCACCACGCCCTGGGCGATCGTCCCGACCGTCGACAAACCGACCAGCAAGCACTTCGCCGCCTGCGACGCGATCACCGACTTCCTGGACGGCGGGTTCAACGCGAACCCCTCGACGTTCGATTCCCTCTGCAAAGAGTGGCTGAACGACATCCTTTCGATCGATGCCGGCGTGCTCGAGCTCGTCCCAGACGAGGAGGGCTGGCTCCAGGAGATCTATACCCGCGACGGTGCCACGTTCACCAAAAATCTCGACCAGCAGGGCCGTCTCCCTGCACCGGGCAGCGACGAACCGGCCTACTGGCAGGTCGGGGCGCAGGTCGGCGTCCTGCAGGACTCGACCCTCTGGAACCGGGAGGGTCTCCCGCAGATGGACCGCCTGATGCAGCAGAACGCATACCTGGCACTCTCCGGGATGCTCGGCTACCGGGCGATCGACCCAGTTCCGTTCTCGCGGGATCAGATCGTCTGGGTCGAGGAAAACCCGCAGACCTGGCGGCCCTACGGCTACAGCCGCATCCAGAAAGTGCAGCGCCTCGTCGAGATCCTGATTAACCAGGACGTCTCGAACCTGAAATATTTCCCGGCCAACGAGGTCCCGGAAGGCGCCCTTAACCTCGTCGAGGCGAATCAGGCGGAGATCGAGCGGTTCCGCGAGTACTGGAACGCTGATATCGCCGGCAAGCCGCACAAGATGCCGATCCTCGGTGCGAAGAACCTGCAGTGGATACCCTTCCGCGCCTCGCCCCGGGAACTCGAATTTCTGGCCAGCCAGAAGTGGTATAACAACCTCGTGTGGATGGCGTTCGGCCTTGCTCCGTCCGAAGTGGGGTACGTACAGGACGTCAATAGGTCCACGGCGCAGGAGACGGCGGAAGCCATCTGGCGGAAGACCACGCTCCCGCTGCTCGAACTCCTCGCCGGCGCGATCAACCGCTCGATCCTCCCGTTCCTCGAAGCATATTGGGACGTCGATGGCGAGATTGAGTTCAAATGGGACCCGCACAACCCCATCATCGAACGGCAGAAGCGGCTCGAGCAGGAGAGCGACCTCCGGCTCGGCCTGTCCACCCCAAACCGCATCCTCGTCGAGCGTGGCGAGGAGCCGGTCCCGTGGGGCGACATGCCGGCCGCCCTGTTCGAGTCGCTCTGCCGGACGCATCCTGAATGGGTCGCTGCCGAGATCCTCGGGATAGAGAACGCTCCGGAACCGCTCTACGGCGGAGGGCTCCTGCTCTCATCCCCGGACCCCGTGGCCAAGGCGCTCGCGGCGATGAAGGCCGCTCCTGACGACGAGCCGGAGGAGTGGCGGAGCCGCATCGAGGCGCTGCACCGTCGGGTTTCTGGCGTGTTCGACGACGCCCTGCAGGCACTCCGCCTGGCGATCGAAGAGGCGTTCCCGGCGGAGCGGCCCGAAGGTGACGCCCGGCCTGCCGTGGACCTCGACGCGATCCTCGACCAGATCGCGATCGCTGACGACCTCCTCGCGGTCACCGCCGAACCTCGGGCCGATGCCCTCCGGCACGGGATTGATCTTGAGTCCCGCCGGCTGGAGGAGGAACTTGAG
>JBAZKI010000053.1:0-4052 GCA_041650875.1 Patescibacteria group bacterium
GTAGGACGGGACACATCCTCTATAGGGACAGTTACCCTGTTACGCCTTGGCAGCGTATATAGTTTTCGGGTTGTAAAAGGAAAGATGGCGGTGTTGTAGCACCGCCCAATGGAACCATGCTCTTAGTGAAGCATGTTCCATACAGCCTTGTACCGTATAACCTTTTCGCCCGCGCCGAAGGCGCGTGGGTGTCTCGAGGGTAGAACCCGTTCTAAATCGCTGAGGATGCCCGTACAGCCCGTCTCACGGACTTTCGGGTCGGGGGCTGAACATGTATACCCCTGGACAGTAAAAACGGCTGTACGACCATTTCTGGGACCGCGCTGAAAGCGCCAGGGATAATCCGTCCATGGATCCAAACCAAGGCGGAACGCCACAACCACAACCTCGAAACACCACAACCACAACCAACCACCGACCGACGACAGCGCAACAACCACACCACCACCACCTATTCTTTCGTGGTGCAGGAAGAGAACACTCTCATAAACATCGCATCAAACTCACCTACAGCAAAGACACCAGGCACGCCACCAGCAAACACACAAACCACACCAAACACCGACAACCAGCCAGCCAGCACAAACCACCACCACCCCCACCACCCCTTTCTCCAAAACAATAATGAAATAACAAATGAATAATGAATAAAAAAAAACACTAGCAAAAAACACTATATTAGGAACAACTAAATCACCACCTAGCCAAGCACAAAACCAATCGACGCCGCTATCGCTCCGTCTATGTAACCTTCCCTGTATGTGGTTTCTTCCGGTCCCATCACTCTATCCCCACGGTAATCACCAGTTTCTTCTCCGGGTACACTGCCCATTCTTTGCCCATCGTTGCTGCAATACACATGACGA
Organism: Patescibacteria group bacterium; assembly: GCA_041650875.1. Taxonomy (GTDB): domain Bacteria; phylum Patescibacteriota; class Microgenomatia; order UBA1406; family GWC2-37-13; genus YC2-FULL-38-9. Next base: position 867 of record JBAZKI010000053.1, read on the forward strand.
TATTTATCACAATCACCACAAACGCTACAACGATTCCAACATCCACGATAGACCCAAATGTCAATCCCACCAACCATGCTACAATCACCGAAATCAAGACTGCTCCTAGCTCGCACACCATCACCAAATCCGACTTCACTTGCATCATCTCCTCTCCCATATTTTCCACCTATTTTTTCAAGTAATCAACCACGTCGAGCCAGTACTCGCCCCGGCCCCAGACGGTCAGATAGCCACGGTGGGGGATGGATGTGATCCGCTGTATGATCGCCTTGTCGTTGAGCCACTGAAGTTGCCCCTGCGGAGGCTTCGGGGCGTCGATGTCGTGAATGGTCGCCCCCTCCACCGGGACCGCCAGGATGAACGGCGCAAGGCCCCGGACTTTGACGGCGCGGGCGATCATACTTATGCCTTGCATCACCACAGCCTCCGATAAACTGCCCTCGGCGATCCCCCTGCCGGATTCTTACACCAAACCGACCCCACCCGCGCAACCTGCCCCCACCGTCTCAAAGCTCTAATCCGCTGATGGACCACATTCAGAGACATGTCTCCCAAGGCCTCCGATAGATCGAACACAGTCCTATCCTCGCCAACGGGCCATACCGCCAGCACACGCGTCTGGCTCACGGTATCGCCCCATCTAGAGCCGGTGCCGCCAACGCGCGACACCTGGGGCAATCTGGGGTTTTGTATATGATATCACCTCACGCATCCAGCCACCAATGTTCTACGGGATCTATCATGGTTCAATCACCTACCCACTTTGCTTTTCCTCGGTTGATCAGTAGGCGGGCCTGCTTAAAAGGCAGTCCGGGGTCCACGCTCACCATGTCACCCCGCCTCAGCTTCCAGACCTTCTCGTCAAGCCCGACGAACTCCGGGATGTCTTCCAGTACTACCATGATCTTCATCTCGTCTCTTCCGTCGGCGGCCACCAGACACCGCGCTTCTCCGTCCATCCTCCCTCGTCCATCGCTTCCAGCATCTCGAGCTCGTCGTAGTCGGGGTGTTCCCTCGTCCGGATCGGCTCGCCCTTGCGAGCATAGGTGGCGAGGAGCTGGTCTATGGTAGAGGGCATCTCTACTCCCTCGTCTTCGGAAGGTTCTTTTAACTGGGGGGAAAGGGGGGAATTGGACATGAAATGCGGGTTTTTTTCTCTATATTCCTTCGTGTAAGAAAAACCCAGATTTCGGGTACGATTTACCCCTTTCCCCCCTATCTCCATCACTTCTCTAGATAATTCGATCCCGATCCATTTAATAGATTTGTGACTCTCTACGCGCATTATACCGGGCTCGCTTTCGATTTCCTGGTTAAACTTCTTCTTACCTATTGCAGAGTATCCGGCGTCCTCACAAAAGTCAGTATATGCGATGTACAATTCTTTTCCCATTATAGAACTGCCCGGATCAAAGTCTAACCTGGACTTGATAAAAGACCCGATAGAGTCGTTATCCTCTTTGTATAAAGTGGTCGCATCTTTAACACTTTTGGGAATCGTAAGTTTTCCGACTTCCAAATACTTTTTTAACCCTTCCAGCGCCCAATTGAGTATCCCCGAAAGCTCTTGCATCAAACACGATTCTAGGTCCGGGTCTTGCAACTCAGCTGGGATCGACACCGTGAAGGGAATCATACAGACGCGACGCCACGCGCCCTTATTTCGTTCGGTGATCGTCGGGCGGGTGTTGCTGGCAAACCACAGCTTCCCCACCGGCGAGAAGGTGAAATACTCTTGATGAAGGAACCGCGCCGTGATCGGATCGCCCCCCGTCCAGGACTTCAAGAGGGCCATAGCCAGCCTTTTTCCCTCCTCGGATTCAAGGGCCGTCACAAACCGCGCCCCCGCCAGAGCCGCTACGTCGTTCCTCACCGACTCATTTCGTTGGACGAGGAAGGTACTAAAATCCGCCTGGCGGGCATAGTCGCCCATCAGTTCTCGAAGGATCGATAAAAAAACGCTTTTCCCGTTGGCCCCGGCCCCAAAGCAGAAAAAGAACATCTGTTCCGCCATCGACCCGGTGAGCGAATAGCCGACGGCCTGTTGGACGAAAGATATCAGCTCCTCGTCGGGCTCACCATCGACCTGGAATATATCCTTCAGGAACGCATCCCAGAGATTCGCCTCGGCTTTCGGATCATAAGCCGCCTTGATCTGCTTTGTGATGAAATGGCCGGGCTTCGGTTCTTTGAATGTTTCACTCTGGAGGTCCAGGGTCCCATTTTGGCAATTCAAAAGCCAGGGATCGGTATCGAATATCTCCAGCGTCGCCGCCAAGGGATGAGTATTTTTGGCTATCTCCAGCATTTCCCTATACGACGCCATGCTATCACACCGCCGGGCCCATCCCGATCTAATCTCTCTCTTCGCCGAATCGTCGGCTTGAGAAGCGAAGATGTAAAGCTCTTTCACGACATCGACTGCCCGACGGATGGCGGCCCCGTTGCCGTCCTTCTTCCAGAGAGACCCGTTCCAGATATACCAGCTCCCGTCGGTATGGTTGAACCTCATCGAAGTACCGAAGAGCCTGATAAGCCTCTCGGCGTTGCCCCTGGGGGTAAGTGGCTCGTCCCCCACGATAGCAATCTGTTGAGTTTTGTGTGCCTGCTTATCCTTCGCCGGTCTCTTGCAGTCCTCTTCAACGCAATATATCCCCGTTCCCGCAATCGATCGAAGCTCTTTGCACGTCGGACACGTCCGGGGGCTGTCTACCACCCGGTAAACGATCCCGATAATCTCCTTTTTCGATAATGGGTGCTTGCATCTATCGTTCCAGTCTAGGAACCTCTGGAGGTTCCCTGTGCCTCCTCCGATCTCGTCTTCAAGCCACGACGCGAACGGCGTCTCCGCGGTCCCCTCTCCCTTGAAGAGCTCGTCGATAATCCCTTTGAAATACAGGGCTATAAGCCGACACGATCTCCCCGTCTCTTCGATCGCCCCCTCCTCCCAGACGCCTTCGATGCAGGGGGGGAGGTAGGCCGTGAACCCGATCCATCGGTCGTCCTCGATGGCGGCCCGGATATAATCATCAGATCCGCCCATGTGGTCGCCGCCGTCACGCGCCCCCGGCCCTCATCGCCTCGGCGAGATCCAGCACCAGCCCGAGGCAATCGTTCATCGTCGCTGAAGCAAGTCCAAAATAAGGCGGACTCGTCACCACACAGTGAACCGACTCGTCCGGG
>JBAZKI010000054.1:0-4003 GCA_041650875.1 Patescibacteria group bacterium
GAACGTGAAGAGGGGGTCCTCCGACCCCCGTGTCGTTCCGATCGGCATTAGATACTCTGGTATCTGGCAGAATGATATAAACAGGAATTACAAGAGGGGTTTGCCCCCAGGGGGTATACAGAGGTGGTAACTGGACGCCCCTGGAGGGAGATTATTCCCCCGTTGTCGAAAAGAGAGGAGGGGTCCCCCGACCACCCTCCTCGTGAGATGGTCCCCCTATTATCTTATATACTGGAATGGGGTATGGTTTAGATATGCAGAATGTAGCCCTTGATGCCGTCTGGCTCCCTCCCGGGACCCTGGTCCGAATCGTCATCGCGGGGACCCTGGGTGGTTTCGCCATCGGGTTCCTGCTGTTCCCTCTCCTCATATGGATGTTAGCCCCGGGGACCGTGAATGTGGTCGCAAGTTTCGTGGGGTCGTTTATTCTCGCTATCCCGTGTATGTATCTCGGCGGGTGGATCTACAAAAAGATTGAAAACTATGAGGATTACGAATCGCTGTATGTGGCCGTGATCCTGGTAGTCTGTCTCCTATACCTCGTGATCAGCGTCGGGTTCTGGATATAATCTTGGATCGAACATAATCCCGTTGTCCCCGGGATATGGAGACTTGTGATCGACCCTTCCGACCCAGATCTCTTCAGGGATCCCATCCGGAAAGGCATCACAAGTGTAGTGGTCCGCTCTCTGGTGATTGCAGAATGAACAGACCGGCGAGTAATATCCATAGGTCTCGCTCTTCTCATCCAGGGGATACTTTTTCGACTCGGTCATGATTGCATTATCTCGTCTCTGACTTGTATAAACTCTTCTGGGATCTTGTCTATGGGTGGACCTCCTGGGAGGGGGCGCTCGATATACTCGTATCCGTATTTCTCTGCCATGATGAAGTTGAAACATCGGGAGGCCCAGTGATTCATGTTCTCGATTTTATATGGTCCCCCTGAATCTTCGAGGAGGTAACTGGTCCGATTGATAAAATCTCGCTCGATAATATTCATCTCATTAGCTATGTCAACATTTTTCAGTCTGGCACAGATCACAGGATTCACCCGGGCGATGAACTCGGCACGATCTCCAATAGCTCTGATCTCGCGACCTTGGCAATGGACTACAAAAGATATATCTATTCTTGATAATGACCTGCCGGAGGGATGGTTGTGGGTCAGGATACATCCCTTGGCCTGGGATATATGCTCCATAGTGGGACTTACACTTGATTGGTCCCCCTCCTCCATCCAAATTTCATTCCCTTCCTTGTCAAAACATGCGAGATGTTCGAAGGTCCTATGATAATAGTCGTTCACCCACCCGTATCCCCTGGCCGTAATCTTCTGGTCGACTTTCGGATCGAGCTCAAGATATTGGATGAGGGGTGAGTTTTTCCCTCTCTTTGCATCGCGGCCCATCTTTGCGAGATGTTTGCCGACATTCTCCCAGTATGATCTCTGTTGACGGGGAGTCAGGGTTTCGAGGGGTTTTAGGCCCTGTTCGCGCCGTTCAGACCTCACTCTATCCAGCACATGATCATAGTCCTCTTTCGGGATTTTCAGCCCATCCAGGTCGACGAATCCCTTATCATCAGCCTCAAGGGGGATCGGGGGTCTTGAATGGAGGTCCGTCTCATGGCCCTCGAGCGTGGTTTGCAGGGGCCATTTTAACCCAGATTTCTTCCTATTCTCCTCAAACTTACTGACTGTGATCTCGCCAGGGATGTAGTAGACGCCCCCCCTGGGGCCGTGGTAGAGCTTCGTCCCAGGGGCAACTTTCTGACCTGGTTTGAGGTATATCTTCGTCGGGCCTGGACCGGCCTTCTTGATCCAGGGCGGGATGAGCTTCAGATTTTTCGGCAAAAACTTGTCCGGGTCGTATTTGAGCATATGCCAGGGCGAGGTTCCGACGACGGTGTCCCACCTCTTATTGAAATCGTCGAGGACCGAGATGATCTCGACTTTATCAAGACCTATGTCCTCCAGGCGAGAGATCAGGCTGTCGGCTGCCGCATCCTGGTCCTTGATACCGATCCACGAGTATTTCATCTCGACGAGTTTGTCAATGAATCGCTCATAACTCTCGTATTTCCCGAGATTATGGATTTTCTGGACATGAGAGGGGACAGATGGCTCCACCACCTCCCTATCGATCTGCTCCCCCCTGGGGTCGACCCTATGATCCTCCCAGGGATATGTCGGGATTGGTTTCGGGTCTTCAGGCTCGACGGTGATCACATGCCAGGTGTCATTCTTGAATGCGTTATGCGAGACATATGGGTTCCATCTGGCATTCGGTGACACTTTCACGTCTTCGATCTTTTTGACCACGAACCTCATCCCGTGCGGCAGGATATACTCATACTCTGACCCGCCGGCATAGATGGCGCTAATCCCCTTCGGGTTAACTATGCAGAGAACGACTGGGTAACCGTTCGGATTCCCGGGGCTCTCGTGCGGCACTTTCCCGTGAGCATAGGACCCCCGGGATGTGAAGTCGTAAGAGGTCCAGGGGTCAAGACTCCACGACGTGTAGGACCTGTCGACCAGGACGCTCCCAGGTCCCAGGGTTGAGTCGTCCTCGATCCCCATTGATTTGAGCGACCCTACTCCGTGGAGGATCGGGATCTCGGTCTCGATCTCGTTCTCCACTATCGCCTCGTCGATCAGCTCGACGAACCGCTGGGCCTCGGTTGCAGTCCCAGGTTGTATCTTCCTGTCCCCGTCCCAGTATCGGCCGGACTGACGGAGGACCGCCTTTATGTAATTGAACCCCTGCCGGCAATAGTCATCAATGGCCCTTTTAGGCCCCAGAGGAAAATCGGAAATTTGAGAGTAGGGGGCATCGTTTATTTTGACCTGGGAGACCCAATCCCTGACGTCGTCTTTTTCGACGAGTTTGTCTACTTTCACGAGAGGATACTGTATGACCCCATACTCGTCCATCTTCACGGCTTTTACAAAGTGGGGGTGTGCCCAGGAGTGATCAGAGTCCCCGTCGTCGTATCTCTTGATATAGTCCTCCGCCCTTCTGATAAGTGCCCCGCTCGCCTCGGACCTGATCAGAGCCGCCAGGATGGACCAGTCCCCATTCCATCCAGTAGACGGGGACGTTTTGAGCGCCTCCTCGGAGATCCCCAGGTTCTTCATCAGGTTCTCTTTTGTGATCGATGCCAGGTGGTCCGGGGTCTCATTGAACCCTCCCTCGCCGGGAGGGGAGTATTTTGCTCTCAAAATATCCAGGGCATCACGGAGGAGGGCGATCCGTTCTCGAGGGTCAATCCAGTCCGGTCTTGTCTTATCTCCTTCATACAGGTTCGGCCAGGGGGCGAGGTCCTTCCTCTCATCAAGGTTCTTTTGAGTCAGGAGGGATTCAGCTTTCTTGAACCAGACTTTCGTAAAGGTCTCCCAGGCGTCATTCGGGAGGTATCCCGTCATGAGTTCATCCGTGTTATCTTTGATTGCCTCCAGGACCCAGGTATAGGGGAGGGACTCATTATCAGACCCCAGGTCGTGGTAAAATAGCTCTTCCTTGAATACCGTTGTCATCCAGAGGAAGAGCTTGGTTGTCATGGATTGATGATCATAGGGGCGAGGGTCCTGGTCCTTGTCCATCCCATAATTCTGCATCCCGAAATCGACGGTGAGGTCATACAGATACTCCTCGAAGGCCTCTTTCCAGCCCGAAGGGAAGGGGTAATACTCCCAGGTGCGCTTTATCGGGACCACCTGGCCCCCGATAACACATGTCAGGGGTGGCCGGGTCTTCACATATTGAGTGATAAGGTCCTGGTCATCCTTGACCCTGAAAGCATCAACTCCATTGAAAAATTTCCCCTCTACGGGGTCCCAGGCATACCCTCTCTCGAGCCACTTATCAACAAACATCTGCTGGCTGTAAGAGAGTTCTGTCTCCTCGGGCTCAGGGGGCCCCAGGACCGGGGTCTCCGCCTGGGGTATGGATGTAGGTTTCTCGCTCGGGATGTAGTATACCCCGCCGTGCGGTCCATG
>JBAZKI010000055.1:0-3962 GCA_041650875.1 Patescibacteria group bacterium
CGGTGTTCACGCCGCACCTCAACACCGCCCATTTCGAACAATACCTCCCCCAGATCGCGCATTCCGAGTGGGTTGATGCCGATCTGGATATCATCTCCCGGCTCGACCCGGACGCGATGCTCCTCCTCCCAGGATGGTCGTCCCGGAGTGTGGGGTCTGCGCGCGAGTTTACCCTAGCGCAGGAGTTGGGTATTGAGACCCTCGGGCCATACAAAACCGTCGGGGAGGTGCCGGCAGCTCCAGAACAGTGCCCGGCATACCAGCAGATACGCTGCGAGACGGGCAAACGCGATACCTGCGGCTCGGCCGATCGCAGGTGTCCGCCTGGAATGACCTGCCCGATTAGGAGGCGGTGCAGATGTCTGAAACCACTGTGATGGATATCGATCTCCCCCCAGGGGTGCAGATTGACCCCCGTCGGGGCAGAATGGGGGGCCTGTATGTGATTGCGACCTGCCCGGTGTGTGGGAGAAATTCCAGGTATCTCCTATCCTGGTATCTCAGACAGTTGAGTTGCGGCCGAGCGCCGAAGACGTGTTCCCTATCTTGCGGCCGGGTACTGCGCAGGATAAAAACGGTGTCCGGGGCCGCCGTCAACAAGACCCCGGATCCAGAGACTGTGCCGGTCGTGGATGATCCAGTCATTGATGATCTGCCTCCCTGGGTACGCCTTGACAATACTCACCGTGGGGTATTGGGAGGGCGATATGTGATAGTGACCTGCCCGGTGTGTGGCAGGGAACGGCAGATGCGGATATCTGAGTTTCGATCGGGGGAGCGGAGAGGGTATCCGCCGAGGGCGTGTTCGCGGGAATGTGGCTGGGTGTTGCGGCGGGAACGGTTTGGGAACGCAAATTCTGAGGTCACAAAATGAGGCATTTAACCTGGAAAAACGTCTTCCTAACCCTGCTCGGTGCGTCACTTGTTTCGATAGCTGGGTTTTACGCGACAGGAATGGGCGGGTTCGCTGCCGTTGCCAGTGCAATAGTGATCGTACTCAACCTGACGATCGAGGAAGAGGAACGCTATGATATGGCGATCTCGCTCGGGGGGCACAATGCTGCTGAATGATGCCCTGCAAACCATCGGCCTGCTCGGTGGTATCGCCGGGGCGGTTCTGGTGGCTGGCCCCACCCCCCTGCAGCGGGCCGCCGGGTTCGCTACCTGGATCGCCGGAAACGGTGCCTGGGTTGCGTTCGCAGCGTTGACCGGCTCGCCCTACCTAGGGGCGCAGTTTGGGATCTTCCTGCTGCTCTCCGGGGTCGGGTTGCGGACGAATCTGAAAGAACGGAAAGCAGTATCGAATTTGGTAGAAAATCGATGAAGGAGGTGAGCACTTGAGGCACACGATCTTGAACGGCGACGTGATCGCCTGCCTGCGGTCGCTCCCGGACGCCTGCGTGCAGTGCGTCGTGACCTCACCACCGTACTGGGGGCTCCGGGACTATGGCGTCGAAGGGCAGATCGGCCTTGAGCCGACGCCCGAGGAGCATGTCGAGAAGATGGTTGAGGTGTTCCGCGAAGTCAAGAGAGTGCTGCGCGACGACGGCACGCTCTGGCTGAATTACGGGGATTGTTACGCGGCATCCGGTCGGAAAGATGAGAACGGGTGCTCTAACAGATCTGAGTTCCCAGAGATGCCGGGCCGATCTCCATCGGGTCCCCTCAAACCAAAAGACCTCGTAGGGATGCCCTGGCGGATCGCCTTCGCCCTGCAGGCGGACGGCTGGTATCTGCGCTCAGACATCATCTGGTCGAAGCCGAACCCGATGCCGGAGAGCGCGACCGACCGCCCGACGAAGAGCCACGAGTACGTGTTCCTCCTCGCAAAGCAGGCGCGGTATTTCTACGATGCCGATGCGATCAGAGAACCTTATGCGGAATCGACCTTTAAACGCGCCAAATCCGTAAACAACGCGGCAGCCCGGAAAGATAACGGAACCGCCATCAATCAACGCGGCCTGACCGCGGAACAACAGACGAAAACGTATAGCAAAGTTACCGAAACAGGAGGCCGGAACAAACGGAGCGTATGGCACATAGCAACCCAAAGTTTTAGCGAAGCACACTTCGCCACGTTCCCGGAGGCACTCGTCGAGCCCTGTATTAAGGCAGGCACCAGCGAGCGCGGGGCGTGCCCGAAGTGCGGCGCACCCTGGCGGCGAGTGGTGGAGAGGGTCCGGGACCACGGGCTGGCCCCCGTTGCCGGGGGCAAGACGGCCACCCTAGCCGAGACGGATCGCTGGAACCGCCTGGACCGCCGGCGGAAGGCGGCCCGGGCTGCGGGAGAGGACCCCGACAACCCCTTTGGGCACGGCACAACTCTCGGCTGGCAACCGACCTGCACCTGCGGCGGCGATCCGGTGCCGTGCGTCGTGCTGGACCCCTTCGGTGGGTCCGGGACCGTCGCAAAGGTGGCACGGGATCTCGGGCGCTCCTCTATCCTGATCGAGATCAACCCCGAATACGTGCAGATCGCAAAGAAACGGCTCCGCATCGGGGAACAACTCGATTCCGGAGTTTGTGAATACGTTGTCAAGAATTTCCGCACGGAGGCGACCCCATGAGTTCTAACGAGGTTGACCAGGTACGGGCAGCACTTGAGATGGTCGGGACGTTCGTCCCAGAGGAGGGTGTATGACTGCGAACACTCCCGCCTCACGCAAGGCCAAGGGGCGGCGGCTGCAGCAGGCGGTCCGGCAGGACCTGGTCGACCGCCTCGGTATCGACCCGGGCGACATCTTGTCGACGGCGATGGGGCAGTCTGGTTGCGACCTCTACCTCTCGCCGGCCGCCCGAACCATCTTCCCCTTCGGCGTCGAGTGTAAAGCGCAGGAAGCGATCGCGCTCCCGGCGTGGTGGAAACAATGCACCCGGAACGCCGAGGCGGAGGGGCTCGCCCCCCTCCTCATCCTGAAGCAGAGCCGGCGGGAGCCGCTGGCCGTGCTCCGGTGGACCGACCTGCTCTCACTGCTCCGGCACGATCACCGATGGGAGAACCTCACCGAGGGGCTGACGGGGGGCCGGGCATGACACTGGAGATCGACCGCATCTACTGCGGCGACTGTCTCGACCTCATGCGCGAGATGCCCGAACAGAGCGTGGATCTAGTTCTCACCGACCCGCCGTATGGGGTGACCCAAAACCAGTGGGATGTGCCTGTACCGTTTGAAGATCTCTGGTCGGCACTCGGCAGGGTCGTCAAGGATCGCGCCCCGACGGTCATGTTCGGAATACCTCCATTCTCATCGCAGGCAATCGTCTCAAATCCGAAATGGTACAGATACTCGTGGATATGGGACAAACACGCCCCAGTCGGGTTCCTGAACGCGAATCGTGCTCCTCTCCGACGATACGAAGTTATTTCTGTGTTTTCGAAGAAAGCACCAACATACTATCCCCAAAAGACCGGGGGGGGCCCTTATCGGAAAAGGCGTAACACCACAGGACGGAATTACGGAGCATATGTCCCGCACGAGACGGTTAACGAAGGGACGCGGTACCCTACGGACATTATCGATCAGTTTCACAACGCCGCGCGGAAGGGAGACCACCCAACGCAAAAACCCGTCGACCTCCTGGAATATTTGATTAAGACCTACACAAAGCCCGGCGACCTCGTCCTCGACCCCTTCCTCGGTAGCGGCACAACTGCGATCGCCTGCCTCCGCACCGGGCGGCACTTTATCGGCATCGAGAAGCACGAACCCTACTTCATCAAGGCGCAGGAGCGGATCGACAAGGAGCGAGCGCAGGTACGGCTCTTCGATGCACTGGGAGGGGTGACAGCATGACCCGGATCATCCGCATCGAACTCTGCGACGAGTGGATCAGGGCGGTGAATACCCAGAGCGGATTCGGGAAGTGGCAGTGGGGCGTGGCAAGGCAGCCGGGGGATGTCGAGGAAATACTGGAAAAGGCGGGGCATTAAGGGTAGCCCCGTCGATCACTTGCGCTCTCCA
>JBAZKI010000056.1:0-3907 GCA_041650875.1 Patescibacteria group bacterium
GATCCTGCCGGGAGCGCGGGAACCGTGATTCAGTGCCGGTGCACGATGCTCGGTGCGGTGGAGTGAGGAGGCAAGGACTATGTTGATACGAGCACCTGAGAGCTTCGACAAGCTCTTGAACGGAAGACCCTATTCGGAACTCGCGGGAAAAACGAACTTGTACCCGACCGCGTTCCCCTTCGACCGGGGGATCTACAGCTCTCCGGCCCCTGTCGTGCCTGTGGCGCTGTGGGGCGAGGTTTCGGGGGTCACATCCGAACAGACGCTATGGCCTTTTGCTTTCGACCGCACCTGGCCCACGGCGGCGTTCACGGTCGCGATCTCCTCGGACGATGCGGCAGACGTCCTTACTACGGGAACAGGCGCCTGGACCGTGGAAGTAGACGTGCTCGACACGGACTACGCGGCCCACACGATCACCATGAACTTGAACGGCACGACCGCCGTGGTCGACACGACTCTTGCGGGGGACGTGATCAGAGTGAACGACATCCGCGTCGTTGCAGCAGGAACGGGCCTCGCGAACGCCGGGAACCTCTACGTGTTCGACTCGACCGACACCTTGACGGCAGGCGTTCCGGCCACCGAGGCGAAGACCTTTCAAATCATGCCGCTTGGCAAGAACCTCTGCATGAGCGGCGTGTATACGGTGCCCGCGGGCTGCATGCTCCAAGTCTCGGCCCTGCGCGCAGGGTTCGACGAGACGAGCACCACCGCGAGGGCTGCGCAGCTCAAACTCAGGACCCGGGTCCTCGCAGGGACGAAACGAATCTCGGCGGATCTTCCGGTTTCGGGGCAGATCACGGGGTACTCGGGGACCCTTGACGCGCGGTACTTCAACGGCGTCACGTTTCCTGAGAAAACGGACATAGAACTCAGGGCCGCTGCAAGCGCGAGCCTCACGGTCTTCGCGTTCGCTGACGGAACATTGTTCCACGTGTGAAAAGAGGAGGAACGGTAAATGGCAAGAAAAATCCTTCCCTGGGGCGGACCTGGGGACTATATCGGAGAGATGTGCAACGATAATTTCGAGGAGCTTTACGCGGACCAGGCCGAACTCGAACGAAACCTGACTCCTTCCGGGCTTTCCTTTTTTGTCGATCCCACGAACGGGGACGACGACAATGACGGAACGACCTGGGCCCTCGCCAAAAAGACTCCGCAAGCTGGAATAGACCTTACCGTGGCGGATCGCGGGGATACGGTATGGATCCGGAAAGGCACGATGACCGTGACGACCGCGGTTCTCTTCAATAAAGCAGGGATCACGGTCCGGTTCGCAGACTACGGCGTGAGCCCCTATGACCAGGGCGAGAAAGCCACGATCTGGGCTGCTGCCTCCCTCACCACGACCGCCGTCGCGATTGTCTCGGCTCCGTGCCGGATCATAGGGCTCGGGTTCTCCTCGCGCTTCACCACGGGTTCCGCGCTTCTTATCGACGGCGAGGGCGGCGGATTCGTGGGCGGATTTTGCGACATTCTCGGATGTCGGTTCCCCGGATGGGGGAGCGAACTCTACGGGATTCTCACAGAAGCGGGAACGTACAACCGGATCGCGAGCTGTGATTTCGAGGGGTTTACGGCAGGCATTGCCTTCGGCCCCAGCGTGTCGAACAACCCGACCGACAACATCGTCGAGAACTGCGTGTTCAAAACCTGTACCTATGGGATCGAGCACCTCGCCTCGGGGACCCCGCAGAAACAGCTTTACCGAAGGAACTGGTTTCCCTCGGCGAAGGGAATCAATTTCAACGACGTGGACGCTACGGGTCTCGTCGCGGATAACTTTTTCTCGACGGCCACGGGCACAGGCACCTATGACATTGCGGTCGCCGCGGCCCAGGTCCACGGGATGGAGTTTTCCGGGAACCACTATTCGGAGTGATGAGAGATGGCGAAGGTAACGATCGACAGAGGAGACACGGGCCTCGAGGTCCGGACCGCGATTAACGGGATGTTCACGGAGCTCTATGCAGGACAGAAAGTCGCGGTCCCTGCGACGCCCACCTCGACCGGAGTCGCGGGAACCTGGGCGCTCGATGCGTCGAATATCTACCTTTGTACCGCGACGAACGTATGGGTCCGCGCGCCCTTGACCTTTGACACGTGGACGCCTTGAGAGGAGATGAGAAATGCCGAATAAAGAGCTTGTGACGCGCGTCACACAAATTGGCGCGGAAGAGGAAAGGGTTCTCGAGTTCATCGCGTCCACAGAGACCCCTGACCGGAGCGGCGACATCCTCGACGTGGACGGCTGGAAAACGGACGCCTACATCGGCTCGACCGAGAAGAACGGGAACCCTGTTTTCGCCTGGGGGCATGACTATTCGAAACTCCCGGTCGGAAAGACGTTGAGCGTGATGAAGGATCTCGCGTCGAAGGCCTTGAAAATCCGGGTATGGTTCCCGTCGATCGAGGACATGAACACGGATCCCGCGCACCCGAGCGAGCCCTCCCTTTTCGCTGATACCGTGTACAACGCCTACAAGAAAGGGCTTTTGAACGCGGTGTCGGTTGGCTTCAACCCCATCAAGTGGGAGCCGCGCACGGACCCCGAGATGCAAGACAAGCCCACCTATGCGCGGGGCATGCACTTCATCGAGCAGGAGCTTTTGGAAGTGTCTGCGGTCGTCGTGCCGTGTAACGCGGAAGCGCTCATCACGGGCCGCTCGGTGAAGCAACTGAACCCCGCGCTCGACGAGAAGATCCTGAAAGTTTTTTCTTCTTTTGGCCTCGTGAAGAGCGAGGAAAAGAAAGAGCCTGAAGTACAAGAAAAGGAGGTGCCTACCGTGCCGAAAGAGAACGAGCTTTCGGACGTTGCGAAGAGCGTCGAGGAGATCAAGACCGCAGTCGAGAAACGCGGTTCGAGATTCTCGACTGAGACTCGCAAGGTCTTAGGCGAGGTCACAGACGCGATGAAGGCTTGCCGGAAGGGCATCGCCGCGTGTGAGAAGGCCATTGAAGGCCTCATGGCCGAACCTGAAGAAGTGAAACCGGAGGACGAACAGTCCCCGAAAGCACTGAGGGAACCGGAGACCAAGGCCGTCGAAAAGGCGGCTGAGACGCCCGTCAAAGAGGCGGTCGAAAAGGTCAAAGGGGATTTACGACTTGATTCTTCCACGTTGCTTTCCGACGTGGAGAAACTTTTTTCCGTCGAGGAGGAATAAACGATGGAAGGTAACGAAAAAATGAAACTGGATCAGTACATCGAAGCCAAAGTCGCGGAGATCTATGAGCGCAACGCCAACGATCCCGCCAAGGCTCAAGTCCAGGCCGCGCACACGAAAGCGTTCGTCGAAGCCGTCGAGGACGCGGACAAGAAGGGCGTGAAAATGCCTGCCGCCGGAGACTCCTTCGGGCGCTTCGCCATGGGCATTCTCAAGAGCTACAACGACCCCGAGAAAGCGCTCGCGTGGGCCGGGAAGACGTACCCGGACGACAAGGCCCTGTCCGGTTACTTCAAGGCGCTCACCGTGAGCACGCCGTCCGAAGGCGGGTTCGTGGTGCCGGACGTCCTCTCCTCGGAGATGATCCAATACTTGTACCCTCAGCTCGCCTTCGCGAAGCTCGGGGCGAGACGGATCAACATGCCGAGAGGAAACCTCACTCTCCCGCGGTTCGACGCGGCAGCTTCGGCCACCTACATCGGCGAGACCGAGAAGGCGGCGGACACGAAGCCCGTGATCGGCACCGTGAAAGGCTCCTCGAGGAAGCTCGCGGCCCTGATCCCGATCTCGAACGACCTCATCCGGGATTCCGATCCCACCTTCGAGACCTACGTCAGGGATGACGTGATCATGGCGCTCCGTCTCAAGAAGGACTACACCGCCTTTTACGGCGCGGGAACTCTGCACACTCCCTCGGGCCTCAATACCCTGCTCCCCGCCGCGCAGAAGTATGGCTCCTC
>JBAZKI010000057.1:0-3869 GCA_041650875.1 Patescibacteria group bacterium
GATGGCCGCGATCGCTTCGAAGATCGGGAAGACCTGCTGCGGGACGACGGCGTTGCCGAGGCAGACAAGGCGGTCCACTCTGGCGGGAACCCCATCAGCCACTCGACCCACGTCGGGTTCAACTGTCCAGAGGTTCCCGAACGGATCAGATCGCCAGGCAGCGAATCCCAGTTCCCCGCCGCCGGCGGCAGGGTCGCGTTCTTCGCGTCGTTTGCGGTCGGCGTTGCATACAGCCCCCGCACTTCGATATCGAGCGGGGTCAATCCCGGTCGATGGCTCTCCGCGAAGGAGTATGCCTGCGGGGTCGGCCACACTCTTTTGGGCACACTCCGCAAACTGTCGAACACCGCCGCCTGGAGCGATATGCCGTGATCGCCCACATCCTCGGCTGGGCAGAAATCGCGGATCTTCTTTCTGGCCTGTGATTGTACCGGTGTGGGCAATAGAGATACCCGCACCTGCGTCTGTAAGTGCGTCGAGCGGTTCCTCGGTCGGCCCGACGTCCTCGGATCTCCGAAGTCCGCATCTCCCGCCTTCGGGGTCATCCAGAGTCGCCCCCCTTCTGGCAACAACGAAGACTCGTTTGCGTTCGTGGAGGGCTCCGACGGCACAAGCTGGAAGTACGAACGCCCGCCCGGCGTAGCCGAGATCCGCCAGGTCAGCGAGCGCATCGTCGAGCCCCATCGGGACGAACCCAGCAACATTCTCTCCAACAACCCAAGCGGGCCGGAGTTCCTGCACCACTCTAAGCATTTCCGGCCAGAGATAACGGTCATCCTCCGCGCCTCGCCGCTGTCCGGCACAGGAGAACGGCTGACAGGGGAAGCCACCGGACAGTACGGTCGGTGCGTGTTCGATGCCGGCTTCCCGGACAGTGTGAATTGTGACATCCTTGATATCCTCCCATCTCGGCACGTTCGGCCAATGTTTTCCCAGTATCTTGTTCGCGTAGTCGCCCTTCTCGACCTGGCCGACCGTCTGAAACCCGGCCCACTCGGCGGCGGTCGAGCCCGCCGATGCCGCTGAAGAGCGAGAAGTGGGTGAGGGGTGTGCTACTGGTTGTCATTGCAGTCCTCTACCAAGTCTGTTCTACCTATTCGCCTTCTTATCACCGGATACTCCGATCCCGTGACAGGGTTGCGGATCGTCCCCGCCTGGAGATGGTAAAACCCGTTTTCTGCCCGCTTCCTAATCCGGGCGATGTGGATCAGGAGGTTGGTGTCGGTTGTCATCTCCTCCAGCCGCGCCAAGTCGCTGACGAGTGCTTTCTGGTTCATTTATCCCTCCAGTGCCATCTCAAGTGCCACCAGCTCCTCGTCGCGGTCGCGCCACATGAGAAGCATCGTCATCTGATCATCACTCAAGTCCTCGAGCCGCAGGACGGCCGGACCCGGGTAGCCGTCGCCAGGATGTTCCCCCGTAGGGTAGATCCAGATTTTCCCGCCGCACTCTGGGCAGTCGTCCGGGCCGGCCGGGAAACAGGAGCACGGGGCCGCGACCCCGCATAAATTCGGCTCCTGGTGCTCGCATTGCTCGTAGTGGATGCAATCCTCGAAACAGCTCACTTTTTCACCTCTTCAATTAACAGTTCTCCGCCGAACGACTCCAATTCATCCGGGGAGAACCAAATCGGATCACCCAGATCATCACTATAGTCCAGTACGACGAGCAGCCCCGGCGGATCGAGCCGGCAGCGGGTAACGAGCCCCTCTTGATGCGGCGAAGCTCGAAGCCGAACAGGAAGGCCGACCCATCGCTCAAGACCTGCCGGCTCAGGCATCGGGATCTTGCAGCCGATTTTTGTCTCGCCTAGGTTCCAGCCGTAGAAATGTTCGCATTTCTGGCATTCTGATTCCAGTACGATACCGGCCGTTTTCGGGCAGAGCACGCACGGTTCCCGGATAATCTCAATTAGTTTCATGCTTCCCGTCCTCTCATCTTGTTCACTCCTTCCTGTTTTCTACCAGCCTTTTCAGGCCGTCACTCTGTTCTTCGAGCGGTCCACTTGGTCGATATCGCACGACCAAAACACCTGCGGGCGGTTCGCCCACCATGCTACTTTTCGTGTCCATGTCGTCCTCTTATACTGCATCACAAACGGGGTGGCCCCGATCTCCTTCAGGAGTCGGCACCGGCGCTTATCCTCGTCCTCGGTCGAGTCGAACCCGACGAGAACATAGACACTTACGTCGTGCCGGGTGCGGATCCCGGCGTCCTGCAACATCTGAATACCTCGCCGGATCGCGTCTTCATCCTGGATCCGGTCAAAGGCGAAGTGCATCTGCCCCGACCAGTGGAGATCGGCAAGCCTCCCGGCGATCTCCTCATCAAGGATCCTGATGTCCATCCCCTGAATAGCATTGTACTTCAGGCCGCTTTCGAGGATGTAATCGGTATTCTCGAAGAACCATTCCCGGTCTGCGTAGACGTTGTTATCCAAGCAGACTACGGAATTAAAGCGGTCGTCGTGCCATTCCTGGATGTGCTGCCACCTCTTGATCTTCCCTTCCTTCTCCGGGACGACGCAGAACGGGCAGCGCCGGATACAGCCACGAGTGGTGAACCCGAGCGAATACGCCGCGTCAGGGTAAAGATCATAATCGGGCTTGCAGAACTCGATCTCATCCGGCAGGCGCTTTGCGAGGTCTATCCCGGTGCCGCCGATCTCGATCTCCGCATGGGGGAACATGAACCGCAGGCCGCGAGCCTTCCAAGCGTTCTGCTTAAAGACCGCGGAGGCATAGATGCGATCAGGATCCGGCTCATCGAAGCTTACACTATCCCCCCTGGCCTTGTGGTGGGCAGACAATTTCATCAGGGCGAGGTTCGGGATTTTGCTGTCGATGTCGATAAGTCGGATCCTCATACTATCTCTCCTCTACCATCATTTCAACTTCTGCGATTGCCTGGAAGATGGGGTAGACCTGTTGAGGCACTACCGCGTTTCCGAGGCATCGCAGTCGGTCCACCCTGAAGGGAACCCCATCAACCACTCTACCCACACGGGGTTCAGTAGCCCATTGGAGCCTTCCATCCCACGGAGAGGGTTCTGCGATCCCCCCTTCTTCCTGCGTTCCACTGCATTCCCGTTCGGAACTCCCTTTGCATCGAATGCCTGTGGTGTCGGCCAGATCCGTATTGGCTCCTCCTGGAGGCTGTCGTAGACTGCTGCACAGAGCATCACTCCGTGATTCAGGGTCTTCTCTGATGGAGCAAGGGGGCGTAGTGGCCTGTCTGCTTGCATCGCTGCCGGAGTGGGCCACAACGAATACCCTATCTCGCATGTGCGGGGCACCGACGCCCGCAGCCGGTACAACGAACGCCCGGCAGGAGTAACCGAGACTTTCCAGGTCAGCACACACATCATCGAGTGCCATGCTGATGATCCCAGCAACATTCTCTCCAACGACCCAAGCGGGCCGGAGCTCTGCAATAACGCGCAGCATCTCAGGCCAGAGGTAACGGTCGTCATCTTTGCCTCGTCGCTTCCCGGCGCATGAGAACGGCTGGCAGGGGAAGCCGCCGGAGAGTACGGTCGGCCCAAGTCCGATACCCGCTTCCCGCACAGATCGACCTGTGACATCCCTTACATCCCTCCATCTCCTGACATCGGGCCACCGCTCTTCGAGGATGCGAAAGGGGTAGTCCGCGAGTTCCACCTGCCCGACCGTCTCGAACCCCGCCCACTCTGCGGCGAGGTCCATGCCGCCGATGCCAGTGAAGAGCGAGAAGTGCGTGAGCATCCTACTCCGCCCCCTCGCCCCACCCTTCGCGGCAACTCCTCCGGGTGTCAGGGTCGCACTCGTTCGGGCAGATGGCATATTTTCGTCGCATCGCACAGCGGCAGCGGCCCGATCGTCCGTGCTCGC
>JBAZKI010000058.1:0-3713 GCA_041650875.1 Patescibacteria group bacterium
GAAGTCTGCCGTAATAAAATCCGATACCTATGAGCCGACATTGAACAAGGCCCTCGAGGATATGGGTAACCATTACCACTTCGCCGTATTGCCAGCGCGAAGTCTTCATCCGAAGGACAAGGCAAATGTAAAGTTTATTGTTATGTAGATATTTCTTCTTAAGGCCCTAATAATCAGCTCTGATTTGCATTTTTTCTTTACATAATATTGCTTTAAATACCTTTAGGCATCAATATGTTAAACATGAAAACGATGCCGAAGAAAATCAAAAAAGTTATCGATGAGTTCCAATTCGAACTTTTCGATATGGGTTACAGCCAGGACTTTCGCTGGACTTTTGGTAAAGTCTGTCGTTTGTTTGGCGAATGGGCTTACTATCAATCCATTGATCGTGTGTCCGAGGAGTCAATACGTGCCTACTCCTTGGAAAAAACCGGGTGTTGGGAAGCCGCTATAAATCTCCCAGGCAAGGACAGAATCACTTTGAGGGCCCTACGGTTGCTCAGCAACTTCCTCAAAGGAGAACCCTTTGAAGGAAGGACACCCCTCAAGGAACATCGGTTCTACACAATCCTGAAAGACCATGTGCATCCCTATTTGCGTTGGTGCGAGGAAGAAAAGGGATATCGACCCACCACCATCCAGAACAAATATTGGATTCTTTGTCGGTATGACAACTTTCTACATGACAAAATGTTGGATCTCAAGAATGTGACCATCGAGTTAAACGAAGAGTTTTTCGCCTCGGATGCCTGTGGTCATAGAACCAGTTATAAGTCCACCGTCAGGGAGATGCTTCAATACCTGTTCGACTTCAGCATCCTCGACAAAGACCTGTCAATCTACGTGTTGAAAGAGCCAAAGCGCTCCAAACGTCTTGAGATACCCACAACCTATACCACAGAGGAGATAAAATCTTTGCTCGGTGCTATCGATCGCAGCACGTCCAAGGGAAAGCGAGATTACCTCGTTGTTCTCCTTGCCGCGGAATACGGGATGCGTGCCTCAGACATAGTCAGGCTTAGCCTTAAGCATATCGACTGGGAACGTAACACTGTATCGTTTAGTCAATACAAGACCGATGTGCCCGTGCAATACCCGTTGCTCTCGTCTGTCGGGAATGCCATTATTGATTATTTACGCCATGGCCGGCCAACCGAAGTTGACGATGTCATCATCATCAGCCATGACCATGTCACGCGGGGCAAGCTCCTTTCCACTCCGACCATCCATTCAATAGTTACCGCCGCGTTCCGCCGGTCACAGATACAGGGATGGCAGAAAAAGAAACACGGGCCCCATTCGCTTCGTTTCAGCCTGGCTTCCAACATGCTCAAACAGGGGATAGGCTTCCAGGTGATTAGCACCGCCCTGGGACATTCTTCGACCGAGTCAACCAAGACCTATGTTAAGATAGACATCGACCGTCTGCGTGAATGTTCACTTCCGGTACCGAATCTTAACAGCTACTGGTATACAGAAGGGAAGGAGGATGCTAAATGAACCGACCGTCATTCATTTCAGCTTTCGCTGGGGAAATCGATGTCTTTCTCGATTATCGCCAGGCCACCGGCATTTGTATCGACCAGGACATCCTGTATCTCAAGAAGCTTGATGTCTTTCTGGAAGACACCAAAATACCTCTCATTGGTTTTGATACTGAAGTGTCAGCATTATGGCGTTCCCGTCGAGATGTCGAGTCCGATCACGGCCATTATATGCGAATCAACTTCACCAAGCGATTCTTCGAATTCCTTTTCGTAAAGGGGTACAAAGTGGCGCTTCTGCGCGATGTGCGACCGCCCAAAAGCAATTTTGTTCCCCATATCTATACCGATGACGAAATTGACCGCTATTTCCAAGCAGTGGATGCTCACGACTTCCCGGGTAATCCAAAAAACAAGATACAACTTCCCGTATTGTTCAGGCTCTTATACAGCTGCGGATTGCGCGTCACTGAAACACTGATGATCAGGATGAAAGACGTTGACCTTGAAGAGGGCATAATTAGACTACGTGTCACAAAGGGCTCGAAGGAACGTTACGCTGTCCTATCAGAATCGATGCATACATTGCTTAAGGAATATGCCGATAAAACCTTCTATCTTTTGGGAGAGGATGACTTCATTTTTTCCAACCGCAAGGGGAGTGCTTTGCGGTGCGACTGGCTTGAGGAAGTGCATGGCCGTCTGCTTTGCATGGCCGGCATTCCGTCAGCATCCGCTGCAGGGAGCACGAAACGCCTGCACGACTGGCGCCATACACATGCCGTGGGTGCTTTCAAGCAGATGGTTGAGCGTGGACACGACATGTACGTGGCGCTGCCCATATTGTCGGCTTATATGGGCCATTCCAGCATCATGGCCACCGAGCGTTACCTGCGACTTGCAGTAAACCTTTATCCCTACTTGCAGAAGAAGTTCGATGCCACTCTCGAAGATGTTTTTGGAAAGGAGGTGCATTGTGAAGACTGACTTTGCATCATTGCTACACAAATACTTCTGCGATTATCTCGTTAATGATCTGGGTGCATCAGGTTGCACCATCTCTACCTACAGAGTCGCATTCGTGCAGTTCATCGACTACATGGAATCTGTGCTGCATGTGGCTGTCGAGAATATCGACTTGCACCACATCACGCGGCAAAACATTTTGTCGTTTCTCGACTGGTTGGAACAAAACCGGTCTGTGGCAGTAGCCACGCGAAACCAACGACTTTCAGCCTTCAAAAGCTTTGCCATTTACGTCCGCTACGAACGGCCCGAATATCTGGCACAAACTGATGATGTGAGAAAAATCAAAATCAAAAAAGGTCCACAAAAAGAAATTTCCTACCTCAAGCCTGAGGGCATTAACCTGCTGCTGGGCCAGATAGACAGGGCAACATTGTCCGGACAACGCGATTATGCAATGTTCTTCCTGATGTATACCACAGGCATACGCGTCAGCGAGCTCATCCAAATCAAAGGACGCGATGTGTCAATGAACCATCCTCGCCATCTGCTCATCCACGGCAAAGGAGGCAAAAAACGACATGTTTCGATGATAAAACAACTTGGCAAGGTTTTGGCAGACTACACCTCCAAAACGGGTGCCTTTTTTCCACATAACCTTGACCGTCCCCTATTCACCAACCACTCCAGGAATCAGTTCACACGCCAGGGCATCAATCATTTGCTCAGAAAATACGCCAACAAGGCACGAACCCGGAATCCCTCACTCATTCCGGCGGACACCAGCCCCCACAAGTTGCGACATTCCACTGCCATGGCCTTAGTGGATAAAGGCACCGAACTGATAGTTGTATGCGACCTGCTCGGTCATGCCAGCGTGCAGACCACCGAAATCTATGCAAAGCTCTCCAACCACCGTAAACGAGAAGCCATCGAAGGCGCAAGTAAGCAAATCGTGGATCCAGAAGAACCTCTTTGGGAGGCTAACGCTTCGCTGAAAGAATGGCTCATGAACCTTGGAAAGAATAGAATTATGTAAACGGATTTTTAAGATAATCTTGCAAATCAACCTTTTACAAGGTAATCTTTGCATAACAATAAACTTTACATTTGCCTTGTTATGTAAATATTTACATAATAAAGCCCTGGTAGAAAGTCAGGTCAGCAGAATCTATCACAAGGTGTACGCAAGGCTCCGTAACCGACAGTTCTACTCTCTACAGGAACTCAACGAGGCGATATCGCAGGCACTTCTTGCCT
>JBAZKI010000059.1:0-3640 GCA_041650875.1 Patescibacteria group bacterium
CGACCACGCACACGTTACCCTGCTTGACCCGGAATCCGGTCTCGGGCATGTTGTCCTTCTCCCGGATACCCATGACATTCGCCCCGGACGTGACGTTCGTGACGATGTTGAAGTCAACCGAGTCGCCAGCGTTCTTGCCGAGCGCCTCCTTGAGGTCGCAGAACTGCCTGAACCTCAGCTTCGGCGTCAGGTAGTACCTGAGCTTGTTGGACATCTTCTGCGGATGAAGATATCCGGCCTTGTTTGCGTGAAAATAATACTGCATGGGATGTTCTCCTCTTCTGTCGTTTTACAATCCCTGTGCAGCGAGCCGCTTCTTCGCCAGCGATCTGACGTAATCCCTGTTGCTTGCTGGATTTTCAGCTTCGTCATCCTCGTCGCCGCCCTTCTTTGCATCGACGGTAGACGGTTTGACATCTTTGGCCTTCTTCTTTTCAGCCCTCTGCTCTTTCTCCCTTTTTGCCAACTCTGCCTCACGCTCCTTCTTGAACGAGGTGGTTGCGTCCTGGGCTTGCTGGAGCGCCTCCATGCACTTCTTGACATCCTTGTAGTAGGACATCGCAATGTCCATGGCAGGGAAAAATACCCCAGGGCCATAGTTGTTGAGCAACTGCTCGTTCAAGAACGGCATGTTTTTCGCTCTGAAATCTACGAAGTCTGGATCGTAGTCCAGATTGTCCGCGTCGGGGTGCCGCTGATACAGCGTGTTGCGGCACTGCATAAAGAGGTTCTGATACTGCAAGCCCCTCTCGGCCTGCTCCCGGTCCCGCCTCGCCTTGCGCTGCTGGACCTCCTCGGGCGTGAAAAGCTGCTCCTCGTACTCCTTGAACTGCTCGTCAAGCTCCCTGGCCTTGGCCTGGAGCTGTGCGCCCACGTTGTCGAGTTGCTGCTTGTAGGCGGCGACCTGCTGGAGCTGCCGGGTGAGATGCCCCTGAACCTGATAGGACTTCTGAAGCTCCGCGATCGTGACCTCGCCGTCCTTCCCGTCTATCTTGACCGGGATCTTGACCTGCAGGATCTCCTCGGGCTTCAGCTCTCGGTGCTCGGCCTCCTTCTTCTCGGCTGCGTCTTCGGCAGGTTTTCCTCCGCCGCTCTGATCCTCGCCTTCGGAGCCTTCCTTCTCGTCCTCGCCGCCCTCGCCCTTTTCAGCTTCGTCTCCTGACTTTTCGTCATCTCCGCCCTCGCCCTCGCCCTCGCCTACTTCTTCTTTTTCCTCCTTGCCTTGCTCGCCTCCGGGTTCGCCCGCCTTCTCGGTTTCGTCCTCGGTGTCTTCCCCGAGGATCGCCCGGATCTCGTCTTCGTCGAACCCCTGGTCTCTGAGCTCGCTTCGCTCGTGCTCCTGGTACTGTTTGAGGAACACGTCGCGGTCCCTGCTTGAAATGATGTCGGAATCGGCTTCCAGCCCGTCTTCGACAGGGGTGTTCAGCTCGTCCGCCTGACGGTCCTGAAGTCCCTTATCCTTTGCTGCCATATCCTTCCTCCTCCATGGTCGTGATATCGTCCTCTGCGGCGTGGCCCTCCAGGACCTTGCCGTCTATCGCGTTGTCAATCGTGTTGTAGAGCTTCGCTACCTCCTGCCGCTGGATGACCTTGATCGTGTCCCTGGGGTCCACCTGCACGAGATCGATCATCGCATTGTGCGAAAGGTCGCGGATGATGCCGAGCAGGGGGCAGTCGCCCCTGCATGCCTTGAGCCTGTCCGCAACGTCCGCACGGCTGAGCAGCTCGCCGATGTATTCGTCGAGGCTCACGTCACCTGTAGATCTGCTTGTCTCCGCCATATCCCTGCATGCTCTCCACTTGGCTTCCGCCGCTGTTTGCCGGACTGATGAGTCGAGCCGGTCCCTGTGTCGGGTCCATGAGGTTCATGCCCGCCACCTGCCCGAACTTGCTCATGACCATCTTGAGCACGTTCTCGTTGACGTACTTGTCCGGGTTCTCGAACCCCGCCAGGGGCATCGCGTCCCTGGCGAACTGGATGAGGTTCATGACCGGGGCGCCGTACTGCGTGTTGATCGCCATCGCGCGATCCAGCATCATGCCCAGGTTCCTGAGCCTCAGCTCCCGCGAGGTGGCGCCGATCCCGGCGTCAACCTCGATGTGATACTCCCCCTCTATCGCCTCGTCCGTCCACACGGAGTCGAAGTCGATCCCCTCCTCGTCCGCAACGTAGCGCATGATCTCCTCGCTCTCGAACGCCTGCTCGAACTGAGCGTGCATGCGAAGCATGGGGACCATGAACGTCTCGTTGATGATCCTGAGCTCCATGGCGTTGACCGTGTTCGCCTCCTCGGTGAGGATGGACACGCCGGTCGCGGTCGGGTTCATGCCGGGACGCTGAGTACCCATGTTGTACGGGGTGATCCCGGTTGCCTCCTCGAACGCCTGCTCGTTGATCTGCTGCTCCTTGTACGAGCTTGAGGTCACGTCCTCGTACCTCAGTTCGCGCACGGCCATCTCCCCGATGTCGTCGCCCAGGATGGGGGCGCCGGGGCGCGAGTAGAGCAGCGAGTTCGTGTCGATCCCGGTGTTGCGCCTGACCAGCAGCTTCTTGTTGAGCGCCAGAGTCACGTTGTCCCTGCGCTGGTTCCGAATCGCGTTCAGCTCCCGCTGGAGCCCTTCCACGATTTCGAGGAACGAGGGCCAGTACACGAGCCCGGAGTCGGGTATGATTCCGCCCAGGATATACGGCCTGCCCCTGCACGGCCATTTGTCCTCGACGCGCTCCGGCTCGGTGAGCATGTGCTCGCCGCGAAGCGAGAGGAAATACACGTCCTCCCCGTCCACATTGACAAAGCACTTCCAGACCTCGATCTGCTGCCACAGGGCGTTCTTCGTAAACCCGTCCTTGTCCTCGCCGTAGATCTCGTCCTCGATGGAGGACGGCTTCCACGCATAGCCCTCCAGAAACTCGTCGAGCTTGCCCTTCTCCTCCAGGTCAACGTCCTTGGGCGCGTTCCACTCGCCGCCCTTGAACCGCTTGACCGCATCGTAGGTAAAGACGGGTATCCTCTCCACGAGGCAGGGCGATGAGTTGACCGGGTCTATCGGGTCTGCGGTCGGCGCGAGGAACAGGTTCCACAGCGGCACATGCCGCAGCGTCGGCTCGTCCTTGAGCACCTTGACCGTCTCGACGGTCTGCTCGATGATATCCTCGGGGATGCCGTCCTCGTCCTTCAGGGGCAGAGTCTCCTTCCTCTTCGTCGTCTCCTCCTGGTAGTCCCATCCCATGCAGACCGCGCCCCTGCCGTACTGCATGATGTCGAGCCACGCGAACAGGGTGTTGAGGAAGAAGTTCATCGTGTTCTTCAGCCGGTAGTTCATGCAGGAATGGAGCAACGCAGCCGCCTGAGCCATGACCGGATCGCGCTTCCTACGGGGCTTTACGCTCACCACGTCGGGGTTGGAGAAGTAAGTCGATAGAAAAGCCGCCAGCTTCCGCATGACCGCGTTGCGCGCCTTGGGGATGTAGAGCTTGCTCCGGTGCCGATAGCGCGGGTCGGTCATGAGGGCCTGATTCTCGTGGATGAGCTTGAACATATTGCGGTTCTTCTTCCACTGCCCGTACAGGTGGCTCTCCATGTACTTCTCGGAGGATGACTGGAAGGATTTTACGCGCTCAAGATATTCGCTGTTTTTC
>JBAZKI010000060.1:0-3633 GCA_041650875.1 Patescibacteria group bacterium
GATGAGATGCAGAACATGCTTCCGATCCGACAGGAGCTGCTCGCCAAGACAGAGGAGCTTGCAGGCTTTCTCGCGCGGAAGGCAGATGCGAGAATGCGTCTTGCAGCCTCCCTCCTTGAGCAGCTTGCGACGAAGTTGCAGCTTGTCGCAGAGGACTTAGTTCGTGTCGGATTACAGGAGGATCGAGTGGACTCTGAGGCTCGACTCGCAGCTGTTCGGAACGACGTGCAGGAGATTGGAAACACTGTGGACTCCATGCAAGACGCAGTGACAATTGCAGGGCTCCAGAACAGGAACGCAATCCTACAGCAACATGTAACTGAACTTACGCAGCTTGCTGCATCACGCGAAGCGTACTACAGGCTCGCAGAGGATCAGGTTGTCTCCTTAGAGAGCTTGCGAACGTCTACTGGGAACAGCATCACAACAAGCAATGCTGACAACGCAATGTCAACAAACGCCTACACTGTTGCTGATGACTCTTGGAGTACCTTAGTCAATGCACAGCAGGACGTAATTGCCACGGAGAGAATTGCAGATATCCAGGCAAAGGCAGAAATAACAAGTAAACTTGTGCACATACTTGGAGGTTGATGTGAGCTTGGAAGAAGTTAAGACTCTTGTACTTGCCCGCGGGAAGACTGTGTTTCCAGCGTACTTGAAGCTCGGGTACAGTGATTCGGACGTAACGAAGTACTTTGTCAGATTTAGTACGTTGTACGTACTTTCTGGAACTGCTGACTACTTACTCGCTTCTGCCGAGCTTGCACGTATCGTCACAGCCTATCAGGACAACCTCGCAGCTCTGACAAACGAAGA
This sequence comes from Patescibacteria group bacterium, assembly GCA_041650875.1. Classification (GTDB taxonomy): domain Bacteria; phylum Patescibacteriota; class Microgenomatia; order UBA1406; family GWC2-37-13; genus YC2-FULL-38-9. The sequence continues at coordinate 820 of JBAZKI010000060.1, forward strand.
AGCTGTTCTCGCAGTAGACTTCGTGGCAAAACGCTACGTAAAGGCACTCGAAGTTGAGATTGCGAGGAACAAGATCAGCACGATGTACGTGCAGGCAGCGAACTTGGAGGAAGAGTACCAAGTGAAGCTCGCCGCGTTGTACGTAGACAGAGAAGTGTTGAACACGTTGCGGACGAGGATTCAAATTGCAACTGAGCGAGTAGAGGTGAACTTGAAACTCCTCGCCACGGCGATACAGGAGGAGATTGCGAACCTTGCACGAGTTGACATCGATCTGCTGGAAGCTGACATTCAGATAGCGAGGAAAGACATAGAGATTCTGACAACTGCACTGAAAGTGCTACAGGTACAACTCGATGTTGCAGAGGCGGCACTGAGACTCGTGGAGCTTGACGCGCAGGAACAAGGGATCAACGCGGACATTGCAGGAATTGAGGTGCAGATCGCCGAAGGCAGTGTGCTGGAGCAGCAGCTTGTAATTGAGCGCGCGAAGAACACTCTGATCTCCTACGAGACAAACACAGAGGAAGCGTACAAGATGGAGTCGCTTCAGTTGTCACTGGATGCTGCTGGAGACAGACTCGCTACTGCGGCGCAGCGCCTAAGCCTCGAAGCCAGCATGAACACGAAGGAGCTTCAAGTTAGTTCACTGGAGACAGATGCGAACCTCGCGGACATTGCACATCAGATCGCAATGCTGCAGCAGAGACTTGTTGCATTGCAGATTGATCTTGCAGGTAGAGTACGGGATGCGAATACACAAAATGACGCGCGGACTGTAATTGCGGTACAGAATACTTCGTTGAATCGAGCGCAGGAGCAGGCCAGCGCAGCGAGGAAGCAAGCAGCAATCAACGCCGCGACTGCACTTGCGAAGGCAAGCATAACTTCTACACTCACACATGAGATTGGCTCCGCATGAGACAAGTTTCAAAAGGACTTTCTTTCTCTGGTACACTTTCGTACAGCCTAAGACAGTTGTTCAAGGACAACAAACTTGGTGGGCCACCGGTTAGTGTTGACCCCGGCGAGTATATTTATACTGTGGAAGGAAACGAGCTTTCTGTAAGTGTGCCTGTCGGAATAGATGTTTGGTACCTCTACCGGGAGCCGTGCCTACTGCCGGACTCTGACGAAGACTCGAAAACCTACGTAGACGAGAGACTGGAGAACTATTTCTCGAAACTTACTGGCTTGAAGTGCCTGCGTTCCTTGCGGAAACGAAGTGACTTGTATGAGGGCTACGACTGGAGTTCCGCAGAACAGTACTTTCTGAACACAGCTCCGTACTCAGTAAAAGAACTTCGCTTTGAAACTGCACTGAAGAACAAATCGTACAAGTATCCTTCTGACAAGGAACCACTTGAGACATCTGCGTTTCTCGCCATTCCTGTCGGGCAGCTCGGAGTGATGGAAGTCCTAAGTCTGCTGCGAGAGACAGAGATGGAAGAGGACAGCTTCGCTGTTCCGGACGACGAGGCTCCTGTGACCGGTGGTGGAATGTTCCCGCCCAAGACAGTGAACTTTAACAAGTGTCTTGGGACTCACATCTACGAACGCTCGTACCTTACTGTTGCCGGGAACACGGTGTATCCGGCAAGTGAGTTTAGTGGCTGCACTCCAGTAAAGCCTCACTACTGGCTTCGAGTCTACATTCTAAGTACTGACACGTGTCCTGTTCCGGGCGAGTTCATTGGTGTGCTTGCAAAGCCTACTCCGATCCCGCACGTGTGGTGGTTCCAAGAAAGTTCTCCGTTCCTCTACGCAGGAAACTGGTTCGAGACACAGTACTGGACCAGTGGAGTTGTGAAGGCTATCCACGATCTTGACGACGTTTCCTACAAGTGCTACGAAGTACTTGTGAAGGGAATTACGCTGTATCTGAAACCAACAGACTTCAAGCAGTACGAAGTAGGCGACAGAGTGGCGATTGTCAAGACGGACGGAACTGATACCTTTTCTTGGCAGGACTTGAAGGACCGTGAAGGAGAAAGTGCCGAAGACAGTCCACTATCTGACTGGTTTATTATACCTTACAGCTTTTACGAAGACGAGGCAGAGGAGTAGCATATGGCAGATAAAATGACACTGGATGAACTTATTGAACGTAGTCTGAGTCTTGCAACTGAAGTCGGGAACAAGAAGAGGCAACACGAGTTGACAAAGCAAGGTGCGGAGCATCTGAGTGCACGAGGCATACAGGAACTTATTGAGTCCGGCGCGTTGGAGCGAACGCAGATTGCAAGTAAAGGTCAGCTTGACGTTGCAAGAGAGCATACACGTGGAAACATGCAAACGCAGATGGAGCAGAATAGAGGACGGATTGACGAGAAGCTTACTATGAGTCCGTTGGACGAGCTTAATGCAGACTACGCGAGGATGAAGCTGGACTTCATGCGTGAATACGGAAGAGACTTCCAGCAGGCTGCGCTTGACTCCGCGCAGGCTAATGCAACTGCACGAAAGAGACAAGTTGCTGCTGGTAACAATGTCGATCCAGAGTTGTTGCTTGATACTCAAAAGCAAATATCGTATGAAGGAATGCCAGATACTTTCGAGAACGTAGAAGCAGCAGACAACTGGCTTGCAGAAGATGCAGAGAAGCAGAGAAAGAAGAAAACAAAAGACTACCTTGACTTCGAGCCACTCTTCTTCTAAGGAGTTCTAATGGACCTTTTTGACAGAATAATGTCAGACGCAGAGTCAAGAATCTTTGACACCAGCGCCGTTGACGCAGAGATTGCAGCAGACGAGCAGAGGACTGCGAGGAAGCAGAAGCTCCTTCACGACCCGCAGCAGCTGGAGACTCTTGTC
>JBAZKI010000061.1:0-3609 GCA_041650875.1 Patescibacteria group bacterium
CCTCACGCATCCAGCCACCAATGTTCTACGGGATCTATCATGGTTCAATCACCTACCCACTTTGCTTTTCCTCGGTTGATCAGAATCTTTGCCTGCCTGAAGGGGAGGCCGGGGTCCACGCTCACCATGTCACCCCGCCTCAGCTTCCAGACCTTCTCGTCAAGCCCGACGAACTCCGGGATATCTTCCATTACCATCATGATCTTCATCTCGTCTCTTCCGTCGGCGGCCACCAGACACCGCGCTTCTCCGTCCATCCTCCCTCGTCCATCGCTTCCAGCATCTCAAGCTCGTCGTAGTCGGGATAGTCCCTCGTCCGGATCGGCTCGCCCTTGCGGGCGTAGGTGGCGAGGAGCTGGTCCAGCGGAGGGAGTTCTCCCCCACCGACTGTCTCATTTTCGTTAGACTTGTGAGTTTGTGAGTGATGTGAGTCCATTTCCAGGTTTTTAGCTATAATTTCCTTCACGTAGCTAAAACCCAGATTTCGACTCACATAGCTCACATTGCTCACAGTGTCAATAGTTTCACCAAGTAATTCGACCCCCAACCATTTAATAGAATGCCGAGAGTCGACTTTCATAACACCGGGTTCGCTCTCGATTTCTTGGTTAAACTTCTTCTTGCTTACTGGAGTGTATCCGGCCTCCTCACAGAAGTCGTTATACGCCACGTATAATTCTTTTCCCATTATGTAAGCATCGGGATTAAAATCTAAACGTGACTGTATAAACGATCCGATGGAGTCATACTCCTCTTTATACAAATTCGTCGCGTTTTTCACACTGGAAGGTACCTCCAACCTACCAACTTCCAGGTACTTCTTTAGACCGTCTAATGCCCAGTTGAAGATTCCCGGAAGCTCCAAGAGGAGCTTATCTTCCAGATCCGGGTCTTGCATCTCGGGCGGAATTGACACCGTGAATGGGATCATACAGACACGCCTCCAGGCCCCTTTATTCCGCTCGGTGATCACGGGCTTGGTATTCGAGGCAAACCAGAGCTTCCCCGCCGGGTTGAATGTGAAATACTCATGATGAAGGAACCGCGCCGTGATCGGATCCCCGCCAGTCCAGGACTTGATAAGGGCCATAGCCAGCCTCTTCCCCTCCTCGGACTCCTGCGCCGTAATGAACCGCGCCCCGGCCAGCGCCGCCACGTCGTTTCGCACGCTCTCGTTTCGTTGGACTAAGAAGGTGTTAAAATCAGTCTGCCTGGCGTAGTCGCCCATCATTTCGCGAATAACCGAGAGAAACACGCTTTTCCCGTTGGCCCCTCCACCGAAGCAGAAGAAAAAGATCTGTTCTGCCATCGATCCGGTGAGCGAGTATCCGATAGCCATCTGGACGAACGATATCAGATCCTTATCAACTTCCCCCAAATTATCCCGGAAAACGTCTTTTAAAAAAGCGTTCCATAAAGGAGATTCGGCGGCCTCATCATACGTCACTTTAGCGGTCTTCGTGATGAAATGTCCCGGGTTAGGTTCCTTCACCACCCCGCTCTGAAGATCAAGGGTGGCGTTCTGGCAAGTAAAAAGCCAGGGGTCTTGATCAAACAGATCAATGGTTGCCGTGATGGGGTGCTTGTTTTTTGAGATCTCAAGAAGCTCACGATACCCGGCCATGCCATCGCATCGGCGAGCCCACGATGACCTGAGTTCCCTCTTCCCAGAATCCTCCGCTTCGGCGGCGAATCGGTAAAGCTCCACCACGACCTCCTCCGCTCGCCGGAACGCCCCGCCATTATCATCCGGATGCCAGAGAGATCCGTTCCAAAGATACCATTTTCCATCAGTATGATTGAACCTCATCGACGTACCGAAGAGCCTGATAAGCCTCTCGGCGTTTCCCCTGGGGGTAAGCGGCTCGTCCCCCACGATAGCAATCTGTTGAGTTTTGTGTGCCTGCTTATCCTTCGCCGGTCTCTTGCAGTCCTCTTCAACGCAATATATCCCCGTTCCCGCAATCGATCGAAGCTCTTTGCACGTCGGACACGTCCGGGGGCTGTCTACCACCCGGTAAACGATCCCGATAATCTCCTTTTTCGATAATGGGTGCTTGCATCTATCGTTCCAGTCTAGGAACCTCTGGAGGTTCCCTGTGCCTCCTCCGATCTCGTCTTCAAGCCACGACGCGAACGGCGTCTCCGCGGTCCCCTCTCCCTTGAAGAGCTCGTCGATAATCCCTTTGAAATACAGGGCTATAAGCCGACACGATCGCCCCGTCTCTTCGATCGCCCCCTCCTCCCAGACGCCTTCGATGCAGGGGGGGAGGTAGGCCGTGAACCCGATCCATCGGTCGTCCTCGATGGCGGCCCGGATAACATCCTCAGATCCGCCCATAATCTAACCTCAGCCCGCCTGGAGTGACTCCTGGATTTTCGCTATCCACCAGTTCCACATATCGATAACTATCAGCCCGTCCTTTCCCGGTTCCCAGGCTTTGAGATACCTATATTCTCCTACTGGGCAATCGTGGGCGAGAATGTCATTCTCGATTCCTTTCGGAGCTATGGCAACAACGGCAACTGCAATTTTACCAGCATCTGTTAACGTATCGGTGAGTCGCTCGATTGCTAATCTTTGCCCCCCTCTCAGTTTTGCCCCCTCTGATTTTAGCTCCATTATCCAGTAACCTCGATTCCAAAGCTCCACAAAACAATCGATATCTGTGGGGGTTATGTTTTGGAATCTCAGTTTACTATAATCTCGATTGTTCCGGGATGCTAATTCTTTATTTCTGATTTGGCCCCGTTCAACCATACCATCCCCTCCCCGGAAAATGCATCTACGAATCCAGAAACGTTACTCCCAAAGTATATTATAGCCTGTCCCTGAAGAGGAACGCTCACCTTCCGGGGATGCCAAAACTTCACCCGCCCTCTCGGAAAGCAGATGGCGCTTGCTTCGGCGGCCATATCCTGGAACCACTGCGTTTCTGTCGCATTGTTCACAAGAACAATGGCTTCAGATATATTCCCCGATAATACTTCTCTGGTGATTTTCGCACAAAATTCGCTTATGAGGGGCTGAGCATACGGGGGATTCATAAATACCCGCCCGTTCCAGTCCCGACCCAGAGAGTTATCCTTTTCAGTGAAAAACGCCCCGGCCCGGATAATAGCGTTGGCGTCTTCGTGGCTGGCGGGATCTAAGTCTATGCCCCCCATCACCTGATGAACCCTATCCACTATTCTCTGGGGGGTGTACCATTCATTATCCCCAGAGTTGTTGGCGACGTGCGCGCCGTTCTTCTTTGCTTTTGCCGTCTCTAAAATCTCTTCAACTTCTCGACCTATAACTTTGACTGGGAGGCCATCCATGTGTTTTTCCTCTACCAGATTTACAATTTGATGAAGGGCCTCGTGTCTCACTTCAGGGTCAGCCTCATAAATCAATGGCCTGGAAGCCCGCTCCGATATCACTGGACCCATGGGTCTTTCCGCGTCCTTTAATATTTCGCTTTTTGCGAGTCCTTCCTCCAATTCCACCACAATTAGATCGAGGAACTTCTCGATACGGCTTGCAGTTTTTGGGTGTTTCTCACAGAAGTTGCCCGCCTTCTTCCATTTCTCATAAAATTCTTCGCAGCGCATCCTCACGCGCCCCCG
>JBAZKI010000062.1:0-3438 GCA_041650875.1 Patescibacteria group bacterium
GTTGGACCCGCCTGTGTCGGTCCTGTAGGACCGGTCTGCCCAGTTGGTCCCGTAGCTCCAGTTGGACCTGTCGGTCCCGTGGCTCCGGTCGGGCCAGTTGATCCAGTTACCCCCCCGGTTGGACCAGTTCGTCCTGTTGGTCCCGTTGGTCCCGTCGGTCCTTGTTCGGTCAAATCTTCCCAGACCGCAGCTCCCTCTGTTGCGTCCAGGCACATGAAAATTTGGGTTGTCAGTTGGTTAAACCATACGGACCCCGCCCTGTAGTGGTCTACTTCGTCGTCTGCAACCGTTGGGTTTGCGGCGGCTGTCAGATTGTGTCTCTTTCCAAGCAGTTCTTCTCGCCTGGCCACCACTCTTGGGTCGTATGCCATCTACTTCCTCTTTATTGCTAGTATTCTATATGGGTCTTCCCACGGAATTATTTCTCCACCACCCAGCAACTCTAGTAGTGATTCTTCGGTGTACTCTCTCACGTGGTTCGGGTCTGGGACTCGGTTTCTGTTTGGCACGGAAACTATTAATTTCCCTCCATGATTTAGTTCTTTCAGCGCCGCTGAAACCATTTTTGTGTCGTCTATGTGTTCTAATACCTCCGATATTATGATCGTGTCCCAGGGTCCGGTTGGCACTTCTTCTGTATGATGCAATGTTGCTTCTACTCCCCGGATTCTTGCCATTCCCAATGCAGTTGCAGACACGTCCGTTCCGTGTACATCTCCCTCTAGTAGAAGTAGTAGATCCCCTGTCCCGCACCCGATGTCTAATATACGTGGCCCTTCTACCAACGACGCAATTATCTCGTGTCTCGGTTGGTCGGTGTGTGCGTTTGGTCCGTACACTCTGTAGAACGCGTCCATGTCGCCCAGTTTGGACTTGAACCAGTCTAGGTTGGTTAGTAGTCGTTTGTCGTGCGGTCGTTGGTCTACGGCCATCTCTGCGAATCCTGCGCCCTCTTCGAATCGGTGTAGCTTCCACAAGCATCGCGCGAGTAAGTCTAGTATGTCTACTTCGTTTGTTCTTTCGTATCCGACCTCTTTTTTGATCTCGAGCGCGATTTTTAACATCCCTGTCGCCAGGTCGTATGCTCCGTTCTTGTAGTATTTTGAACCTAGTAAGTACCATTGCCACCTGTTTCTCGGCTGTGCGACGCATGCTCTGTATATGCTTTCTATGCTCGCTGCTTCGTCTCCTAGCGCATCAAAACATGCCGCTAGTGTCAAACATGCATCTTGCGCGTCGAATCCGGTCGGTGCCACATCCAGGTATTTTTTTAGCGTTTCTATTGCCTGGTGATATTCTTTCAAGTACGAGTATTGCCGTCCTAAGTAGAATAGTGGTCTTGGGTCGGTTGGGTTCTCCGCGACGTCCAGCAGCAGTCTGTCCATTGTGTAAGTTAGTTTCCATGGCCACCTTCCGGTCGGTTGGTGGTGGTCGAATATAAATTCAGTATAGTCTGCTTTCCCGTGGCAAACTGGCACTTCGTGTGCCCTGTATCGGTATTCACATTTTCCTTTTCTGTACGCTCTCATCTGATGCCATTTTCTCGTCCCGTCTGACATTTTTATGAATACTGCATTTGCGTCGGTGTTCTCTATGTGGTCTCTCAGTCTGGCCGGATCGCGGATCGTTTCGTCTGCATCTAGCACTACGATCCAGTCTCCCGTTGCGTTGTCTGCTGCTATGTTGCGCGATTCGCCCTTGTGCATCCGGTCTCCGCCTTCTATCACCTTCGCACCGAGTGATTTTGCCACGGTTATTGTGTCGTCCTCTGATCCTGTGTCCACGATTACTATTTCGTCCGCCAGTGTTTTCGCGCTTGCCAATGCGGTTGGCAACGTCTCCTCTTCGTTGCGGACTATCATGCATAATGATATTTTAGTAGAGTTTATATCGAAGCCCCCATACTCCTACAATGAATCCTACCTCTGTCGTTGACCACCCCGTCGCTGCGGTTCCTCTGTCTCGTATTGTGATACTCTCGTTTTCGTTGTACAGCGTTACTGGTATTGATAGCTCCCCTGGCCCGCCGTAGATTGGGTCTAGCGTGTGCGATAACGGAAATGGGTATTTGGACAGTTGCTGGTATGGGGTGTTTGGGAACACGAGTAGCTCTTCCGGGTAGTGTGGCACTTTGATGTACGATATGTTTGGTGGTGAGTGGTAGAAGTTGGTTTCGTCTTCCGATACACCTATGTGTGCTAGTTGTACGATGTCGCCGTTTTTCACTTCCCATTCCAGGCTCATCCAGCTTTCGTCGACGGTTTGCATCCGTTTTGACATCACGTATGGTATGTGTGGTTCGGTGTCTTTGCAGTTTTTGGCGTACGTTATGTATCTTTCAACCCACGGCATTTTGACTTCTCTTCCGCCGTGACACTGAATCCATTCTTCTACTGTTGCTGGAACGCGTTTGGGGTAACCTGGTATGCTCTGGTCGATGAATCCGTCCGGGTATTTTGTTGCCAGGTCTGTTTCGTCGGCAGTGCATACATGTACCCGTACAAACAGGTTTTCATCAATTGTAACTCCCCCGCGTATCGCTCTTGGTGATTTCACCACTGCTCTCAGTTCGTCCCCTGCTCGCAATTTTATTGTTGGTGTTGCAGATGATCCTCCTGCCAGCAGAGCTTTCCCTATGTTTATGCATGTGCTCGCGTCTCTAAACGCTGGTTTCCCTACCGACATTCCGCCTGCAGGGAAGAATGGTGCCATCAGTTCGTTGAAAGTTATGTTCTCGATTTCTTCCTCGTTTACTTCAAGTCGTACATATTCCAGAGGCTTATAGTAGTGGATTTCGTCTCCTGCTGTTGGTGTTAAGTATATTTCTACACCTTCGATTTCCAGCACCGTTCGTGGTGGTATTTTCAGGCAACTCGGTTGCCTGTTTCCGTCCACCAACACGTAGAAGCTTGCCGTGTCTCCCGTCCGGACCAGTTCTGCTACACCCAGGTTATCATTTTCGAAACGAAATATAAAATCTATTGTGTATCTTGCTATCGTATTAATCATCCCCATGTAGTATTCTGTATATCTCTATCTGATGTTGCTCCAGTTCTTCTTCAGTGTATATTCTTCTTATTTGTAGGTCTGTTATCGTCGTCTCTGTTGTGACGCCCATCATATCTCCTGTTAATCCTGTCATCTCTATGAATTCTGCCGGGTCTCCAAACTCCCATGCGTGTAGGTAGAATGTATCGTCTTCCGTCGTGTCTCGTAGTACCGTTCCTATTCTTTTCTTTGGGTCGGCTTGCCACGTTGGTTCTACCACGATTACACCGTCGTTTTCTTTTACCCACACGAACATGTGGTATGATTCGTTCCCTTCGTAGATTCCAGCGTTGGCTACCACACTGCAGTCATATTCATTTGTTTCTAGTACGTACCATATTATTTCCGATATATCCGAGCAGTCGAACTTGCTGTCTACTATGTCACTCG
>JBAZKI010000063.1:0-3425 GCA_041650875.1 Patescibacteria group bacterium
AATACCCCCAATATTACCAACAGTTGCACCCTTACACCTATGGGGCAAAGTTGGACAGTTGCGCCATCATTGGCATGTGTAAGGATACCTCGCAGTACAAGGTGGAGATTCTGCCGTACAGCGAAGATGTGATGCACGAGATCATGGCAAAAGCGGAGTTTATTCTGGGCTGTGATACAGCCCCTATGCCGGATACCCTGCCGAATTGGGCGTGTAACTACTGTGGGTACAAGCGCATGGGTGTGTGTCCGGGATTTAAGGGATTGGAGGGATAAGGATGAGTCACATTAACGAATTGAAGGCGTTGATAGAAAAATGGGAAGCGGAGGATGAGAGGGTGTCGAGGGAGGCACAAGAATATGCCCACACCCGTCATCTCGCAAATCTTCGTGATGCTCTCTATAACCTCGAAGCATTCCGAGCCAAGGTGATGGAGGAGATGTAATGAGCGAGGAAACAGCGGTCATCAACGCAGAGTATTCCGTGGCAGAGATTGAACCATCGCATGTGCAAGCCATGATGACACGGATTGCGGAAATGCGTGCAGTAGTGCAGAAGAACCTCGTGGAAGGTCACGACTACGGTAAGATACAAGGATGCCCGAAGCCTTCATTATGGAAGCCAGGTGCGGAGAAGATTCTCATCCTCTTCGGGCTGGCCTCCGAGTACGAAATCATCGACAAGGTGCAGGACTACGAGAAGGGGTTCTTCGCCTTCACGGTACGTTGCTTCCTCTCACGGAACGGTATGCCCGTTACGCAGGGGGTCGGGCATTGCAACACGAAGGAACGCAAGTACCAAAAGAGCAATCCCTACGACCTCGCAAACACGGTGTTGAAGATGGCGAAGAAACGGGCACAGGTGGATGCAACGCTGACGGTTGCAAGCCTGTCCGACATATTCACGCAGGATTTGGAGGATTTACAGGACATAGACAAAGAACCTCAACCCAAACCGGAGCCACGCAAACCGGAGCCACGCAAACCAGAACCACCTAAACTTACCCTTATGGATGAGTTTAACGCACTCAAACAGCGTTATGTCACGGTTACGGGCAATGTGCCCCATGCAGAAAACGCTATGAAGAAGGTGGCGGCTGAAGGCGGTCATGCCAAGGTCACGAGGAAGTACCTTGACGCACTCTTGGAGGACATATTGGTCAGGGAACACGCTAAAACTGATAGTGTCGCAGAGTAGACAGGTGGTGATAGTAATTGGCGTGGATTGAGAGCCATCAGAGTTTGTCACGGCATCGTAAGACACTAAAGACCGCCGGTCGTTTGTCGGTCGACCGCCATAAACTCATCGGTCATCTGATGGAGTTATGGTGGTGGGCCTTGGATAACGTGGGGGTCGAAGGCCGGTTGACCGAAATGACACACACAGAAATTGCGTCTGCTTCGCAATGGGAAGGTGATCCACAGGAGTTCTTGGATGCTCTCATTTACGGGGAGTTTATCGACAACACCAGCGAGGGACTAGTCCTACACGATTGGTATGACTACGCCGGTAAGTTGATAGAGTCCCGTGAAAGGGAGCGTGAACGGTCAAGGAAAAGAAGGGAAACGACCAGCGGTCAACCGGCGGTCGACCAACGGTCAACCGTTGGCACCGTACCTAACCATACCGTACCTAACCATACCAATAATAAAACACTTGTCACTCCTGTGGAGCGACGTGAGTTGCGTGAGCTTGCGAAGGGCAGGGAAGAAGGATTCCTTGAGTGGTGGAATGAATATCCCCGTAAAGGAGACAAGAAGAGAACCCGTAAGGTCTGGGAGAAATTATTCCCCCTCAAGGAGAAGCCGGAAAGGTTGGAACAAACATTGCAGAACCTGTGGCTACATACGGAGGCGTACAAGAGGGAAGTTGCGGGGAAAGAGAAGCAGTATATAAAACTCCCTGCGACATTCCTCAACGCCATTGATGTATCGGAACCACCGGAATAGGAGGTGATAATATGAGTGATCTAAAACCAATAGCCACCGATGAATTGGTAAACATATTCCTCCGCAACACAGAGTACGCCACGTTGGATGAACTCAAGGAAGCCACGGATAAAAAAATCATGGAGTGGATGCACAAAACCTTCCCCGACAGAACCGTCACCTTCTCCATCATGGACGGGGTTGATGGACAGGGATATAACCGCATCGACTTTCACCAGGCGATGGTACAGGAGGATGTGTGCCGTGAGTGTAAAGAGAAGGGTAACTTCATCCGCTGTTTGAGTGGTGGCTACCTGTGGGATGTGGAAGTAACCCGCAATGGGAGGTTCCGTGTTGCCCCACGGATGTGCGGTCTCCGCAGGACAGCGATAGAAGACCGTGAGAGGGCTAAACAGAAGCCGAAGGAGCCAACGATACAGGCCAAGAAGTGGTGGGGGAAAGACCATGAGTAGAGACACCGTAGCCAAGAAGATAGTCGCCCTTGACGGCTACGAGAACATGACACAGCGTGAGATAGCATCGGCTATAGGCGTGTGTCAGAGCACGGTGCATAAAACAATCAAGCAGAAAAATATTCCACATGGTAAACACAGCCACGAGAGAGCCATATACGCCCGAGAAGTGGACGATCTCGTGGAAAGAGGGTACACCGACAAAGAGATAGCCCAACTGACCAACACGTCCCTAGGCAGAGTCAGGTACACACGGTTACATATACTAGGCCACCCCCCCAAGTACTACTATTCCCAGAGTAGAAGTGACCGTGACAGCGACACCAAGATAGACCTCGCTATCCAATGGCAAAAAGAGCGTAAAAATGAACTAGAACAGCGCAAGAGTTTAGTCACCGAGCCGAAGATACAACCGGGCGACATCATAGATGTTGATATAGATGACGGAACGGTTGACATTTACCCTGTAAAACTAAGGGAAGTAAGTGGAAGGCATTACATATTTCAATCCCGTTCGGGGTGGAAATACACGCTGACCGCTGTGCAATTGAACGAGTTGCTGGAGACACAGAGGCCACGGAAGGTGTGGAAGCGGTGATTTGCCTTGACTGCTACGAGTGCGCCCACTGGCACGACAAGTGCGACAGGGGTGTCTTGAGTGTCCCTGGTGGGGTCAGGTGCATCCTGTTTGAGGCACAGGGTGACACCCATGACCGCAACGTAGACACGCCGGGGCAGATTGGTTTGTGGAATGGCGAAGTTTAAGGACAGGGGTAGCCGGATGTTCCCCTACAAGTTGGAATGTCTGGGCGTTGACCCTACGTGGCACATGTCCAAAGACGATGCGGAGCAGTATGGGAAAAACCAGGGGTACAAGTCTTGCACGGTTGAGCGACTGTGCGACGACGGCGAATACAGGGGGGTGGCGTAGATGGCACATACACCGGGACCGTGGATGGTGGCCGAGAACCTATACGGGAACACCGCAAGTTACGAGGTGTACACACACACGGAATCGAAGAGC
>JBAZKI010000064.1:0-3424 GCA_041650875.1 Patescibacteria group bacterium
ATACTGTCCCGTATTCGGCCACTACGGGGTAAACTATCTCATACTTGCGGATGGACTCGATTCCACTGGCATTAATCGCATCAATCTCTGCCAGAAGGTACTTATTCATTTCTACCAATGTTGCATCGGGGACAGCAAGCCTCACATTGGCATATACGCTATTTATGTTCATGGTCGCTTTCTCTTATGCGGGCTATAATGTCAACCTTCTTCCCGTTGGCGGGAAGTCCCCTTGATTTGCACACCTGGACAAGAGACGCATAGTCCATGTCGTCATAATTGTCTGATCCCACAACGCTATCGCTATCCTCTTTCTTGGAAGTAGAATTGCTTATTTCCCTTACCGTTTTGTTAAATGTCTTTGACTGCCTTAATCTTGCAGCTATTTCCTCATCGTTGGTTTCAAATACGTCTCCGACAAATTTGCAGCCGTCTATGTTTCCACACTCTTGCCGCTCCTTGATGAATGTATACTTTGTCATAATATCTCCTTAAATATGGGGGAGAGAAAAGGAGATGAAAACTCTCCCCCGGCTTAGTGCTGTTGAGGAGGCGTTATCGCCCAAAGCAGAAGGTAGTCTTGATAGCTCCTGCTGTAATATTCCTGGAAGTTGTTCCGTCAGATTGATATGCTTTCCACACCGCACGAACATAAGGCATAAGCAAATCGGTCATATCGACTACGTATGGCGTCTTTGCCCCTGTGGTCAGGGCTGCTGCCGCCGTTGCAATGGCTGGCGTGATTGCAGTTTTGGGTGAGTCAACAAAGTTGACGCCATCCATAGAATACTGGATGGTCACACCAAGTAATGCGGAGGTAGCTTGAAGCGTAAGCTGAGTTGTCACCTCTGGCTGAACAAGGACTGTCTTGCCAACCATCCCCTCGGTCTCGAAAGCCTCGGAGGTGATTACATTACTCGCTGCAGTTACAGCTTCGTCAGTTACGGTTGCTATGCTCGGAGAGACTGATTTAGTTGTCTTTGCCATCTTTTCCTCCTATACCATGAACCACAGGCTATGAGCTTCAGGAAGATAGACTCTAAGTCCAACATCCCATCTCATTTCCCATTTCTTGGCAGTTCTATTGGTGACAAGCGGTTTTGAATACATCGGGATAAGCTGACGCAATTGGATCTGATTCATGTCAACCATGAACATAGCATTGTCAAGGCGTCCCTTCATTCCCTTGTGTATCACGATGTCAAGATCCTGATAAGGAGTAATATACTTCTTCAGTTTCATGCCATACATCGTGTCGCCGGGCTCAAGTTTGTATTGGCTGTTGCGTCTTGCCATTGAGCTGAGAGCCGCCACAAATCCCGCCCCTGCGAAGCAGAGGTGATTGCTTCCATATCTGGTAGCATCGATCACATTTTGGTCGAAGATATCCGGGGTTACTGTAGCCGAAGTCATTTTGAAGAGGCGACTGCCTCCGATGCCAACGGTTTCTCCAGCTCGGATAGCCTGCTCCATCGATACAGATGTTCTGATTATCTCCCCATCTTTGTTAAGCAGGGGAGCACTGCCTGGAGCTGCGAATGGATTGGTTGCATTGATACGCTGAGAAGCATACAGGAGCATACGGTCAACGTCTTTAAGCAGGCGCATCTGTGCCCATGATAGCTGCTTGAGCATCTCATTGCCATATACGATTTGAGTGCTTGCGGCAAGTTGGTCGGTGATAGAGTAGCTTTCTTTGAAAGACCCAATCTCATTCCAACAGGTTACGGGCTTCTCGTAGCGAGCCTCAGATTCCTCTGCTCCTTCAGCAAAGGCTCTGCCAACATGATAAAGCTTTGTTGCGTTTGCAGCATTAGCAACAATGTTAAAGCCCGGAGTAGAAGTCAAAAGCTTGAACTTAATCTCGTCGGTGTCGTCTATATCCGACATAATAATGGTTGCTGTCTTGGTCTCATCAACTGTGTCAACAAGAACCATCACGTCGCCCTTTTTGAACGGGTGAGGGCTAATCGCATTGCCAGCGGGAGTCAGCGATACTGACAGCCCACTGTATTCTGCCGCATTTGCATTAAGTGCGGCGATAGCGGTGGTATCTGACGCCTTTACAAAGAAAAGCGGATCATTTATATAGCTTCCTCGGTGCTCTACATAGCTCTCAAGATCGCCAGAGGCTTTCTTTTTAGCAGTTTTCATCCCCAAAAGGACGGTTAGAAACGGGTTCGCTGATGGCTCAAGCTCGTGGAGCTTCGCCTCGTCATCAAAGAATACTCTTTGAGAATCGAGCCCGTCAATCAGTTGTGTGCGTGAAGTAATATCCACGCCATATGTCAAGCCAGATTTAGGCATTTTAACCTCTCATATGTTGGTGGACACAGAGGTTAGTCATTTATTTCCTTATACATATCTCTGAGTCCTATTGCTTTTTTAGATTCTTTTGGCTCAACCGATCCCTTGGGAACGATCTTCACCGCCTTCTTCTGTATATCAGCAAGGCTAAATCCCTTTGGCTTCTCACTTACTCGCTTATAATAGTCAAAGGCAACATCAAGGTTAGCTATACCCTTTGCTTTTGCAAACGCCACTATCGTTGATGGGTTGTATCCCTCATCCATAATGATGTTGCTAAGAGACTCATTGCGAAGTCTGATATAAGCATCCTGGGCTGCTATCTCGGCATTATACCGGGCAAGCCCTCTGTGATATCCTTCCGGGTTCTCGACCTGAAGCTGTGAAACCTCATCCCACGTTTCAACGCCAAACGCTTTTAGTATGGCGTTATCGTTTGTGACGTTACTTCCCCTCAGAGAATGCAGGGATTCTTTTTCCTTGCGGAGCCGCTCTCGCTCAAGCTCAAGCTCTTCTCGCTCACGCCTTAAATCCTCTCGCTCTCGGTTTGCTTCCATTGCTTTCCGCTTTGCCGAGGCAAGGGTATGCTTGAACTCCTCTGCTTTCTTCTCAATCTTGGTTCGCTTCTCTTCAGGCATATCGTCGGGGACAATAATGTCAATGCTGTCGTCCGTTTCACGGAAATCGAACTGCTCCCCGTCAATCTCTAAAGTTCTGATATCAGTATCTACGTTGTCATTGGGAGAACTACCATTGCTCCCGTTGGGACTTACTTCGTCACGTGTCGTCATTATTCCTCCAATGGAGTTTCAAAGAATTGCTCCATCTTTATTTGTGTATATTATTTAGCCATTGTGTTTTCTGTCAAGAGTTTTCTTCATTTCTTTGATTTTCTTGCTCATTATTCTCTTCGGATGGCTCTCCAGTCCCCTCAGTATTGCCAACTCCAGACATTACTGCGTTCATTATGTCAGGGTTGTCATTGAGGAATTTAGCAAGCTGCATGACATTGTTCTCGTTTATCCGGTTCTGCTCAAGCTGCATTGCGTTGGGGTAGTCGAGCATCCTTAACATATCGATATTGCTTATAGCTCCCATGCCCTTAAGCTGGATCGCC
>JBAZKI010000065.1:0-3419 GCA_041650875.1 Patescibacteria group bacterium
CACCAAGTATCGGTTCCGCCCAAAAGTCATCGACGTCGCCTTCGGCATACCAACCGCTGCCGTCAAACTGTGCGATATACACTTCACCCATCGAATAAATGAACACAGTCGTATATGTCTTTGGCAACTGGTCCTCGACTTTGATCCATCCTTCACTTCCCATTTAGTCCACCTCCTCAATTCTGTAATCCACGAATACTCCGTATGGTAGGTGTACACGGATTTCGTTCTCTGTTGTAGAGGTGTCGTTGCCGTGCAGTCTTAGTTCTAGCTTAAGTATGGCATCGCGTACACCACATGCGACCATCGTTCCGACGACATTGTCATCCCATAACACGTTGAATACCTTGTCGTTGTCGTTTACTGGAAGATTATTTAGCTGGTTCGCAAGCTTCTTCGTTTCTTCGATTGCCCAATCTAACGATCTGTTTGGTGAAGCAATCTTGTTGTACCTCTGTGGTAAATCACATACGTCTCCACCATGCGCGGCATCCCATCCAAACGTCCACACACCATCGCTTTCTTGTCCGAATGTTATTCCGCCGTGGACATCGATGTAACCCAGATCGTCATAATCCACTCTATCAAATTCGTGTCCACGTGGTACTTCTACGTAACCGCAGTAATGGTCATTCACTCTGAAAACGTAACAATGCAATCCAGCGTGGTCGAACTCTTCGAGCATTTCCACGCCCTGCTCTATGTTTGATTCCATACTATTCCACCTCCAAGTCCAATTTCTCCAGCAATATTCTGAGTTTCATCTGAAACTCGTTGTTTGGTATCCTTCGGTCTTTAGCACCGTAGTCGATCCAGTTCAGGTGCTTACCAGTTGTCACCGACCATGCGTTTTCACTTACGTTCAATCCCATCCGTGGATAGTCGAATGCTACAATGGTATCGTAGCTAAAAAATAATTGAAGGTCGTCAATGATCAGGCAAATTGTGTGAGCGCCCTGGCCAGGAGATGAATACTGACCATAATTCGTTATCGTGATTTTCATTTCCTGAACCACCGGATTTCCATGTTCCTGTCGTGTAGTGATACTGTGTACACGATGTCACCGGACCGCAAATTTAGTATGATGTGTCCGTCGAACGTCAGTATCGCCATGATCTCTTCTTCGATCGCGTGCATCACTCTAGTGTAAGAGTCACACAACGCGCTCAGTTGTTCAACCTGGTTCTTTCCTACTCGTCTGTCGTTGTCGTATTCGATCGCTTTTTGTAGCGAGTCGAAGCTTTGTGTTTTCAAGAACACCGAGTTGATTCTTTCAATCTCGTCGATCGCATTGGCACGCGAATTATACAACGCTCGTCTTCTGTCTAGAAGTTCTATCACTCTTGTTTCCAATGCGTTCATTTATCTCACTTCCTTGATGATTTCAGCTACTGCATTGGCACCATCGTCGTTTTCTGCGTCGGTCGCGTTTTCCCAGACTAACATTCGTCCAGTTTTGACACCCTCCCGGTATTCTTGGGGCGACCACCAGGTGTTATCGTCGTAATCTATGACGACGTCTGGATATTCGTGCTCCAGTCTTTCGACAGCTTCGTCCAGGTTTTCGACATCCACTTTATGCCCATTCACGTATTCGATCCGTGTCGTTTCCATCTTCTTTCACCTCTTTTTTAGAAACTGTCCGGGGTATCGCCGGACCAGTTGAACTCTGTCATCTTCCGCGTCTTTTTTGATCGCCAAAGCGCGGAACCGTTTCTCCGCAGCAAACGACGCCGCCAATTTTCGTCGGTCTCTCGTTCTGCTGACTTTACCGCTAGGTGGTGGGAGGTTTATGGTTCATCACCTTCTCGGAAACGGGGCCTCAATCGTGGCCCCAATCTTCAACAACTGTTCCTCTTTTTGTCGCATTCGTGCGGCAACATCGACCAGTTCGTCGTCGATCTGGTCAAGCGATGGTCTACAGCGAGCCATTATCGATCACCATAAATTTCATCGAGGAAGGCGTTGCGCTCTTCCTCGAAGCTCAGCTCTATGAACGTTTTTGCATCGGCTTTGTATACGTGGCTAGTTATCAACGTGTCCAACATTTTTAGCACCTCGCATATACGCCCGCATAGCGCGTGGTAGGTCAGCACGTATTCGTTCTTCGATCCACTCCTGAACATCAAACCCTGGTGGTACCAGGGCCAAGATCTCGTCGATGTCTGTCATAGATTTCACCCCGTATCTGTTGGTGGTGGGAAGTATTCAACTGTGTACATTTTAATCTAACTCCCATGCTATTTTTGCTAGATATGCGCATCCGAGTGTGGCAAAGCCACACATTCCAACACCGAACCAGGAGCTCTGCCAGCAGAGATGAACTCCGTGGAGTTCGATGGCTGCACACCCGAGGAAGAAAAATGTTGCGAAAGTCGAGAATTTCATTTCTACCACCAATCCGGTTTTGCGAGCTTCACTTTGACTGTCTTCTGAGGTTCTTGGCGAGCCTGTTTCCAGAACCAGGCGTCTACCCAGACGAATCCATTTTTCAGTTCTACGAACTTTTGGGGAACGTAGAACGTTCTGTCGTTCATCTTGAGAACGACACTGCCTGATTCCGACAGACCGTCGAAAACTGAAATATTGAAACGAACCATTTCAGTCATGTAGTTTCCTCACCATTCTGACGTTGTTATGGTGCTTGCAGCACTCTTCGTGGGCGTACCACGTCATCCCATCGTACTTGATCAGCACGTCGGTATCTATGTCACCACAGAACGGACACCCTTTGTAATTAGGCATCTTAATCACCCCAAAACGTCTTAACGAGGGTCGAATCTGTGACCCTCGCGCTCGGTCGGAAGCGGTTCGAGTTCCAGAGAAACTCGAGACTCGATCAGTGACCAGTACTCCCGGTTTTCCAGGTATTTCTGTTCCTGAGGCGTCGGTGGGAACTCTTCCCAGTTTCGGCGCTGCGGTTTTATCGGGACCAAGAGGGTCGAGCGCGGTTTCACGCTTGCGCGCGCGTTGTTCTCGCGTCGAACGCGTGCCCAGGTCGAGAACACCACATTTTCGTTGCGACCGGAAATCTCCCACACCTGGTCCGGTGTGACGTTCCGGGCTATCGCTATGGCGTTCAGGGCTGCGGACAACCGCTGCGACTTGAGTGCTTCAATATCCATTTCGTAACAACTCCTTTTACTTTGAAATTATTCTATGCCCAATTTTGGGAAACACGCGGAAGATACTGGCGGCCCGTCTCAGGGCCGCCATGTTTCTTCCAGCGTGTGATGCCTATGTCAAAGGCAACGATTGTTCGTCTATCTTGTAACCGGAAACTTTATAAGAGGAAACATCGAACTAAAGTCCATGCTCGAGTTCGGAAAAAGAGCGGTAACCGAAACGCACGTCGGTGCAAAAGTTGTGACGCTGCCGAAGTTCTGGTGCAAGAACGTGAACGTCGGCGAAAAGGTGC
>JBAZKI010000066.1:0-3280 GCA_041650875.1 Patescibacteria group bacterium
TCGACTGCATACTTGCTACCCGCGCCGCGCCCCCAGATACCTTGATAGCCCTTGGTGCTGCCGGATTGGGCATTGATAGCAGCCAAAGCAGCCAAATCACTGGTGGCGCCTCCATACGCCATCCAGCCAGCGATATCTTTCGAGACACCAGAGGAAGCCAGGTTTTTGAAAGCCGTGTCCATCTCGGCGATCTGCTGAGCGAATCCTCGACTGGCTCCGGAAGATACCGCCCGCTCGACTGATGAGGCTATACCGTCTTCGGCATTGGCCGCGCCTTCTTCCATCCCTTCTTCGGTCGCTATCCCGAGCTTTTCTTTAGCATTCGTGGAAACGCGATCCCAGAAGCCCGCGAGGTCGCCCAGCAGAGAGGACGCGCTATCGGCCACCCCACCTAGCCCGATCTTGCTCAGCCCCTGGCTGGCCAGAGATCCAAGAGCACCTACCGCTCCAGATACGGCGGTGGGGATGGCGTTCGCTAGGCCGTTGACAATATCACCGAAAATATCTCCCCAGAAGGCACCGACCTCAGAAAGCTTGTTCTTGATGCTATCGAGTGCGCCTGTCAGGGCCTGGAACTGGGAAGAGCTTGTTACGGTCTTGATGATCTCTTCTTTGAAGGCTTCGACATATGCCTTGCCGGTTCTGAAGGCAGTGTTAAGGGCACTGGTTCCGGACACCAGGACGCTCAGGTTCATGCCGCCCATAGTGCCGATCATGCCGGTGACCTGAGTGATTCCGGTGATCAGTGGGGTGAGGCCTGCCGTCATGGGCTCCCATAGGTTCTCACCGATCTGCCGGACAGCGTTGAGTGATCCGGCCAGCGAGGTTATCATGGGCGATATGGCCGCGTTGATCGGACCACCAATGTCCTTCAGGATGGCGTTGAACGAGTTTTTGAGGACCTGGAGCGAGGCCTTCATGTTGTCCGCGCCAGCCTCAAAAGATTCCCCTATCGACTCTCCTTTCTTGCCCGCCTCTACCGTGTCCTCGATGGACTGCCGCCATTCGTCGGTATGGCCGACCATCTTTGTGAGAGCGTCCATACCATACGATCCGCCCAGGGCTTTTGCGGTGGACAGAAGCTTATCGGCAGGCAGGCCCTCCAGGGCGGAGCCGATCCTCAGGATGGTGTCGGAGGGATCGGTGCTCATGGCCTGCATGAACTCTTCGGTCGATACTCCCAGAAGAGATGCAGCTTCAGCCTGGGCTTTTTCGTTGGTGGTGAGCTGGTTTAGCAGCGCATCGAAGCTTCCCGCTGCCCTCTCCGCCGATGGGAACACGGAGCTGAGCATACCGCCCCAGCCAGCGACTTCATAGGCTCCAGCTCCAAGAGAAGACATTGAGCCCGCGACTCTGGTCGAAAAGTCGAGGACATCCTTCTCTGTGGCATTGAAATTGTTGCCCACATAATCCACAGCAGACCCGAACTGCCTAGCGAACTCTGATGAAGTCTGCACGCCTTCCGGCAGGCTCTTGAGCTGGCCTTTGATTTTGCCTATGGCGGTAGCTGCCTCTTCGGCGGGCATGTCGAAGGCGGAGCCCATCTGGAGGGCTACTTCGGTGAAACCCGCGATCGAAGCTTTCTCGATGCCCAGAGAACCGGCTGCCGCGGCAACGCTCTGGATCTCGGCAACTGTTGTCGGCATCCGGGAATAGAGGTTTGTGAGGCTCGCGTCCAGCTCATTGAAGGCCTCGGTCCCCTTCTCGATCCCGGTGGTCTTGGAGATCTGGGCCATGCCAGCTTCCCATTCCATAGCGGCACGGGAAGAGGCTACTCCCAGGGCCCCAGCTGCGGCTACTCCCGCGACTGCCGCGATACCGACCGGCCCCATGGCCAGAGCAGTACTGCCCGCGATGTTCCCGAGGGCCCCCAAAGGCGCGGTGACTCCCTGAACCAGATCGGCACCGATGCTCATCCCGGCCTGCTTCCAGTTCTTGCCGGAAAGGGCACCAGATATGCCGCCTGAGAGCTGGCCGCGTAGGTTCTGCTCGATACCGGCTACGCCCGCGGTTGCATCTTGTTTTGCTTTGGCGAGCCCGGCCTGGAGCCGGGAGTCGTCAGCATCTATGATTAGAGTCGCTCTGCCTACCTCAGTCATGGAACCTCAGATTTATTTAGGTTGAGTTCGAAAAAAGCAATCATGAAAAAGTTGATAGCATTCATATTGGTGGTTGGCTTCCTGGTGGGGGCTGCCCAGGCAAGAACTCCAGAACCAGGTGATTATGTGCGAGTTAGCGGCGTTATGACCAGCGCCTCCTTCAGCTATGAAGGAATAATCACCGACATAAAAGATGGCCTGATATGCCTGAACTGCTCTCTAGCCAGCACGGTGGATGCTAGCGGATCACACGACATAGATAGGGAATATCCCTTCGATGTCTGCATAGGATCTGGCACTATAGTCAGCCTAGTTTGGCTGGTGGACTAGGGCGGCCCACCTTCGCCCACATCCTTCATCATCTGGATGTGGTCCTGGAGAGAGGGCTTTCTCTCTTTTGGCTCTCCAGGGACGACATAGAACTCCCGGAACGGCGGCAGGCCCTCGTTGAACCATTTGGCCACGCCGACCGCCGCCGAATATCCGGCGAAAGCCGCAAGCCTATCTTGCCTGGCGTCTTCTTTCTTCTTATGCTCTGCCAGTGCGTTCAGCTCGTTGGCCGTGAGGCTGAGAAAAGTGTCGGTCGAGAGCCCCAGCTCGACCAGCCCTATCCTTGTGGCTCGCTGCCAGAAAGTTTCCTGTAGGTCTCGATCTTCTTCTGGTCGTCCGCAAGCTCCAGCCGGGCGACTTCCAGCTTCGCCTCGGCCTTCTCCTTGTTTATCCTGGCCGCTTCCTCCTCTCTGGCAATGTTCTCCTGCCAGACCGCAACCAAAGAAGGGTCGTTCACCACCAGATAGCTATGATAGATTTTCTGTTGCAAGCTCTCCAGGCTGCCGCCCCTGTCGAGATAACCCTGGATGGCTACAGCGGCTTCGCTAGGCCCGTCTTTCTTCCCAATCCCGTCAATGTCGCATGCAGCGGCGACAGCGGCCTCAAGAACGTCAGATATCTTGAGGAAGTTGCTGAGAATGTATCCAGCATGGACAGCCATGCCCGGCTTGAAGATCTCGTGTCTCTTCAGGATATCTTTGGCCCGGCTTTCGAACTTCTGGAGGGCCCGGAAGTTCCATCTAAGTTCTCTTGTCTCATCCATATCGAGCGTGATAAAGCTCTTTCCTGCATCTTCGTTTGACATATCAAATCCTTCCTAGGAGGGAGGGCTCAGCAGTCCTTCGCTAACC
>JBAZKI010000067.1:0-3258 GCA_041650875.1 Patescibacteria group bacterium
CAATCGCTCC
The DNA here is from genome assembly GCA_041650875.1 of Patescibacteria group bacterium. Lineage (GTDB taxonomy): Bacteria > Patescibacteriota > Microgenomatia > UBA1406 > GWC2-37-13 > YC2-FULL-38-9. Next base: position 11 of record JBAZKI010000067.1, read on the forward strand.
CTTCTTACTCTGTCGGGAACGCCCTTTCGTGGAGGATGCGGAACTGCTCTACAGCCTCACGGTGTCCCGGTGACATCTTGTCGTTAAGTTTCTGTATAAAGGATGCGTCGCCCTTGAGCCTTGTAATCTCCGCCTGCGCTGATTCGACAACCGTGGTTGAATCGGGAAGGGCCTTCAGCGTGTCTTCCCCCATCATCTTGCCGAGCCTGTTGAAGAGTTTTACGATGCGTGGGTCGTTGCCCAACCCCTCATTGAGCAATTCCATCTGCTCTTCATCACACAGCGACCTTACCGCTCTCTTGGCGACTGCTACCTCCCTGTCAAAGGCTGTACCCCAATCCTTCTTGAGTGCTTCCACGCCCTCCGTGATCTCCGCCTGCCATGAGGACTGCATCTTCTCAACGGCTCTTTCTGTGGCTTCGTTCCAGAAGGACAGAAGCCCGTCAACCTGCTGTTGGTTGAGTCCGCTCCTGTGAGCCGCATCCTTGAAGGACTTGAGGAAATCACCATCGGCGTTCTCCAACTCCACCTTGTATTCATCGGGAGTCTTCGGGCGACCAACGGCATCAAAGAAGGATTCCCATTCGGACGGGTCAGCGTCCTGCTTCGGGACTACAACCTTGTCCCTGCCTATCATCTTGACGGCGTTCACGAGACCCTTAGCCGCCTCTTCAACGGTCTTGTACTTCTGCACCGTTGGCTCGTTCTTCAATTCCTCCGGCAATGATTCGTACCAGGGGGTCTCCGCCGTATCCTGTGTTCCATCACCGCCGAGAAGTGTCTCTTCTGCGACAGGTGTCCCTTGTTCGGGGCTGTCAATCATTCGTCAATACCTCCGTTTGTATGTTTTCGTAACTGTCGCCAAGCATGTCTAGGATGTGCAACACCACCTCCTGAAATGCGATATTCCTGTCGGTATCCCGAAAGGACATGCCGTTGTATGGCGACTTACCCCACATGCAGTACTGCTTGATATCCTCAAGCACACGCATTCCAGCCTCGCTTGTGAACGCTACATGGTAGTCAACCCTTAGGTCGTCTAATACACGTTTAGCCATTACATGCCTCCGGTGAGTTTATCCATGTCCATCTGTGATGCGTCCTTCCCTGCCTTTGCCGCATCCTTGGCAATAGCCGCAATCTGCGCCATCTGTTGCATATTCTGACGCTCCTGCCTTATCTGCGCCACCTGTTCGGGGTCACGTATGAGTTTCTGCGGCAACCCCGTAGTCCTCCCGATGTGCCGTGCTATCTCGTCCGTGTCGTAGTTATCGAGTATGTCGGGTACGGCTTCGGTAAACGGCCCCACCAATCCCATGGCCTTCTGTATCGCCATGATGTCGGAAGTCCTCTGCGCCCTTGCCATCGGTGACTCGTACTCAACCTTCACGTAACCCCCGGCCTGTGCTATCTGCGGAGGGGGAGGCGGTATCTTCCCACGGCGAAGAAGTATCCCGTACGCCCTCATTACCAGAGGCTCAAGGAACTCATGCTGTAGCCGTGAATAGGTCGGGCCGAGTATCCGCATGTTCTCCTCTACCCTCTGCATTACCTCCGTGGCTGTCATCCTGTCCGCACGTATCAAGTTGATGGCATCGTAGAAGAATGTGTCGTTGATGCTGTTCTTAACCTTCTCAAGCAGAGCGTCCGTGACGGGGATAGACCTTCCGTCCACTATGTAGAGCGGTTCAAGTTTCGCCGCCCCCCTTGCCCTCTGGTTGATATGAGCAGGCGATGTGTTGACGGGGTTCAGGTACGACTTGTATTCCATGTCGATGGGGGGGCGTATGATTATCTCCGCCGCTTCAAGGATGTCCTTGGTCATGGCGTTGGCGGTCTTTATGTCCGGCAACCCCTCCATGCCAGGGCCTCTTCCCCATATCTCTCCGCTAGCGGTAGCCCACCGTGTAACGTAGGCGGGGAACTCGTAGTACCCCGACTCCTTCAGCAGGTGCTTCCACTGTGTCGCTATCCACACGGAAGCGAACGGCTTGTCCAGTTTGTTGTACTTGTCGTAGTCATCCTTCGGGAACACGGCGTGTATGAGTTGTATCCCCTCTTCGGGCTTCTTCTCCGCAAGTTCACGTATCTTGTCGTTGCATGCCTCTTCCCCAAAGTATTTCAGCGTGTTCCTCGCCGACATCTCAAACTCCCTGTGAAGCACGTCGATGTACCCCTTGTGGTTCTCAAGGACGGCGCATTGTATCAGGGGGAGCGTGTGAAACACGAAGTCCGGCCCCTCGTCGCCGTCGTTCTCCTCGTGGAATAAAACCCCCGTCCCCAGAGAGGGAAGGTCAAGGTAGAACTCGTGCGCCTTCGTGTGGAAGTTGGAGTCGTTGATAGCGTCCATGATGAGTTCGGTCACATGCTCCACCCACATGAGTATGTTGTGATCTTCCATGAGGCTGAGCGGAGATATCTTCAAGGACAGCCACTTCTGCGAAGGGTTGGTGAGCATGGAGTGAAGGGATGCGGCAAGACGGGCATTGGCACGGGGAGCCGTGGAATCGTAAATCTCCCCCCTGCGCTTTGCCCCCTTGCTCTTGAAATAAACATTGTGCCGTGGAACTATCCTGTTTGAGATCTCGTCCCAATGGGATTCCCACGGTGCACGCAGTTCCTTTATCCTTGTGTGCCTCTCAAGCACCTTTAGCACTATCGGTTCATTCATACACTACTCCCCCAACAGGGTCTTCTTCTTAACCGAAGCGAAACCCAAGTCCTTTCCGGCGGTGAGAATGGTCGATTCATACCCCTTCTTCTTCGCCGCCTTGCGCTTCGCCGCAGACTCCGCCGCAAGTTCTCCCCCTGCCGTGTCCGGCTTGGCAGGCATCTGGGGGTTGGGCATCTTGGGCGCACTCTGCCCCAGCGCCGCCACCGCACTCCCGGCCCCCGCAAGACCCTGTAACCACATCAATGCTGTTTCAGCCATTAAGCCTCACCACCTTCCGTAGTCTTCCTCCCCGAAGGGGTTGAAGTCACATACCGCCTTTACCTGCAACTCATCCTCCGCAACTGGAGGCACAACACCGAGGTTCGGATGGAACATGTTAGCCATGCAGTCGAGCATGTCGTCGTGCATGGTGATGCCGGGAGCGTATATCCCGTACTCGTTGTTGATGAAGTCCTGTACCACGTCCACCTCCACGCCCTCCCAGTTCCGGCGCACTACGCTCTCCGGCAGGAGGATACGCCCCTCACGGAACGGGGCGAACAGCCACGCTATCCTTTCAGCCTTCGCAACTGGA
>JBAZKI010000068.1:0-3236 GCA_041650875.1 Patescibacteria group bacterium
ATCTGCTCTTTAAGTTTAGCAATTTCCTCATCCTTCGAGGCAATTACCTTCTCAAAATCAACACTCTCAGTTGGAGTACTTTCAACAGTATCAGTCATAGTTTCACCTTTAATATTATCAATTATAGTAGAAGATGGATTATCTGTAAGGAAATCATCAGAATTTAAAATAGAAGCGTAATATTTACTTAAATCTTCTTTATCCTGGTTCAACCCAAGCGTAGTGTAAGATTTTAAATTTTTAACTTCTGATTGTTCATCTTCACTTGCAGAAAAGATTATTTCACCTTTCGCGTTCTCCCAGGCAGGATTCTTAACAAAGGTTAACGATTCATTGGTATAACCATGAACCCATCCGTCAGAATCACGCTGTCCACTACCGAACACAGACCACGTAGGTTGCCACGTTCCATCACTCAATTTCTGTATAGCGACTGAATCAGTAATTTCTACAACTGCCCTTACCTCATTATTATCAAGGTAAGCATCGACAATTTTACCAATTTCATCCTTCCTACTACCCGAAAGATCACAGTGATGTTCGCTCTCTCCAAAAATAGAGGGGCAAATTCGAACAACGGATGTTTTTAATGAAGAAATAGCAGAATCAACAGAATCGAGGGGAATACCCCATCCATTTCTATTCTTCTGTGCAAGTGGAAAAACAGGCCCATCCAACATCAAACGTTCAGAAACGATTATATTCACCCCTCTATTCAAAAAATAAACTATAGAATATAATATAGTTTATTATACCCGTTTAACAAACAGATATAATATAATATACGTATTTTTTTACTACTATTTAAACCTTTCGGTCAAGTATAAAAATCAAGAAAAAAAGAAGAGTAAATTGGGGTTATTTCATTGTTTTTAATCTTTCGTAATATGCACTACGTAACTTAAATTCATCTTCAGTTAACTTACCACCATTCTGTTTCTCAAAATGATAGTTCAACGCTTCAATGATCTGTGCACGCTTGATAATAGTGTAAGGAAGAATCCCGAATAAAAACATAACCTGATCTTCAACCTTGCATACCCAATCCCATACTTCTTTGTTATATTTACTCTCCTTACGCGAGAGATGAATATACCCATCAAAGTGTTCCTGTAACCATTCGAGAACAGAATAATCAGTAGATGTTATTTTAACGCGTAATCTATAATTTGATTCACTATCCCTGGTAAGTGCAATACAACCCTCTCCATCCATAAGACCGGCACAATACGCAAGGTCAGATATACTATTACTCATCATATTACTTATGTGTTTTAATTACAGTTTATTAAATCCTTCCTTTTGTGTAACAAACACATAACGTAACCTATTTATGGTGTAAGGTGTAATAAAGTAAATAGAGCGTCAATAGTCAAGATGGAAACGACGAGAGACTTAAAATCTCTTCCCGTAGGGGATCGCAGGTTCGAGTCCTGCTTGACGCATCACTCCCGTAGGGTAATCGGTAAGCCTACTGGACTTTGGTAGAGTGTGAGGCAAAACTCACAATTTAGTCCGAACGGGCGGTAACTCCTGCCACACTCTGAAGAAATCCGGTAATGCAGGTTCAATTCCTGCCGGGAGAATTATGTTATTCCATATATCCAAACCCACCCATATTACTGATGAACAGTTACGTGAGATCAAGGCAACCCTGGAACTTATGGTAATCAAATATGAAATGGCAAGACGCGATTATTAGTATCGTTGGTTTCTCATTCTCAATTACTCTTCTTCCTCAACTTAACGATTGTATTTTTAATAGCGGTTCTGTAAATATCTTTACTGCACTCTTTACTTCACTTGGACTGTTGACACTCGCAATCACCTTCGCTACCATGAATATGAAACTAAGTGCTGCAAGTGAAGCACTATCAGGATTCATCTGGTTCCTCATTGCACTCTTCTCATGGTAGTTTTGAGATAAGCCCAAATTGAAGAGTAAAACATGCAAAGTTTGACCCCTACTTTTCAGGGGTATACCAATATACCTATTTTGAAAGATAGGGTCAAAGTTAGCATGTTTCTATATAAAGAAAGGGGTAAATTTTTTGATTCTAGCAGGTGATGTAATCCCACAAATTAGACTGAAATTTATCGGGCGTTTTTCTCTCTTGAACTTCGACCCTCCTTACCTGATATTTATACCCGTAAAACATCTCATGCTTCTTAACTGCTTCAAGTAAATCAGCGCAATACAGGTAGTGATACTCAACAACTCCATCCTTAACGCATGTAAAGATATACTGACACATTTCTGACATATGTAATACTTTGATTACTAATTATTTAATCATTACCATTACAACCTTCATTTCCAGTGCGGCACGTATGAAAAAAGTATGGAAAAATGCGTAATGCACATTACCATTATTACTGATAGTAATATTTATTTATAAATAATATATCTTTTTAGATATACATACACCTCAAAAATACCATCATGAACCGAAACATTTATATACTATGAGTTTCAAATATAAGGGGTAAGGGGTTCTTCGTGGGGCACGTTGCCTCACAAATACATTTTCTTTTTTCCGGTTTTTCTTTTTTTTTGTCAGGTGCAGTTACGCTCGCGCTACGCTCGCTACTGCTATCGCGCTTACGCGCTCCTTTTAAAATAATATTAATACTCCTCCTTACACTTGTACATATATATGTACATATATTATGAAATCATTATTCCTATTATATTTCCAGTAAGAATAGTGTAAGGAAATAGTATAATGATCATTATACTTACTATCCTTATTGATATTCTATTTTGTATTCTATTTTTTGTAAGGATATTATAATAATATATTATACTATATTCTTACTGGTAATAATATTCATGTAAGAATCATATAATAAATATATTATAATATATTATATTTATGCCAAAACCCATACCAAACCTAATTCCAAATCGATGTGGTATTCTATTTTCAGTAAGAAATCAGTAATAATAATATTATTAATATATATGTAGATGTCCTTACATGACTTATGGGATTGACCCATCTTCCTTACACGAAACCCTAATCCAAATTAGTCTACTCACCCACCTTACAAATATCACACATTATCTTTCCCTACCCCTTTTTCAACCCAAGTGCATTACACAACGCATAAATAGTAAAGCGTAGACATAATAATCGGTGTAAGGAAAACATGACACCTGACGTTAGCGATGAAGTAAAGGAAGGCTATGATCTTCTTGAAGGGATTGGAATCGTTGAGCGCACAGAATCGGG
>JBAZKI010000069.1:0-3207 GCA_041650875.1 Patescibacteria group bacterium
TACCCTTGATCACAAGTTTACCGCACGGGTCGGCATACGCACAGCCCATCTCTACGACAGGGTGCGGGTAGGGGTTGCCGGCGAGGTCGGGGTAGTAGATCAGGACGTATTCGCGCTCGGGGTCGAACCTGTACCCGACGAACCGCCAGTTTCCGGTATTGAGCATTCCGCTCGCGCCGAAGGGCATGGGGTTCCAGGTGCCAAGCTCTTTCTCGCAGAGACAGATCTTTCCGCCTATCGCGGTGCTGCCTTCACTCGGGGGGTAGCACTTCTTGGTGGGCAGGGTCTCGGGAGAGGGGGCGATGCCTTTGTTCTTCTTGAGCTGGAACAGGTCTTTCTCGTAGAGCCAGTCGCCCGGGGAATCCCATTTCAGGGTGTCGCCGGCGATGGAGGACGAGGTGACGAGCCAGATCTTGAAGGCCGGAGCGTTCTCGTCAACTTCGATGGGGATGGCGGGGTTCCAGTCGCCCTCGATCTTGAGGTAGCCGGATTCGTCGGCGGTCCCGGATCCGAGCGCGATGAACTGCGTGGAGCCGTTCTCCCACGGGTCGGGGTAGTAGATCAGGGTATAGCCGGTTCCGGGTGCAAGGGAGAATCCTTCGCACATGAACAGGGCATGGTCGGTGCTTACGTAGAACTTGCCGAACCCGCATTCGTCGAGTTCGGTCCACGTCGCGGCGTCCTTCTGCACCAGGTTGTAGGGGCAGGAGATCGCCGCTGCGGGTAACGCAAGGAGCATCACCGCAATCAGACAGAGTAGGAGGCGCTTCATGTTTCCTCTTTGGTCGTTTTTGGCCCTTTGTACCCGCACCTTCGGCAGCGAAGGTCTCCGCAAGCAATGACGTAGACGTTGCCGCTCCCGCACTTCGGGCAGGCCGGTTTTCTGGGCGGATCGTTATTCTGTACCATGTGTTTCACACACACACAAGATTATTTGAGGGGGCAGGAAAAAAGGCTTTCGGTTTGTCTTTCGCCCGGAGGAGGAGGGGCGTGTGCTCGTGGGCTAAAAGGAGGGATGAGAAGTCCCGGAGGGATTCGAACCCTCGTCGCCGGATCCAAAATCCAGCATGATTGACCTCTACACTACGGGACTATGGATTGCCTAAACTCTGCAGTAAAGGCACTATAACCATTACTATGCTCGAAAGGTATATTAATGTTTGGCACTTAATTAGGTGTATGGAACCTAAAGCGGTAATGGTGGGAACTCACCTCTCATGCTTTACCGGGATAGGCGGTATTGACCTGGCTGCAGAGTGGGCTGGATTCGAAACAGTTGGACAAATCGAAAAAGCGGACTTCCCGTATAGGGTGTTGCAGAAACACTGGCCAAGTGTGCCAAAATGGAGGGATATTCAGGATGTCACAAATGACTCTATCAGGGCGGCAGGTCTCGCACAACCCCCGACCATACTGTCCGGGGGATTCCCCTGTCAGCCGTTCAGTGTTGCCGGGCAGCGAAAAGGCGCAGAGGATGACCGTTACCTCTGGCCTGAAATGCTTCGATTGGTGCAGGAACTCCGGCCGGCTTGGGTTGTTGGAGAGAATGTTGCTGGGTTCATCTGTATGGCACTCGATGAGGTGTGTGCTGACCTGGAACGTGCAGGTTACTCCTGCAGGCCGTTCGTATTTCCGGCTGCGGGGGTCGGTGCCCCGCACCAGAGAGATCGGGTCTTCATTGTGGCCCACTCCGGCGGCAGCGCAAGCGGATCGTCCGATCAGGCCATTCGCGCCCTCGGAATGCACCTTGGAGCACGGGATTATGCTCTGTGCGGCGGTATACGACAGTTTGCAGGAGAACCCTCAGAGGATGTGGCCGACTCCACACGCAAACTGTCACACAGGGGCGGGAGAGCACGGGGACGGAGGAATGAACCTACAGACTGCGGTTCAGGGACATCCAACCCCGAGCGCATCAATGAGGACGCTTGGCGATCTAAATCAAGCCAGGTTTGCGGGGTCGGATTCACGCCGTCCGGACTACGCTACAGCGAACCAGATGTTCCCGACTCCCACGGCGAACGACGCGAAGAACGCGACCCTGCCCCCCGGAGCGGGGAAGCGGGATTCCCTCCCTGGAGAGCTGATCCGTTCGGGGGCCTCTGGCTCTCTGAACCCCCTGTGGGTCGAGTGGCTGATGGGGTTCCCTCCCGGGTGGACAGACTGCGATGTCTCGGAAACGCGGTAGTGCCACAACAAATCTACCCCATCTTTAAGGCAATTGCAGAGATTGAGAGGTTGAAACAGTGAAGAGAACTGGAAAAGCCGCCCCCTACCGCACCGGCGAATACGCCCTGACCCGGAAAGAGTACGACAAAGCTCTCGCCGCCTGCCAGAACCTAGAGGACCGGGTGCTGATCATGGTCGGCTGCACCCTCGGCCTGCGGCGCTCCGATATCGTCCGGCTGGAGTGGGCGAACATCGATATCCGGGATCCGGAGAGCGCGACCGTCACCTACCAGGAGAAGAAGAAGGGCAACCGATTACGGGCGGTCCCGATCGGGCCGAAGCTCGCACAAGAGCTTACGATCCTGCGGAACACGCAGCCGAAGGCACAGAAGACAGTGTTCTCGTTCAAAGACCGGCAGGCATACAACCGGTTCCAAAAGGTCTGCCAGATCGCCGGCATCGAGGAGAGGCCGTTCCACGCACTCCGGGCGACGGCGATCAAGTTCATGCAGGCGGCCGGGTGGCGGCCGGAAGAGGTTGCGGAGATCATCGGGGATACGCTCCGGACGATCCAGGAGCACTATACTACGCCGTCAAAGTCGGAGCTTGCGGAGAGTGCGAAGGAGAGGGAGGTTGTTTGAGATGGATAAATGGCATGAAGTACACTACTCAGACAAAACGACACACGACAAAGTAAGGATCTGTTGTTTAAAAGAATACGGTGCGGTGTTCGTAGATGGACAGTTTAAAGACGCTATAAAGTACTGCCCGATGTGTGGCGAAAAACTCCCAGAAAAGGAGTATGTTGAGAGATTTTGAGGTGTCCTAAACTGCCCTATTTATTGTAAGTTATCGGACAATCCGCCTATCACTTTTTTCTGAAACAGATATATCAGTCTGAAACTCAATAATAAACCATATTCTGCTATACCAAATGGAGCCCTAACGGGCCGTTTTTAGGGGCCTGTGGGATGCTGAGAGATATTTGAAAAGTGATTACCTATCACTCCTCGGGGGAGGAGTGATAGATCCTCCCCT
>JBAZKI010000070.1:0-3178 GCA_041650875.1 Patescibacteria group bacterium
TCTCAATTTCAGAGCTTTCTTCAGAATGAAAGACAGTAAGTTTTCGGTTTTCAATATCGAACACCAAACTTTTAATCATGGAAAGCCCTTCGAGTTTCATCCTGATAAGGGTTTCCTCGGAAGGGCAGTCCATTTTGGAAATGTGAAATGTACTCTTTTGCATATAGTTATTTTTTGTAGGCCAACAACCTCAAGGCATTAAATACCACAACAAGGGTTGAACCTTCGTGAATAACTACGGCAAGGCCTATGCCGGCCAGCCCAAAGATGGTTGCCGGAATAAGTAAAGTAACGATACCCAGGCTAATCCAGAGGTTCTGTTTTATAATACTTGTTGCTTTTCTGCTCAGGCCGATAGCAAAGGGAAGGGTTTCCAGTTTGTCGCCCATTAGGGCAATATCAGCGGTTTCGAGTGCCACATCAGAACCGGCCGCGCCCATGGCTATGCCCACGGTGCTATTGGCCATTGCGGGGGCATCGTTTACGCCATCGCCTACCATTGCCACCTTCGATTCCTGCTCTTGCAGTTTCTTTATGGCATCTACTTTTTCCTCTGGCAACAGGCTGCCCCATGCATCGGTCAAGCCTATTTCTTTGGCAACGGCATCGGCCACTTTCTGGTTGTCGCCCGTGAGCATGACCATCCGTTTGATTCCGATTTTCTTTAATTGCACCAGCGTACTTTTTGCTTCTGCCCTCGGGGTGTCCATTAAGGCGATGATGCCTACATAATCGTCATTCCGGCGAATAAGCATGGTGGTGTTCCCTTCGGCTTCGAGGGCTTTTACTTCTTCTACAATGTTTTTGGAAGGTTTTTTATCATCGAGGGCTTCATACAGTTCCAGGTTGCCTATATATACTTTATCATTCCCCAGTGCTGCCTTTATGCCTTTACCCAAAACGGCTTCCAAATCTGTGGCCTCGGGAATACTATTTCCTTCCAAACGTTTTTTACCGTCCCTTACCACCGCCTTTGCCAAGGGGTGGTCGCTCAGGTTTTCCACGGCAATTGCCATTATCAGCAATTCATTCTCATCGGTATTGTTCAGCGGAACTACTTTAGTGAGTTTTGGTTTGCCTTCGGTAAGTGTCCCGGTTTTATCGAAAGCCAGGGCGGTCAAAACCCCCAGGTCTTCCAACGGTCGCCCGCCCTTGATAAGCACCCCGCTTTTTGCGGCCCTGGCCACCCCGCTCAATACCGCACTGGGCGTGGAAATGGCCAGAGCACAAGGGCTGGCGGCTACCAGGACTGCCATGGCCCTGTAAAAGCTGTCGCTAAAATTTTCGTCTATGACCAAAAAAGCACCGAGCAATACAACCACCAATCCCAAAACAGCGGGAACGAAGTATTTCTCGAATTTATCGGTAAACCGCTGGGTGGGTGATTTCTGCGTTTGAGCTTCATTTACAAGCTTTACCAAACGGGAGAGGGTAGAATCTTTAGCTTCCTTAATAACCTTAACATCTAATGTGTTGTTACCATTGATTGTGCCCGAATAAACCCTGTTTTCGTCACTGATGTTTTTTTCGTTGGAATAGTCTTTTTCGGGATCTTCAACCGGTATTTTATCCACAGGAATACTTTCGCCCGTGATGGGGGCCTGGTTCACACTGCCTTCGCCGCTAACCACGACGCCATCTGACGGGATTTTGCTGTGTGGCTTCACCACGATGATATCGCCTATACACAGTTTTTCAACACCTACTTCTTCAATCCTCCCGTTCTTTTTTAGAAAGGCGGTTTTAGGGGCAAGTTCAGCCAAAGCAGCAATAGATTTACGGGCTTTGTTCATGGCATATTGTTCGAGGGCATGGCCCATACTGAATAAGAACAGCAGCAAAGCGCCTTCGGCCCATGCACCCAGTATAGCTGCACCAATAGCGGCAACCAGCATCAAAAAATCAATTTCAAATCCACCTTTACGTACGGCTTCGAACGCTTCTTTGGTAGTGTAGAAACCGCCAAAGAAATAAGCTCCGATGTACAACGATAGGCTTACCCATGAAGAGACTGCATCTACGAAAGAAAGGCCAAAACCAATGGTCAGCAATATTCCCGAAAGGATAGAGAAAACCAACTCCGTATTTTTACCAAACAGGCCGCCATGGGTATGTTCATGTTCTTCTCTTTCTTTTTCTTTGTGTTCAGGCTTCTTGTCTTTCGGTGCTTTCTCTGTTTCTTTGATGCCGCGAAGATATTCCCCGGCTTTTAAGGCAGTATCAGTTATTCCGAGGTCTTCTTTTCGTAAGGCTTTAACGATTGCCGCTTCATCCATCTGGCTTGTGTCGAACTCAGCCCGTACCATTCCCGAGGCAGAAACCGATACTTCAATCATACCGTTTAAGTCGCGCAGGTTACGCTCGATGCCGCGCGCATGGCGCGGGTGGCGGATACCTTCTACGCCGATGAGCTTGTGCCCGATTTTTTCGGTAATGGATGCCCCGGTTTGCCGGGCAATTGAACGTACGCGGTCCATGGAAATCAATTCCGGGTCGTAATGAAAACAAAGCTGGGGTACACCATTATCAGCAGCTTCTGATACGTGCACTTTTTCCAGTCCTTTTTGCTCCTGAAGCATTGAGATAAGCTCCTGAACGCATTGGTCTTTTTCGTCCGGCACTTCGGGTAAAATGAGTGGTATTTCTAATTTCAGTTTTTTCATCTCATAAAATTTTAATGTTCGTGTTCAGTTTCTTCTTTTTTCATATCGGCCAATAGATAGTAAGCCGCATTTAAAACCACCTGTGTGTTTTCAGGTAAGGAGTTAATCAGTTGTATTTCTGTATAACCTTCGTCTTTTAAACCGGGAATGACCTCTACCATTCTGAAAGCCATCTTTTCTTGAGTTGCATCATCATCGTCTGCATCGCCATGTTCATGCCCCTCATGATTTCCTTCTTCAACTTGTGCTTCTTTATCCTCATCGTGTCCGGCATGTTCGGTTTCGCTGTGCCCTTGTTCTTCAATAGCTTCATTGTCCAAAATAAAAATGAAGGATTTTGTCCCTTCGGAAACAATGGCATCGTTGGGCAAAGCCCTGGTATATTTTTCATCTGTATGCAAATGGCCAGAAATATACATTCCCGGGATAAGCCCCGAAACTTTTTCATTAATTTTTGCATGGATATGAACTGCCCTCGAATTGGCCTCAAACTCTTTTCCAATTGCAAAAACGGT
>JBAZKI010000071.1:0-3122 GCA_041650875.1 Patescibacteria group bacterium
GGTCGAGGCCACGAAGACCCTGACCTGGGTGTTGTCGTCGGGCTCCACGAGGGAGAACGTCTCCCCTCCCTTTCCGAACGTGAGGGTGATCGTGTGCGCTCCGGCGGCTCCAACGACCGAGTCGAAAGTGACCGCGGTCAAGGACTGGCTCGAAGTGTACACGACGTTCGTGAACCACGCGGCAGCCGCGGCGGCAGTGAGGTCCACGTCGGTTCGTCCGTGCACGCACATGACTTCGTTGTACTCGAGGGCAATGAACTCGCCCATGAGGGTCGTGTGCTGGGGATTGATCTTGTCCTTCTTGGTCTCGGCACCCTGGTCGGTCGGGATCGCGAAGCGGCCCTTCACGTACCAAAAGTACTCGTAGACCTTGTCGCCCGAGTCGTCCGTCCCGCCGAGCCACACACGGAACCCGAGGGCGTAGTACGGAGCCATGTCCGTGGCGCTCTCTTCGGTGATCCCGTTCGCGCGAGTCTGCCCCAAGACCAGGGCCAAGACATCCGGGTCCACGTCGAGAAGCTCGATCGAGGCTTGAAGCGCCCCGCGCGCATTCGCCGTGAACATAGCCTTGTTGTCTCCGAAATCGGTCGTGAGGGAGCTGTTCGGGTTTCCTGAAACCTTTGCCGCTCCCGCGAGCCGTGCCGGAGTTCCGTAGGTCGGAGCGTCCGTCCCGTTGTCGAGCGTGAGCGCGGCAACGTACACGGAGTCAACGCCTATTTTCGGACGCACTAAATCGCTCATTGCGTACCTCCTAAATTAAGTCGCTCGGGAACAGCTCCCGAGAAAATCTCATTACGCGATGCCGGACACCTTCCACAGGGTCCGGGACTTCTCCGTTCATTGTACACGAAAAATCGAGAGAGCGAAAGAGATCGTAGACCGGAATCGATAAGTTCGTAGTCGTTTCAAGGTCGAGTTTCGTGAACACGTGCACCTCGAACGATTGCGCCGACATCACCGGGGCATTGTCTCCGTACTCCATGTCCGCTTGGTTCTTGTCCATGAAGACAAGAAGAGGGAATACTTCGACTTTCTCCGGGTAAGCGTCGGTCACGTGATCCGTGTCAGTGAACGCAGAGAGAACGCTCGCGTCCGTTGAGAGTTTTCCGTAAATCCAGGCTTTCGTCGCGAGCATTTATTCCGCCCCCTCTGCCGATACTCCTTGTCCTGCGGCCCTCATGATCTCTTGCGCCTCTCCTTTTATCTCCTCATACGCAGGCCCCCATACGGGACGCGGGGCCATCTTGGAAGTCCCGAGTTCCAAAAAGGTGGGATAGTCCGGATCCATTCGCACAGGCCCCACGCTCCCCGACGGCGCTTCCGCAGTCCCTTCGATCACGTGCGTTACCCCCCGCCTCAAAAAACCCATCTGCACGGCGGGAGGCTGTCCTGGAAGACTTCGCGGAACGTCATTTACGACCCAATTCCCCGTGACCGGGTTCTCGTACTCGAGCGCCGTTTTGGTATTGGTCATCATCTCTTTCACCTTGTTCTCGAGGAGAAGACAGCATTTCAAAACGGCTTTTTGCATCGCGAAACGCACCTTCGTCGCATGCGCCTGCGCTTGCGCTTTCGCTTGCTTGAGCTGTTCGTTCATGGCCGCTTTCGACTGCTCCGTGGTCATGCTTCCCCCTGCACGGGAACAAGAACTATTTCCGCGTGAATTGGCCAGCGGTTCACGGCGCGGATTTCATAATACTTCAAAGTCGCGTCAAAATCCGAGAGAACCGACACGCGGTTCAAAATAACGAGATCCGAGAGATTCTCGAGAAACGCTTTCTTGATATCGCTCTGCTTCGTGGAAATCCCCCACGCCTCGAGCTGTGCTTGCGTGAAGGAGCCTGCTTGAACATCGCACCGAGAAGACGAAGAAGGCCCGTCGCCGAAGCGCAACGTATCGTCCCAGGTTTCCTCATCGTCCCACACTCCCCCAAAGAGTCCTTTGTATGACCAAAACTTGATGGTCGTTCCTTCCGAGTTCTTGGTCACAAGAGGAGAGAAAATCGCCAGGGTCGCGTTCTGTATCACAAAAACCTCCTCGGCGCGGAAGCGAGAAGGAGCAACCCACCCCGCGCGCCTCGGAGGCCCAATTCCTTACGCAAGCGCGGGCCCCCTTTCGTACTTCGCGAGAACGTCCGTTTGCGCCTCGCTAAAACCCACCCCGGATGCCGAAGTGTCCGCCCAGGACATCGAAAGGCCCCCTTCGCTGTAGCTCTTGAGGCCCTGCGTCTCCGTCTTCATTCTCAAAAACTCGGCGGCGATAAGTTCGTCCACGAGCCCTTGAAGATCAAGAGGAAGAGAATCCGCCGCACCTTCTTCATAATCCTCGTCACCGGGGAAATAGTACCCCGCTTCGTAGGTAACTTCGATCCCGCGCGTGGCCGCAACCACATCCCCCGCGAGCCCTTGCGTGTAGACCGAGGTAGACCAGCCCTCGCCCCGGTACAAGGCACCCATGGCCTTGTCCTGGTCGTCGAGCCTATAATCCACGTCAACCGTGAGCACCGCGCCGTCAAGCGTCACTTCCGTCACGCTCGAGATGGGCCACTCTGCGAGGATCAAAAGTTGCCGGCCTGTGCCTGAAAGAATCTCGGAGTACTCGCCGAACTTCAGTTTTCGTCCGAGAATGTTCAAGATCTTCGTCGAGATGCGATTGATATAGAGTTCGAACCATGCGTCGTAGGTCGCTACAAAAACGCCAGCTGAGAGCTTTGCGTGTTCTATTGTGGTTAGCGCATTCGCTATCAACGCCATGGTTCGTTCTCCTTTTTTATCGTTCGCTTACGCTTTCGCGTAGACCGTGGGCACCGTGCCCCTCGGCAAGGACTCAACGCTTCCGTCCCCGAGAATGATCGACGCCGAAACGGTGCACGTCTCGGTCCCGGTTCCCGCGAACTTCAAGACGAGCTTCATGTACGCCTTCATTCCGTTGAGCCGAAGGAAGATTTTCTGAAGGCCCCCGGCGACGCTCGTAATGGTGAGGGTCGGCAACGTCGCGGTCGGAGTGATCGCAGCGAACCCGGAACCCGAGGCGTCGGACTCGTGGATCTCCGGGGTGATTACCATGTCCGCGCCCGAGGAAACCGAGGCCTGGAACACGATGAGGGCGGAGCGGGCGTTTC
>JBAZKI010000072.1:0-3113 GCA_041650875.1 Patescibacteria group bacterium
ATCACGTGTTTTTCAATGCCTTTGGTTTCGTCCACATAGGCAATTGCATATTTCAGGATAAAAGCCAGTCTGTCTTTGCTAAATAGCGAAGTAGAAACACGATTGGTTGGCGTATTAGTGTCTTTGTTGGTCAAAAACTCAGGCGAATTTTTAATGACTGCGAGGTTGTTATCCTTTAAAACAAAATTTTCCAAATCGTCATTTTCAGGAGCTAACAAGGCTGCAAGGTCTAAACTTTCTTCTTCTCTGAAATAGTTGAAAATCGGTTGTTTGTAAGATGGCGAAGCATAAAAAGCACCTTTTAGCGGTTCAATTTCTTCAATGTCATACTCCATATTGTTGGAGAAAACCATCAATTGCGTGAGGTTGACAAACTTTCTGAATTTCTTGTTTTGAAATCGTTTGTTGATGCGTTCACGCTCTGCAATAATGCCGTCACGGTTATTTGGTTTCTTCACCTCGATAAAAACCAAAGGCATTCCATTAATTACAAGAATGATGTCGGGTCTAAATTCGTCATCACCGTTTTTGTATGTCAGTTCGGTTACAACGTGAAAAGAGTTGTTTTCAAAATTTTCAAAGTCAATGAGTTTTGTTCCTGATTCACTTGTCAGTTTTTCATAAAAAGCTTTTCCTAAGTCTTCGTTGGCCAGCAGGAGTGATGTGTCCACCAAAAGTCTTTCCGCTTGGTCTTGGTCAAAGTCAGGATTTATTCTGCAAATTGATTCTTTAAAAATGTTAGTAAATATGTTTGTGTCGGTGTCCCAAACAGCGTCTTTCAGTGAAAGGTACTTGTAACCCAGTCTACACAAATGCAGAATGGCAGGTATTTTCACTCTTGAATCTTCATTAAATTTCGTCATACTATATTTCTGTCTGTTGAGCAGTCCGAGCGTTGGCAAGAAAACAGCTCTTTTGCAAGCCGAAGTTTTGGCTTGTGCGGTGGGGCTTGTAAATGTGCTGTTTTGTGCGTTGGCTTGTCATTTCTTAATCTCTGTTTTTTTGTTCGGTTTCGTTTTTTACACTGAGCGATAACGGTCAAGTATAAGCGTAGTGCGGGTTTTCGGAGCAATACACTGTCCGCTAGCACGAACTTTGATAGATGCCAAAATACTAAATTTTAGCCACTTCGCCCGCATTACGCTTATATAATGTGTGCGCCCTGCATGAGCAGAGCGCACCTGCTGCAAGCAACAGTAAAATTTCAAAATTACAAATAATTTTGGTTAAACAATGCTCTAAGCAGGTGTATTTTTCCAGGGGGTGCAAGTCCCTTATGCACGGGGTCGTGCCCGAAGCATTAGCAAGTCGCAAGCTGGTTGTTGGTGACGACAGCAGTGAAGGAAGCGAGACTGCAAAATCCGGTACTGACGAACAGAAACGGTATATGAGGCATAATTGTCTTGGGTAAGCAACCACATCATTGTAACGCCCAAAAGGTAGTTTGTGGACAGATATGTAGATACCGCAGGGATTGGAGGAAGGAAAAAGCTCTTACCGGGGGAGATCTCTAAGCAGTAAAATGTAATGAGAAGTCAGCCGAGGTCATAGTAATTACGGAAAACGAGCCGGCAAGTGATAGAAATCCAGAGAGTCGGAGGTCTCACGAACGTAATGAAGGACTGAACGTTAAGAAGTTTTTAATGCGACATGGATTTTCAGCAATGAAATAGCCTGTAGCAAGCGAAACAGGGCAAGAGAAGATGATTAAAAGAGCAAACAAAAACGAAATGGAATTGATTGAGCAAGTGATTAACCGTCACAACATGATGCGTGCATTGCAACAGGTCAGGCAGAACAAAGGTTCGGCAGGAGTTGATCGAATGCCTGTAAGCGAACTATACGACCACCTGACAAAGAACAGGGAAAGTATAGAGCAATCATTGTTAAACGGCACTTACCTGCCACAACCCATTTTGGGGGTAGAGATACCCAAGGGAAATGGGAAGACACGTCTTTTAGGTGTGCCCACCGTGGTTGACCGGATGCTTCAACAAGCCG
This sequence comes from Patescibacteria group bacterium, assembly GCA_041650875.1. Classification (GTDB taxonomy): domain Bacteria; phylum Patescibacteriota; class Microgenomatia; order UBA1406; family GWC2-37-13; genus YC2-FULL-38-9. The sequence goes on from JBAZKI010000072.1 coordinate 2,002, forward strand.
TAGGGCAAGTTTTAGCCAACCGGTTCGAAATGGAATTTGAGGATTACAGTTATGGATTTCGCCCGAATAAGAATGCCCTGCAAGCGGTACTCAAAGCATTGGAGTATATAAACAATGGTTATCAGGATATAGTAGACATTGACCTGAAGAGCTTCTTTGACGAAGTAGACCACTGCATTTTGCTGCAATTGTTGTATCGCAAGGTAAAATGCCCGCTTACGCTGCGTCTTATCCGCAAATGGCTGCGAGCGCCGATTTTAATCAACGGGAAGTTAGTCAAACGCCGAAAAGGAGTACCACAGGGCAGTCCGCTGAGCCCGATTCTCTCCAATATCATGTTAGATGAATTGGATAAAGAATTAGACAGACGTGGATTAAAGTCTGTCCGCTATGCTGACGACTTTAGCATTTATTGCAAAAGCCAATGGCAAGCCCGCAAAACAGGCAACGAGATCTTTCTCTTTCTAAAGAGTAAACTACACCTGCCTATTAATCGGGAGAAAAGTGGAATCCGTCGCCCCGTAAACTTTTCGCTATTAGGATATGGTTTTGTGCCCACTTACAAAAAGGGGGAAAAAGGCAAATACCAGCTGGTGGTAAGCGGCAAAGGATGGAAAAACCTGAAACTAAAACTCAAAGCCATCACCCGAAAAACCACACCCGCCAGTTTCGATGAGCGTATCCACAAACTGAAAGAAGTACAGCGAGGCTGGCTTCAATACTACCGCATGGCAAGTATCCAGGAAAAACTCAAAGATGTGGATGGGTGGGTGCGTAACCGGTTACGTTGCTGTATCTGGAAACAATGGAAGAAATCCGAACGAAGACGGAAAAACCTGATACGTTTGGGCGTTGACCTTGAACACGCATACAGCCACAGCCGTAGCCGAATGGGTACATGGGCGGTCGCCTGTAGCCCTATTTTGAAAACCACCATCACGGTGGAACGTCTGCAACAACGCGGTTACGAACCTATGTTTACTTATTATCAGAAAATTGCTCCATTTCTTAACGAACCGCTGTATACGTGAACCGTACGTACAGTGGTGTGAGAGGCTCTCCCCGTCAGCCAAGGCTGGCGGGGCAGTCTACTCGATTATGCAACGCTATTT
>JBAZKI010000073.1:0-3076 GCA_041650875.1 Patescibacteria group bacterium
ATCGACACCATGATCCAGATCGCGTTCGACATCTCCACGTTCCTGCTCGCGTTCCTGCTGTTCACGCCGTTGCTATGGGTATTCATCCGCAGAAGGAGGAAGGCAGATGACGCTTATTGAAGAAGACCCCATCACGATGCGGCCCCGGGACGCAAGTTCAACCTCCGGATCCATCGGCACACAAGAGGCATTGACCGGCACCATCCTGCGGCAGCAGCAGGCGGCAGCGGTCAGAAGGATCGAGCAACAGGCGGAACAGCGCGCCGAATATGTGGATAAGAGGAAACTGAGAAGCTGGATAAAGAAGAGCCAGCGTCCGAAAGGCAAGGTTGCCGCACCCTCCCAGAAAGCCACCGAGATCTCCGCAATCGCCATGGAGAAGAAAACCGGCAGACCGCGAGGACAAAACCTTCTCGAGAACGTATCCCGGGTCGAGCAGAAAAAACTCCAGGAATGGGCCGAATCAGAACAGGCCCGGTCGGTAGAAGAGACCATCGGCATCGCGGAAGGGCAGCAGACCCAGTACGAATGGCAGATGGCCGAACTCCGCGCCCAGCAGATGAGGGAGTGGTCGGAATCAATCCGGGCCGAAGGAGAAGCCATAGGGCAGAGATCCGAAGAGTTCCGAACCGCAAAAGCATACGGGTACGACTCCTACGAAGAACTGCAGCGGGCCGTTCAGGAAGAGAAAGCCATCAAGCGGGCAAACGAACTCGGGCTCGCTCTTGCCGAGACCGAACAGATTACCCAGACCATTGCCCGGTCTGGGTACGCCGGAGCTGCCGCAGAGTATGGCCGTGACCCCGGCGGGATGCTCGCCCAGCAGACCGCCATCGTAACGGCGGCACAGAAATCTATCTCCCAGAACTTCTCCGATGTCATCACCGTCGATGCAAAAGGGTATCAGGGATACCTCCAGGAAGCCTCCTCCTACGCAGGCAAGGTGAAAGACCTCGAATCCCGTCCGGCAGAACCCATGACGGTTCAGGTCCAGAGCGTCCCGAAAGGCTGGATCGGCGGCACCGAAAGTTCCCGCGTCCTTGCGATGCAGCAGCAGGCCGACGAAACCGCAGGCAGAGCCCTGGGCAGGCTCGGCGAGGTTGCCGGAAGCGTCCGGCAGACGCTCGCTCCGGCCATGGGCGGAAAACAGAATGTCCTGGATTCAGCAACGATCTTCACTCAGGAAGCCCCCGCAGTACGGAAACTCAACCGGGAAGACCTCATCACCTACCCCGTCGCCAAAGGCACCGACATCTCGTTAGAATACCTCGGCAACGAGTTCACCCGCTGGAAACTCGCCGGCGACGAAGGGATCCGGCGCACCGTCTCCCGCCCGATGGACTCCCTCCCCGAACCCGCAAAAGTATGGGCACGAGGGATGATCCCGGGATTCGACACCATCCCCGAACGGCTCCGGAACCTCAAGGACATGGGGATCGGCATCGGCAAACTGGTCACGATGGGCGGCATGAGCAGCGCGTATGTCGTCCCATCCCTCGAATGGGCCGCAAGAGAACCCGAAGCCTACGCCGCCGTGATCGGCCCGGCAACCGTCCTCTCGTTCGAGCAGATGGCCGAAGAAGCCCAGCGCGAACCCTGGGAAGCCGCAGGCGCGGCCATGTTCATGATCGCCGGCCCGAAAGCCTCCCCCATCAAGTACCAGCGGTATTCCGTTCCCACCGGAAGAAAAGTAACCGTTCCCAAATGGGGTAAAGTCTTCGGCCCGTTAACCGAAGTGCCGGAAGTCGTGACCTATCGCGGCATCTCGGCAGAAAGCCCGGGCCACACCGTTCTGAAAGGCGGCGGGTTCGAGCCCGATTGGGCCGGGTTCGAGACCGGATCGGCGCGGCATATCGGCGGCATCACCACCAAAGGCCCGAAACCCCGTGCCGGTCTGGAAATCCAGATGGGGAAAGGAAAACAACTCTTCGAGACTTTCAAAGAGTCAACCGTCTACCAGATCCAGTCCGATGTTATGGCGCAGCGGTATGCCCTCCGGCTCAAGCCCGAAGAGCAACCCGCGTTCCTCTCCCTCTACGAACTCTCCAAAGATGTCAGGAAAACCCCTGCAGATCTCATCGAACTCCACGAACCCACTCTCGCCTCGAGCGGAGCGATCCGCGACCCGTCCGGGAGAGTGGTTGCCGACCCGAAAGCCCTCAAGACCGCGATGATCGAGACCGATCAGGTGCTCTACGGCTCGTCCCTGCACGAAGTCATGTTCGGGAAAGCCGGAACCCCCGGCAGGACCGCCCGGTTCGCCGGCGATATCGAGACCATGCCGATTGGCCGATCCGAAAGCGCGGCAAAACACGGCATATTCGAGATGGCGAAAGCCTACCCCAGAGGAGAAGTCAAGAGAAAAGGCGGCAAGTTCCCGTCCTACGAGATCGAAGTCGGCGGAGAAGCGCTCGGCGGAGTCCACTGGGGCGAATACCCCTTCCGCGTGACAAAGCGGGGCGACAGATATATCGAAACCGTTGACCCCAGCCACCCCAAACACCTCTCGCAGCGGCGAACCCTGCTCCCCAAACCCGGAGAAGACGTTCCTATCGTCAAAGTCCCGCAGAGTTCCCGCGACATCATCCAGCTCGAAAGCGGGCTCCTCATCGAATCCCCGAAGATCCAGTTCCTCCGCAAACTCGAATCCATGACGGGTATCGACGTAGAGGCAGGAACCTTCGGGGCGAGATCCGCCCGGCTCGGAAAAGACCTCTTCGATATCGGAGAATACGTCACCCTCTACGAACAGTCGGCACTCAAGACCTATCAGAAGACCGGGAAGCCCGAATACCGCCAGCAAGCCAAACAGTACCGGGAACGCTGGGAAACCGTCATGGAAAACCCCCGCATGAAAGCAGCATACGAAGAGTTCACGGCTGATTTCATGAAGACCTACCCGAAGCAGAAGGCCGCTGCCGTCGCACTCGAGCGGCGGTATGGAGCGCCCGCCCCCACCACCGGCAGACCCTTCTCTGAGGTAGTCGCGCTCGACCCCTGGAAACTCGGCGCTGACTTCCTCCCCGGCGAAGTAAAAGCCTCGGTCGGCGTCCCAAAACATCTTGAATGGGTTGTA
>JBAZKI010000074.1:0-3028 GCA_041650875.1 Patescibacteria group bacterium
CTTCGGAGATACAGGACCCTTGCAGGATTGACCGAAGACCAAGACGGCATTGCTCCGTTATTGCACGCGATAAAAGGCAGAAAGGAGAATTGACCATGATCGACTGCAAAAAGTGTTTCCACTACTATGAATTGTTGATATTGAAGGCGATACACAAACCATCGACAGACGCGAACGCTTGCTTTAATTGCGCGCGGAGGCCCGGATTAAAGGACCACTACGAGCCGCGACCGACCGCACACGAAGGCCGGGAAGACCCAATAAAACAACTTGATATGCTCTAAGCGAAAACAAGAGTGTTGCAAAAGCGGGAAAGCCATGGTATGGGGGCAACCATGGCTTTTCTTATTCTATAACCGAAAGGACAGAATCCCCATGAACAGCACAAAGCACAGTATCGCAGTTGCCCTCTTCGCTTCTATGAGGAACGGGAACGAACACTACACGAAGGCATCAGAGCACCGACTCAGAGAGCTTTTGACGGAATACCACGGTATTGAAATCAAAAGGCGCTGGCTTTTTAAGTGTCTGGCAGACATGGAAGAAGACGGTTTAATCACCCGGCGGCGGAGGTATCGGAACGAAGAGCGGGGGAAGATAAGACAGTATTCGTCAATGATAACCTTCACGCTTTACGGCGTGCGGTATCTTATGAAAAAGAAGGTGGAGGGAGCAGCGGCGCTGTTCCGGCGCTTGATTGACTGGTTGAAACGCAAAGACAACCGCTTTCCGCAGGTACAGGAAATCGGCGGCGGCATAACGCCGGAACAGGCGCGGGAGAACGTAAAATCCTTGCGGGAACTGATAGCCGGGCTTACGTGACCGACACGCCGGGCGACCGGAGTGCACAAAATAAAAGACAACAAATCCGGGAGGTTTGAAAAGTGCTGATAAAAGCAGGGGTTGACATATCGCGCCTTGAGCGCAACACGCGGCGAGCGTTGACAACGCTCGAAGAGGTATGGAAGAAGTACAAAGACGAACCGATAATCACGGCGACGTATGATGGAAACCATGGCGCGGGAAGCCTACACTATGCAAATAAGGCTTTTGATGTTCGACTCCCAAAGGCCAACGCGGCAAGTATGATCGATGAACTACGGCGGACGCTAGGCGGGAGCTTTGACGTAATCGCAGAGAAAGACCACATCCACGTTGAGCTTGACCCGAAATAAACGGAGGTGAAGGAACATGATCGACGCGGCGATTGCAATCGGCGGCTTGATAGTCCCGCCCCTGTTCGACATAATCAAGAAGAAGATCATACCGGAGAGCAACGACACGCCGGAGAGAACGGCGGGAACACTCGCAACGACAGCCCCCGAAACATTGCCGTCATATATTGACGCAATGGGGAAGTTGATGCACGCCCGGCGGGAATACTTTAACCGCGACGTGATAGGCACACCCTCACAAGGAATCGTTGACTTGCGCGCGGCAATCAGGCCAGGCGGAGTGATCGCGGCACTTGCGATTCTTGCCTTGCTTGCCGGGCTGTCAATAACAGGAAGCGCCCCGGAGATCGTAAACAACCCGACAACCGCCGGGACCCGGTACGCATGCGTAGTTATCGTGTCAAGCTGGTTTGGGGACAGGCTGACTTTGCACTAAAAACACAAGATATAGTATACACTGGGAGCTGGTGGACAACAATATATTGTAGTCCACCTTTTTTTTACTTGACTATTCTTGAGAGCCCCTTCATATAGCAGAAAACGGGCGGGACCACGCCCGAAAAACTACAGAAAGAGGAGGACAAAGGCATCATGGCAGAAATCAAATCGGCACAGGAGATCGCGGCAAAGTGGGCGCGAGTGACACCGGGCAGAGCGGAGGACTATAAGACCGGCATACAGCACCCCAAACGCGACTGGGCGGAGGAAGCAACGGCCAGTAAGGAGAACTGGAAGGCCGGAATAGACGCGGCACACAGCAAAGACCTCTTTGCGAAAGGAGTACAGGGCGCGGGCACGAAGAAATGGCAGAGCAAGGCCCTTGCCGTCGGTCCGGGGCGCTTCTCAGAGGGCGTTTACAAGGCAGAGGACGATTTCAACAAAGGCTTTGCCCCGTTCAGGGAGGCAATCGACCGCGTTGATCTTGGCCCCCGGTATCCCCGGCGAGACCCCCGAAACCTTGACCGCGTGAAGAAAGTTGTTGACGCGCTGGTTGCGGTAAAAACCGCGTAACAACGCGGGGAACACATCACAGAGAGAAAAGGAGATAAAAGCACATGAACTACAGGATAACCGCCCTTTTGGGCGCAGAGGCCGCGAGCACCGCAGGGACAAAAACCCTTGACATAAACCTTGCGGAACCCGTTTCACGAATAACCGTACAAATGAAGGGACTCAACCACCTTGCCGTTCCGACAGCGCACCCGGCAAAGATGGTAAGTAAAATCGAAGTAGTTGACGGAAGCGACGTGCTTGTTTCCCTTTCAGGAGTACAGGCGCAGGCCCTCAACTACTACAACAAGGGGCGCATGCCGTTGAACGTCTTGAACTACATGGACGACGTTTATAGCATCGCTACGTATGATATCGACTTCGGGCGCTGGTTATACGACGAACTGCTTGCGCTGGACCCCCGGAAGTTCACAAATCCGCAGTTGAAAATCACCCACAATATGGCGAGCGGGGGAAGCGCGCCGGACGAGGGGGAGCTTGCCGTTTACGCGCACACGTTCGACGAGCGGGCCATCACGCCGACCGGTTTTCTGTCGGCAAAGGAGCAGTATGAGTACAGCTTGACGGCCAGCGCAACGGAGAACATTGACCTTGCCGTTGATAAGACATACCGGGCGCTGATGATCTTGGCAATGAGCGCAACCCTCCAACCGTGGGAACAGTTTAACCAAGTGAAGCTGTCACAGGATAATGACCGGAAGGTTATTATTAACGACGAGAAGACATCGAACTTGCTGAAACTGCTAACCACGTACCCGCCCTTTACGGAGAACATCACAGGAACCACGAAGAACGGGACAACGACGTTCTATTGCACGGCAAGCTACGAGCGCGTAGCTGTA
>JBAZKI010000075.1:0-2930 GCA_041650875.1 Patescibacteria group bacterium
AGGGGCTTCTCCGGCGAGACTGGCGATCCGGGTCTCGGCGGCCCGCACCCAGACGTCGATCTGGTTCAGGATCCCCATCTCCAGTAGCCGTTTCACATTCCAGACCGGGGCGTCGGGGTCCCGGTCGATCAGGTCCTGAAACGCCAGTTTGATCTCCCGGATCAAGGAGAGGGGGGCGGCCTTCTGCCAGGCGGCGAGCCGCTCGGTATCGGCAGCAATCTTCGTGGGGGTGCGGGCGAGCCCGGCGGCAGCCCACAACGCTTCAAAATCGGGGATCCACGGCCGGGTATCGAGGAGGACCTCTTTCCAGACCTCAAGTACCGTGGTCTGCTGGAGGGGGTCGCGATCTCCGAGCTGGGCGAGCGAGACCGGGAAGGTCATGGTCCGGGTCTCGGTCAGGGGGTAGTAGACGCCGACCGATTGCACCTTCAGTACCCAGACCTTCCCGGTGGACGAGATCAGGGTGAGGTTCAACTGGTTCACTTTGATGGATTTCTGCCCGCCGCCGGACCGGAGTGCGGGCGTGACCCGGGTAGGGGTTTTCGCGGGGGCAAGTTTCCGGAACGTCTGGATATGGTTCTCGATCGCCCGGTCCGTCCGCATCGAGTGCGGGAAGGCGGTATGGTATTCCGCGATCACGGTCGTGGTCTCCTGCGTACCGCGGGCCTTAAAAAAGTCCGTTTCGGACGGTTTGAGCTGGGACCCGTGCAGGATCCGCTCATAGGATGGCCCCCCGCGGGGGGTGGGGAGTGAACTCATTTTTACACGCTCATTTTAGGGAAGTCCCCGCACCGGCGGGGAAGAGGGGTTATCTACAGGAACATCGGTTCATCCCCGCATCAATGGGGAATATGGGATTCTGTTCGCCGCGAGGCGGCATAAGGATATCCCCGGCCCGCGGGGGGATCTGCATGTGCAGACCGGTTCGTCCGGCAGCAGCCCCCCGGCCCCCTGCGGGGAGGTATCCCCACACATGGGGGGGAACATAGAGGGGTTCGGGTCTCCGCACCACGGGCGGTTCATCCCCGCGTCGGCGGGGAATACGGCGACGGTTGCCCTGACAGCACTCTCGATGTCGGTTCATCCCCACGCCAGTGGGGAATCCGATCATACAAGCCAGAACATAGAAATTGTTTATGGTTCATCCCCACGCCCGTGGGGAATACTGGGCTAATTTCCCCCTCCTCCCAATAAAGGCGGTTCATCCCCGCGTCCGTGGGGAATACGCCCTCACCACAGGGCAGCCCAAAACTCAGTTCGGTTCATCCCCACGCCAGTGGGGAATACTAAACGCGGACCAGCATTGCCTCGCGCCGCGCCGGTTCATCCCCACACCCGTGGGGAATACGCAGCGGGCGGCGCGGGGGGCTGAATTATGATCGGTTCATCCCCGCACCAGTGGGGAATACTCCCAGATGGAGGGGCTACCCAGGGGATCCACCGGGTCATCCCCACGTCCGTGGGGAATACTCCACGAACCAAACATATATATCCTCATCGCCCGGTTCATCCCCACGCCCGTGGGGAATACGTTTGTGGCCTCGGCCCGGTGCCACTGACCTTCGGTTCATCCCCACGCCCGTGGGGAATACTACGAGCAACCGCTCTGGCGAAGAGCATAGTACGGTTCATCCCCACGCCCGTGGGGAATACACCATCTCGCCTATTCTAAGCGCGGTCCAAGACGGTTCATCCCCACGCCCGTGGGGAATACATCCGGCACCTACGCGAATACGGGTATACCGACGGTTCATCCCCACGCCCGTGGGGAATACGTAGAAACAGATTGCCAGGACGGGATGCCTGCCGGTTCATCCCCACGCCCGTGGGGAATACCGATGGGGTGCCGCGAGTTCGGCCGGGGGGAGCGGTTCATCCCCACGCCCGTGGGGATTGCCTGAGCCCATCTCGCGTCAAGAACATCCAAATCGGTTCATCCCCTCGCCTGCGGGGAACACTGGGCCAATTTCCCCCTCCTCCCAATAAAGGCGGTTCATCCCCGCGTCCGTGGGGAATACTCGCGCAGGTACTGGTAAACCCCGTGTTCCGGAGGTTCATCCCCGCGTCCGTGGGGAATACTTTCCGGATCAGGAGACCCGGTGGTCCCAGAACGGTTCATCCCCGCGTCCGTGGGGAATACAGGCGCTTCAATTCGGCCAACTCGATCGCGAACGGTTCATCCCCGCGTCCGTGGGGAATACCAGCGCCCCCGGGAAAAGGGTTGGGAGGGATCCGGTTCATCCCCGCGTCCGTGGGGAATACTCTTCAACTTATATACACGAACCCGGAAGCGGCCTTCCGCCGTCCCAAGGCCCTTGTACCTATCCCACCTATTGTCCGTCCTCAGCCAAATACCTGCCGCCCGCCCCCTCCGCGCCAACCGGCACTCCTGACAGGCCCGGCAGCCTGACGGCCCCCGCTCCCGCCCCGGATCGAGCAACAAGTATTTATGCCCGGCCCACAGATAATGTTACTGTAAATGTTGGAGGTGAAACCTGACGTTAAACCTGATAACTGATGCCTGGATCCCGGTGACCCGCCACGACGGCAGCGCTGACCGCATTGCTCCCTGGCAACTCACCGACCGGATCCCCGAGAACCCGGCCGTGGGGCTCGACGCGCCCCGGGCCGACTTCGCCGGATCCCTGGCCCAGTTCCTGATCGGGGTCGTGCAGACGACCTGCCCGCCGAAGGACGACCGGGAGTGGGCGCTGAAACTCCGGAACCCGCCGTCGTCGGAGTTCCTGCGGGCCCGGGTCGCCCGGGTCGCGGACTGCTTCGCCCTGGCCGATGCCCGGGTGCCGTTCCTGCAGGTCGCGGACCTGACGGGCGGGGTGGCCTGGCCGGTGGAGAAACTCTTCCTCGAACAGCCGGGCAACCAGACGATCGAGCAGAACCGGGACTTCTTCCTGAAACGGGGGACCGTGGCC
>JBAZKI010000076.1:0-2863 GCA_041650875.1 Patescibacteria group bacterium
GAACGTGTTGTCCGGTGTGGTTGCACCGAAGATCCAATCACCAATCTCTGCCGGTGTAAGAACAATTATCCAGGCTCCTGCGGTCCAACGTGCAACCCGGACCGGCGGGCTGGTCGTACAGGACATCTTTGGCACCCGAAAGGCCAGTCTTGCGTCACAGGCACGGCAATACGAAGTTGACGTTGCCGCGTACAACCTGAACGTAGCGCAGCAACAGCGCGAAGCCGGGTGGTTAGCGTCTAACATAACCCGTGCAAACGAGTTTATCGGGTCACGAAAGTTTTCCCAGGAAGAAGCGAACGCAATCAACACAACAATGATCGCCCCGCTCAAATCATGGGAAACCGGTCTTAAAAGCAACCAGGCAACAATCAAAAACCAGTCCCGGCAACTCAACCAGACGGCGGCAAACATCACCGCAGCACAGAAAGAGATGCAGTCTACCGGGCTTTATGGGCTGCTTGGTCGGTTCGATACGTTTCGAAAAGATGTGGCGGCGGCAACCACACAAAAATATCTTCCTGCAGCGGAATCGTTGACACCGGCGTTCAAGACTGTTGGTTTTTTATCATCACCATTGAGCGGGTTGTTCGGTGCGTCAATTGAAACCGCTGCAACAGCCGTGTCCCGTCAGATCGTTGGATCGGTATCTCCATCGCGGGCAACACCTGACATGATGCCGTCGATGTCAGATTGGCGGTCAGAATATGTGAAAGGCAGCTATGAAGGAATCCGTGACGACCCCGTTCTTTCCGGTGCGTTTTTTGCTGTTGGTGCGGGTATTGGCGGTATAACGCGGGGGGCTGTCGGTGCAAGTAGATCGTTCCTTGCACGGCGGGGCGTTGATACGTTTGCGGATCTTGCAAAATCTCCGGCAGGAAAGAAGGTAGTGAGTACGCTCACCAAGCGAGCACCACAAATTATTGGTGGGATCTATGCTGCTGATGTTGGAATCCGTGCGGGGTCCCAACCGACAACCACGAGCGTCGCCCGGGAACTTGGCAGGATCACCACAACGGAAGCAGGACCGATGATCCTTGGGGGAGCTGTGGGGTATCGTTCGCCGGAGATTGCCCGGGCAGGTTTAAGAAATATTCGGGCGATGGCTGCCAACGAAGAAGCAGTATTGTTTCGAGGGCGGAAAACACCTTCATCGACAAAAAGACCGGCCGTCAAACAACCGCAACCAGAACAGATTACATTTACAGAACGTGGGGCGATAGTTGATTATCCCACTGGAAGGAGAACAATTCGTTTGTTTGGCGAACCCGGGCCGAAAACACAATCGTTTATGAAAGACTTTGGGATTGGCGAACCCGGGCCACAGCGCGTTGTTGGTGGCAAGGTTGAAACCCGGGTCGGATCTCCCATATACAAGCAACCAAAAACGGGTGTTGAATTTGTCGATCCCGCACAGTGGACATCTCCTCGTTCGTCAACTGTGCAGAAAGTAGGAGATATCAATATTGCTGGGCAGAAGATTAACCTTGGAAAACTACCAAAACCAGACACAACGATCCCGCGAGAACGGTTGCTTCCGGTTCCGGTTGAAACCGAGTTGGTGTTTTCTGGTGCAAAACCGTTGGGGAAACCGGGAAAACTCCCTGCTAGGAGCATGGCTCCAGTATACGAGATGCGTGGTGGGGTATATGAATCACGGGGAGTGAAATTCTCAACCCGCGACAACCCATTATACGTATCTGTTTTTGAAGAACAACCTGGCGCAGGGCGTATTTTCAGAGAAACATATATGGGGTATGATATCCAAAAACCAACCGGAAAGCGTCCTCGTTCTATTTTGTTTGATGATACTTCTGGGGCGGTCGGGGTGACAGACGATGTTCGTTTAGGAATAATTCGTGTGAGTGGTGTTGAGCTTGAACCCCGAGGAACATTTACCTATACTCGTAAACCAACAAAACCACGGGAACTTATTGTTGATGATGCTACGACACAGTTATTATCAACTGAACCCGAAGGGCTTTATATTGATGCGGCTGTAGAATCTGTTGCAACTCCACTTCGGTCTGCTGCGAGAACAGTTGGTCGTGCTGGAAGAAAGGTAAAGACCGGGTTTATGGAAGGGTTGAACGGACCGTCTTATCCTGGTCTTTCTCTTGAAGGGAGGAGAGAATCTGCTGCGATATCTGCGGTTGGGAGAAGGACAGGGGATTTATACCCTCGATCAAAACCATCAAGGCAACCAGGTGCAAGCCAGATATTAGACATATCCGCAAAACCAGAATCAAAACCATCGTCTAAAGTAGATTCAGAGTTTATCGAGTTTGTAACAGGGAAACGTCCCTCTGAAATACGGGCAGAACCAAGAACATTTACACAGGATGCGGGCGTTCGTGCGACGAAATACCCAAAGGGGCTTGTTGTTCCGGTTATCGGCACACCCTTATTTGTCGATGCGGAAAAAGCCATGCGCGAGTTCATAAACACACAACCCCGTGCACGGGTCGATAGCGTGTTATCGGTTGGTGTTGCAGCGAACATTCGTGACGATGATGATTCGTTTGTGTATGGATATGCGATGGATCCACGGAAATCGGTTAGCAGAGAAACACCCTCGAGTGTGGATTATGACACAATGGTGTTTGGTACTGATACACCTAGCACTCGTTCTCGCGAAGACCGCCGATACACCGCTGCACCCCGGATCCCAATCGGGGCAATTGGTGGGGGGGTCACACCGGTTGGAGTAAACCGGATTGTGAACGAGATGTTGGGCACACCGGAGATCCAGTCACCTGGGATTGATAGGATTACCATTCAAACCCCAGAAACAGACGTATCAACTATTACTGAAACAATAATTGAACCACCAACGTATCGGATCCCCCGCACCGACATCACC
>JBAZKI010000077.1:0-2855 GCA_041650875.1 Patescibacteria group bacterium
AGCCGTGCCCGACGTGTGCCGGCCGCGGCCGCGTCACCCCGGAGCGGAAAGAAGAATACTATCAGGATCTCTGGAACACGGAGAGCCCGGCGTACAGGCGATATATTGAGCGGAACAAGGCAGAACTTGAACAGATGGTAGAAAAGAGGTAGATCAATGCTCACACTACAGCAGACACTAGATAACCGATCCAAAGTGGGGGTCTTATCGGAACGAGCTATCGCCCGCCTCCGGAAGCATGAACCCGAGGATGGATATTACCTCGCGTTCTCTGGCGGCAAGGACAGTATAGTGATCTATGATCTGGCGGTCAGGGCGGGAGTGCGATTCGACGCCCATTTCCACCAGACCACTATCGACCCACCGGAGGTGCTGCAATTCATCCGGGAGCATTATCCCGATGTCGCGTGGACGAAACCGAAAAACTCGATGTTTCGGATGATTGTCAAACACGGCACTCCTCCGACGCGGATCATTCGGTATTGCTGCACAGAACTTAAAGAGCTGCATGGGGTGGGACGCACCGTAGTGCTCGGTATCCGCCGGGCCGAGTCACAGCGCCGAAAAGATCGTCCGATTTTCGGAGAATCAACCCGCCAAAAAGGGACGTTCTTCTGCTGCCCGATTGTGGATTGGACTGCGGCGGATGTCTGGGACTATATTCGGTCTCGGAGTCTCCCTTATTGCAGCCTGTACGATGAGGGGAAAGAGCGGATCGGCTGCATCATGTGCCCCATGCAAGGCCCTCGCGGGATGCTCGACGACGCCCGGCGGTATCCAAAATTCTACCGGGCATACTTGGGAGCGTTTCGGCGGATGTTGGCGGGCAGGAAAACCCCGTTTCCCTGCGGGTCAACAGCGGAAGAAGTTATGCAATGGTGGATCTTCGGGTCGTTCGACTCGGAGACTGTGCAGACAGAGTTAGGGGGCACAGTATGATCCGCGCCCTCTGGTTCACCGCTGGGTTCCTGCTCGGGGTCGTCACGACGGCGCTCGGGCTGCTCTGGATGATGACAATGGCGGTGGTCGCGTGAGATACTATCTCGCGGCCCCGTTCGGTGCAGACCGGCGCGATGCTTATCTCGCGGCAGGATTGGATCTGCTATACTCCCCGACCTATGGCAAAGTGCCCCGCCCCTGCGAAGATGGGCGGTTCGCCCTCGACAATGGGGCGTTTTCAGCGTATGTTAACCGCGCTATATGGGACGAGGCGCGGTTCTACCGGTTGGTGCGGCAGATCGTCGATCTGGGCATCGCACCCACGTTCGTGGTGCTCCCTGATATCGTCGCCGGGGGTCTGCAATCGCTCGTCCGCTCGATGGAGCACGTCGGGAAACTCCCGGACGACTGGAGAAAATACCTCCCAGTGCAGGATGGGATGAGCGTGTATGATCTTATTCCTGCGGTCATCACCCGGATCGACGGGGTCTTCGTCGGCGGGTCAACTGTCTGGAAATGGCGCACTGCGAAAGACTGGTGCGAGTTTGCGCACCTCGTGGGGCTTGATTGTCACATTGGGCGCGTAAACTCCGAGCGGCAGATCCTCGCCGCGCGCCACGCTGGGGCGGATTCGGTGGATGGATCGACCGCGTCGCGGCACCATTCGGTGGATCGTCTCCTACGATATCGGGCGCTACTACAAGAGCAGGCGGTGGTCGCATGACCGACAACGGCCTCACCGCCCCGCCGTGGTGCCTCGGGTGCCCGCACCCAATCTACGATGATCGGAAGGGGGAGTGGGATTGGTACTGTCGGCAGCATTCGCCGACCGGTATCAGGTGTTCGAATGTCGCGGTGCTCCGGGAGCGGTGCTACCGCGTGCGGGAATATTTTGCTAAGAAGGAGGCGAGCAAGTGACCTTAGAGATCGACCGCATCTACTGCGGCGACTGTCTCGACCTCATGCGCGAGATGCCGGATAAGAGCGTTGACCTCGTGCTGACCGACCCGCCGTATGGGATCGGAGAGGCGGCGGGGAAGAACAAGACGCGAGGAGGGCCTGCGTTCGGGAACCCTACGAAGATCGTCCCGGCGAGGGACTACGGGTTTTGTGAATGGGACAATATGAGACTCGAGGGAAATTACCTATCCGAGATGGCGCGGATCTCAAAGAACCAGATCATCTTCGGCGGCAACTACTATGCCGACCTCCTCGATCCGTCCTCGTGCTGGCTTGTATGGGATAAGGACAACGGTAAGAACGACTTCGCCGACTGCGAACTCGCGTGGACCTCATTCAAGACAGCGGTGCGGAAGTTCAAGTGGCGATGGAACGGGATGCTGCAGGAGGACATGCGCCACAAGGAAGAGCGCATCCATCCGACGCAGAAACCCGTCCCGCTCTTTATGCAGATTCTTGAGAAGTATTCAAAGCCCGGCGACCTCGTCCTCGACCCATTCCTCGGTAGCGGCACAACGGCGATCGCCTGCCTCCGCACCGGGCGGCACTTTATCGGCATCGAGAAGCACGAACCCTACTTCCTGAAGGCGCAAGAGAGGATCGATAAGGAGCGAGCGCAGGTAAGGCTCTTCGATGCACTGGGAGGGGTGACAGCATGACCCGGATCAACGCAATCCAGGAGCACAAATCCAGGATTGCGAGACTACAGGCAATCCGTGACGATCGATTGTGCGAGGCGCGCGAACTGGCAGATCAGATCGCAAACGAAGAGCGGGAGCTCCGCGCTCTACAGCTCAAATCTGTGCGCAGGAGCGGATGAAGATGCCCGAATGCAGTACAAACGGATGTTCGCGGCCGGCGACCTGGGAGATCGAGGTCCGGGGAGCGGGAGCCACCTTCTCCCTGTATTATGCCTGCGACGAATGTTGCCGGGTATGGGCGGGTGTCCTTTCCCC
>JBAZKI010000078.1:0-2833 GCA_041650875.1 Patescibacteria group bacterium
ATCGCCGAGGAGGAGATATGGGGAAACAGCCGTCATTCCAATTCTATCCCGGTGACGCGAGAAGGGACGCAGAACTGCACATGATGAGTTTTCAGTCGCGGGGAGTCTGGTGGGAGATGCTCTGCTGCATGTGGGACGCAAAAGAGCGCGGCAAGCTCTTTGGCACGTCCGAACAACTCTGTAGATTACTCGGCTGCACTCCACCCGAATTACAAACCGCGATTCACGAGTTGAGCGTAACCAAAACGGCTGATGTTACGGTGCGTGACGATTTTATTACGGTGATAAACCGCAGAATGTTCAAAGCAGCCAAAGAAAGGCAGCAAGCCAGGGATCGGATGGAGAGGTATCGGGAGAGAAAGAAGAGTAAACGGAAAGGTGACGACGATATTACGCCCCCTTCTTCTTCTTCATCTTCATCTTCTTGTAACAGTAATACTGTTACAAAAAATATATCCGCATCTGGCGATGCGGTTGACGGTGAGAAATTCTTCCTGACCAAAAAGAAGCGGAAACTCTCAGGTAAGAGGCTTGAGACATTCAACCGATTTTGGGATGCGTTCAACCATAAGCATGGCAAGGCCGAGGCCGCTGACGCATGGCTCGACATCCCGACCCTCACCGAGGCCACGGTAGCGGCCATTATCGACGCGGCGAAGAAAGAGGCCGAGCGGCGGAAGAACGTCATCGCGCAGGGCAAGACCCCGAAGTGGGCGCAGGGCTGGCTGTCCGGCAGGAGATGGGAGGACGAGGAGTACAGCAAGCCTCCCGAGAAAGACACGAGATGGGAGGGCTTATGATATCAGGACCGGACATGGGCTTGATCCTCATGCCGCTGGAGAAGTTCTTCAAGAAAATGCTCGAAAAGGATCAGGTCGACATCTATCATGACCGGCTGAAGTTCCTGGATGCGAAGATCCTCAAGGAAACCGTTGATTTTCTTATCGACAACAACAGGCACTTCCCCACTCCCGGAGAAATCAAGTCGGCATACCGGGACGCCGCCGCAGGGAAAAAGGGTTTCAACTCCTACGACTCGGTGAAGGAAGGCTGCGAGAAGTGCAAGAGCGGCTGGATCTACTACTACCGCATGAGGGAGGAGAAGGGATATCTCTGCTCGAACCCGTGCGCTCACTGCTGGACCGAGCACAGCCTGCCGCTCATGACGAGAACGGAGCGGGATATCTATTGGGCATGCCGAAGGTTCAAGCATGTATGGGTGCCGGACCTGAGCCACCCCGAACCGGCGAGCGGCATACTGTCGAAGGAGCAGTACGAGACGGTCCACGGCAAGCCCAAATACCCAGGAGAAGAACCGTTTTAACGGTCAAAATACACGAGGAGGTTTTTATGAATCTACGCAAGGAAGTACCTATCAGGGGCGCGGCAGGAGAAGGGGCGAAGGGGAATGTGTATGGTCAGATATTCTGCGAGCAGCAGCTTATGGACGATACCATTACCACGCTGAAAGGGCGAATCGACGGACTGCGCGAGGTGCTCAGTCCGGTCATGAGGGAGGAGCCGGACAACGAGAGCGAAGACCAGGGCATTACTGCGATGGCGCCCGTCGCGGCGGCAATCTGTGTGAGCAGGGCAAGGGTCGAGGGCATCATCGCGGAGATCGACCACATCTACGACCGGCTGGAGCTGCCGAAGTAAGATGCCCGGGTTGACCCCTTCACTCAGACAGAATATAATATCTCCAGAACACTTGGGAGGTGTCTGTATGAAGGGGTCTGTCCATTTACGGGATGATGTGAAGCATCCATATTGGGAGATCTTCTGGTACGAGAAGGGCGCACACGGACAGAGGGGGAAGCAGCACAAGATTTCATCGTACTATGGGACCGGGGAGCGCATGTTTCAGATGCACCCGGACCCGAACCGCGACATAGGATACCACAAGGCCGGGAAGCTCCTGTCCATGATCCAGGCTGATTATGAACGGTACATGAGGGGGGAGGCCCCGTTCGATATCCGCAAGTACAAGGATAAATACACCGATGTGATTCCCTTCGTGCGCGACTGGCTCAGGGCTATTGACGGCTCCGTGGGCAAGGGAACGCTCAAGAACTATACCGGGTACATCAACAATCATATCATCCCCTTCTTTGAGCGTCACCCGCTCCAGCTCCATGAGATCCAGAAGGACAGCCTTATGCTTCTGATGCAGGAGATCCAGGCCGCACCCAAGACCAGAAAGAACGTGCTCGATGCGTTCAAGACCTGCATGGTGTTCGCCTATGAATCCCGCCGCATTCCGCAGATGCCGATATTCCCCAAGGAGGGTGATTACCAGATCCGCAAGAAGCCCCCGGTGTGGATCACCGGATCTGAGCAGGACCGCATTTTCAAGCACATTCCCGATGAGGATATGGCTATTTTCATGTTCCTGCGGCTCCACTGGCGCAGGGCTGGAGAGGCCATTGCCCTCCACAAAGAAGACTACGACCCTGGCCGTGATGTGTTCGTGGTCCACCGGGGAATCGAATGCAGAAAGGTCGTGGACAAGACCAAGGACGGGCAGATCCATGTGTTTCCCTGTCACCCCGATTTCAAGCCATACCTAGAGAAGGCCCTGAAACAGGACCCATTCTCCCCGTTCCTCTTCACTTGCAAGACCAGCCGCATGGAGGGGAAGCGGTACACGCGGGAAATCCTCATGGACCGCTGGACAAGAGCTTGTGGCGCAGAGGGCATCAAGATCGACATTCACCGGGGCTTGAGAACGTCCGGGGCATCATCGGCAATCAACGAGGGGGAATGGAGCATCGAAGAGGCCCAGGCATACGGCCAGTGGTCGCGTCGGGAAACGGTAGAGATGTTCTATGGG
>JBAZKI010000079.1:0-2821 GCA_041650875.1 Patescibacteria group bacterium
GATTCGTTCCCTTCGTAGATTCCAGCGTTGGCTACCACACTGCAGTCATATTCATTTGTTTCTAGTACGTACCATATTATTTCCGATATATCCGAGCAGTCGAACTTGCTGTCTACTATGTCACTCGCCAGGTAGTACTTGTTTAGTATTTCTTGTATATTGTCCATTTCCGTGCTATTGTTGCATGGTTGCTGCGTTGTTATGGTGCTGTTCCATTCGTCTATCGCCCATCTCTCTGGTCCGGTGTCTGTGAACAATTCGCTTGCACCGGCTGCGCTTGATAGCCCCGTTATCAGCCATATCATCACGATCCATTTCATTTTTTTCCCTCTGCTCTGTCTATCAGTTTGTTGATTATGTCGTCGTATGATTCCCCTTTCTTCCCCATGCCTTTCAATTTATCTCTTGTTTTTACCGTTACTTGCACTGTGGTCGCCATAGTCGGTATGGTGTCTATAATCGTATATATAGTTTACGATATCTTCGATGGCGCGACCTTGTTCTGGAATTTTGTTTTGCATAGCGCCCCCCGGCGTTTCGTGCGGTATGTTTCTGTGGTTACTGTGTCTGGTATGTCTCCCACAACAGTCGTCGGTTCCGCGAAAAATTCAATGTCTCCTACGTACTCGTCATTTGATGGATTTGATGTGTATATCACTATCATATACTGTTGTGATAGCGATTGATATATTCCTGTTCTCAGTGGTTGCCTGCTCCATAACATCTGTGCATACTTGAAATCTCTCCCCGTGCCGGTTTTTATCATTGTTTCCGACTGCCAACTCGTCGTTTTTGTTTTGTACGCTATTGCGTAGTTGCTATTTGAGTTGTATTTTATCGTGTAGACGCAATATATATTCCCGTCACCATTAAGTTGTATTTGTGGCGCGTAATGTCGTCGTGTTCCACCATTCGCAGCTACTATTTCCTTCGCTGGCCACGCGCCTCCCCGTGCTTTTTTCTTGTAACATACGTCTAGTGTTCCACCTGCTTCTGATGTTATGTATGCTACGTGGATGTAATCATTCTCGTCTATTAGTATATTTGAGTTGTGTTCTGTTAGGTTGTTGTCCCCTGCATCATTGTTTATCTGTTCCGGTGCTTGCCATCCCCCTGCGGTTTTTTGCCAGTAGTACATGTTTGAGTCGTTCCATACTAGCGAGTTTCCATGGTCTGCTACTATGTGTGGATAATCATCTGAGTCGAAATCTACTGCTGGTATTCTGTAGTCATGCGTTGCGTCCGCGTTTGATGTTATGCGTTCTTCTGCTCCCCATGCTATTGTTGTTCGTTCTCTATATGCTAAATCAAATGCGTCTAGGTCTCCCCATCCCCATCCTACCCATGCCACTCCTATCGTTGTTCCATCGTTCTTTACTTGTATGCATGGGTCTGCTTGGAAATATGGATTTCCTGCAGTCGATACCGTTTCTACCGAACCCCATGCATCTGCTGAACTTAGTTTCCTGTACTTTATTTGTCTGTGCGCTGGATCGGCGTTGTCCGATTCCGCCCACACAAAGTGTATGTTATTGTTTTTGTCTATTACTATGTCTGCCATTATTTGTTCGCAATTGGTTGTGGCGTCTATTCGTTCTATTGTCCATTCTTTCCCACCATCAACTGATTTTCCGTGGTATACGTAATCTTTTCCCGATCCACCGTCCGCTGCGAAACAGCAATGCAGTTCGCCCTGGTCATTTCCTTTATTTCTTATTGCTATGTGTCTTCCTGAACTTGAGTACAGCGTGTGATATGCGCTTCCTGCAATGACGTTAACGTTGTTTTGGATTATTCCTGCGCTTTCTCCGTCTTCCGTTATATCGTGTTTCGCCTTGGCGAAAATTACTGGTCTGCATTTTGGGTAGGTTGAAACAGCGCCGAAACTAAATACCATTTTGTGTTTATGTGGATACGCTATATACACGTCTGTTTGCAGGTTGCAGTCCCAATCATGTTGCGTTTCATTCTGTGTATATGCTGTTAGATTTGCTGGCGTTTCTGTTGCGTTTCCCCCTGTTCCACCATACGTTGCCGCCCCCTTTAGCAACTTCCCGCCCCAACTGAGTACTTCCCAGTCTTCCGATGGTGGCGTTTCGTCAAACATCAGGATCGCACCCATTGGGATATATTCTAAGTCGTTGTCTGCTTTGCCTAATATCACATTTATATATGGTGGATCGTTATCTATATAGCCGGAATATGCCCAGAACGGATGTGTGTGGCTGCGTTCCGGCATCGTTCCTGTTGGATCATATTCATCCAGCGGGCCAACACTTGTGTTTCCCCCACTTCCTGTTGTCCCATGTACTAAAAATCGCCTTGTTGCGTTTCCTCCGGTTGCTCCTACGGTTCCTCCTCCTCGTATGTAGTATCCGTCCGCAGCCGCATATCTCGTGAACCCCGACGGTACTGTATCGTCGAATATTATTATCGCGTCTTTTGGAATTGATGCTTTTATTTTGTTGTATCTTATCACTTTCAGAGCACTGTATGGTGGCACGCCCGACGATGCGTCTGCGCTTATGTTTCCTCCACCATGTGTGTGATTTCCTGGCGTTCCACTTCCTATGTCGTCCACGGTGTTTGTTCCTTCCATTGAGCCGCATGATACAAACGTTGTCTCTGGTGCTGTTTCGTCTTCGTTCGCTACTAACCCAGTCTCTGCCCCCACTGGAAAATAGTCTTCGAAATATCCCCCCGGTCCTGATTCTAGCGTCCAGCCGCTTGGAGTCGATGCTCCTGCGAAAAGGTAGTGTGTTACATATCCCTTTTCTTTTGTTATGTCTGTCACGAACGTTTTGTGCTCGTCGTCTTCGTT
>JBAZKI010000080.1:0-2798 GCA_041650875.1 Patescibacteria group bacterium
AAAAATGCCTCAAGAAGAAACCCTATATGATCTTGCGGAGCTATTTAAGGTCTTTGGGGATTCAACAAGAATTAAGATACTCTGGGCGTTAGATGAAGCAGAGATGTGCGTTTGCGATATTTCGTTCTTATTAAATATGACCCAATCAGCAATTTCACATCAACTAAGAGTCTTAAAACAGGCTGAATTGGTAAAAAGCAGAAGAGAGGGAAAGATTGTATTCTACTCACTTGAAGATGAACACGTAAAGCAAATATTTGATCAGGGATTAATTCATATTTCAGAAGGAAGAAAGTAAAGGAGGAGTAAGGAATGTTAAAGAAGGAAGTAATTTTAGAAGGCTTAGATTGCGCGAATTGTGCAGCTAAAATTGAAGATGAGGTTAATAAAATAAATGGAGTCAAAGCTTACATGAATTTCATGAACAAGACATTGACTTTAGAAACTGAATCAGAGAAAGAGTATAAGAATACATTACAGAAAGTTGAAACCATAGTGCACAAGCACGAACCTGATGTTGTAGTGATAGAAAAAACTGTTAACAAGAGCAATAAAAAAGTATTAATACTTGAAGGACTTGGATGCGCAAATTGCGCAGCAAAAATCGAGACAGAAGTGAGTAAGTTAGAAGACGTAAAATTTGCATCAGTTGATTTTGTATCAAAGAAACTTACGTTGGAAACTAATACAGGCATCAATATTTCTTCACTAAATGAAACAATAGAAGGTATAGTAAAGAAAATAGAGCCAGATGTTAAAGTTGTTTTTGAGGGGAAATCATCCAAAGCTGTAACAAAAGAGAATGATGAAGATAAAGATAATAACAAAAGAGAAATTGCAAGACTGATAATCGGTGGAGCCATATTTGCAGTAGGCATGATATTTAATTTCCAGAATTGGCTGGAACTAACCTTGTTTTTAATCAGTTACATTATAGTAGGTGGACCCGTTGTATTAAAAGCAATCAAGGGAATTGCAAGAGGTCAGGTATTCAGTGAACATTTTCTTATGAGCGTAGCGACCATTGGCGCATTCTTCATTGGCGAATATCCAGAAGGTGTTGCAGTTATGATGTTCTATCTAGTTGGTGAATTGTTCCAAGATCTGGCCGTGGGTCATTCCAGAAAATCGATCAGTGCATTGATGGATATACGACCTGACTATGCAAATCTTAAAATTGGTGATGAAATTAAAAAAGTGTCACCGGAAGAAGTTAACATCGGAGATATCATCGTTGTAAAACCAGGAGAAAAAGTTCCACTCGACGGAAAAGTCCTAGATGGAACATCAATGGTAGATACAGCAGCATTAACCGGTGAATCTATTCCCCGCGAACTGGTACCTGGCAGCGATGCTTTAAGTGGATTCATTAACAAGAATGGTGTATTAACGGTTGAAGTTACAAAGGATTTTGGTGAATCTACAGTATCAAAAATTTTGGATTTGGTACAAAACGCAAGTAGTAGAAAAGCTCCTACAGAACAATTTATAACAAAATTTGCCCGTTACTATACTCCGGTTGTTGTATTTGGAGCGTTGGCATTGGCGATTATACCACCATTAGTAGTGCCAGGAGCCACATTTTCAGAATGGATTTATAGAGCTCTGGTGTTTCTGGTTGTATCCTGCCCTTGTGCTTTAGTAATTTCAATACCGTTAGGATTCTTCGGTGGTATTGGCGGAGCTTCGAAGAGGGGTATTCTTGTAAAAGGCAGTAATTATCTAGAGGCTTTGAACAATGTTGAAATGGTTGTATTTGATAAGACGGGTACATTAACCAAAGGGGTTTTTGAGGTTGTAGAAGTCAATGCTCAAATTGATTATACAGACGATGAATTGATTGAATATGCAGCATATGCTGAAAGTCATTCAAGCCATCCGATTGCGTTATCCATCTTGAAGGTTTATAAGAAAGAGATTGATTTCAGTAAAATAGATGATTATAAAGAAATCGCAGGTCATGGTTTAAGTGTTAAGCTTGCCGATAAAGAGGTTCTTGCCGGTAACGCCAAATTAATGGTTAGTGAAAATATTAAATATCAAGAAATAGAAACAATTGGCACCGTGGTACACATTGCAATAAATAAAAAATATGCGGGTAATATAGTAATCTCAGATGAAGTCAAGGAAGACTCAGCAGAGGCAATTAAAGGATTAAAAGCACTTGGCATAAAGAAAACTGTTATGCTAACCGGTGATATGAAAGCAGTTGGCAAAAAGATAGGAAACCAACTAGGGTTGGATGAAGTTTATTCGGAACTGCTGCCTGCAGACAAGGTGGAAAAGATAGAATTCCTAGACGCTAACAAATCAAAAAAGGGTAAGATCGTATTTGTTGGTGACGGAATTAACGATGCACCTGTGCTTGCAAGGGCGGATATTGGTATGGCTATGGGAGGATTAGGTTCGGATGCAGCCATTGAAGCTGCTGATATTGTTATTATGACAGATGAACCATCCAAGATTGTTACAGCAATTAAAGTTGCTAAAAGAACAAGGAACATTGTCATGCAGAATATTATCTTTGCATTGGGAGTTAAGGCTATATTCCTTGTACTTGGGGCATTAGGCGTAGCATCCATGTGGGAAGCAGTATTTGCTGATGTGGGAGTTGCGATTATTGCAATTTTAAATGCAATGCGCGTAATGAATACTAAAAATTTGTAAAAACAGAATTAAGGGTGTGTAGCATATATAAAGACCTTGCTATATTTTTCGCGGGATTGACTGCTTGGGAATCAATCGTCCATGCTTCATTTGGTTTATGGTGGAATTTGCCAATAACTCTTTTGGGTATT
>JBAZKI010000081.1:0-2750 GCA_041650875.1 Patescibacteria group bacterium
GGCGCCGTCGCGCGCGGCCCAGGTGTAGAGGATGGAGACGGCGCGGCGGTGGTGGTCCCAGTTGGCGGGGGAGAACTGGCGGGAGTCGAGCCAGGTGCGGAGGGTGTCGGGGTCCAGGTCCGCGGCGGGGGTCTGGTTGAGGTCGCGCGCGAAGAGACTGAGTTGTTTTTCGATGCCTGCGATCGTGGTGGGGCGGTAGGGGCCCGGGACGCGGGCGGAGAGTTTGACGGGGGTGTCGAGCATCCAGCCGAGGAATTTGTCCACCAGGTCGGCGACGGTGACGGGGTTGGAGGCGCGGTGGCGGCCGGAGTCGAGGGCGATCCGGGCGGCGTCGAGGATGGAGAGGCCGGAGCCGGCCAGGAGTTGTTTGGCGCGGGCGGCGTCCTGGCGGTCGGCGTCGTCGAGGTTGAGGGCGGAGGCGCCGAGGCGTTCGCGGTCGCGGGCCAGGGTAACGCAATGTGCCCGGGCCTGGGCGATGGTGGGGAATTGGCGGCGTGTGCGGACTCCGCGGTTCGAAACCTCGACGCGGTAGCGGGTGCAGGTCTGGCGGCGCCGGGCGCGGATGCGAAATCCGAGATAGACCTCGACGCCGTCGCGCTCGATGGTCTGTTTGCGGGGCATCTATTCCTCGGGCGGGCGGGGGGTGAGGATGGCTACGCGGATGGCATCGAGGGCATAGATGATCCAGCAGAGCAGCATGACCGTCCACCATGGGGCGGGGTTGCCGGACAGTGCGCTCATTTCATCGGCAGTGTACATGCCCGATGCCACCATAACCGGGGCCAGGGTGTTGGCCACGGCGACGAGAAACGAGATGATGATGCCAAAACCAAGGACGAGATTCTGAAACGAGGACATGGGCTTGGGGGTCATGGGGCTGCTCCTGTGTTGGGGGGGTTATCCTGCTTGGGGACGAGCCGGAATAGGCCGAACATGCGCCGTCTGTGGCTTTTTTTTGAGAAGGGAGCCGACAAGGCCGGCGAGGACGCTCTTCTCAGCCGGGTCGAGCTCGTCGATAGCGTCGCAGAGGTCGCGCAACCACTCGGGCTTGGTGGCGCAAATTGATTGCGGCAGACCGTACTCTGTTTCTGGCGTCTCGGCAACAGTCAGTGTTCCGGGGTCTTTGTTCGGATCAGCCGATGCGCGGCCTAAATCCCCCGTTGTACAGTCAAGGGCCATGGCGAGGCGCTCGCGGTTTTCGACCTTTGGACACCAGGTTACATGCTTGCCGTTTTTCCAAGCTCCTCCTGCTTCATACTTACTGATTGACTCGCGCGACAGGCCCGCGCGTCGGGCCAGCTCTGCTTGCGAAAAGCCCTTCGCTTCCCGTCTCGCCTTGAGGTTTTTGGCAAAGTCTGATAGCTGTTTCATTCTGCACCACCTCCTTACGACAACAATCTATACCTGACGGTAAAAAAAGTCAAGAAAATTACACAAATGGGGTTGAAAGGGTAGTTTTCTACCTGTATGGTATTGGAAAAGCAACCAATCGGGAAGGCACAAGGCATGGCAAAAGAGACGAATCCGAAGATTCAGGTAACGCTGAGCCCCAAGCTGTTGCGCGTGCTGGAAACGCACGCGAAAGAACACGGCCTGAGCAAGGCGTCGGTTACCAGGGTGGCGCTCGGGTATTATTTTCGCGCGCTGGCGGGCAGTAAACTACCCACAGAGGTGGTGCAGTAAGGGAGAGTGGCGATGCCGGAACAGAAACATCGTGCGGGGTGCGTGATTATACAGGCCATTGACACCTACGTCCGGGTAACGGTGCAGTTCATCGGCGGGCCTGGTGCTCCGGACGTGGTGCGCGTGACAAAGCACCAACGCCCGTCGGCGGTGGAAGTGGCTCGGTTGGTGACTGCGATCCGCGGGTATTGGCCTGACGACGCGGTTTTGCAGGCGTGCGGGCGCGGAGCTGACGACGCGCGGCAAAACTGGGCGGAAAATCAGTTGGCGTTGTAAGGGAGACGTATCGATGGGCACTACAGAGCGGAGATTCTGGCCCCCGGTGATGACCTCGGTCGAGACAGCCGAGTATCTCGGCATTTGCAGGAAGACCTTGCTGACGTTGGTGAAGCAGGGGTTGGTGCCGTGCTTCCGGCCGGCGCGGCATTATCGGTTCCGAAAGTCGGAGATTGATGAGTGGATGGACAGCACGGTCCGGGTTAGTACGGGGAGGGTGGATTGACCGGGAGGACCGGATTGACCGAGTTGACTGGAGACATCGGGGTCGGGTGGTCACGGGAGTAGTGAGATAGTGAGATCAGAGACAGAACATTTTGCCCGCGCCGGCAGCGCACCTACCACCCCTCCTTCTCCCTTACTCCCCGCTGCCGGGGCGGGCTTTTTTTGTTGGCGGCACACAAGGAGGTTAGGCACGTGAAGACAGAGAGCATGGCGGTCAAGGATTTGGTGTTGTCGGACCGGCTGTTGGATTTGCGGCGGGTCGATCGGGTGACGGTGAGCCGGTACCGGCAGAATCTGCGGGAGGGGGCTGTGTTCCCGCCGGTGAAGTGGTGCCGGAAGCACGGGATCGTGGTCGGGGGTAATCACCGGGTGACGGCGATGCGGGAGGAGTTCGGGGACGATCACGCAACGGCGGTGGAGGTGCTCGAGTGTGGTGATTGGGCGGCTGTTTTGGAGGAGTTCGCCCGCGACAATAGCACCCACGGGCTGCCGCTCGGCGGGTATGCGCGGCGGCGGGTGGCGTTGGAGTTGATAGAGGCGGGTCGGTCGGCGGCGGAGGTGGCGCG
>JBAZKI010000082.1:0-2745 GCA_041650875.1 Patescibacteria group bacterium
GTGCATCCTTTCCAACCTCCATCAGCTCTCATACTGCCTCCAGCCCCGCCCGGAGATGAACTGGACAAAGAACACAATATAGATCATGATTACCCCTACCTGGATGAATCCCCCGAGGTATTCCGGAGCGCCGAACACATCCACTATGAGCGGATACACCCACAGGAAAGAGATCAGCATATCTTTGATTAATCCGGAGGCAATTTTCAACCAGGATAAGATTGTAGTGAAATAATCAAGCTGGCTATCCCCTCCCTGCTCTGCCAGATCCTCGAGGTCCTCAACCTCGAAAGACTGAGAAGGAGGAGGACTCATATAGTCCACATCAAACAGTCCCGAGGCATTAACCAGACCTATGGACGCGGAGACCATAGCCAGAACGAGGATAATATCATAGAACCTGTTCGCCATCTTCTACCTCCCGGTTTTATACTCCTGTTTTCTCATGTGAATCAATACCCCCAGCGCTCCGGCCAGACCGATAAACCCGCCTATCCATGCAGGGAGCCAGCCGATATACCAGAACAATCCCGCCATCAATGGAGTGACTATCACGCCCTGTTTAACTGTGGAGATATGGAAACACCCTCCGACAATAAACACAATACAGAGGGAGATCCACATATACCAGTTGGAATCCTCGAACCCGAGATCGACCAGGAGGCCGGTCCCTTTCATCGTGATACCTTTCCAGAACGATATTTCCCCATAATCCTCATGGGTGGCGTTAAATCCAAAAGTGTACTGTTCCCCTTTCACGTTGTCCAGGTTATATGAATGGTTAGTATATTCGGTTGTTACCGGACTCCAGCTCTGAGTATGTACTATTGCCCCATCACTATCCAGGATATAATAATCCAGGTCTGTGGTCCCGAGGCCCGGATCGTGATACATCATCTTGATAGCCACAGTGTCTATATCTACATCCTCGGCCCAAACCAGATAATCCGGATACGCCGAGGCATTGACTACCTCCCGGAGCCGGATCCATATTACATACTCGTCCTCCTTCGGATAGAGGTCCCGGACCACGTTGATCCCGAGGTCCTCCTCTGTGAAGGTCATCCGGTATTTAACGCTCTCTACCATGATGGTGGTCCAGGATCCATCTGTCCCGGTTGTCCCGGAGAGAGTCGTATTTTGTATATCCATATCCTCGGTGCTCTCAATCCCCAGCAGGTTGGTGATCCAGCTCCAGGGTGTCGAGGCCTCGATCGCCTGAGCGGTGATGTTCACTCCTTCCAGTGGCCGGCCAAAGTTATCCTGGACTACAAACCTGACCTGATGGCCTGCATATACCGGAGGTACTACGGGCGCGATCGTTGTCTCTGGCCGGACCTGCATGTACACAGTAGCGCTTTTACTGGCATCCATCACAATACTGGAGGCCCCTGGATAGTATCCCAGCGCCGTGGTGTCTATATCGATCACGCCATACGGGACGTTCTCAAATGTAGCGGTCCCGGTCTCTGTTGCCGTCTCTGCTCCAGTGGAGAGGGTGACTGTCACACTATGGCCGGCCAGCGGAGCGCCGGAGTCCAAGTCTTTTACATTCACAGTTAAAGTAAAATCGGATCCGAGGTAAACATCCTGGCGGTTGAAACATCCTTCTGTCAGGCTGCACGAGGTTGAAACCGTCTGATACCCGTCCTTTTCACAGGACAGCGTATAGGTGGAGTTATGGTCCAGGTTATTCCACTGGTACCAGCCCCCGGTATCACAGACCTGGGTATTATTCCAGGTTGTATTAGAGAGGGTACATGAGACATCTTCACCAGCAGACCAGTAGGGAGCCAGATAGGAGATCCCGCCTAAGCTGGTCCCGTCCACTGTGGAATTATAATAGGATACCGTCTCGTTTGAATGGTTGATTACCGTTACCTGTCCTCCATCCACATCATACCAATCTCCCGGATCTGCTCCTCCGGACGGGACGAGCGGGAGATCGACCTCATAAGTCCCGGACTCGTATGGAACAAAATAAACAGAATAACCATTATATCCGTCCTTATCTGCGATCACACCAATACTTTTCTGTGTAATCAGGCCGGATATAGCGTAAGATCCATCAACAGCGTTTGAGGTTACAATATGATCCTCTGCGAGCTGGGTGGCTGTTACCTCACAGGATCCGAGAGCGGATCCGGTTACTGCGTCATAGGTCTCCCCTTCAACAGTAACGGATCCCGGATCTGTCCAGGATACATCTATGTATGCCTCATCATATTCCAGGAGGATCTCCTCGCCTGAGCTCCGGTCTATGGCATACAGACAGGCATAGTAATACCCGGAGTTTGGATAATTGGTCTCTGATACCGTTGTCTCCTTCGATCCCGGTGCTGGCCGGTCTGTTATCGTCCAGGACTCCACCTCATCGAATCCCTGATCCTGGATACTGACTTTATAGGTATAACTTGCCGGTATCCAGTGAGACTCTGATATATTGTAAGACAGACCGATCGGATCGTTGTCCTCGTACGTCTCGGCATCAAAAAATATATTTGTCCCGGTGATCGCTACCCCTTTATATGTTATAGTATCATAGGCTGTTGTCCCCTCTGAATATACCCTATATTTTCCGTAAGGTGCGCCAGAATCAAAAAACACATCGCTTAAATCAATTGTTATTATACCAGCATACTTAGAAACGGTTTCAGAATAGACTATCTCTCCTGTGGGAACATGTTTTATATTAATTGTTGCCGATCCATCATCATTAGCATAGGAGACATGCATGGTATCAAC
>JBAZKI010000083.1:0-2705 GCA_041650875.1 Patescibacteria group bacterium
TACCCGGTCGATGCATCCGGGTTCGGCACCCCCTCCGGATACATCGACCGGGTAGAAATGATCTGGCGATGGTCCGCCAGAATCTTCCTCGGCTGCCTGACCATCTGGGCGGCGCTGACCGCCATCGCCACCGAAGAAGACACCGTGGAGGTCTACTGAAGTCAACTACTAACGACTAAAGTCGTTGGCTTACCTCCCTAAGAGGCTTCAGGGGTGGCTGACAGCACCCCACTGTCCCGAAGGGCAGTAAATCGGTTTCGGATGTTGATCGCGGCGTTGGTGTCGGAATGAATCAAAAAACCACAGTGTGGACAGGAAAAGGCATGTCGAGAACGGTTGCCGAGCAGACCGCATCTGGAACACATCTGGGATGTGTAACGAGGGTCAACCTTCTCTACGATACCCTTTCCAGCGACTTTCTGAGTTGCAAACGCAAGGATCATGCCTCTTGGCCATACGGAAAGTCTCCGGTTCAGGGCTCGGGAACCCTTCTTTCCCTGCTTGAACTGCAGATCTTCGAAGACAAGGACGCAGTTCTCGGGAGCCCACTCTACGAGTTTCTTGGAAGCACAATGACAGAAATCCTTTGTCCGCCGCGACCGCTTGCGCTGCAGCCGTTTGATGACACGTACCACGCTTCTGGTGTTCTTGCCATCTGCCTTCTTCTGCGCAAGTTTCTTCTGGAGTCTGGAGATCGTCTTTCGGGTTCTGGAGTTGAGGATTCGCCTGCTCAGTCCGGGGACGAACAATTCGTGCCCATCTGCATCAACGGCAACGATGGCGTTCGTCTCGTTAAGGTCAACCCCCACCGGGACGATGCCATCTGCGTCCGGGATATCAAGCGTGACTGCAACGTGCCCGATGAGATGATTCTCGTGCGGCATGACAACCATGCTATCGATCTCGACGGCGTCGGAGAGGATCGCTCTGAAGTAATCCGGAACGGAATACCGGAGTTTCTTCCTCCCCGCGACCGTCCAGATGGACATCATCCCATCGGGTTTCAGGTTCGCATCTCGCGTTCTCTTCCCGATGAGGAAGAGAGCCCTGGGAGACTTCCACCGGAACGGATGTGTGGCTTTGTGCCCGTTCTTGCGGGCGGAGACATACGCGCCAGCAGTGATCCTGATAGCAGTGCAGGTGAGCTGGCTGGAGATCGTTCCCTTGACGGACGAGTAGACCCTCTTGTGCAATGCAAGAGCTTGAAGAGGCTTGCCGGAGTTCCATGCGGTCGGAGAGATACGATTGCAGACATCCGTGAACGCATCGAGCGTTTCCCGAAGATCTGGGTCGTCTTCGACGACGATCTGCACGGTTCTCTGGACAAGCATCTGATAAGAAGGTATGACACTATGACTATAAAGCAGTATCTGATTAGTGGAGGTAGGCAATTCCTCCCACGACTAGAAGTCGTGGGTTCCCTTGCCTAAAGGATCATGGCGCGGGACATGATCGGGTACATCTGGCCGGTCTTCATCCTCTCCCTCTTCGTCCTGATGTTCTTCTACGGCCTCATCTACGACATCGTGATGGTCGTCATCTACGGCATGGTGATCGACGCCGGCGTACCGATGGCGATGGCGGACGAAACCACGGCGTTCTTCTACTGGAGCCCGGTAGCCGTCACGTTCTCCGGCATCCTGTGGATCGTCGCCAACAGCAAACAGGAGAGTGGATACGAATGAAAAAGATTGCAGCGCTCATCCTCCTGCTCCTCGCGGTAATCACCGTCCCGGTCTCGGCAGGAGAAGAGTGGACGAAAAGCCTCGGAGAGGAGATCACCGCCGTTGCCACCGACGAATACGGCGACCGGATCTTTGTGGGCACCGAGAGCGGGATGGTGTACTGCTATAGCGCTGCCGGGAGCGTGGTGTGGTCCGTGCAACTGGCTCCGGCGGGGGCGGACCCATCCATACTTGACATCAGAGCGGATACTGAGGGGCATATCTGGGTCCGGTGCGGGAACGCCTTTTATCTGCGGAACGCCGAAACCGGGGCGAATATATGGTCTCACGGGGACCCTACCATATCTGCAGAGGGGGGAGATCTCTCGAACACAGGAATAGCGTTAAATGTATGGGAAACTGTATTTGATCTCAAGATCTCCTCTACAGGTCATACAATCTATAGAAGTCTGGGCTCCTACAACAACGGAGCGATCAGCGGGGATGGAACATGGGCGGTAGTCACAAGACAGGCAGATCCGAACCTGTACCTCTACTCTGTGAACCTTCCCGATGATTGGATCGCCCCGTGGAGTGGGTTCGGGTGGAATAACCGCGTCTCCCACACTATCGCCGGCAGCACAGACGGCGCTCTGACGAACTACCCCGTAGAGATCACTGTGATCCGGGGAGCCGGATCCAGTTCCGGCAGCACCGTCTACGCCCCAGATTGTCGCGCGGATTTCGCCGACATCCGGTTCACTGCCGCCGATGGGGTGACACACATCCCATATTATCTCGAATCAGTCAACGGCAACACCGCCACGTTCCTCGTCCAAATCCCTGCGATCCCCGCCAGCCCTGGAACCACAACGATCTATACCTATTGGGAATGCCGTACCGCGACAACCACCACGTCTGATCCAACAGCGGTATACCTCCTCTATGATGATTTCGAGGATGGGGTTATCGACACCGACCAGTGGACCCCGTACACAGGTACAAACGGGGTAGTCAGAGAGACGGGGGGCTATCTCGAAC
>JBAZKI010000084.1:0-2698 GCA_041650875.1 Patescibacteria group bacterium
GTTCGAGGACGGCGACCAGACGCACCACGTCGGCGAGTATCGGATCGAGACCCTGGTCCGGGCGCTACGGGCGCTCCAGGCCTGCGGCTACGACGACGTCGGGGTCGGCAGCATCGAGCAGGGTGGGAAACAACACCTGCTCCTGATCGGCCTCGACGGCGAGGCACGGTTCGGCGACCGGCAACTCGGTTGCATCGCGGTCGCTCCGGTGGAGGTGGAGTGATGTCCGACCTACCGGCCGTGACCGGCAGCAGCATCATTCCGACGCAGTACAACCCGCAGCAGATCCAACTCATCCGAGATATGTGCGCCCAGAACTGCACTGACAACGAGTTCCTGCTCCTGATGCAGCTCGCGAAGACCTATCAACTCGACCCGTTCGCCAAGCAAATCTGGGCGGTCAAGTACGGCAACAACCCCGCCGCGATCTTCTGCGGCCGCGATGGGTTCCTGGCAATTGCCCACCGGAGCGGCAAATTTGACGGCATGGAATCCGGGACTCGCAAGGACGGGGACGATCTCGTCGGTTGGTGCCGGGTCTATCGGAAGGACATGAGCAGACCGTTCGAGGTCGAGGTGTCGCTCTCGGAGTATTCGACCGGCAAGAATCTCTGGCAGACCAAGCCGAAGACCATGATCGTCAAGGTTGCCGAGTCTCACGCGCTCAGGAGAGCCTTCGGGATCTCGGGCCTCTATGCTCCCGAGGAGATCGACACCGGAGACCGACCGGAGCCGCGCTACGTCTCCGAGGTGCCGCCCGCGACCCCGACGGCCTGCGAGGTCTGCGGGATCCCGGTGCCGGAGGATATCCGGGAGAAGACCAAGGAGCACACCCCTAGGGTGCTCTGCGTCGAGCATTTCAGCGAGTGGTGGAACGCACAGAAGGAGGTGAGGTCATGACATTCACCCCGAAAGAGGTCATCCTCGGGGCGACGCTTCCGTTGGAAAACGGGAGCACCGTCACGTTTTCCATTGCCGGTCATGTCGAGGCCGAACGGGATTACGACGACGCGGTCGTGATTTTCTCCCGCAAACTCCTGAAATATACCAACTGCGCGACGGACGCAGACCGGCTCACGGCGCGGCAGGTGGTCGCCTCGATCACCTCGACGCCGCTCGACAAGGTGCCGGACGTCGGAACGCCCACCTCTCCGGCCCCGGTCAAGGAGCCTGCGAAGGTCGCGCCACCTGTGGCTGCCCCGACCCCAGGGATGGGTCCGGCCCCTACAGCGGCGGAGCAAGCGGCGGCGGCCGTCGCACAGTGCATCAAGCCGCCCACGGCTGCGCCAGAACCCGCGCCGAGTGCACCACCGGAAGGTTTCAGCCTCTGTGCAGAGTGCGGCGAGGCCGTGCCTGCGAACCAGGCGAAACTCTCGCAGCTCTTCGCGAGCAAAACGCTCTGTAAATCGTGCCTTGACGGGAGGCGGTCGTGATGCTACTTATTTTCGCGACGCCCGAAGAGGGTCGGGAACTACTCGGGCTCTCGACTCGGCAGACGGAGATCCTCCGGCCGCAGACGAGCGGTCCGTGCGTGCACTATGACGAGCGGTCGGATTACGCGGCGGACGCCTACCCGTGCACATACCCGTACGGCGACGGCGTCTGCCCGCACCTCGACAACCCTGAGATCCTCTGCCCCGTCAAGGATGCCTGCTATGCGATGCACGAGGTTGCCCGGATGCGGGGCGAGTGCGAGGCCGAGCAAGGGCACCGGGACGCTGATGCGGCGACCGGGGAGCCGGTCTACGAGACCGCGGCGCCCGAGTTCGTCGAAGATGGAGGTGGTCTGAATGACTGATAATCTTGTCGAGGCGCGCCGGCAACACCTCACGGCAGAGGTCGAGCGGTGTCGAGCCTGTGGCGACCGGCGAGGACTGGCCGATGCGTCCGCGTCGCTCCGTATCCTCGGGTATCTCTGCGATGAGGAGGTGCGGGTATGAGTCACCCTCACTCTTGTATCGGCTGCCGGTCGCACTACCGCGAGCGGCACTGGTGGATCTTTGAGATTGATTTCTGCGGGCGCACCGGCGACGTGGTCGGGTTCGAGTGCCCGATCGGGTGCATCGGCACCGAAGGGTGCCCGGCCTACGAGCGCCGGCC
This sequence comes from Patescibacteria group bacterium, assembly GCA_041650875.1. Classification (GTDB taxonomy): domain Bacteria; phylum Patescibacteriota; class Microgenomatia; order UBA1406; family GWC2-37-13; genus YC2-FULL-38-9. The sequence goes on from JBAZKI010000084.1 coordinate 2,101, forward strand.
CGCATGGCCCGAGGGGGCGATCGCATGACCCGCCCGATCCTCTACATCGCCGGCCCCTACTCGCCCGGCTACGGGCGCACGGTCGCGGATAACATCGCGGTCGCCCGACGGTATGCGGTCGCGGCGGCGCGGAAGGGCTGGTTTCCGTTTACGCCGCACCTCAATACAGCAGGGTTCGAGGTCGACTGCCCGGAGGTCCCGAACGAGGACTGGATCGAGGGCGACCTCGCGATCCTCCGGCTCCTGCCCCGGGCGAACGCTGCGGTGCTGATGCTACCCGGCTGGGAGCTGAGCGCCGGGGCGCGGCTTGAGCGGGACTGGGCGATCCATCTCAACCTGGAGGTTTTCGATCCGCCCGCGACGCCCTGGGATCTCCCGCCCGCTGCGGCGTTCAGGGGGCGGTGCCGGTGAACCGATCTGAGATCGAGTGGACTGACTACACCTGGAACCCCGTCACCGGCTGCCTGCACGGCTGCCCGTACTGCTACGCCAGAAAGATTGCCCGGCGGTTCCCGAAGAACTTCCCGAACGGATTTACCCCGACCTTCTGGTTGAACCGGATCGATGAGCCCAAAGCCCTCAAGAAACCGGTAATGAT
>JBAZKI010000085.1:0-2672 GCA_041650875.1 Patescibacteria group bacterium
CTCCCAGCTCCTCCGCCGACATCTGCTCACAAAATATCCACATATTCTTTTCTGTCTGATCATCCCATGACCATCGACCGATCCAATTGGATCCATTCCAAACAGACTCAAATTTATCTATCAGCTTTTCAACGGATGGCACAATTTCATTTTTCACCCATTCAGCCAATTTATCAGCCCGGGTGTTCCCTGGCAACTCATACACTGTTGCCAATCCGTGCCATTGCCTCGCAGGGGTTCCATCAATCTGATAGTTCCGGGTGAAGGCTGTGATCTCCTGCCTCTCCCAATCTACCTCCAGATAGATCGGCATCTGTTCCGGGTAGTTGCCCGGATAATTCGGTTCGATAAGATCGAGTCTGTTTTCATAGTTGATTTTCACAGTGAATACCATTCCTTCATTCCTCCTTTCTAAATGCATAGTCTTTTGTCTTTGCTGGGCAAAACCCATAATCGGGTCGCTCGTATTGTGGTACCGGGATCACGGGTCCCCGTCCCCGGTCCTCCCACAATTGCCATAACCTGGCGTGTCGGTCTGCATATTCCGACATTTAGATCACCTGCAGCAACCCCATAACGCAGATCCCCACACAGAACCACAGCGCAGCAATTTCCATCTTATCGGTGCTGCAACCAGGCACCGGTGCCCGGGTGGTTGGTTGATTACTGCTCGAGGGTGGTTGACCTAATAGTTTTGCAAGGTGGGGGTGTTTAAGGAGATCCCCACGTGTGAGTTTCACCTTTGCAGCCAATTAAACCCGCTCCTTGTTTATCGGTGCCCGAGTATCGAGAACATACCATTCAATCAGACGAATGCAGAGATCCCTATCACAACCCCCAATAAACGGGATAAGCTCCTTTAATGGCGCTCTCCATTCTTTTCTACACTCAATACAACCATAGACTCCCCAAGGTTCACCATCAATGAACTTAAGGAATTTAAGCGCATACGCTGGGCCTTTACCATTCCAAAACGGTTTTATGTCTCCGGTGTTCTCTGGTAATTTCTCGCCGTGATGACAAGGAACATTAAGCATCATTCCATATTTTGTATCAAGCTGAAGGGTACCGGGATCATCTGTGTGGCCTGGTTCATACCTGTACAACATCACGCCCCGGAAGGGATCATAATCGTCCCCTGGCTGGATGTGGTCCTCATCTGGATATGGTAGTCTCCATCTAATCTCTGATAAGATACTATCATCCATCGGATCAATATTGCCTGGAAGAGCACTTACTTTATCTCGGTCCGAGTACCGGAGATAATACATATTCTCACAGGTTCCAATCTTAATCTCTTTTCCATCTTTGTTTCTGGTTGCATATTCTCCCATTGGTTTTTCACTCCTTTTTCCCTGGCATTCCATCCAGGGTATACCTTTTAGCGGAATTGAACCGCGATCCCGGCCGGATCCGGAAAAAGGTTTATTGATATATGTTTCCAAAATACGAATGTCGTTTATGCCACATCTCTTCTATTTCGTCGCGATCCATATCAGAGAACAGAGCTTTTTTTTCGCACATATACCGATCAAACACCTCTTCATCTGATAAATCGTCTTTTTCCGATTCCTGTAGATCCCAATATGATTCCCACTTATCCCATGTATCCATCTCTGTATCGTCTTTTTCCCACTCATCCCAATATTTATACAGGTAATATCCGTTATTGCTGTAAAAAATCCCATCATCGTTTATAAAATCCCCATACATCCGCGTTTCTAACGAATCCATGATAAGAAATTTTCCCGATGAAAGTATTTTTAGTGATGGCTGGGATTTTTCACCAGTGTCGGATATGATTTTTACGGCACACATAGTATCAGATAAAGTCTTATTTTTGTGATCCATCCCTGATATTACGCCATTATGCATTATTGCAGACTGGCAAACCAGGTTTTTTCGTCTTAACGTTTTGATATTTTTTGTTATCGGGAATGGGTGACAGTTACCCGGGGATATGGATCCATGGGTCGCATAACGGAAATGGATAGCTATATCCTTATCTTTAACATTCCCCAATTTTTCAATCTCAAATATCAACTCATCTATATCAAAAAACCCTTTTGAGATTATTATTTTTCCATTATCGGATCTATACATATAACCCGCTCCATCGGGATTATCGGCCGCACATCCCGCTAATATGTTGTAATCAGGAAGCTCTTCTCCAATTGGTTTATACACAATTATACACATTTTTTCATCCCTCTTTCTAAATTATGGTTTTAGATATTCCTCTCTTCACAGTACCGGATAAACGCGGTATATCCGTTTCTTTGCGCATATTTCTTAATAAATTCCCAATTATAATTTCTGATTGCCTCGAGGGAATGAAGTGATATTTTAGCAAGTATATCACAAAATTGAACCGTCGCAACAATCGTATTATATTTCAGGGACCCGCGAAAAACCCGTAACTCAACTGTATTTGAGTTTTGAAGGTTAACGCATAGATACCGTGATCGGTTCATATCTTTGGCCGATTCGATAATCTCTTTTTCCGTATTTTTTGTTTGGATCCCTGTATACCTAGCGCACCACGACGATAATTGCGATTCGGTCCGACGGGAGAACTTCACGATATTCCCCCAATTTTGATCAACGATGAGAAGTAATTTCGCTATATTTCGTTCTTGATCCTCGAGTGAGTTACCAAACGCTTTTTTTGA
>JBAZKI010000086.1:0-2644 GCA_041650875.1 Patescibacteria group bacterium
GATCACCTACCTGGATCTTCCGCTCCCGAACCGGGACGAACTCGGCGCGATGCTCGACCAGGCCGTCCAGGAGATCCGGGAGATCGCCGAAGAAGGGGACGAGCGAACGAAAGAAGCCCTTGCCGTCCTCGAACCCCAGCTCGCCGACCGGGACAAGATCGTGTCTGCCGCGGCGGGGCTCACCCGGGCCGAGTGGGAGAACGTCGTCGCGAAATGCTTCGTCCAGCGGCGGCTCGAGACCACCCTCATCAACCAGGAAAAAAAGCAGATCGTCAAGAAAGGCGGGCTCCTGGAGTTCTTCGAGACCCCGGAGAGCATGGCAAGCGTCGGCGGCCTCGACAACCTCAAAGAATGGGTCCGGAAGGCCCGGCTCCGGTTCACCCCGCAGGCCAAGGCGTTCGGGCTCACCCCGCCCCGGGGGATCCTGCTCGTCGGCCCGCCCGGCACCGGCAAATCGCTGGTGGCGAAAGTGGCGAGTCACGAGCTCCAGATCCCCGCCCTCCGGCTCGACATGAGCATGATCGCGAGCAAGTACTACGGCGAGACCTCAAATAACATCCGCAAAGCCCTCGACATGGCCGACGCGATCGCTCCCGTCGAGCTCTGGCTGGACGAGGTGGAGAAGATGTTCGCCGCCGGGCAGGGGGGCAGCGGCGGGCACGAAGAGACCATGCGGTCCCTCGGCGCGGTGCTGACGCACTTCGAGGAGAGCCCCGCGCAGGTTTTCCGGATCGCGACCTGCAACCAGATCCAGAACCTCCCGCCGGAGTTCATGGCCCGGTTCGAGAAGGTCTTCTTCGTGGACCTGCCCACCGCTGCCGAACGGCAGGAGATCTTCGCCATCCACCTCCGGCAGGTCGGGCGGGACCCGGGCCAGTTCGACCTCGCGGCGCTCGCGGCCGCGACCGAGAAGTTCGTCGGCCGGGAGATACGGAACCTCGTGCAGGAAGCCCTCCAGACCGCGTTCTACGACGGGGTCGAGGTCACGACCGGCCACCTCCTCGCCGAAGCGGGCAAGGTCTCCCCGATCTTCCTGCAGAAAGAGGGCGAGATCAACGCCCTCCGCGACTGGGCGGCCAAGAACGCCGAACCGGCCTCGCGGGCCGTCACGGCACCGCAGGCCCCGGCGAACAAGGGGCGGCGGCGGGTGGAGTTATAACCCCCCGCCCTGTTTCGGAAGGGATATAAAGGATAACAGAGAATAGTGTGTATACCAAGTTGCACATGCAGAAAAAATGAGGGACGTAAAATGTCACACATAACTACCATCAAGACCAAGGTTCGCCTCCAAGACGAGGGGATCCTCAAGGAAGTCCTCGCGGGGATGCAGCGCACCCTCCCGCACTTCACGGTCCAGCAGACGACGACCAAGGACGGCAAGCGGCAGATCTCCGTCCGCTACCCCCCCATCGAGACCTACCAGCGCCGGGGGAACCTCCGGTTCGTCCTGACAGGCGGGGTCTGGGAGATGCAGGGCGACGACTATAGCTGCCGGCAGGCGTTCAAGGCCGTCACCGACCAGGTTCTCGTCGGCTACCAGCAGGTCGGCCTCCAGCGAACCCTGATCCGGCTTCGCTACACCAGCCAGACCCGGGAAGCCTCCCCGGCCCGGGTCTCGATGCACGCCCGGAGGGTCTGAAGATGGCAGAGGAGTACACCATCGAGATCACGCCGGACGGCATCAAACTGGACGCAAAAGGCTTCCAGAACAAGGCGTGTCTCAAGGAACTCGCCGAGATCGAGCGGATGCTCAAAGACCTCGGCATCGAGACCGAGCTCGTGAACCAGAACCTCAAGCGGGAGGCCATGCTCGCGGACAACACCCCGCAGACCGCCCGGCGGGAGGTGCGGCGATGAGCCTGGAGGTCATCCCCACCCCGTCCAGAGAGGCCGCCCGCTACCTCGGCACCGGAGCCCCGGAGAACCTGCAGTATCAGGTCTATCCAGACGGGATCGTCCTCGCGGCCGACTACCCCTACGACGAGGTGGCCCTCTTCGCCGCCCTCGCCGACCTCGGGATCGAGCTCGCCCTGCCGCCCCAGTTCAGCCCCTGCGGGTGATCACGGTGGAGAAGATCTACATCGTCCAGGTCCGGATGAGCAGCCCGAATCACACCGATAAGGGGGCGGAAGAGGTCTCTGAGAAGGTCTCGATGATCTTCTATACGTTTCCCAAGGAGATCCGGCAGCAGATCCAGGCGTGCCGGCAGCGGTTCAAGGGCCCAATTTACAAAGAAACGATTGCCTACCCGCCCAAGACGAGCGATGCGAGTTTCTCCCGGCTCTACCTCTGCAATGAGCAGCAGAAGGCTACCATCGAACAGCGGATTCTGGACGCCGACGCGGCCTTAAAAGAGATCAACGAGATCCTGGGGGCGAAGGCGGACTTCCTCCCGCTGGACGCGAGCGAGATCGGGCGGGGGGCCCTGTATGAGCAGATCGCCGACTCGATCAAGTACAAGGTGCTGGACCAGGCGTTCAAGAAATTGGAGTCGGTGGTGTTGGACGAGAACACCGTCCTGACCCCGCGGACAAAGGCCCGGCTCCGGTCGATGACCGACCAGCTCGCCGCCCTCAACATCCTCGAAGACGAGGACGTCGCGGCCAAGATCGCCTCCATCCGGCAGAAGATCGAGGACGAGGCG
>JBAZKI010000087.1:0-2643 GCA_041650875.1 Patescibacteria group bacterium
TCACGCGCCCCCGGCCCTCATCGCCTCGGCGAGATCCAGCACCAGCCCGAGGCAATCGTTCATCGTCGCTGAAGCAAGTCCAAAATAAGGCGGACTCGTCACCACACAGTGAACCGACTCGTCCGGGATCTCCGCAAGACGCGCCAGGCAATCGCCCTGTAATATCATTCGAAGTCCTCCAGATACTCGATCATCGCTCGCCGCGCCTCCTTCTCGGGATCGGCGGCCCCCAAAAACCGCGCCTCATCAATGTAGATCGATACCGTGATCCGTCGTTGTCCATGGTCGCATGGGGCGATGTAGACCGACCCGGCCAGCATCCTGGAGACCACCTCATCCGTGGTCACAGTTCGCCCCTCGGTGGCGCTCATCCGCCTCCTGAGATCGGCGAGCTGTGCCGCCGTCTCGGGTGAGACGTACGGTCGTTTTTGGGCTGGCATCACGGTGCCTCCTTTTTGATTTCTCTCCGGATTCCCAATTCATCGATGCAGTGGTTACATACCCACTGGTTCAAGTGCCAATGCAACCCCACAATGTAACCACATCTATAACATTGAGGTTTTGTTTTTTTCATCTCCTTCATCTCCTCACGGTGCCTCGTAGGGTATGCCCTGAAGGGCTCGGTGCCTCTTGATCTCTTCCCGAAGCACTGCCAGATCGCAGAGCTCACCCGTCCTATCGTATCTCGCCCTGGCCTCGTCGATTCTCTTCTCGACGCGCCTAAGTCGCATTACTGACTCTTTCGACATAGTACCACATAGTACCATATAGGATATAAAGATAACGGTCGAAGAAAAGAGAGAGAGATGAGGCGGCCCGGTTGGCATCTCCGAGCCGCCAGGTAAAGGAGGGCATTCTATGGCGCTCCATCAATATGAGTTCGTCGGCCCCGGCGTTTATCAGAGCTTGGTCCAGCATGGATTTATAATGGACATCGAGGCCGAACGCGAATCGAGCTACGGCGAAGCAATGAAGGGGGTGTCCTTCAGGGAGCTTATCGCGCCGCGCCCGATCCGATATGGATCGCCGTCTGCGATCCGATACCATACCCTTATCCTGAGATGATAAATAGTTTGTGGTTAAGATAGAGGGAAAGATAGATATATGATCAGATAGATAGATGGTGGCATGTCTGAAAGACTGACAGATGGCGTCGCCGTCAAGTTGACGCCGTATGTGAGGGCGGAACTTGAGGCCGTGGCGAGAGGGAAGGGAAAACCGATGTCCGAAGTCGCCAGGGAGTACATCCTGGACGGCCTGGAGAGGGAGGAGAAATGATCCCCCGCCGCAACCTCGTCGCCGCCTATGCCGCCACCGTCCAGCACCACGCGGCGGCGGGCAACGCCAGAGGAGCGAGGGATAATCTGGTGGCGATGATCCTGGTGGAGATCGCCGGGAGGGGCACAAGATTGGGAGACGCGCCGAAGAAGGGCGCCGGAGACCCCGGCGCGAGGTGATGGCGTGAAAGAAGGCGACACAATGCGGGTCAAGGTCTATCACCACATCCAGGGAGTGACCTTCGCGGCCTGGGAAAATGTACGGATACTCTTCATCTGTCGTCCTGGAGGGGTCCGAGTCAAGTGGGCCGATGGGACAATCTCGATGGTGGAGGAAAAAAACCTGATGCCGGCAGAGGCCACCCCATGACCGCCGCCACCATCGCCGACCTGGAGGGAGATCTGGAAGAGGTCGTTGGAATAGAATATTATTCTATCTTTATGCCGAGATCCTGATTTACTGGACTATACCAGGGTTGCACTCACGTCTGCTATCCTGTCGTCTGACATGAGAACTATTCCTTCTGCATGTACCGTATCCTCCGATACTTTGAGTACGACCATGTCTTGTTTTCCAAGTTGCCAAGTACCGGGTTCCAGTATTCGGCCCGGTTTTCCGTGTGGGTTCAGTAGCAGCCCGATCTCATCTTCACCGATGGTGGATATCTGCTGGCCTTTGGGAGCACCAACTGCTCCAGATGCCAGGATCCATATTACAAACAATGCAAACAATTTCATATGATCACTCCTGTACGCCAATTATAGCTTATTCCGCTTGTTGTTTTGAGATGTCTCTTTCATGGTATAACGATCGCGTCCAGTTCTGCCTTCGATACAGCCGCCTCGATCTGACCCTTGAGATCTACGTATGCCGTCTTGAAATCATTGGTGGAGATCGTTTTTCCTAGGAGGTAGCATAACCCCATCAGCGATCCGAAGATGGCCACCTGATCACCGGAAATCTCTTCTAGCAGCCCTCGCCACGGCTCGCCGACCTGTGATCCCGCCCGATCCCGGACAACCTCCAGCACTCGGAGATGGAGCTGTTTCATCTTCTCCGATCTGGCGGCTTCGAGATCGTACAACTCCTCTTCGGTCTTCCATCGGGCGACCAAGTTCTCGATCACGTAAGACCCGCGTGCTACTCGTCGTAGGGCCGTTTTTCCTTCGGTGGTCGATGGATCGATGCAGATCCCCGAAAAATCGATATCCTGGAGTTTAACCCAAGGCAACGATTCATATTCTGTATCGGGTGTGTGTTCACTAAAAAATATTTTGTTTGTATCGATATTGATTACATCCATATTGCTCCGCCCCCAACGGTTTCGGCGATGTACTCTTCAGTGACGTTGGAATTGCTGTCGGT
>JBAZKI010000088.1:0-2624 GCA_041650875.1 Patescibacteria group bacterium
GCGCGGCACGCTGGCCGGTGTTCTGGTAGTAGTAATTCGAGTCGAACTCCGCCTGTGCACTCCCGATCGTTTTCGGGGCGAATATCTCAGCCCCGAGCGACCGAGCCCCGTCAGGAGCCGGGTCGTAGAGCGCCTGGACGTACCCGTTCGTCGCGGGCAGGAGGTGTCCTGCTCCGGGATACTCCGCGTCGATCGTATGGTTCGCTGCAGTCCCGATCCGGAGATCGACCCATTCCCACACGTTACCCTTCAGATCCCAGACGCCGGACTCTTTTCCGTTGAGGCTCCACGAGAGTGGGCCTGACCCGGTGAGCACCCGGGAGATCGCGTTGCCACTGTACCCGGGTCGCACAGGGTCAGGGATCCCCTCGTAGACCCTCTCGCGGGGGTCTCCGTGGTATTTGCCCCAGTTGGTGTTCCCCTTGCAGTACGGCAGCCCGCACTCAACCATAAGGATCCGCGCAAGAGCCGCGAGGGAGAACCACTCGTATCCACCCGGTAGGAACCGGCGCACGATTGTATACTCGTCGTCGGACGTGACTGGCGCCGGGAGCGCCGGATAGAATTCGACAAGTTTTGCAGCGTTCGGGTCGGCGTCGGTGTCCCCTCCAGTCCGGACGACCCGGCGGACATATCGGACGCCGCCCTGAGAGATGTAGACCCTGCGGCCGATCAGGTGGCCAGCACTCTCAACATAAAACTGGGTAGTGCTGCCGCCGCTGTAGGGAGCGCACGTCCCTGTAGCCTTGTTTGCAGCTCCGCCCCGGTTCTCGATCGCGGCCCGGGCGTTATACCAGTCGATGTTGGTCCATGGCACCACGTGCGGCTTGCAGGCGGCCCCGTTTAGCCCGGGGTTGTTCGGACTGACGGACCCGCGCGATGACTCGGTGGCGTCGAACATGCATGCCTGATACTTGTCAATCCAAAACCCGCCGCAATCCAGGTTGTTCAGGTTTTCCTGTGACCAGTACTTCGACTTAAATAGAGGGATCCAGACCTCATGGATCTCTAGGGTATTCCCCGCGCCGTCCGTCTCGAAGACAACGCGATTGAGGAGATCGGGAACGTCCTTCCCCCACTCAAGCCCGGATGCGGCAGAACTGTTCGGGCGGAGCCGGGCCAGAGGATCAGTACTGACGGGCAGTTTCGCCCACGCTCCCGCCTGCCCGACGATCAGGTCCCCTTTCTCTGCCGTCAGCCCCTCTACGGTCGCAAGCGGGCCGGATGAGGGCGACGGGTCAAAGTAGATCGTGGCGGGGTCACTCGCGACCGTAGCCACCTCGCGGACCACGTTTCCCGCTCCGGACGGCCGGGTCTGCGTCAGACCCCCGGCGGTCGCGGCAGAGAGGTAGAGCGGCGCTCCGGGCGTCCAGGACCATGCCGGGTTGTTGACGTACCCGAGTTTCACGAGCCGGCCTTTCCCGCCGGCAACGCCCGAATCGAGCGCAATCGCCAGGTCGCCGGCGCTCGTCGTAGTGCTGTTCGCTCTCGCCAGGTACCATTTCCCGTCAGATTTCAGGTATACGACCTGTCCGGCGTTGACGGTCGCGCCATATGTCTGCTCGGAGATGATGACTCCTGCTGCTGTTACTGCCATGTTTTTCTCACTCCTGTTTTAGCCACTCATACAGCGTGGCTTTGCTGATTCCGAGGCGTTCCGCCATCTGATTTTTGCTCATGTCGTTCTCCATCCTCACGAGGAGGTCTTTCAGCGATTCGTGCGGTCTGCCGTGCTCCAGCAGGACAGCGGCCTGTTTGGTCAGCGGTTCGAGGGTCAGCCCCTTGACGGACCTGAGCTCCTGCGCTGTGTCAGGGAGGTCGTCCGCGAGCGCGAGCCTCTGATCGCACATGCAGTTAAACGGCTGGTCCTCGCCGACGACGTAGCACGCCTTCGGGTAGTCCTTCGGCTGCCCCTTCGCCCCGGTTGCCGGGACGACGAACGACTCGCGGACGCCGACGGTCACCCCGTCCATGACGCTGTGCCAGGGTCGGGACCGGCCGGGGATCTTGCGTGCTCGCCAGGTCTTGCCCTTGAGCAGGTGCTCCGTCTCCTCGGCGAGCGCCTGCTTGCCGTAGCGCTGCGCCCCCATGATCTCCGTCCGGGCGACGAGCCGAGCGTGGTCGTCGGTCATGCCGGCGACGTCGCGCTGCAGGGCGAGCCAGGCGTCATTGACGTTGCCGCCCTCCTCGGCTACGCGGGTGAGCGAGGTCCGGATGAGGTCCTTGATACTGTCCTCGACGCTCCGCATGTTCCGCGCCGCACGCTGCTGGAGGAGGCGGTAGGCGAAGGTCTGAGTGACATCAAAGTCTTTGGTGATCGTGACCCGGTAGAGCCCCTTACCGACCCGGGCCTCGAGTTCCTCCTCCAGCCGGCGGGATTCGAGATCAATCCCGTGCCGGAGGGCATCGGCGCGAGGCTCGGCGGTGACCGCGAGGAGGTCCTCAGCGATCGCGACCTGGTCGAGGATCGCGTCGAGATCCACGACGGGGCGCGTGCCGTCCTCGCTCCGCTCCGCCGGGAACGCCTCTTCGATCGCCGGGCGGAGCGCCTGCAGGGCGTCGTCGAACACTCCGGCGACCCGGCGGTGCAGCGCCTCGATGCGGCTCTTCCATTCTTCCCGCTC
>JBAZKI010000089.1:0-2590 GCA_041650875.1 Patescibacteria group bacterium
GGTTGGCAGGCCGGCAGCCTCAAGCCGTGCCCTGATAATGTCTGCCGTCTCCCTGGTCGCATACCTGCCGGCGATGTGTGGAAGCGGTCGGATCATAAATACCACTCAATCAGCCGATCCCTGAGATCATGGTGATCTCCACCCATGCACGGGATCAGCTCGGATAATGGCGATCTCCATTTCTTTCTACATTCGATGCACCCATAGACCCCCCAGGGTTCGCCATCAATGAACTTTAAAAACTGGAGTTCATACGCGGGGCCTTTACCATTCCAGAACGGTTTTATATCTCCTGTGTTCCCTGGTAATTTCTCACCATGATAACAGGGAACATTAAGCATCATTCCGTATTTTGACCGGAACTGAAGCGTACCGGGATCGTCCGTGTGCCCTGGTTCATAATTATACAGCCTCGCACCACGAAACGGATCGTATTCTCCTATTTTTATAAAGTCTTCATCCGGAAAAGGAAGCCGCCATCTTAACTCGTTTATGGTCCTGGCACTCATCGGATCAATATTTCCCGGTAATGCCTGTACCAGATACCGATCCGAATATCGAAGATAATACATGTTTTCACAGGTGCCGATCTTAACCTGGACGCCATCACTTTTTCTTATCGCAAACTCTCCCATATCTCACACCCTGCCTTTCTTCTCTGCATTGATACAGTGGCGGCATAACAACGCCTGCCGCCCGGTCTCGTCCCGGGTCATGTGAAGGGGTGCGACATATCCGCACCTGTCACAGGTCCCCGATAACACCGATCGGGCGATGATCTCAAGTGTCATATCTCACACCTCCGGCCCCGGCGGGGTCGTGGTGTCTCGGAACCATCCCCACGCCTCGAGGACCTGCCGGGGTTGCCCTGCATAGTGTGTGTGGCCGTCTTCCTCGTCACCGGCGGGGCACCCGATATAGATAGTATCTTGCTCGTCTCCTGCCTCCTCGAGCACATCCAGGAAGGCGCCGCATTTCCCGCATATCTCATCTGGTAATATCCGATCACCAATAGGCACATCCTCAGCCTTCATAATGTCACCTTCTGTATTGAGATCATTTTAATCCACCTCAAGCAGGATCCGAAGCATACCCACCCGCTGCCGTTCTGCCCGGGCCTGGACGTGGAACCCGTCACGCTCGAGGGTGGCGGCCTTCAGTTCGATGTCTGCAAGCCGCCGGAGTGCCTGCCGGTGCTCTTCGTCTTCATACCCTCGGGAGAGTGTCATGGTAAGGCCTCCAGCCCGGCGGGGTGTTGTTCTCCCGTAAGTGTGCTGACACCGTAACCTCGAGCACTACCAGGCGGCGGTCTATGTCTTTGACCTGCTGGCTAACCTGCCATGCGAACGGGCACACCGCGCAATATGGGTTTATCATCAGTGGCGGCGGTGTCATATATCGACCGCCCGCCATGATGCTGTGTTCGGATCGTCAGGGTTGTTATGATGCCAGGGGCACCCCTGAGGCGGGTCCTCCGGGTCACTGGAACCTTTCAGCTCGCATCCTGGGGTACAGAGATCACATCTCCAGATCATGCTGTGGCCCCCTGGTGCTCATGGAGTTCCCGGGCAACCTCTCGCAGCCTGAAGGCTTCCCTTATCCGGCGCTCAGCGTCAGCAGGATCGGCGGGGTCGAAATAGATTTTTATGGCGCCGCCCTTGCTTGGGGTCCCGATCTCTATGCTCGAGGAATAGACCGGCCCTTCCTGCTTGTTCACATGTATGTAGGTGCCTAAAATAGGGATGGTGGGATCAGTCATACAACCCGCCTCTTCCTGTTCGACCGATAGCGGCCGGTTTCTGTCTCCTCCAGCCGGATCGCTTCCAGGGCTTCACGCACGAGTGCCTTTCCCTCATCGGTTCGCAGCACTTCAAGCAATAGCGCCTTTGTCTCCTCGAGGTCCTGGTCCTGGTCTGCCATGATCAAAACCCCCGCTCGAGCCCTGCCGTGATAGACGCGCTCTGGGGCTCGCTGGTTGGCCGTGGTGCCGGTTTCTCCGGTCCGTTAAACCTGGAGACGGTCGCGGATGGGATCCGGTGTTCTATCACTCGCTTGAACCGCTGCCAGGGGATCATTAACTCGCCGTCACTGGTCGGAGTGACGATCACGAGCGCTCTCCCCGACCGGCTGCGCCATGCCCTGCCGATCTCCTGAGGGATGATCTCGATCCCATCGGGACCCGTGAGGAGTTCCAGCACGTCGCAGGGGAAATGCCCGGGACCTGTCAGTGACCTGATACCAGCCGGTGAAAGATAAACCGTGTGCTCTGTGCCGAAACTCTCATACACGATCTTGAGTGCCATCGCGTCCCATGAGAGGGTCCCGGCACGGGAAAAAGTGCTTTGTGTTCTTACGTCGATACTGTTGGCGGCGGTTCCGTTCCCCTGGGTTGTAGCGTGGGGATGGCCCGCCTTATCCATTTTCTCTTCGGTTGACATGGTTCTTCACCACTGTTTTGTATGTTACATCCAGTAACAATATTATTGTTACACCTATAAATATAAATAATTTATCACAACAATATTGTTACAATGACTGAGATGGAAATAAAGACCGTCTGTTATGGATCGGTCGAGAAAATAGCCAGAAA
>JBAZKI010000090.1:0-2581 GCA_041650875.1 Patescibacteria group bacterium
TATTTTCGGGGTCCAGGCATCCATCTCGTAGATCGATATTTTCGGGGTGGTGGTGGCCATTTAGTCAACATCCTGTGAGCTGCGACGGGATTGGGCGTCGGCCAAGCGTTCGGCGGCATTGCTCATGCGATCGATGGCGGCGGACAGGCCGCCGAGCCCGGCCTCTTTGAGAAGCTGAATGTCATGCTGCCGTTGGAGGTCCAGCAGGCTGGCCATGAGAATTTTGTACCGCTCGGTGTCCTTTTTCTCGTCCGGGGTGCTTTCTTCTAGGCGCCGGGCCCAGTATTCGGGTTGGTAAGACCCGGCCAGCCCCATTTGGCCGAAGCCCATGACATTCTCGGCCATGACCCCCAGCGTACCCATAAATCCCTGCTGTTTTTGCCACTGTTGAACCAGGTTGCGGGCCTCGGTTTTGGCGACCTCGCGCTCGCGGCCGATAACCTTGTCGTCCTCGACCGCGGACCGGCCGAAGGCGGCGGCGGAGACGACCCCCTCGCGGTCGCTGCTCATCGATTGCCAGTATTGGCCCCAGCGGCCGCCGGCCGTTTCGCTGCCCGGGGCGGTGATTTTTCCTTGCGTCGAGGTCATGGTCTCGGACCACCAGCCTTCGCCACCGAGGATCGCGGGCAGGACGGCGGCCAGGTCCTTGTGGCGGCCGAAGCGCTTGAGAATGTCCTCGCGGGTCTGTTTGTCCGCATCGGCATAGATCGCTTGCAGGTTGGACAGGCGTTCGGTGGTCGATTCGCCTTCGAGCTTGCCCCACTTCAGTGAGCGCTTACCCGTGCGGGGGTCAACGCCCTCGGTCGGGGCCAGTGCCTCGCGTTCGAGTCGGGTGGCCATGTTGATGAGGGCGGTTTTCGTTTTCGAGCCCTCGGCGTCTTTCATGGCGATGTTGAGGGCCGCGGCCAGTTCGCCGGCTTGTTCGGCGCTGTCGCCGGAGAGTTTGAGCGCCTGCATGCCGGGCAGGAGTTGAAGCTGGCTCTGGAGGGTCGTGGCCCGGCTGGCGGCGCCGACGCTGGCCAGGAACGCCATGTTTTTGGTGGCGTCGTCCATGCCGGTGATCGAACGCACATCGAGGGCGCCGCCTGCGAGTTCCGCACCCTGTCCGAGCCCGATGCGTTGGGCGCTGCCGGCCAGGATCGCGGCGCTTTTGATGGCGGCCGGGGAGGCGTCGCCCCCGGCGCTGACCGCCTCGGTGAGAATCGCATACATGTCCTTGAGCTCGACGCCGGCGCCGGCCGCGGCCTTTTTGGCGAAGGCGTCGAGGGCCTTCTTGTCGCCGCCCAAAAATCCGGACATCTGGGCGTTGAACAGGTACGCCGCCATGCTGCCCGAGGTTTCTTTGGTTTTGTTGACAAATTTCTGGTGCTCTTCCAACATCTGGCGGTACGCATTTTTGACGCTGCTCACGACCTGCATGACCGCGCCGGTGACGCCGGCCACGCCGACCATGGTCCCGATGAGCCGGGTCACGCTGTCGGCGGTTTTGCCGAAGCTCGATGCGCCGCCCTTACCGGTCTCGGAAAGCTTCCCTTGCAGTCGGCCGACCTGGGTTTCGAGTTGCTGAATTTTCTGGACCATCGCCTTGGTCTCGGCGGTGACGTCGAATGCTATCGTGGCCATGCGGGGCTCACTCCTGTTGTGCGGGACGGGGAAAGGCTACTTTTTTCGCTCTTTTTCGTGTTTTTGTGCTTTTTTTACGTAAAACGGCTTGACCACACGCCTTTTAACGCTATAGTATTTTATAGAACGAAAGAGATTGGCGAGTGCCGATCTCGAAAGGGCCGAGTGGCCCGGACGCCCGAAGCCGAGTGGCAGAAGGAGCTCAGACAATGCAGACCCTCCTCGAAACCCTCCCGACTCTCTCCGACGAAGACCTCGCAACTCTCGAAACCGCGATCGCGGCCGAGCGTGAACGCCGAAATGCCGCTGAACGCCCCCCCGATGCTGTCGTTGTCACAATCGACACCGGCCACGTAGACCAGGCTATCATCGGCTATGAGCATCATCGGAGAGGGTCGAACTGGATCGCGACGGTAACACATGACCCGGCCTCCCCCGGAGGCCTGGCCCGGACGTTTTGGGCGAAAGGCTCGGGCAGTTACCGAGCGATCCCAGAAACCGTCGCCGAAGGCGACATCATCGAAGTTGCCCATGATTATACCAGCGGCGGCGGCAATCGTTCCCGCAATCGGGATTATTATCGGTTGTGGGCCGTCACCTCCGCGGAAGTGATTCTCGTCGCAACTACCAAACCCTGACCCAGTCCCGTTCCGCCTCGGGTCTCGGACGTTCGCGCCCGAGGCCCGCACGGAGCGGAACTGGCGTCGCAGGTGCGGCTCCAACCGACCCACCGAGCGGAGCGGATTCTCCGCAAGCAGGCCGGCAAGCGCCGGCACACCAGGAGACCGACGATGAATTTGACACTCACGGTAAACACAACAGGAATCGCGAAGGGGGTTTCCCCCGGAAAGTACGAAATTGAATTGGACATGGCCAAGTTCACCAGCGACGAGTTGCAAATGCTGGCTAAATTGGTTTCCGACGACCATGGCCAAAATTTCTTCTCCCCACCGATCTC
>JBAZKI010000091.1:0-2575 GCA_041650875.1 Patescibacteria group bacterium
GACCGTCTCCCGGATGTACTTAACATCCTGTCGGATCTCGACGAGGAGATCGTGGTCTGTCTGCACACTCACGCACCCCCTATCGGCCGGTAGCGGTCGAGCGTCTGCATCTGCTCCGGTGCGAGCCCCATCAGCCGGGAGAGCTCCGAGTATGCGACGCTGTAGCCGTCCATACTCATCGAGGAGGCCCCCTTCGTCGCCCTGTTGCGGGCGGCGTGCGTGAGCGCCCCGGCGACGAGATCCTCGACGATGCTGACGATCGCAGCGGGCGGCGAGACGTAGCCGTGGGAGTAGACGACCGAGACGTTCCGCAGTCCGGCGGGCCATACGAGGCCGTCGATGCGCTCCAGGATGCCGGGGTCGGGCGCAGTCTCATACTCGAGACCTTCGGTGAGCGCGGTCCCGCCGACCTCTACGGACGTCACGGCGATGATCGGCCAGCCCTTGAGCCGCAGCCGCCGGCGCCCGGAGCCATCGTACCGCTCCGAAACGTCAGCATAGTGGTCGAAATCCCGGCCGCAGTACTGGTCGACGATGCCGGATGCCTGCTCGATGAGATCCTCCGTTAGAGACGCAAGAGCGGCCTCGCTCTCAAGCCCTAAATCGGCGTACGTGATGCCGGACCTAGTTAGAGTCCGGGTCACATCCCCGTAGGCCGACATCTGCTCAGTCCCCCCGGTGCTTTGCGGACCACGCCACGTCGAGCGTGCCACCCTCGGCCGGAGCTTCGGCAGGCGTGGCCTTGACGCGGGCATAGCTCCATGCCCCCGACACTCTCGCGTAGGTGGTCGCTCCTGCGGCGAGTACTACGGATGAGGTCGCCGGACTGACGAACCCCGTCACGGAGATCCCGCCCACATCGGTTGCCCCTACGAACCCGTCGCCGGACTCGTTGGGCTTGGTGAACGTCGGATCATCACCGAGGGCGGTCTGTATCGTGACGGCGAGGGCCTGGTCGGTGCCGTTGGTGATCCTCGCGATCGCCTCACCCATCGTGCGGAGGTCGGCGATCGACGAGTAGACGGGGTCAGTGCCCGTGACGGCGACGCTCTCCGGAGTCGGGAGTACGCCTCTTGTCATCCGCATCACCGTCCTTTCTTAGGCTTTCCGTCGGTCTTCCGTTCACCATCTGCATCCGGTGCGCCAACTCTCTCCACCTCCGCTGCGGGCGGTGCCGGGGCGTCCTCAATCGGGGTGTGCCCCGCCTTTTTCAGCCGCTCGGTAAGGGCCGGGTCGTCCGGGGCCTCAAAGACCCCGTTGACGATCTCCGCGCTCTGCCGCAGGCCAAACGAGATCCTCCCGTTGGGGAGGCCGTTGTGCCGCCACTTCATGGTCTCCCTCACGCCTGCGGCCCGGCGATGTACGCGCACATCGTGACGGTGTTGTCCTTGCCGGAGCCGGCGGCCTGGTCGATCTCGACGGTCACGACGATCTGTGATTTGGTCTGCGTCTTGACATACCACGCAAGGATCTTGGTGGTCGAGGACCCCTCACCGGGAGTCAGGAGCGGCGTGCCGCTGATCGCTGGGATCTGGTCGTACTCGTTGACCAGGTCGAACGTCAGGTCGACGGTGGTCGCGGTGGCTCCGGTTGCGTTGGAGACCTGCCAGTATTCTGCGGCCAATGCGGCCCCGGGCACGAGATTGCCGGGGAAAACGGAGAGTTTTTTGGTAGTTGTCTGGACCATGTGTGATCACCTCAGATGTTGTAGCCCTGCAGGTACTTCCCCCACTTGCCGCCGGAGCGGTCGGCGCAGCAGTAGTAGTCGCCCATGACCCACTCGTCGGAGAGTCCGCGACGGCCGAGCGGGAGGAGGAATGGCGGCGCGAGCGACGGGATGATGTGCGCCCGCTTGTTGAGGATGATGACGTCCCCCTCGTCCCCCGGAGTGAACGAACCGCCCCAGTCTGCCTGGGTCTTGACGTTGTGGCTCGGGATGACCGGGACGCCCCAGATTGTGAGCCGCTCGGCACCGTAGTTGACCTCTGACTGTCCGACCTCGGTCCGGCCGTGGACGTTGATCTCGTTGTCGAGCTCGTCATGGATGTCGTAGGACGTGCCGATGATCAGATCCTTCGGGTTGACGTTGTACCTCTTGCAGAGGTCTTTTATCTCGGCCTTGATATCCTTCAGGAGCGCGTCGGTGCCGGAAAGCGAGACGCTGGACTTGTCGACCGCCATACCGCCTGCAGTCAGGGCCGTCGCGAACCCCTTCGGGGCATGGGCGTCGCCGAGCCCGTAATCGGTCTTGGACTGCGACGGGTCCCCATAGAGCATCGCCTGCTCCTTGAGCTGCATGTTCTCGGCGAACCGGATGCCGAGCGCGGTGTCCCGGAGGCTGAACTGGTGTTCGGCGGCACGCTGCCCAAAGTCCGTGACGGACACAACATCTGCCTGGATAGTCATCGCCTCTGATACCTCTCCGGCGGTGAACCCAGTAGGGGTCTTGGTGGTGACGTTCGCGCTCTCGGTCTCGCTCAGGAACCCGATCGGGTGGGCGCGGTTGGCAATGTTCATCCCCTTGAAGTAGGGCCCCTGCCACCCGACGATTGCGATCTCGTAGAGGAGCGGGGTG